>NZ_JACANU010000010.1:0-101181 GCF_030329325.1 Acinetobacter sp. 226-1
AACTTAGGACCTTGGGTTTTTTGCACTGAAATAAAGTTTTCGATGTCCATAGTATCCATGACCTGACCACCAAAGCGTTCAGAAACAATACCTGTACGGATGCCTTTACGTGCAGCATAGACCGCAGAAGTTGCGCCAGTAGGTCCACCACCAATCACCAAAACATCAAAAGCATCTTTGGCATTGAGTTTTTCAGCATCTTTAGCTGCCGATCCTGTATCTAGTTTGGCAACAATTTCTTCCAAAGTCATACGACCCTGACCGATATGTTCACCATTTTGGAACACCATTGGTACAGCTAAGATTTTGCGTTCTTCAACTTCATCTTGGAAGAATGCACCATCAATCATGGTTGCAGTCGTGCCAGGATTATTAATCGCAATCAGGTTCAATGCCTGAACCACATCTGGACAGTTGTGACAGCTTAAAGAGACAAATACATCAAAGTTTGCAGTCAGATTTAAACTTTTAATTTGTGCCAAAACTTCATCAGAAACTTTAGGTGCATAACCAGACACTTGTAAAAGTGCAAGAATCAATGAAGTGAATTCATGCCCCATTGGTAAGCCAGCGAAGAATACACGTGGTTGTTCACCAACTTTTGCGATCCCAAAGCTTGGTTTACGGTCATTTTGACCATCAAAACGAGCAGTTACTTGATCTGAAAGAGCAGCAACTTCAGTCACAAGTTCTTTGATTTTGTCAGATTTATCAGAATCATTTAAAGAAGCGACAATTTCAATCGGGCTTTCAAGGCGTTCTAAAAGTGTTTTTAATTGAGCAGAAGTATTTGTATCTAACATGCTAACAATCTCCAAGGGAGTAAATTTATTCATTGAGCTTATAGTAAGATAATTTTAAACATAGGTAAAACAGTTTGTTTTTATTTTAGTGATCTATTTTTTCGATTTTATTAAATAATCACTTTGTACATATATTAAAGCATAAATCAAGATGATTTTAATTTAGCTCATCTTAAGTATAATTTTATTTAAGTTGAAAAGTTAATTAAATAAAGGTTTTAGGAGTGCAGAAAAGGCAAAAAATAATCTGAAAATAACAAAAAATATTGCGTTGTATGTATATTAAACTTAAAAATGTGTGATATATTTCACTATAATTTGGGGCGAATATAAAAATTAATAACTTTTTATTAGAGTCGTATCTATGAAAAGTAAATTAATTTAAATCTATTTATAGGTGGGGTTATGTTAGATGTGAATCTATCAAGAAAAATTCCAGATGAGTTTGTAGCATATGGCGAACTAAAAATTAGAAATTTGCTCAACAGCGTTTCTGGTATTGATTTTGTGATGTTATGTTCTTCAGATGGTTTTGAAATTGCATTAGCAAATAAAAAGAATGTCAATAATTCAGGAAAAATTGCGGCTGTAAGCAGCTCAATTCTTGCAATGGTGACAGCCTTTATTTCAGAAATTAACTTAGTGGGATGCCAAACCATTACCCTTGATGCGGAAAATGGTAAGGCATTATTAACGGCGGTGCCTCATCCTCAGTATCCAATGGTTTTAGTGGCTTTAACATCTAAAGATATTTTAATTGGACAAATGCTTTACGAAACGAAGTCAACGGTTGAAAATTTATCTAAATATTCAACTTAATGAAAGACGTACAAAAAAATAAAAATATTTCAAAATAAACTGTATACATACCGTTATATATTGATATATTAGTGCAAAGTTAGGTAGAGATAAAAAGTCGAATATGGGAGTAAATACTTTGAAATTACTTCATATTGATTTTTGAAAAGAACTCGATTTAAACCATCGAGGGGAATATTGTTTTAGTTGTAGTTCATAATATAACTAGAACAGAATAACACGTTAAACAAGAAAACAATGGGGAATCCTATGGCTCGTATTACTTTAGAACCTTTATCAGATATTGATGGTTTTGTTTGTGCTGCATTAGTAGATAGCGAAAGTGGTTTATCACTTGCTACTGCTGGTACAGGTATTGATTTAGAATTAGCTGCTGCTGGTAATACAGAAGTTGTTCGTGCTAAACGTAAAGTTGCAAAAGCATTAAAACTAGATGACCAAATTGAAGATATTCTAATTACTTTAGGTAAACAGTATCATTTAATTCGTCCTTTAGAATCAAATGAAAACTTGTTCCTTTATTTAGTATTAGATCGTGCTAAATCAAACTTAGCAATGGCTCGTCATGAGTTAAAAGGCTTTGAAAAAGAATTAGATTTTTCTTAATTGAAAAATATAAAAAAATCCGCTCTTGAAGCGGATTTTTTTATATTTAAATATTTGTATAAGAGAAAATTTAATTTTATACTCAATTTTTAATTTAAAAGTTTAAATGAATGAAACAAGGTATCTATCGACATTATAAAGGAAAGTTATATCAAGTTTTACATGTGGCACAGCATAGCGAAACCCAAGAAAAACTTGTTGTTTATCAGTGTTTATATGGTGATTTTTCTATATGGGTGAGACCATTTGACATGTTTAATGAATCTATAGAGTTGGAAAATGGCACAGTTCAACCACGTTTTGAGTTTATTAATGAATTAAATTAATTTTAATTGTGCTATATCGTTATTTTATAATGAATTCGAATCGATTTTATAAATACAATAGTGATATAGTCGTACTTGTTCAAAGGGAATAGAATAGATTGTAATTTATTTTAAATGTCATGTGTTTGACGTAAATAAGTGCAATATTAAAACTAAATAGAAAAAATGGATTATTGTGATGAGTATGAGTTTAAACTTTGTTGAAAAAATAAATCATTTATACCAATCTTTTATTAAATATGATGCCACTCAATGTGATCGAATAAAGCGTTATAGAAATATTGAACCCGATTCTGCTCAATATTTAGCAATGCAAATCCGTATTCAACAATCTAAAAAAGTATTAGAAATAGGTACTTCGACGGGTTATTCTACATTGTGGCTTGCTGATGCAGTACAGGTTACAGAAGGCAGGATTACCACATTAGAAATTGATGAAGAGCGTACGATTAAAGCAAAAGCTTATGCTCAAGATTTTAAGTTAGATCATTTAGTTGATTTTTGGGTAGGTGATGCTTTTGATTTTTTAGCGCAAACACAAGAAAAATATGACTTTATTTTACTTGATGCTGAACGTGATCAATATCTTAAATATTGGCCTTATTTAAGTGAAATAATGAATAAGCAAGGTGGTGTATTATTTGTAGATAATGTCATTTCCCATACTGCTGAAGTAAAAACTTTTCTACAAGCAGTTAAAAATGATCAAAGGTTTTTAACTACGACATTATCTTTAGGTGCAGGTTTATTTATGATTACGTTTAAAGATTATATACGATAAAAAATCAGGACTAGCCTGATTTTTTTGATTTAAAGTATAGTAAGCCGAGTAAAATGTAAATCATACTCTAAATATTTTTGTACAAAAGCTGTTTTATCATTACACCGCAATAGGTTATTATAAATAAACTCAGGTACAGGATAATAAAGTTCACCACTGCCATTATTATAAAATATTTTTAAGTATTTTGAAGTTGTATTGTATTTCCATGAGGTTGCAATAATTGTTTTTAACATAAGTAAATACCCCCATAACATTAAAATTAGTGAATAGAAGTAGGATGTTCCTTATTTGAAGTTAAGATAAATATTAAAATAAAAGTATTGTAGAATTGTAATATAAATGATTTATGTTAAATAAGTTTATCTTTAAAAATACTTTACATTTCTTATGAAGAATAAATGTAAAGTATTTTAATAAAATAGAAAATTTTAATTTAATTTCAAGATGATTAGGCACTCATAGCAGCAGTCCATTTTTGATTCATTTTACTCAAATCAAACTCCATCGTACGATACAATTCCTGTAAGTTAAATAGACTACGGTCTTCAGGTAGTTGCACGAGTATAGGTAAACGAGTTAACCAGTTTTTGCCTGTTGGAAAAGCATAATGGCGTTCTTTGTCATTAATGGAAATCAGTGACTCAAATTCTAAATATACGGTAAAAGTCGGATATTTTTTAGGAATACGAACGATTTCTAGATAAGCATTCTGTTTTAAATCAGTTGATTGTTGCTTTAACTCAATCAATTGAGATTGCAGCTTTTCTTGTTTGTTGAGGAGTTTACTAAAAAAAGAGTTTTCTTTTTCTTTCATATCTCGTTGTTTTTCTTTCATTTCTAAATTTAAAACTTTGGATTTATCCAAAGCATCTTTACAAATCACTTTAAGTTCAGTAATTGGTTCAGAAATGAGTTCTAGTGCTTTTAGCCAATCTTCATTTGAAGATACAGTAAAAATATCATATTTACGCTTAGCGATTAGTGTTAAATATGCTGTAAGACGAGCCGCAAAATTATCGGCTTGTTGGTCAAACATAATAGCAGGTTGGCTCTGAAAATCTTTATAATAGCTAATAATGTCAGCAAGTAATTGACGCATACTAATGAATAGATATTCTGCTTCATCATTGTTTTGTAACATGTTTCTGAGTGCATCTTCCATAGGTTCTAAAATATGAATACTTAACAACTGTTCAAAGTCCCATAGACGTTGTTGTACAACTTTTTCAGCAGATAAGCCAGATGAGTCTAGTGATTGAAATAGTAAAGGAAGTAAATGATTAACGCTATATAATTCAAAGCGATCAATGAGGTCTGTAATTTGTTGGCTAATTAATTTTTCAACCGTGATAATACGACTAATATGTTCTGCAAATGCTGTTACAACAGTTTCTTGATTCATCGTTGTGAGATCTAAAGCAGCACCATTAAGATATACATTACTCGAAAAAGTAATTTTTTCTTCAAGTAAAAATCGACGAATAGAAAATGGGTTAATATCTAGATCTCTACTTGGAGCAAGCGCAAAAATATATTTAGATGTTTTTATGACTTCTAGCTGTCTAATTTTTTGTTGTTTTAATAAAAAATCATTAAATAATGCTTGGGATTGACCTTTTAAATGGCGTGGTCGTAAGGTTTTAAACCAAAAACCAAGCAATTGTTGTTTTAAATAAACTTCTAAAATAAAACATTTTACACAGTCTAATGTTAAATTTCGGAAGTTATTGGCAATATTTAAATCATTTTTATGTTTAATAATGGTTGCTGCTGCATAAATAAACTCTTTACGAATAGTTAATTTTAAACGTTGTAATTCAATATTATCTTCAACATCAATTTTATCAATTTGATTTAAAATACTCTCTAAATAATCTGCGACTTCAGTCACATTTTTATATTCTTTTAATTGATTAAGCGACATGACAATTTTTTGAGCAAGTGTTTTCATACCTGCGTGTGGAATTTGTTCAACAATTGAGTTGATATCATCTCTTAAATGATGGGTAAAACGTTGTTGTTCACGATCCCAGCGAATATTTTTAGGTTGTAAAATTTGTTGATAAATATTTTCTTGATCAGTCAGATTGATTTTAGCAAAAATATTTCTAAGATTATCTTCCCAATACATATCAAGTAATGGGTCAATTTGAGTAACAAGTGTGCGTAATTGGAAGGGAATATAATTCTGCATTTTAAACCAACTTTTTTATAAAAATCTATTTGCTTGAAAGATTATTTAATTAATACCAAGTATTTTAGTCAATTATAAATTATACAGTTTGAAAATAGATAGAGGGTTTTTATATAAAAAATAAAAATTTATAATAATAGGTGAATAAATAATCAAAATTAAATTTATCTACATTATTGTTTAATTTTTATTACCATGCTTAATGAGCATTTTTTTAAGCAGTAGTATGCTTTAATTAATTTTTACTGTTCAATAGAACGATGTTTGTTAATATAGAAGCTCCAAAATTTGGGTTGTTTATCATGTTTCGTAAAATTTCAGAATTTTTTCAGGGAAATAAAAACACAGCAGAACAGGCGTTTTTAACAGAACAGAATATTCAAATTGATGAAGAACAAGGGTTTATTGTGGATGGCATTGTTGTGAATGAATTATCTGAGCGATTAGTTTATTTTTCTAATCGTAAACTGCAAAATTTTGATGATTTAAAAAGTTTGTTTTATACAGCAATCCTTATTAATGAAAAGATTGATTTAGAAATTGCTTCTGGACGATATGTCGTTAGATTGGGTAATAATGAGGAAAATTTGAAACAATTGAAGCAAGTGATATATAAGTTAAATGCTTATTATAAAGAGTTTAAAAGAGAAAAATGAACACGAGTATTCAAAATTTTCAATACTATTGTTCTTTAGGTAAATGGTATTCGGCGACCTTGATCACAATAAGAAAAACAAAATCACTCAACTGAATAAAGTCATCATGTTAAACTACCGCTATGTCTTTTTGACCTTATGCAATTATGTTTAAACAAGAAATCTCTGAATTAAATTTAAAACAACTCAAAGCAGGTGAAAAACGTTGGATTGGTTCAATGTTGGGTTCATCTGCTGCATTATTGTTTAAGGAAATAGCAGAGCAGTCCGAGCAATTATTCGTTTTAGTTGCTCGAAATAATCAGCATCTAGGTCAACTTGAAAGTGAACTTGAATTTTATGGCATAAAACCAACGATATTTCCAGACTGGGAAATATTACCCTATGATCGACTTTCGCCTCATCAAGATATTGTTTCTGAACGCTTATCAATTTTATCCAATATGCCGAAGAAAGGGATTTTATTGGTTTCCGCGACAACATTGGCACAGCGGGTTGCACCAACTTCATGGGTATTAGGCGAACACTTTGATATTAAAGTGGGGCAGAAATTTGATTTAGAACAACAAAAAATGCGTTTGATTCAAGCAGGTTATCATTTGGTTGATACTGTATATGATCATGGTGAGTTTGCTGTACGTGGTAGTATTATGGATATCTATGCATCTGGGCAAAATGCACCAATTCGTATAGACCTATTTGATGATGAAATTGATAGTTTAAAATTTTTCGATCCAGAAACACAAAGAACCACGACCAAGTTGGAAAATTTTACTGTTTTACCAGCAAAAGAGTTTCCATTAAAAGAGGCTCGATCAACTTTTCGTGACCGTTATGCTGAAAGCTTTCCCACAGCAAATCCAAAGAAAAACCCAATTTATCAAGATGTTTTAGAGGGAATAGCCTCACCAGGTTTAGATTTTTATTTTCCTCTATTTTTTTCGCAAGAGGCAATGCAAACACAAAGCAGTTTGACCTCTTACTTACCACCTAATGCGATTGTCATTACAGATAAAGCTATTGATGAAGGTCTAACTCATTTCTGGAAAGATGTCATGCGTCGTTATGAAGACCGACGTCATAATGTTGATCAACCTTTATTAGCACCCGAAGAAATTTTTATTCAGCCTAATCAGTTATTTGAATATTTAAATCAATTCCCAAGAATTATTGCTTCTGTGGAAGCCGTCGATACATTGAAATCAGGCTCGATCAATTTAACGGCTGAACCACCTGCAAAACTCCCTGTAGATCCAAAACTAGAACAACCCTTTAAGATTGTTAAAAAATATATTGATGAAGCAAATCATCCTGTTTTATTGGTTGCTGAAAGTGCAGGACGTCGAGAAACACTCAAAGATGCTTTACGTCCGAGTTTAGGTGAAATTCCTGTTGTTGATAATTTTGCTAATTTTCAACAATCTAATTTTTCTGTGGCAATTACTCATGCGCCGCTTGATCGGGGTTTAGTGGTTACAGATCATTTATCGGTGATTTCTGAAAATCAGCTTTATGAACATCGTGTCGTACAACGTCGAAAAAAACGACAGCAAGAAGTTTCTGAAGAATTTCTGATTCGTAGCTTAACTGAGCTAAGTATTGGTGCACCTGTGGTTCATATTGATTATGGCGTGGGGCGTTATGCAGGCTTAGTCACATTAAATATTGATGAACAAGATTATGAGTTTTTACAACTGAACTATGCTGATGATGCCAAAGTTTATGTGCCTGTGACGAATTTACATCTCATTAGCCGTTTTAGTGGTGGAGATCCAGATTTAGCACCCTTACATAAATTAGGTACTGATGCTTGGAATAAGGCTAAGCGCAAAGCTTTAGAGCAAATCCATGATGTTGCAGCCGAACTGTTACACATTCAGGCACGCCGTCAATCTAAACCGGGGATCAGCTTTGAGCTAGAACAAAGTGCTTATATGCAGTTTTCTAGTGGGTTTGCTTATGAGGAAACACTCGATCAAGCAAATGCCATTGAAGCGACTTTGTATGATATGCAGCAAGCTAAACCGATGGATCGTTTGGTTTGTGGTGATGTCGGTTTTGGTAAAACAGAAGTGGCGATGCGTGCTGCTTTTGTTGCGGTACAAAATAATAAACAAGTCGCTGTTTTAGTGCCAACGACATTATTAGCCCAACAACATTATGAGTCTTTTAAAGATCGTTTTGCAGATTGGCCAATTCGGATCGAAGTATTATCACGTTTTGGTACCAGTAAAGCACATACCAAAACCATTGAAGATTTAGCTGATGGCAAAGTTGATATTGTGATCGGAACGCATAAAATTCTGCAAGAAAATGTGCAATTTAAAAACTTAGGTTTAATGATTGTAGATGAGGAACATCGTTTCGGTGTACGTGACAAAGAACGGATCAAAGCGATGCGTGCAGATGTTGATATGTTGACACTGACTGCGACACCAATTCCACGAACTTTAAATATGGCATTTAGTGGAATGCGTGATTTATCCATTATTGCGACACCGCCTGCACGCCGTTTGGCAGTCAAAACTTTTGTCAATGAACAAACTGATGAAACCATGAAAGAGGCAATTTTACGTGAATTGCTTCGTGGTGGTCAGGTGTATATTCTACATAATGAAGTAGATACGATTGAACGTGCAGCAGAAAATATTCGCAATTTAGTTCCAGAAGCACGTGTCGCTGTGGCGCATGGGCAAATGCGAGAACGTGAACTTGAGCAAGTCATGCAGCAGTTTTACCACAAAGAATACAATGTCTTGGTGTGTTCAACGATTATTGAAACTGGAATTGATGTACCTAATGCCAATACTATTATTATTGAACGTGCAGATAAACTCGGTTTAGCACAATTACATCAATTACGTGGTCGAGTTGGTCGTTCGCATCATCAGGCTTATGCCTATTTGATGGTACCTTCTATCAAGGGTTTAAAAGGTGATGCTGAGAAGCGTTTGGATGCGATTTCAAGAGCATCAAACTTAGGTGCGGGATTTATGCTTGCTACTGAAGACTTAGAAATTCGTGGTGCAGGTGAGTTATTGGGTGAACAGCAGAGTGGTTCAATGCAGGCAATTGGGTATAGCTTGTATATGGAAATGCTTGAAAAAGCCACCAAAGCGATTCAACAAGGTAAAACCCCGAATTTTGATGCTCCATTATCATTGACCTCAGAAATTACTTTACACATGCCTGCCTTGATTCCAGATGATTATTTGGGCGATGTACATCAGCGATTATTGTTCTATAAACGCATTAGTAACACAGATACACAGGAAAAATTAGATAACATCAGAATGGAATTGATTGATCGTTTTGGTATACCTCCACAACCCGTCAAGCAATTATTTCATGTTCATCAGATTCGCATTAAAGCTGAACAACTGGGTATTACTAAAATAGATATTGGTGCAAATGGTGGTGCAATTGAATTCTCACCAGATACACCAGTGCAAGCGATGAGCATTATTCAAATGATGCAAAAGCACCCAACATGGTTTCGTATGGAAGGTGGGCAACGCTTGAAAGTGATGGTGATGTTGGAAGAGTATGAAAAACGTATTCAATTTATTCAAGATTTACTCAACCAATTACTTTTAGAGCTGAGATAAAAGACTTTAAAAAAGCTAAAAATTGAAGTGATAAATCATCAAGAAAAGAAATTGAATGCTGTAAAAAATTCAATTTCTCCTCTTGTAAAAAATCTACGACAGTTTAAAGTATAAGTGTGATCAGGTTCAAAGCAATTTTCATTAATTTGTACCGAAACACAAGATAAGCAATATTCACATGAAAACCGATGTGTTAGTATTAAGCATCCTTTTAATTTTGCGTCATTTATAAAGATATGTTTAGTTTGCATCCACAACTTGCTCAAGATACTTTTTTTGTCGGCGATTTCCCGCTTTCAACATGTCGTTTAATGAATGATATGCAATTTCCGTGGTTAATCTTAATTCCACGTGTGCCTGGTATTACTGAGCTTTATGAATTAAGTCAGGCAGATCAAGAACAGTTTTTACGTGAATCAAGTTGGTTATCAAGTCAGCTTGCGCGTGTTTTTCGTGCTGATAAAATGAATGTTGCTGCACTTGGAAATATGGTGCCACAACTCCATTTTCATCATGTTGTACGTTATCAGAATGATGTCGCATGGCCGAAACCAGTATGGGGCACACCTGCTGTACCTTATAGTAATGATGTATTAGCACATATGCGTCAAACTTTAATGTTGGCATTACGTGGTCAAGGTGATATGCCATTTGATTGGCGTATGGACTAATTATTTACGACACACGGATGAGTGAATAATAAATGACATTCGAGGTAATAATTTGCCACTAGATCGTGTGTTGGATAAACAACCTAAGCAATTTGAAATATTTCAGCGTTTTATGGGATATTTAATGGTTGCATTATTGTTGATTATTTATTATTTCACTTCTCCTCATGCACATAATCAAATTTATGTGCCTTTTTTTATTTTATTTATTATTCTCATTAGCCCAAGGTTATCTAGATGGCTTGAATATCAATACGGATCACAAGTCCGAAAAAATATTTATTTTTTAATAGATGTTGTTGTTATTTCAACAGTCTTAGCTGCATTACATTTAAGTTTAGTTATTACATTTATTTTATTATTTATTATTATTTATGTTGCAGTAAATAATAAAATCTCAATGATGCTCAGTTCATTTTCTATACTGATTAGTATTATTGTTTTTTATTTTAATATTATTTTTATTTTTGGTTTTGATGATTACTTTCAACAGACTTCATCTGAATTAACCGTTTTAAGTTTTGTTGGCTTAATTATTTTTATTAATATCTCTAATTATTATCAAATTCGACGCATCAAGCGTGTAGATACACAGCGTCAAAATTATTTTAATGAAATGAATCGTTATATTCAGCTTTCTAATCAACTCAGTCGTTATGCGCCATTACAGCTTTGGCAATCTATTATGCGAGGGGAAACTGAGGCAAAACTAGAATATAAGCGTAAAAAAATTACAGTATTTTTTTCTGATATTCAAGGCTTTACAGAGCTTTCAGAAACTCTAATTCCTGATGATTTGGCTTTTGTGCTCAACGATTATTTGAGTCATATGACCGAAATTGCAAAACAATATGGCGCGACCATTGATAAATTCATGGGTGATGCTATTTTAATTTTCTTTGGTGACCCTGACTCGCAAGGCGTTGAGCAAGATGCTAAAAATTGCTTAGATATGGCGATTGCGATGCGACAACAAATGAAGTTTTTACGTGCGCGTTGGGAAAAAATGGGGTATGCACCGCTACACATTCGTATGGGAATTAGTACAGGATATTGTCACGTTGGAAATTATGGCGCTGTTCATCGTATGGCATACACAATTGTAGGTCGTGATGCAAATTTAGCTGCACGTTTACAAGGTGCTGCTGAAATTGATGAAATTCTTATTTCTGATGATACGTATAAACTAATTAAAAATAACTATTTGTGTGCACCTAAAGAGCCGATGGAATTAAAAGGGATTCAAGACTTAGTTAAAACTTGGCAAGTAATGGAAAAATATTCCAATATTAAAAATGAAAGTCAGCAGTGGTTTGACTATGAATATAAAGGTTTTCATTTGGTTTTAAATATGCAGGAAGTACAAAATTTTGAATATTCAGAATTGGTAGATGTTTTAGAAAAAATGATTGAGCGTATTAAATTACAACAAAAGTTAACCAACTCTTCAGGTGTTGTAAAGTTAAGAGTGGAAGATGAAATTACGAGCACATCTTAAAATATCACTGAGAATGAACTAAAGATTAGATAAAAAAACCACTTCTATGAAAGTGGTTTTTTTATGGAAAATTAAAGATTAATGGTTTTCTGAAGCATGGTTGAGCGTGTATTTTGGAATCTCGATTTCCATATCTTCATCCACAATTTTGACTTGGCAAGACAAACGTGAGTCTGCTTCTAAGCCCCAAGCACGGTCAAGTAAGTCTGCTTCAATATCATCCATTTCATCTAAGTTATCAAAACCTTTACGCACAACGACATGACAAGTTGTGCATGCTTTTGACATATCGCAAGCATGTTCAATTTTAATACCATTATCAAGTAAACTTTGACAAAGATTAGTATTTGCTTCAACTTCAAACTCAGCACCATTTGGGCAAATTGTTGCATGAGGAAGTACTTTAATACGTGGCATAGTCTTGACCTATAAATTAGTTTGAGTTTGACCAGTCATCTAGTTTGGTGCCTTTGAGGGCGTGATCAATGTGTTGATTCATCCGTTCAGCAGCAAAAGCATCACTGTGAGTTTTCAATTGCTCAACAGCATATTCAATTGCTTTAATATCATCTGTTTCAAGTTGAGCTTTGAGATCAAGCGCAGCTTGATTCAATGCATTCAATTGTTCATCAGCTAGAAGTTTAGCATCTACTTTTAAGGCTTGTTCCAATGCTTCTAGTTCACGACGTGCTTCAACTTTAGTTTCATTGAGATGACGCAAGTCTTTATCAATTTCTGCAAATTTATAACCATCAAGTAACAAACGTTCAGTATCGGTTTCAGATAAACCATAAGAAGGTTTGATATCGATTTGAGCATGTACACCTGAAGTGGTTTCTTTAGCAGAGACAGTTAATAAGCCATCAGCATCCACTTGGAACGTCACTTCAATACGTGCTTGACCTGCTGTCATTGGTGGAATACCACGTAAGACAAAGCGACCCAAACTACGGCAATGTTCAACTAAATCGCGTTCACCTTGAACAACATGGATCAACATTGCTGTTTGACCGTCTTGATAAGTGGTAAATTCTTGGCGACGTGCAACAGGAATAGCAGTATTGCGTGAAATTAAGCGTTCAACGAGTCCTCCCATGGTCTCTAAACCTAAAGAGAGTGGAGTAACATCGAGTAATAATGAACCATCTTTAGAGTTGCCAATCAGTTGATTCGCTGTAATTGCAGCGCCAATTGCGACAACTTCATCAGGATTAATCGTGCAAAGAGGCTCTTGATTAAAGACTTCACGAACGGCTTTTTGTACAGCATATGAACGAGTAGAACCACCCACTAAAACGACATTTTGAATGTCATTGAGTTCAAGTTTTGCATCGCGCAATACGCGTTTACATACACTGATGGTTTTGTCTAAAGCGACTTTAATAATTTCTTCAAAATTTGCACGATCTAAGGTAAGCGTCTGATCTAAAAGTTTTAATTCTACAGATTCTTGCTCTGTTAAAGCTTCTTTGGCTTTACGAGCAGCAATAACAAAATGTGCGTACTCAATATCATCTAAGTTGTCGATATTGAGTTGTTTTTTTGCCCATTTTACAATTAAACGATCTAAATCATCACCACCTAAGGCAGTGTGACCACCAGTGGCTAAAACTTCAAACACACCTTGGGCAAAGCGTAAAATTGAAACGTCAAAAGTACCGCCACCCAAGTCATAAATCACGTAATTACGATCTGTTGCAAGATTAGTCTCTTGATCTAAACCATAGGCAACAGCCGCAGCAGTCGGTTCATTGAGTAAACGTAAAACATTTAAACCTGCAAGTTGAGCAGCATCACGCGTTGCTTGGCGTTGTGCTTCATCAAAATAAGCAGGCACAGTAATGACAGCACCATTCACAGGATTTTTTAAACTTTGTTCGGCACGTTCTTTAAGTTGTTGTAAAATTTCTGCTGAGATTTCAACAGGTGTTTTTCGTCCTTGTGCTGTTTCAAAAGCAGGCATTTCATTGATTTCACCCACTAAAGTATAAGGATGTTGAAACTTAATATCTGCTTGTGAGCGTCCCATAAAACGTTTTACAGAAACAATCGTATTTTTAGGATCTTGAGTAATAAAAGGTTTAGCTGCATCACCATATTGAGTGGAATCTTGAGCGTAATGTACTATAGAAGGCAGTAAGACACGTCCTTGCTCATCATTTAATACTTTTGCCTGTCCAGAGAGAACAGTCGCAACTAAAGAATGTGTAGTGCCTAAGTCGATACCGATTGCAATGCGGTGTTCATGTGGCGCACTTGATTGACCAGGTTCAGCAATTTGCAAGAGTGCCATTGATTACATCCTTTCTAAAATACAAAATTAAATTCACAACTAAAAAACTAAAAATCATCATCTAGGTCAAAGTCTTCATCATCAAGAAGCTGATCTTCTGCTTTTTCGATATCATTCATGACTTTTTGAAAGAAGCGTAATTTACGTACAGTATCACGTGCTTCTGACCAATCAGCATCGTCATAATCGATTTTAAACTCACGAACTAAACCATCAATCCATTGTTTTACTTCGGTTTTGAGGGAGTTAAGTTGTTCGTTATTTGTTGCTTCGTCAAGTTGTTCACGAATCTCTAAAGCAGATTGTAAAAACTCAAAATCATTAATAGATTGATCGAGATGATGATCTTGCTTTTTGAGTGATAATAAATAAGCTGCACGACTATCAACATGAGATAAGACTTTATAGGCTTGATTAATGTCACTGGATTTAATCAAAGCTTGATCTTTATCTTCAGCTTTGTCTGGGTGATATTGTTGTTGCAACTTTAAAAATTGAGATTTTAAACTTGCTTGATCAATATCGAGTGCTTCTGGGAGATTAAACAGCTCAAAATGACTCATGGGAGATACTCGTCCACGATGTTTTGCAAGAAAACGATGTTGTTAATTTGATGAAGATAAATACGATTAAAACAGTGTAAAACACTGTTTTAATATGTAAAAGTTGAAAATGGCTTAAACTGTGAAAGACTCACCACAACCACATTCACCTTTTTTATTTGGATTATTAAACTCAAAGCCTTCATTTAGACCATTTTTTACATAGTCCATTTCCATGCCATCAAGATAAACCAAACTTTTTGGATCTACAAAAACTTTCACACCAAATTGTTCAAACATTTGGTCGTGTGTATCCATATCATCTACAAATTCAAGTACATAAGCTAAGCCTGAACAGCCTGAAGTTTTCACGCCAAGACGAATACCTTCACCCTTACCGCGATTGGTTAGATAATTGCGAATATGGGTTGCTGCATTTTCAGTTAAATTGATCATGAAAACTCCGTTATGAAATGATCTGTAAAATAAACCAACAGATATTAGGCTTTAGCTTTTTTGCTACGGTAATCTTCAACAGCAGCTTTAATTGCATCTTCTGCAAGTACAGAGCAGTGTACTTTTACAGGAGGAAGTGCAAGTTCAGTTGCAATATCAATATTTTTGATTGCTTGAGCTTCGTCTAAAGTTTTACCTTTGAGCCATTCAGTTACCAATGAACTTGAAGCAATTGCAGAACCACAACCATAAGTTTTAAAACGTGCTTCTTCAATTACACCATTGTCATCCACTTGGATTTGAAGGCGCATAACGTCACCACAAGCAGGTGCACCGACCATACCTGTACCAACATTTTCAGCATTTTTATCTAAAACACCTACATTACGAGGGTTTTCGTAATGATCAATTACTTTTTCACTATAAGCCATGATGCTTCTCCAAACCTCGGGGTCAGCGTTGATGAGATGTATTGCTACAGTTAATATGAGGGCATTTTATTGATTTTCAACAAAATGCCAAGTCTTTCATGAAATTAATGTTCAGCCCATTCAACTGAATTTAAATCAATTCCTTCTTTATACATGTCCCAAAGCGGAGAAAGTTCACGTAATTTCTCAACTGCTGCTTTGGTAATTGTAATAACATGGTCGATGTCTTCTTCAGTCGTATAATGACCAAAGCTGAAACGAATTGAGCTGTGAGCCAATTCATCAGACAGACCTAATGCACGAAGAACATAAGATGGTTCTAAAGTTGCAGATGTACACGCTGAACCTGAAGAAACAGCTGCATCTTTAAGTGCCATCATGAGTGATTCACCTTCAACAAAGTTGAAACTAACATTTAAATAGTTAGCAACATTGTAAACAGGATGACCATTTAAGAACACTTGTTCAAGGTCTTGTAAACCATTCCAAAGTTTGTCACGAAGTACACGTAAACGAGTTTGTTCTGCTTGTAAATTCTTACCAGCAAGTTCAAATGCTTCACCCATGCCTACGATTTGGTGTGTTGCAAGTGTACCTGAACGCATACCACGCTCATGACCGCCACCATGCATTTGCGCTTTAATGCGAACACGTGGTTGACGACGTACATATAATGCACCAATGCCTTTAGGACCATAAATTTTATGACCAGAAAAGCTCATCAAGTCAACTTTCATGGTTGAAAGGTCGATTTCAACTTTACCAGCAGCTTGTGCAGCATCAACATGAAAATAAGTTTTATTGGCACGTGTTAACTCACCAATCGCTGCAACATCAGTTACAGTACCAATTTCATTGTTGACCATCATGAGTGATACAAGAATAGTGTCAGGGCGTAATGCTGCTTGAACCATTTCAGGGGTAATTAAACCTGTTTGTGGTTCAGGTTCAAGATAAGTAATCTCGAAGCCTTCTTCTTCTAATTCACGACAAGTATCTAAAATTGCTTTATGTTCAATTTTACTTGTAATGATATGTTTGCCTTTCGAACCGTAGAACTGAGCAATACCTTTTAGTGCAAGGTTATCAGACTCAGTTGCACCTGATGTCCATACGATTTCACGTGGATCAGCTTTAATTAAATTTGCGACTTGTTCACGTGCATATTCAACTTTTTCTTCCGCTTGCCATCCATAAGCATGTGAACGAGATGCTGCATTACCAAAGATACCATCAAAGGTTAAGCATTCCATCATACGTTCAGCAACTTGAGGGTCGACAGGAGTAGTTGCTGCATAGTCAAGATAAATAGGACGTTTCATGTCAGATACCTGTAACCGATAAAAGGGCTGAATCAAAACTTGGTGTATTTTGGCGTAGAGCAACAGTTTGAACGTTGTCTCGTGCGACGAGATCAGCAAGCGTAATTTTAGCTAAATAATCGGCAATATGATGGGAGAGTTCCTGCCAAAGATCATGCGTTAAGCACATTGCACCATTTTGGCAATTGCCTTTGTGGTCACAACGTGTTGCATCGACAGTTTCGTTTACGGCTTCAATAATTTCTAATACTGTAATTTCATCAGCACTGCGCG
This sequence comes from Acinetobacter sp. 226-1, assembly GCF_030329325.1. Taxonomy (NCBI): domain Bacteria; kingdom Pseudomonadati; phylum Pseudomonadota; class Gammaproteobacteria; order Moraxellales; family Moraxellaceae; genus Acinetobacter; species Acinetobacter sp. 226-1. The sequence goes on from NZ_JACANU010000010.1 coordinate 17,283, forward strand.
CAAGATGATAACCACCGTTGGCTCCACGAACACTTGAAACTAGACCATGGCGTTTAAGTTTAGCAAATAATTGCTCAAGATAAGCGACAGAAATAGTTTGGCGAGCTGCGATTTCAGCAAGCGTGATCGTTTGTTCAGTTGGCTGCAAAGCTAGATCAAGTAGAGCAGTCACTGCGTAGCGACCGCGAGTAGTAAGGCGCATGATTCGATACACATGTTATTAGACTAGATAACATGATTTTATGAATCCTGACTAAAATAGTCAAGTATTTTCGGCTGAATTCTGACTAATTTAGTCAAGTATTTTTTAATCACGTTATTGTTGTGAGTTAAATCCAATTTATTGGAAAAATATTTGCCAAGAATTATACACAATTAACGCAATAAAGAGAATCGAAATCACGCATAAAATCACCTTTATGGTCTTTTGTTGCTGCTGCATGCGGCGGATACGATTTTGGTATTGCTTGACTTCAACTTGTAATGTGTTGATTTTTGAGCGTTGCTGATCAATTTTTTCCAATAATGGCGCAATACGTTTTTTTGAGCCAAGTCCATCCTGATCATGTTCTGGATTGGTAAGCCATTGTTTCCAATCAGAAAGTAATCTTGGAATAGTGAAGGGTAAAACCAAATCACGGAATTGATCTTTAAGTAAGTCTTCACCTTCGACTCTCATTTTTTTCATGCTACGACGGTTGCCGAACACAAAAATTTGAATTAAATCAAGTACAGTGCTACTGACGGTTAAATCAACAGGTTTTTCAGGTTCTTTTAGGTCAAATAAAATACCTTTGTCTGTAAATTGAATATAAAAGTCGACATAAGGAATGTAACTATTTATTTTTATAGTGATTTGCTTGGCAACAAAGTTTTTAGCTTGCAAGCGAACAACACGGTCGTGTTTTAATACAAATGAGTAAAATGTTTCCAAAATGATCATTAGAGTATTGAGCAACAAACGACTTTGACCCTGCTTTTGTTGCGATTCGCTCATAAAAAAATTCCTATAGTTCACACAAAGAATCCGATCTCGTGTTATATGTATGGAGAACTGGTTCACATTTAAATAAAATAAATTACTTTGCTTTGTAGAACAGTTTTGCAAAAGGTTCAAGTGGTTTATTTGTTATTATAACGTTATTTCACATTTTAATGATAAAGTTGTATATAAAATATGCAGGAGAGAGTACAGATGGATCAAGATTACCCAATATCTAAGGATGGTATAATAGAACAACCAAAAAAAGAAATACCGAATGCTAAAGCAAAGTTTTCACGTAAATCTTCTCTTGATTTTAGAAAGTATACAAAGCAAATTTGGTTGGCTGGTTTAGGCGCATTTTCACGTGCAGAAGAAGAAGGTAATAAATTATTTGATTCTCTGGTGAAAGTGGGTGAAGAGCTAGAGTCTAAAAGTGTCGAAGATGTAGATGTTGAACAAACAACGAAAACAGTAACTGAAAAAACGAAAGAAACTGCAATCGAAACCAAAGAGAAGTTAGAGAAAACGCTAGATCAACATGTTAACCACTCGCTTAATCGAATTGGTTTAGTGACAGTAAAAGATGTGCAACATTTAGAGACTTTGATCTTGCAATTACATCAGAAGGTAGACAGCTTGGTAGAAGAGAATAAGAATCTCGCTATTCAACTACAAAAAATAAGCAGTCAAGATGTCGAATAAACTTATTTTTTGTTTTTTGCAGGTTATTTTTGTGAAAAGCATTATTGTAGTCTTGCGTTTTCCCCCAAAGCATTGCTATAAAGTCAGCATGGCCTTTCAAACCACAGCCTTGGATCTTAAACGAACGATATAAGAGGACGTAATCTTCATGAATAAATCAGAATTAATTGACGCAATTGCAGAAAAAGGGGGATTGTCTAAGACTGATGCTGGTAAAGCATTGGATGCGACTATTGCTTCAATTGGTGAAGCGTTAAAGGGTGGTGATACTGTAACTTTAGTTGGTTTTGGTACATTTAGCGTTAAAGAGCGTGCTGCACGCACTGGTCGTAACCCTAAAACTGGTGAAGAGCTTCAAATTAAAGCAAGTAAAGTACCTAGCTTTAAAGCAGGTAAAGGACTTAAAGATTCTGTCGCTTAATCTTTAACAGTCAAAAACGCGCCTGTAGGGCGCGTTTTTTTATGGAAATAACGAATAAATCACGCTTAGCGCATTCATTCATATATGAATATCAGTTAAACTCCCTAGCAAATAAAATATTGGAAGATTTATGGAATCGTTTCGTAAAGTCATAAAAGGTTGGCTCGGAAAAGTCCTACTCGTTTTATTTTTGACTCCATTAGCATTGGTCGGTATTGAAGGTTATTTTAGTGGGGGAAATAAAGCGGATGTGGCGAAGACTGTAAATGGTCAAGACATTTCTAATAAAGATTTAGAAGCGCAAACAAAAGCATTTAAAGATCAGTATCTATCAATGGTAAATGGTGATGAATCATTATTAAATCATTCATTTATTCAAAATGCTGCTTTAGATGGTTTAGTGGCTCGTGCCTTGTTAATCCAACATGCAGAGAAACTAGGGATTTCTTTAAGTGATGCTCAGATTGAACAGATGTTGGCACAACAGCCTAGTTTTCAAGAAAATGGTAAATTTTCTCAACAATTATATGAAAACTACTTACGTTCAGTTGGTATGACAAGTGCTGCCTTGATTGCGAATGTACGTCAAGATCATGCTTTAAAAACATTAATGAGTACCTTTACGGATAATGCTTTAGTAAGTAAGCAAGATTTACAACAAATTGCAAACTTACAAACGGAACAGCGTACACTTCAGTTAGCAAGCGTAAATCTAGATGAATATAAACAAAATGTAAAAGTAAGCAGCCAAGAAATTGCGGATTATTACAATAAACATCAAAACAAATTTAAGCAGGTTGCTTCTGTCGATGTTGATTATGTGGTTTTAACACCAGCGATGTTGGCACAGCCAAATGCAGCAGTATCAGATGCAGAATTACAAAAAGCTTATACCGCTTTTGTAGATCAGCAGAAAAAAAATGCAACACGTGAAGTGAAACATATCTTAATTACAACAGACAATCGTACTGCAGAACAAGCAGAAAAATTGGCGAATGATGTCTATAGTAAAATCAAAGGTGGTGTAACATTTGCGCAAGCAGCTGCTCAGTATTCAGAAGATCCTTCTTCAAAAACGAAGGGCGGTTTAGTTGAGTCTTATACTGAAGGTGTATTTGATGAAAACTTTGATAATGCTGTAAAATCTGCAAAAAATGATGAAATTACACGACCAGTTAAAACACAATATGGATATCATATTATTGAGGTTCATACCGTTGCAGGCGATGTACCATCATTTGAAGCCAAAAAAGCAGATTTAACCGCAGAAGTATTAAAGGCGAAGTCAGCAAATTTATTTGCAGATACTGTAAATAGTTTAAATGAGCAAGTTGTCAGTAATGACGCTTTGGATATTGTTCCAAGTGAAGTAAAAACAGCAAAAATTGAGTCTGCTAAAGCTGTTACAGTTGCAACTCAAAATCCTGTTTTAGCAAACCCAAGTGTCAAAGCAAAACTATTTAGTGATGATGTTAAAAATGGCGACAAGAATGTATCAAGTAGCATTCAACTCGCAGATGGCAGTACAGTTTGGGTTAAAGTACGTGAATATCATGCCGCAGGTGTACAGCCACTTGCTCAGGCAACTGCACGTGTTAAGGCTCAATTAATTCAAGTTAAAGCAGCAACAGCAGCAAAAGCTAAAATTGAAAATATGTTGGCTGACTTTAAAAAGTTACCTGCACAAGAAGTTTTAGCAAAATATCCATTTCATTTTGAATCTGCGGGAACATTTACGCGTTCACAAGGTTTAAAGCGTGAAATTGAGCGTGCAGCTTTTAGTTTGACAGCGCCTAAAGCAGGAATGTGGTCTGTAACAACAACAACTTTACCTAATGAAATGGTGGTGGTTGCTGTTTCAGAAGTGAAAAAAGCACCTGTTGATGGTTTAGATCCAACACAGGCACAAGAGTTGACGAGATTATATCAACAACTTCGTGGTCAGCAATTGTTAGAAGACTATACGCAATATTTAAAATCGAAAGCAAAAATTAAATAATTGCATATTTAAAGTTAAATAAAAAAACCTCAGTTGCGACTGGGGTTTTTTATTTAAATAAGGTTAAAAGCTAGAGATTTTCTGAGGGGAAAATATTACGGTATTCAGTTGAGGTGTTAAGTCGATGCATGCGTATTTTTTGTTTGCGTTGGTATCGTGCTTTCTACTTTATGTGTAGAGGATTGATTTGTAGTTATTTTATGGGTTGTTTGTTGTTTGCTTAGATTGTGATTATTTTGAATGAGAATACATTTTCCTCCTTTATGTTTGGGACCTGTGCCCCCAGAGAGAGTGGTTCCTTATAGGGCAGGCAAACGCAGTGGCACTGAGTAAAATAGAAAGGATACTGACGGAAAAAAATTGTGTGAATTTTTTCATGATTAGACCTGCATGAAATAAGGTGAAAGTACCTTAAAGTAAATATAAGAGAAATTATTGTAGTGTGTTAGGTGTAAAGTGTTGTTTGATTATATTAAAAATATTATAGATTACAGTTATTTAAGCTTGTATTAAGATTTTAAAAAATTAAAGCATCCAAATAAGGATGCTTTAATCTCAACAATAATTAAAAGTTTAAAAATGGCTTATACATTAAAGCGGAAATGTAAAACATCACCATCTTGAACAACGTAAGTTTTACCTTCTAAACGCCATTTACCTGCTTCTTTGGCACCATTTTCACCGTTGTATTGTACAAAGTCATTGTAAGCAACACATTCAGCACGAATAAAGCCTTTTTCAAAGTCAGTATGAATCACACCAGCAGCTTGTGGTGCTGTAGCACCAATTTTAACAGTCCAAGCGCGTACTTCTTGCACACCTGCTGTAAAGTAAGTTTGTAAGCCAAGAAGACCATAACCTGCACGAATCACTACATTTAAACCAGGCTCTTCCATTCCTAAAGCTTCTAGGAATTCAGCACGGTCTTCATCTTCAAGTAATGAAATTTCAGCTTCGATTTGGTTGCAAAGTGGAACAACAATCGCATTTTCTTCAGCAGCTAACTTTTTAACAGCTTCTAAATGTGGGTTATTTTCAAAACCATCTTCTGCAACGTTCGCGATATACATGGTTGGTTTTAAAGTCATTAAACCAAAACCACGAACAAGTTTACGCTCATCATCATCTAAATCTGCTGCACGTGCAGGTTTACCTTCATCAAGGAGAGGTAAAATTTTGTCTAATACCGCTTTAGTTGCAACAGCTTCTTTGTCACCACCTTTTGCAGATTTTGCTAAACGTGTGACTGCTTTCGTGACTGTTTCTAAATCAGCAAGTGCAAGTTCGGTATTAATCGTTGCAATGTCGTCTAGAGGATCAATTTTACCATTTACATGAATGACATTTTCGTCTTCAAAGCAACGAACAACATGTGCAATAGCATCAGTTTCGCGGATATTTGCAAGGAATTGGTTGCCTAAGCCTTCACCTTTTGATGCGCCTGCAACTAAACCTGCAATATCTACAAATTCCATTGTTGTTGGAATGACACGTTGTGGTTTAACAATCGCGGTTAATTTGTCTAAACGTGGGTCTGGAACTGGAACGATACCTGTATTTGGTTCGATGGTACAGAATGGAAAGTTTTCCGCAGCAATAGCAGCTTTTGTCAATGCATTGAAAAGTGTAGATTTACCAACGTTCGGCAAGCCGACAATACCGCAATTAAAACCCATGAAATGACTCACAAAGTGTTATATAAAAATTGCCGATGATTTTACATGAAAGCCATAGTAAAGTCAGGTCTCAGATGTAAGATTTCAAAACAATTCAAAATACCTTTAAGGGACTTCTGGAACAAATCAATCTTTTTGTGAATCCACAATATTTTTAGCTTTTGCTTTTTTCAGCTATTTAATTTAAATCCAATGCGTAACATTAGTTATTAACTTAATCACGTTATTTATCGAGCAAAATACAAGTGAGCTTCAATAATAAATGAGACAGAATTGACTATTTACCAAAATTTTTGAACAAAAAGTACATTGTAATTTTTAAAGTGAAAAGTTAAAGTAGATGTAATCACTTGGATTTATCCTAAAGCTTTGATTAGAAAAATAATTTGGAGATTATATGCGCATTCTTTACCAATTTCCTTTATCGCATTATTGTGAAAAAGCACGTTGGTTACTTGATCATAAAGAACTAGATTTTGTAGCGCAAAATTTAATCCCTGGCGTACATCGTGCTTTTGCTCAACTGAAAACAGGGCAAAATAAGCTGCCTATTCTTAAGGATAGTGAACGTTGGATCGCCGATTCAACTGAGATCGCTTTATATTTGGATGATACTTATCCTGAACATGCTTTATTGCGTTTAGATCCACATTTGCGTCAACAAGCTTTGGAAATTAATACACTTTCTAATGAGTTAGGAGCACATGTGCGCCGTTGGGGGTTGGCACAAGCATTGTCAACCAGTGACGAGCCTTTAGAGATTATGTTGGGTGAAAAAGGTTATTTACGCCAATTTGAAAAAATATCTAAACCAATTTTAAAAACTTTAGTTTCAAAGAGTTATCAGTTGGATATTGAGAAAGTTTCTGAATCTAAGTCTAAAATGGATGAAATGATTCAACAACTGAATGCAAAATTGATCGAAAATCAGTGTCGATATTTGGTTGGAGATCGTTTAGGTTTGGCAGATATTGCCGTCTGTTCAATGCTCGCACCTTTATTGTATTTAAATGGAACGCCGTGGGAAGTGGAAAGTGAGTTACATGTTTCTGATGAGGTAAAACAGTACAAACAAAGTTTGTTAAATTTACCGATTGGACAATATGTGCAGCGTATTTATAATTCTGAGCGTAATGCTCGTGTTGACTGGCGTGGTATATAAGGTATGTCTGTAAGTTACCAATGTGCATTCTATTGTGAAACTCATCTTGTGCAATTGGTGGGGTATTTAAATGAAATTTTGAGGCTAAATTTAAAGGAAAACGAAAATAAAAACGCTTACTTTGGTATTTTAAATTTAAAAGAATTTGATTATGACTTTTTTTTAACTTATCAAGATCATCTAGAAAATGATCGTGATTTAGATTTTGAAAACTATAATGTCCTATTGAATATCACTTTGCTTAATAAATATGATTTGGAAAAACAAAAAGTATTAATGGTCGAGTTTTTTATGGAACTGCTTGAGCATTTAGTACAAAAAGATCAAACTTTAACACGTGCAATGACCGTTTATGATGTACAAGCAGTTTTGTTTAAATGGTGTCGATAAAACGATTCATTTTGGAAAAAATTACCAAAAAAATAAAATAATAAGAAAAAATTTCTCAAATATACTACGCTATACTTAAAGAGAAAGAAGTCTTTCAATTCGTATTAAAACGCTTATTGTGTTATAAGCAAAAGAGTTGATCTATTTAGGTCAAGTTATGGATTTTATTATAAATATTGAATAGTTGTAGAGGAGCTGATAATGGAGCTTGACCGTTATGACAAACAAATTCTTGAAATTTTGACACATGAAGATATTAATCTTAATGAGTTGTCAGAACGGATCAATTTATCAGTGAGTTCGGTGCATCGTCGTATTAAGCATCTTATTGAAACTAATATCATGACGAATTTAAAACGTGATATTAATTACGAAAAACTGGGCTTTAAACTGCATGTTATTTTACAGGTTTCTCTAAGTAAACATGATACGGATACTTTTGCAAAATTTTTAGAAGAATTGGAAAATATTCCCGAAGTGATCAATGCTTTTTTGGTGACAGGTCAGTCTGCTGACTTTTTAGTTGAAGTTGTGGCTAAAGATATGGAAAATTATAGTGAAATTTTGCTCAAACGTATTGGTAAAATAGAGTTTGTCGTGGCTTTACATTCAAGCTTTGTGATTAAAGAATATAATGTTTTTAATTGTAGTGGTTTATTGAGTCGAGTTTAGTTTTTGAAAATAAAACAAAGTTAAAAAATGCAATCTGTAAGAAAAAAAGAGAAGCGAACTTCTCTTTAAGGCGATGATGAGTCACTGCTGTCCCACAATTATTAAAATAAGAACCTCAATTGAGGTTCTTGTTGTTTATTCCACTTTTTTTCAGGTAAAAACAGAGCTTTTAAAAGTTTTCTTTCAAATAAATTCACTTGAATAATCCTTAATAATCTTTGAACACTCCATCCCTCCTGTGCCATATGTTGTGCAAAACTTACCAGTAAATAAGCAATTAAGGCGATCCATATTTGTGTTTGTATTGCATTACGGCTTCGACCCAGAAACGATTTTAATTTTAGGTTTTGCTTAATTGCTTTGAAAAATAGCTCCACTTTCCAGCGATCTTTGTAAATTGCTGCAATGGTCGATGCAGCCAAATGAAAGTTATTGCTTAGAAACTCAAATGTCCTTTTCTTATCTGCATCATAGAATTCTATTCGTCTTAGTCGTCTTGGTGCACCACGCTTTTTTGCATAGTCACTACTCAACTCAATATATTCATCCGCAAGAATACCTTTGCAAGCTAATACATCTTGTTTGGACTTTACCGTATAAACAGTCTTTGGTCTCAAGCGTGTCACAAAGCTAACCTTTTCTTTGCTCATCTCTGCAAACCACTGATAATCAACATATCCCTTATCAAATACTACAACACTTCCAGACGGAAATTTGAGTCGTCTGCCTTGCACCATATCATTTTCAATCCCGTCTCCAAGTGCAACAAATTCAGGAATGGTATTACTATGATTTAATCCAATAGTCAGTTTTATACTGGCTTTGGATTCATGTACTTTTGCCCATTCACATAATGACAATGAAAGATCAATATGGCTTGCATCAAGTGAATATAGTGGATTTTTAAACCGAAATTTATGTGCAACCTTTGAATTTTCACAATGCTTGAGCAGCTGATTAAACAATTGCTGATATAAGCTGCTAGGCTGTTCTTCATTCAATCTAGCTAGCGTACTTCGTGCAATTCTTTTGGCACCTAAGTGATCAAGCTTTTCCTGTTGTGATTCGAGATTGGATTCAATGTCTCTCAAGCTTTGACGACATGATAGTTGGGACATTAATAGAGCAATAAATTGATCCCATCGAGTCGCAGATCTTAGTTTTTGTCCTTGATGATGTTGTTTTGCAAGGCGTTCAAAATCTTGTCTTAAAATGGGTTTGAGTAATTGATGAAATACAGTATTCTGATGTGACAAAGCCCGTGTCCTTATCGTTAAAGTGTTGGTTGGCACTTATATTTTAACAATTTGGACTCAGGCTTTTTTATTTAAATCAAACTATGGGACAGCAGTGATGATGAGTGATCTTATAAACATGATTTTTAATGTTTATTACAGATAGTTTTTATCTTTTTAGACCTCGAATTTTACGATTGATATCGTCAATAAAGGTATAAACAACAGGAACTACCAGTAAAGATAAGAATGTACTGGTAATTAATCCTCCAATGACCGAAATCGCCATAGGCGCTCTAAAACTTGGATCCGTGCCGATACCCAAAGCAATCGGTAACATACCTGCACCCATTGCCAAGGTTGTCATGATGATTGGGCGTGCGCGTTTATGACAAGCATCCAAAAGGGCATTGATTCTTGAATAGGACTTTTCATCTTTGGCAATAATGGCATAGTCCACCAACAAGATAGAGTTTTTACTGGCGATTCCCATCAGCATAATTAAGCCAATTAAACTTGGCATAGAAAAACTGCTGTTGGCTAAAAGAAGTAATACAAATGCGCCACCTAAAGCTAGAGGAAGTGCAACCAGAATCGTAATGGGTTGTAAAAAGTCTTTAAATAACAATACTAAAACTACATAGATACACAGGATACCAGTCAGCATCGCTAAACCAAAGCTTGCAAAAAGTTCCTGCATGACTTCTGCATCACCAATATTGGTACGTTTCACTGTAGGTGGTAGATTTTTCATCGTAGGGAGTTGGTCAACTGCTGCTGCAATATCCCCCAAGGGTTGATTGTTCAACTCAATGTTGAAGTTGATATTACGCAAGCGGTTGAAACGATCAATTTGTGATGGACCACTTTCAATATTGACATCGGCGATATTGCCCAACATGACAGGACCTTTGCTACCTGTGATCATTAAGCGTTTAATCAAGTCTTGGTCTTGACGTGCAGAAAGTGGTAGCTGAATGACAATCGGAATTTGACGTTGTGATAAATTGAGTTTTGCCAAGTTTTGATCAAAATCACCTGCTGTTGCAATGCGAACAGTTTCAGCAATATTTTGTGTGGTAATGCCTAAGTCTGCAGCTTTGGCAAAGTCAGGACGAATCACCAATTCAGGACGTACCAGTGCTGCACTAGATGTAATACTGCCAATATTTGGAATGGTACGAATTTCACGTTCGAGTTGACGTGCTGTACTGACTAAAGTCTCAGGGTCATCACCTGATAGTGCAATTTGATATTGGCTATTATTACCCGCAATACCAACCTGAACGCGCGCTCCTGCTAAAGGTTCTAGGCGTTTACGTATATCAAGTTCAATATCTTGTAGGCTTGTATCACGATCAGCACGCGCTGTCGTTTGAATGGTTAAAGTTGCTTTACGAGGTTCAGAGGCTGAACCTGCAAAAGGATCACTTCCTGCTGCACCGCCACCAATGGTGGTATAGACACTTTTAATATCAGGATTGTCTTTAATTAATAGGCGTGCGTATTCGGCTGTTTTTAAAGTTTCAATAAATTGTGAACCAGGTGCAAGTTCTAAACGTACTTGTGTTTGCCCAGTATCAGGGGGAGGTACAAAACCTGTAGGAAGTAAGGGAATGAGCATCAGAGAGCCAATGAAAAAGACAATAGCACTCGAAATAGTTATCCAACGATGATTTAAACACCAAGTGACCATACGCATATAAAGCTGCATGACACGTCCATCTTGGGCACGGTCTTGTGCTAATGCCTGATCACCACCATCTTGTTGTGGTGTATCTGCAAGATGTGCATGGGTTTCAATTTTGCCAACCCAAGGTTTGAGTATATAAGCAGACATCATTGGTGTGAGTAATCGTGCGACCAAAAGTGATGCAAAAATAGCAAGCGCTGCTGTCCAACCAAATTGTACGAAAAATTTTCCAGCAATACCGCTCATAAACGCAGTGGGAAGAAAAACTGCAATCAGCGTAAAGGTTGTGGCGATCACTGCTAAACCAATTTCATCGGCAGCTTCCATCGCAGCTTCATACGGTGTTTTCCCCATCCTGAGATGCCGTATGATATTTTCAATTTCAACAATTGCATCATCGACTAAAATCCCGACCACTAAAGAGAGTGCAAGCAGGGTGACCATATTTAAGGTGAAACCCAGATAGTACATCCCAATCAAAGCAGGTAAGATCGATAAAGGAAGTGCAGTCGCTGCAATCAGCGTTGCTCGCCAGTCGCGTAAAAATAGCCAGACCACTAAAATAGCTAAAATGGCACCTTCATATAGCAAAGACATTGAACCTTTATAGTTTTCTTCTACAGGTTTAACAAAGTTAAATGCTTCGGTAATTTTGATATCAGGATGATTGGCTTTGAGTTTATCTAAAGCTTGTATGACACCTTTTTCTACATCAACTTCACTGGCACCTTTGCTACGGGTAATTTCAAAACCAATTACCGATTGTCCATTGAGCAAAGCGGCTGAACGTCGCTCAGCGATTCCATCATGAATTGTAGCAACTTGGTCGAGGCGAATATGGCGACCATCACTTAGTGCGATATCCATCGCTGCAATTTCAGCAGCCGTTTGTACTGTAGCAATGGTTCGAATAGATTGTTCACTACCACCAATTTTGGTTTGACCACCAGATGCTTCTTGTTGGGTTAAACGCAGTTGACGAGTAATATCTGTAGCAGTTGCATTGAGTGCCAAGAGCTTTTCAGGGTCGAGTTCCACATCAATTTGGCGTGTTACACCGCCGACACGTGAAACAGCGCCGACGCCTTTGACCTGTAACATGGCACGGCTAATGTCATAGTCAACAAACCATGACAATGCCTCTTCATCCATTTTTGGTGATTGAATGGTATAGGTCAGAATAGGAGAACCAGAAAGATTGATTTTACTGACAATCGGATCACGTAAGTCCGCAGGCAGATCGGAACGAATTTGTGAAACTGCATTACGTACATCATCGACGGCTTCTTGTAGCGGTTTTTCTAGTTGAAACTCTGCGGTAACCGTGACGACACCATCACGGATACTTGCATATTGATTTTTTAAACCTTGAATATTGGCAATCGAGTTTTCAATTTTGCGTGCAACTTCTGTTTCAAGCTGAGGTGGAGCAGCTCCTGGGAGAGATGCAGTCACAGTCACCATAGGCAGTTCAATATCAGGAAATTGTTGAACTTTCATCCAGTGAAAACAGAGAAACCCAGCTAAACCCAACATGATAAATAATAAAATACTGGGAATCGGATTGCGGATCGACCATGCGGAGAAATTCATCTTATTTCTCCTGATTTGGCATGAGTTGTTGTGTAAGCGGTGTATCAGGAATCGCTTGTCCAATTTTGACTAAATCACCATCAGCTAAGAAACTTGTTCCTGAAGCAACCAATTTGACATTATCAGCTAAATCTAGAACTTCGATGCGATCATTCAAACGACGTGCTGTGGTGATTTTTTTCTGCATGACACGATTATTTTGATCAACAATAAAGACATAAGCAAAACCATCACGGAGTAACACAGCAGACTGAGGCACAGTGAGAGCAGGTTTTTCACCTAAATCAAATTCACCTTTAACAAACATACCCATACGAACTGCATCTGTATTTGGTAAATCAACATAAACTAAGCCATAACGTGTTTGTGGGTCGATCACAGGTGCAATCATACGCACTGTTCCAACAATCTTCGCCTGACTAGGATCGGGTGAGGTAATTTGTGCGGTCATACCTTGTTTAAGTTTATATAAGTCGGTGGCTGTGATTTCGGCACGCCACTCTAAACGATCATCACGAATCATACGGAACAGTTCTTGTCCTGTTTGTGCGAGAGAACCGACTGTTGCAGTACGTGCTGAAATTACCCCATGATCAGGTGCGACCACATGCGTTTGTGTTAGTCGTAATTGATTACTTTCAATCTGGGCTTCTGCTGCATCTAAACGTGCTTGTGCAGTATTTTGTGAAGTTTGATACTGCATCACCTCACGCGCAGAGATTGCACCTGTGTCTTTTAGTTGTTGGAAACGTTTGTTATTACTGCTTGCCTCAGCCAGTGTGGCTTGTGCTTCAGCATAATTGGCTTGGGCAGAAGCCAAATCTGCGCGAATACTCTCATTGTTAATTTCAGCCAGTACTTGCCCGCGTTTTACGCTGTCACCAACATTGACATAAACTTTGCTGATCCGTTGTCCTGAAAGTTCACTGCCGATAACGACTTCTTGCCATGCTGCGATATTTCCATTTGCTGTAAGTGTTTGCTTCCAATTTTGTCGTTCAGGTTGGATCACACTCACGGTAAGAGCAGCTTTTGTTTCAGTTGTTGAGGTTTTTTCTTGTGTAACTTTTTCTTTTTTCGTTACAGTCTTAAACAATAAAAAAGCGACAACCAAAATTATTAATATGGCAGCAATGATAAACCAGTATTTTGAAATGAAGCTTTTACGCTGCAAAGGGTCATGCGATTTCATTTTTATTTATAAATTCCTTGAGATGATTCAGTATGTCTAAGCCAACAATCATTGGCAAGATAGAAAATACATTCCCAAGTTATTTTCCATAAAATAAAGCCCATACAGTCAGCATGGGCTTTTTATTGGATTCAATATATTGCGATAGTTATTGCAGGTTATTTTGAAGAAAAATAACGGAATTAACTGCGTTACAATTTAGAGAATCGCTTTTAAGCGTTGAATTGCTTGTTCACATTGTGAAATATCTGCAACCAATGCCATACGAACATGTCCTGCACCGGGATTACCTTGCGCAGTATCACGAGATAAATATCGTCCTGGTAGTACTTTAATGTGTGCTTTTTCCATTAACATTTTGGCAAATTCTTCATCATGATCTACCTTTAACCAGTAATAAAAACCTGCATCTGGTTTTTGTAAAGGGAGAAGATGACCTAATTCACTTTGAAATAATTCAAATTTGGCACGATATAATTTACGATTTTCTTCAACGTGACTTTCGTCATTCCAAGCGGCGATTGAAGCCAATTGGTGTTGTACAGGCATGGCAGCGCCATGATAAGTACGGAATTTTAAATACGGTTTGAGTAAGTTGGCGTCACCAGCAACAAAGCCAGAACGCATACCCGGTAAGTTTGAACGTTTTGAAAGAGAATGGAATACGACACAATTTTTGTAATCATCACGTCCCATTTCGGCACAAACTTCGAGTAATCCGACAGGTGCTTCATCGAACCAAAGTTCTGAGTAACATTCATCTGAGGCAATGACGAAATTATATTGATCCGAAAGGGCAATCAGTTTTTTAAATTGTTCTTTAGATAAAACCGTACCCGTAGGGTTGCCTGGTGTACAAACAAAAAGTAATGCCGTTTTTTCCCAGACTTCGGCAGGAACTGCATCAAAATCACCAAGATAGCCATTTTCTTCAGTGCAATTGATAAAGTAAGGTTTTGCGCCTGCCAGTAATGTTGCACCCTCATAAATTTGATAAAAAGGGTTTGGCATGACGACATAAGGTGCATCATCACGATTAATCAAGGCTTGAACAAAAGAGAAAATACCTTCTCGTGTGCCCGTCACAGGTAAAACCTGTTCTTCTGCGCTGATGGTGTTGAGTTGAAAGCGTTGTGTTAACCAATTTGCGATACTTTGGCGCAGTTCAGGCAGACCTTTACTGTTTGGATAAGTTGATAAGTGCTGAAAATTATCAATGATTGCTTGTTTCACAAACTCTGGTGCAGGATGCTTGGGTTCCCCAATGGATAGTGGAATTAAAGGGAAATCAGCAGGTTTTACATCCTTAAAAAGTTGAGCTAACTTCTCAAACGGATATGGATGTAATAAAGACAAACTAGAGTTCATGAAACAATTACCATGATATAAAAATTAAGTTAAAACAAAGTATTAATGTTGAATGGAAATTTGATTTGAAGCTTCATCCAAAGCAGCTTTGAGTTGCGCGACAAAAATTTCTGATTCTGCATCATTTAAAGGCGTACCATCTTTTTTAGTCACAAAGAAAATATCTTCTGCTTTTTCACCTAATGTAGCGATACGTGCAGAATGAATATCTAAGCCTTGCATCATAAATAGACCACCCACACGTGCCAATAAACCAGGTTGATCGAGTGTAGAAATCTCAACCATGTTTTGCTGTAAAGCTTCATTCAAAGTGATATCTACAGTATTTTCAATATCAAAATGACGCAGTTGACGAGGAATGCGACGTTGCATTAAGCCCGGATATTTATCTGAATTACTGAGTGCATTGATCAATGCCTGTTTTACAGTTTCTTCACGTTCAGGATCTGTAAGCAGTGTACCGAAACGGTCAAGAACAACGTAAGTATCCAAACTAAATGCTTTGGTTGCAGTGATAATACGAGCATCTTGAACATCTAAATTCATACGATCCAAAATAGCGACTGTCGTTGCAAATAAGTTCGGCTTATCTTGGGTATAAATAAAGATTTGCACAGCATCTTGTGCTGCTTTACGGTGCGCACGCATGAGCACTAATGGTGCAGGGTTGTCACCATGCTGCAAAATAGCGCGCGTGTGCCATGCAATTTCATCGGCTGATTCTTTTAAGAAATATTCATCCCCAAGTTCTTGCCAGACTTGTTCAACTTGATCGAGTGGGAATTCATCAACCAATACTTCACTGGCTGAAAACTTTGTGTCCTCAATCAGCATTTGATAGTCAACGGGTCTTCCTAAACCAGAACGAATCACATCACGTGCATGCGTATACAATTGACGCATCAGAGACGCGCGCCAAGTATTCCAAAGTTTAGGATTGGTTGCGTTAATATCAGCGACAGTGAGTGTGTAGAGATAATCTAAATGCTCCATGTCGCCCAGTTTTTCAGCAAACTCTTTCACTACATCAGGGTCGGAAATATCTTTTTTCTGTGCCGTGATGGACATCAATAAATGATTTTGAATCAGCCAAGCAACTAAATTACATTCGCGTTCCGTAAAACCATGTGCACGACAGAATACAATCGCATCTTCAGCACCTAATTCACTGTGATCACCACCACGACCTTTCGCGATGTCATGGAACAAAGCAGCAAGGAAAACAATATCTCGGCGTACTAAACGCTGAAATACAGAACTGACCACAGGATAGTCTTTTGCAAACTCTGGTGCTTTAAAACGATTTAAATTGCGGATGAGTAAAAGTGTATGTGCATCAACGGTATAGATGTGAAATAAGTCATATTGCATTAAGCCCATGATTTGACCAAATGCAGGAATGTAATTACCTAGTACACCATAACGTTTCATTGCCACCATGGTGTCATAAAGACGATGTGGTGAACGAATAATTGCCATAAATAAGGCTTGGTGTGCAGGGTTATCACGGAAATTTTGATTAATACGTTTTGCTGCTAAAGTCAGTAAGCGTAAGGTACGGGCACGTATGCCTTCGATTTCAGGACGATTTGCCAATAAATAGAAAATTTCTAAAATTGCACTTGGTTTCTCTGCAAAAATTTTATGGTGTTGTACAGCAAGTTTGCCATCCACCAGTTTAAAATTCTCATTAATATTTTCAATTTTACGTTCGTAGTTTGGTAAGCGTGGGGTAATGACTGACTCATTAAAATACGACAACAACATTTCATTCAGTGTAGACACTTGTTGAGCTGTACGATAATAACGTTTCATAAATTGTTCAATCGGGTAATTGATGTGTTTACCTTCTTGTTTTTTATAACCAAAAATGTTGGCTATTTCACGTTGATAGTCAAATAATAAGCGGTTTTCATCTCGTTTGGTTAAACGATGTAAATGATGGCGAATTTCCCAAAGAAAATTTTCTGCATTTTCTAAAACTGCGAGTTCAAACTCAGAAATAAAACCCAAATGTACTAGGTCATAAATACGATTGACTCGAAAATGTCGTTTAGCAATCCAACCGATTTGATTAATATCTCGGATGCCTCCGGGTGCATTTTTAATGTCTGGCTCTAGGTTGCTTTCAGTATGATTATGTTGTGCATAACGGCGAGCTTGTTCGTCCATTTTTGCATCAAAAAAGGTTTTATCTGTCCATGTTTGTGAGACCACGCGGCGTGGCCATTTGGTCAATTGGGTATTGCCTGTAATCAAGCGAGCTTCAATCAAGGCTGTAGCTACAGTTAAGTCATTGGTTGCTTGTTCAAAACAACTTTGAATCGTACGAACACTGACGCCCGGTTTGAAATTACCAACATCCCAAAGTGAAGAAATAAAACTTGAAACCATCTGTTCTTGTTCTGTATTCAATTCAGACTCAGACAAGATCATAATGTCAACATCAGAATAAGGCAGCATTTCACGGCGACCATAACCGCCAACGGCAAATAAACTGAGATCAGTTTGATGCAGCCCAACATGTTCCCAAAGGAAAATGAGGGCTTCATCAATAAAGTTTGAACGACAATGAATAATATCTCGGATCGGCTGACCCTGATCAAATGCCTCTTGTAGCTGTTGTTCGACATCAGTACGCCATTGATTAATCGCTTTAATATCGTGGAGACTACTGACGTAGTTCAACAGAGGAGAGGTGTTGATCATAAAATTATTGTCCGCAAGTTTTAAAACTATTTATTCAATTGAACAGTGACTTTTGACGCTGCTTCATATGCTAATGTACGTGCTTGGTCTGTTGTTTCTGCACGTGCAGTTGCCACACCCATACGACGACGTTTAAATCCTTCAGGTTTGCCAAAAATTCGTAAATCTGTAGCAGGATTTTGTAATGCAAGATTTAAGCCAGAAAATGATAAATTTGTGGCATCTACGCCTGCGTAAATCACGGCACTTGCTGCAGTACTATGACGTTCGGTATTTACAGGTAAACCTAAAATCGCACGTGCATGTAACTCAAACTCACTTTGAAATTGTGAGGCAAGCGTGACTAAACCTGTGTCGTGTGGACGAGGAGAAACTTCACTAAACCACACTTTATCACCTTTGACAAATAGTTCTACTCCGAAAATACCACAACCGCCTAAAGCCACAGTCACTTTATTGGCAATTCGTTGTGCTTCTGCTAAAGCTGCATTTGTCATGGCTTGTGGTTGCCAGCTTTCAACATAGTCACCCGCATCTTGACGGTGTCCAATCGCATCACAGAAATGCGTTTCAACTTCGCCTGTTTCTGGGTTTTTAGCACGTACAGTCAGTAGGGTAATTTCAAAGTCAAAATCAATCTGTGATTCAACAATGACAGTACCTTGGTTAACACGACCACCTGTTTGCGCATATTCCCAAGCCGCATCAACTTCAGCAAACTCTTTAACGCGTGATTGACCTTTACCTGATGAAGACATGACAGGTTTAACGAAGTTTGGATAACCAATATCGTCACATGCTGCACGGAAGCTTTCTAAACTATTTGCAAAACGATAAGCAGACGTTGGTAAACCGAGTTCTTCAGCAGCTAAACGACGGATTCCTTCGCGGTTCATGGTCAAATTTACTGCTTTTGCAGAAGGAATAACCGTTGCAATATTTTGTTCTTCAATTTCAACTAAAACTTGCGTTGCAATGGCTTCAATTTCAGGCACAATTAAATTGGGTTTGACTTGTTCAATCAATGCTTTTAATTGTTCAGGGTCTGCCATATTTAAGGCATAAGAAAAATGAGCAACTTGCATTGCAGGTGCATTTTCATAACGATCTGCGGCATGTACTTCAACACCTAAACGTTGTAAGGAAATAACAACTTCTTTACCCAGTTCACCAGAGCCTAAAAGTAGAACTTTAAAAGCAGAAGATTGGAGAGGAGTGCCAATAGTTACGCTCATGCGATTCATCCGTGCTTAGTCAATATATGAGCTTAAGCATAGCAGAACTGAGGCTTGTGTTAAGTCTTGATTGTAATAAATAAGCGAGTTTTTGTTAGACAAATTGGTCAAAATAAACCAGATCAAAATAGTTAAATTGAAAACAAAATGCGGGGTTATAAACATGACATCTTGATCAAAGCATTATTTTGTCAAAATTTCATCGAAATTACGCTCTATATTTAAGAGATGGATCATGAAAGTAGATTTTGTTTTAATTTTGATATTCAGTTTAGCATTTTGTGGGCTGTGGGGATTTGCTTTAGCTCAAATCCGTACTTATCAGTGTATCAAAATGCTGAAAAGTGCTCATCCTGTGTGGGCGAAGGTCATTTTTATCATTTTAACCAGTGTGTATGTATGGTTGTGGGGCAGTACTTATTTTCATGTCGCTTTTAAGTGTTTTACAGGGCAAAGATGTCACGCAACTCAAAATGGAGAACTGATTTATTTAGCGATTTTAGGTTGTTACGTTGTGTTGTATGAAATACTATTTTGGTTTATACATAAAGTTTTAAAAAAATGAATGATTTAAATAAATTGGGTTTTTATCGTGCTGATCTCACGAATATTTCGTCTTTGGTTGATTTGATTAATGCAGCTTATCGTCAAAAAAATGAGAATACATGGACAACTGAAGCTGACTTAGTTTTAGGCGCGCGTATTTCATCTTCTCAGCTTTTACAACAGTTGCAAAATAGTCATTTTCATTTACTTGTTGCTGAGCAAAACAATCAAGTTGTGGCGTGTATTGGGTTAACTTTTGACGCGTTATCAGTGGAAATAGGCACTTTTGCGATTTCACCTGATTGGCAAAATCAGGGTTTGGGAAAATTAGTTTTAGACTATGCTGAAAAATATGCGACAGATGTTCAGTCTGATTTGAAAACATATGTGATGTGGGTACTCAATGTGCGTACAGAATTAATCGCATTTTATGCAAGACGAGGGTATGTGCAAACAGGTGTGATGGAGGATTATCCATTGGATGCGGATGTTGGAATTCCACAGGTCGATTTATGTTTGCTTGAAATGCGAAAAACAGCTTCATGAGGCTTGAAAATGTATTCAATTTATAGTGGTACAGATCCATTTGAAAAATATGACCTTGTATTACAATTTGAATTAGAACAAGAAATATATGAGCAACTATTTATTCATAATATTCTTCTGAAAGATAATCATTTTATTCAAGTAGAATTTTATGTAGATGAAGAGGAATCAACATTGACTTTTTTCAATGCTGAGATTCCATTGGTTTTAGAAAAATTAGCAGAATTACAGCATAAGACGATAGATCAAAATCAGAATAGTCTTTTAGCGCGATTTATTGAGATATTAAATGAGATATATCAACAAAATCAGAATTTCTATTTAGTTATTTAGAGCCTTAGTTTTTAAGGTATTAGAGGGTAAAAGATGTATTGGCGAGTTGACTGCATCGCTATATCACGAGATTAAAGATATAAGTTAAAAAACCCTGATTGATTCAGGGTTTTCTTTTTAAGTTATTAGGTTAAGAACCAAGTGTAATAACCCCACAACATGAGAGGACATGCCACATAAGGACTAAATAACCATTTCCATAACCAAAACCGTGGCAGAAATCCTACGCCATAAATAAATCCACCTGAGATCCCGATCATGACCAACATTAAAACCGTATGATTATAGTGACCATTGGCATCAAGCATCATTGCAGGATGGAGCAGTAAAACCGTAGCCAAAGGCAATGCCATTAAAAATGAAATTGCCATAGCAAATTTGTTAGGCTTCCGTTCTTCAGTTGTCATTGCGATTTCTGTCATGGTCTTATTCCTCATCTAAATCTTGATGATGTTCGATATATAAGGCACTCAGTACACCTGCAAAACATGCCATCAAAATGCCTAAAATCCAAGCAAAATACCACATTACGTTATTCCTCGTGTCAATGACACAGCCTTAGTATAGGCTGTGTGAATTTTCTTGAATGTGCTTGCTCGTGATCACACCCCACATTTTGTAATAACACCAAGTGGTGTAACACAAAATAATAGGTACAAAGATACATGCAGCAATCGTCATTACAGTGAGTGTGTTTTTACTTGAAACGGCATCCCACATGGTCAAACTTGCAACGGGGTTAATGCTTGAAGGCATAAGGAATGGGAACAATGCAAAACCTGCGGTTAAGATTGCGCCTACAATCATCATTGAGGTTCCTAGAAAGCTCAAACCTGCCTTCGCCTTAGCCGCAGAAGCAATCACGATTAAGCTACCGAAAATTGCCATAATTGGTGCAATCATTGTGATGGGATAATTTGAGTAATTATTCATCCAACCATGATTGTTATTGGTAATCACTTCTTTTGCTAATGGATTGGCAACGCCATTGGTATCAAAGGGTTGCGCCAGTGTATAGCCTTCGATGCTACCAAAATATAACCATGCACCTGCACCTAAAAAGCACACCAGAAATATGATTGCCATGAATTGTGTTGCTTTTGCAGAACGTTGGTGCAAAGCACCATCTGTACGTAACATGAGCCAAGCTCCACCATGTGCATTGAGCATAGAAAGGCTGACCAAACCACAAATTAAAGCAAATGGACTAAGAAGTGCAAAAAAGCTTCCTGTATAGGTTGAACGTACAGTTTCATCTAAACTAAAAGGCACACCCAAAAACATATTGCCAAAAGCCACACCAAACACCAACGCAGGTACAGCCCCACCGATTGCTAAACCCCAATCCCATGATGTACGCCATTGCGTATTTTCAAGTTTAGAGCGGTAGTCAAAACCGACAGGTCGTAAAAACAGGGCAAAGAGAACAAGGAGTAACGCCCAATACATCCCTGAAAATGCTGTAGCATAAACCATTGGCCATGCCGCAAATAACGCACCACCTGCGGTAATAAACCAGACTTGATTTCCGTCCCAATGTGGTGCAATGGTGTTGATTGCTGCACGACGCTCATCATCTGTTTTACCTACAAAAGGCATGATTGCCATTGCACCCATATCGAAGCCATCGGTGAGGGCAAAGCCAATCAGTAAAACACCGACAAGTACCCACCAAATGATTTTTAAAAGTTCATATTCGATCATGATTGAACCTCACTCACTTGTACTTCTTTGGCAGCAAGTTTTTCGAAATGATATTTGCCTGTATGTAATGAACTTGGTCCTAAACGAGAGAATTTAATCATGAGATACATCTCGATAATCAACAAGACTGTATAAAATGCAGCCAAGGCAATGATAGAACCCCAAACATCTGCTGTACTTAAACTCGATGCAGATAAATGTGTAGGTAAAACTTCACCAATCGTCCACGGTTGGCGACCGCCTTCAGCGACATACCAACCTGTTTGTGTTGCAATCCAAGGTAAAGGTAAGCCAAATAAAGCAAATTTTAAGAGCCACGGTTTATTTTCAGCATTGCGTTTTGCGACAGCATAAGTTGCTAAAATAAACAATAAGAGCATTAAGAAACCAGATGCCACCATTGCACGGAATGAGAAGAACAATGCTGTGACATTAGGAATCGTATCTTTTGTTGCTGCTTGAATATGAGCTTCAGAGGCATCTACAACATGAGGTGTGTATTTTTTAAGAAGTAAGCCATAGCCTAAATCTTTTTGATTTTCTTTAAATGATGAGATTAATTCAGGAGAACGATCACCTGCACGAAGTTTTTCAAGTTCACTATAAGCGACCATACCATTACGAATACGTGCTTCATGTTGCACCATCAGGTCTTTGATCCCCGTAACTTCTTTATCTAAGGAACGCGTAGCAATAATTCCCATAACATAAGGAATACGAACAGCATAATCGGTACGTTGTTCTTCCTGATTTGGGATGCCAAATAAAGTAAATGGTGCAGGTGCAGGGTGAGTTTCCCATTCTGCTTCAATGGCTGCAAGTTTAGTTTTTTGAACATCACCTAATTCATAACCTGACTCATCGCCCAGTAAAATGACTGACAATGTTGACGCTAGACCAAAAATAGCAGCAATAGCAAATGAGCGACGTGCAAAAGGTAAATCACGTTTTTTCAACATGTAATAGCTTGAAATGGCTAAAACAAAAATTGCACCTGTGACATAGCCAGAAGACACTGTATGCACAAATTTTACTTGAGCAACTGGGTTGAAAATGAGCGCGCCAAAATCGACAAGCTCCATACGCATCGTTTCAAAGTTGAATTCTGCACCGACAGGGTTTTGCATCCAGCCGTTGGCAACCAAAATCCATAATGCCGACATGTTTGAACCCAGTGCAACCAACCATGTGACGCCTAAATGCTGTACTTTTGAAAGGCGATCCCAGCCAAAAAAGAATAAACCAATAAAAGTTGATTCTAGAAAGAATGCCATTAATCCTTCAATAGCAAGTGGTGCACCGAAAATATCACCAACATAATGTGAGTAATACGCCCAGTTTGTACCAAATTGGAACTCCATGGTTAAGCCAGTTGTGACACCTAAGGCAAAGTTAATACCAAAGAGTTTTCCCCAGAATTTAGTCATATCCTTATAAATTTCTTTACCAGAAATCACATAGGTGGTTTCCATAATGGCAAGAATAAAAGCTAAACCGAGTGTTAAAGGCACAAAAATAAAGTGATACAACGCGGTCATTGCAAATTGGAACCGCGAAAGATCGACCACGCTTTCAGAAATCATCAACGTGTCTCCTGAGTTTGGGAAGGACTGCCAGCAATACGCTCAGCAACTTGGTTATCAAAATTTTTAGGAATTGTTGGTGCATCAAACCAGATATTCTTAATAATTAATAAAAGAATGATTTTCACGATTAAGATAATGGTGATTTCTCTAACTAATTTTTGGTTTATATCTTTAGGTTTTGAGCTCATTACATATGCCTATTTGAAAACTCTTTTTATATTATTAACCAAAAATAAACATAAAATAAATAGATAAAACAATTAAAATAAAAATATATTGTTTTTTTAATATAAAACAAATACTTATAATTAATTTAATTAAAAAATATACTAAAATTTATCATTACTTAAAGTTGATTAAAATACTTTGATTTAATAAAATAAATCTGACTAAAACACTTGTATATAATATTTTAAAGTCGAGTAAAATGCTTTGAATTATATTTTTAAAACCAACTAAAATCCTTTGGATTGTATTTTTTAATTTATAAATAATCTAAATAATTCTTAAATTGATTTTTAATTTAAATAAAAATTAAGTAGAGGAAAGATAAAAATTGACCGCGAGTTTTTTATTAAACGGTATGAGTGCATCGCTAAATGACGATGCATTTTTTAGATGAAAAATTTTTAAATTTGCCAAATTATGTCTTTTATCTCGAAAATTTTTAAAGACCTACGCTATTTCTTTTGACTTAAACAATATTCTTATTTTTTAGTTATAGACAGCATACATTCGAGATTTGAGCAGATCTAAAGATCAGGTGTTTTTGTATTTTGAGCAATGAAAAATGATATTTTCAGTCATATCGGCTTTAAAAAAGACTTACTCTGAACTGAATAAATCATTAGATACTGAGATTTTTTTGGCAATGTAATGTGACTTACGAAAGCGGATCAAAATAATTTGTGCTTGGAACTCGAGTTCACCAAATTCAGGCTCGACTTGTACATAGTGTAGTTGACCAAATTCATCACGAACACGTGCTTGTGCTGAAAATCCTGGGCGTGCGTTACCACTAGAAACAGTCGCTAAACGTCCTAATAAATTTACAGTTGTTGGGGTAAATTTAGGTTTAATGACTTGGTCTAAGCAATGAATCATAAATACAGTAAAAAAAATCGCGATGACTGACGCAGGTAAAATGACATAATACCAAGGAAAAAATTGTTGCTGACTTGCAAAAATACACAGTTGTAAAAAATAGCCTGCAAAACTGAAATTAATCAGCAAAAATACAAAAATAAGAACTTTAGCAAATTTAACTTGTAGTAATGGGGCATTGGCTAGCCAGTCAGGAGAAATTCTTTTAAGAAAAGTACTGGGTCTTAACCCAAAATAATAACCAATGGTTTCAGCCATGCTTAATAAAATTAGCGCTAGAACACTTAAATGAAAAGGCATTAAGTCATATTCTAAAAAAAACGCAAGCATGGCTGTCCCTAGTCGTAAATTATGCTTCTACGATGTAAATACCACCGTCAGAATGTACTTTGATATTGACCTTTTCAAGTGTATCACCTAAGCAAGGTCCAGAAATACATTCACCTGTTTCAACATCAAACAAAGCACCATGTGTTGAACATTCAATGTATTCACCATCGCGATCTAAAAACTGATTTTCTAAAAACTCAAGCTCAGTTTGTAGGTGAGGGCATACATTTTGATAGGCGTAAAATGCACCATCACGTTGAGTGATAAAAATAGTATGACCTGTCATGGTATCAAATGCACGTGCTTCACGTTCTGGAATTTCTTCCGTCATAGCAATTTTTTCTGACATTTTATGCACATTCCTTTTTGAAATTTTCTAACAAGAGCGTGTAATCTGCAAGGTCTAAACGTGGTCCAAAACGTGATACCACTTCACTTGAAATCAAAATTGCTAATTGCGCTGCATTTTGTAGTGATTCTCCAGCATTTAAAGCATACAAAAATGCACCTGCAAAAGCATCACCAGCACCGTTGGCATCGACAGCAACAACTTTACGACCTTGAACATGGAGTTGTTGTTCTTGATTAGCAACCAATGCACCTTTAGCACTCAATGTAATGACAACGTCATGACTTAGTAATTTCAATTTTGCCATAGCTGCATCAACAGAATCAGTTTCTGTATACATCATTGCTTCTTGTTCATTACAGAAAATGAGGTCTACACCATCATCAATTAATTCGTTTAAGCCTGTACGTGCATATTGCACCATAGCTGGATCAGATAATGTGAGTGCGATTTTAACACCATTTTCACGGGCAATTTGTCGAGCAATTTTGACTGCTGCACGTGCAGAGTCACTTGTTGATAAATAACCTTCAATATACAACCATTTTGCTGTTTTTAAGGGTTCAAAATCCATTTGCACATCTGATAATTCAGCCGTGATGCCTAAATAGGTATGCATGGTGCGTTCAGAGTCTTCGCTCACTAAAACCATGCAGGTTCCTGTTACACCTTCGCTGATAGACTTTTCTGAGGTTTGAATATCTGCTTCATTTAAACCATTTAAGTAAATCGCACCGAGTTCATCATTTCCAACACGGCATGCATAAAATGCAGAAGCACCTAAGGCACTAAATGCCACAGTTGTATTGGCAGCAGAACCACCTGAAGCTTGACCTTTATAAACTTGACTGGCTTTTAAATTATTATAAAGTTGAGTTTGGGTTTCACCATCGGTGAGTTGCATGGTGCCTTTTTGCAAATTTTGTTCAGCTAAAAATGTATCAGATACTGTAAATTCTTGGTCAATGAGTGCATTACCAATTGCAAAAAGATCAACTGTAGCCATGTTATTCATCACATCTAGGGTTTTAAAAAGCTAAAGTTTACACGAATGCTCAGTTTTACCATAGTTTGTTGAAGAAAATTCAGCTCAATCGCCATTGTTCAGGTGGTTTATTGATTTATGAAATGATCAGTTTGATCTAAAAGCTTAAATTTTGCAGTTAAACCGCAACTCAAAAAATAAATGATCGATATTTTATTTGTAGAAAGTTTGCAACGAGCATTATGGTGCAGGGAAAAGCGTAGGATGAGGGGGTGTTGAATAATAGATGGTATCTTGATGCGTGTATTACGCTAAAAATAAAAATGTTTACGCTGTGAAAGCCTTAAGCTCAGATTAAGGTGTTCAGCGAATGATGAGACTTTCTTCGATGTTTAGCATACTGTCATGGAAAATCTCAAATCCGAACTTATTTCAAAAGTTCCTCAAGTCACTTTGCTGTTTTGGATCACTAAAATATTTGCCACAACATTTGGTGAAACAGCAGGTGATGCTGTGTCGATGTCCATGAATTTGGGCTACTTGGTCAGTACTTTTATTTTTGCATTTATTTTCATTGCTTTTGTATTTTTTCAAGTCCGTGCAAAAACTTATCAGCCATATTTGTATTGGTTTACCATTATTGCCAGTACGACGGTGGGGACGACTTTAGCGGACTTTGTTGATCGTTCATTGGGCATTGGTTATTTGGGAGGCAGTACTTTATTACTCAGTTTAGTGCTGATTTCATTATATAGCTGGTACAAAGTTGAAGGGACAATTTCTCCGCATTCGATTGATCGTCCTCGTACAGAACTATTTTATTGGTTGACTATTACTTTTTCACAGACTTTAGGCACAGCCTTAGGAGATTGGTCATCAGATACAGCAGGATTAGGATATACAGGCGGTATTTTCTTATATGTGGGTTTATTGGCAGTGATCGTGGCTTTATATTTTTGGACGAAAGTATCACGGACTTTATTGTTTTGGGCAGCTTTTGTACTTACACGTCCTTTAGGCGCAGTTGTTGGCGATTTCTTAGATAAACCATTAGATCATGGCGGTTTGGATTTAAGCCGTTTTGCTGCATCTGCGGTGCTGTTAGTTGCGATTTTATTCTGTATTTTCTTATCAAAAAAATTCAATCAGGCTCAAATACAGCATTCTTAATATTGTGTTTAAAGTTTTGTTATGATCGAGCTTTCCAAAGTGAGAAGCTCGATATGTTAAAAATAATTCAAATTACTCAGCTACCTACTCAATTAGAAGAACTCATACTGTGCGCTCAAAAAGAAGGTTTTCGTTTTCTAGCACGCTTAAAATCCGAATTTGGGTAGTGTTCTAAAATGTATGCTGATTTGATCCTTGAAGAAATCAGTAGAATAATATTATTTTGCATTGCCTCATTTATATTGCAAAATTCAAACTCATTTGCGTAGGCAATGTCTTACTTTTTAAGGATAAAAAGTAACAAAAATCCTTTGTTGGGTAAAGGGGATGTCCCTATCACCCTTACCCAACGGTGACATCCATGTCGCCTGCGATAGCATATTCCGTTAAGTTTGATTTTATAGGTTGAATTTAGTATTTAATATAAAATGCTATTAGCATACTTTTTGAAATACGACCTGAATTTGAAACGTGTGAAAATCGTTTTGATCAGGTTGGTAAAGCATTGTTTGCAGTATTCAAGGACGAACAACTTATAGGGATAGGTGGGGTAAATCGACAAAGATCTGTATTTGAAAATAGCCTAAGTAACCCTAAGTCTATGATTCCTTTGGATGAAATTGGGCAATTCGAAGATTTTATATTCATTCTCATTATAGAAAACAAGGTATTGCAACAAAATTGCTGCGAATAATCGAAGATACCGCAATACATCATTTTAAAGTTTTGACTTTATATACCGATACTGAGCGAGCTTCTGAATTTTATTTGACTTGCGGATATCATAGAGATGATCTCCATTCTGATATTAGCCATTTTAAAATTCTCGTGAAAACTTGAAAGGTCAATAAAATTAAAATACCAAGTGAATAAGTCGGAATTTTTGCTATGGTATGTTGTTTATTAGATGAATTAGATTGAAATCTGCATGTATAATGTCATATTAGGTCTTATATTTCATATTATTTAGGAGATCACATGACTGTAGATGTCACTGAAACCTTAGCCCAAACTGTCCATCCTGCGTTTCAGTTGGTACGTCAACACCATGTTGAAGCTTTAGATATTTTCGTTTCAGAATATAAACATAAAGTGACAGGTGCTGTGCATTTTCACTTAGCAACTGAACATGATGAAAATGTATTTTTAGTTGCGTTTCGTACGCAACCGATGGATTCTAAAGGTGAGGCGCATATTTTAGAGCATACTGCATTATGTGGTTCTGAAAAATTCCCTGTACGTGATCCATTCTTTTTGATGATTCGCCGTTCACTCAATACTTTTATGAATGCGTTTACCGCATCAGATTGGACGGCTTATCCATTTGCAACACAAAATAAAAAGGACTTCCAAAACCTTTTAGAAGTGTATATGGATGCTGCATTTGCAGCGAATTTGAATCCATTAGATTTTGCACAAGAAGGCATTCGTATTGAGCTAGAAAATGGCGAACCTGTATATAAAGGTGTTGTTTTTAATGAAATGAAAGGAGCAATGAGTTCTCCTTCAGATCAGCTTTATCATCAGTTGGCACATCATTTATTTCCAAAAACCACCTATCACTACAACTCAGGTGGTGATCCAAAAGATATTCCAGATTTAACTTATGATGAATTGGTGACTTTCTATAAATCACATTATCATCCAAGTAATGCTGTATTTATGACCTTTGGTAATCATTCTGCTTATGAGTTACAAGAGCAGTTTGAAAAATTAGCCTTAGCAAAATTTAGCAAAGGTGAAACTTTATATTCAAAACCTGAGCAACGTTTAACAGCACCAATTACCGTGCAAGAAAGTTATGCTTTAGATGGTGATGATTTAAAAGATAAGACTTATCATGTACTTTCATGGTTATTACCTGAGGCGAGCAATATCAAAGTTCGTTTAGGTATGCGTTTAGTCGAAGGTGTCTTGTTAGAAAATTCAGCATCACCTTTACGTCATTATTTGGAAACGTGTGGTTATGCACAGTCTACAGGTCCATTTATGGGTGTAGATGACTCAAATTTTGAAATGACTTTCTATTGTGCAGTACAAGGTTCAAATCCTGAACATACAGAAACATTTAAAAATGGCGTATTGAGTATTTTACAAGAAGCTGCGTCTAAACCTGCTGATCCTGAGATTGTTGAAGCAATTTTGCATCAAATCGAATTGCATCAGCGAGAAATTGGCGGAGATGGTACCCCTTATGGGTTGTCGTTGATTCTCAATGGTTTAGCAAGTGCAATACACCATAATGATCCAGTACATGTTTGGGATGTAGATACTGCAATTGCTGAAGTGAAAGAAGAACTCAAAGACCCAATGTGGTTGTCAAACTTGATTCAAACTTATCTTTTGGATAATCCACACCGTGTACAACTGACTTTAGTGCCTGATGCACATAAATCTGTACAAGATGTTGAAGAAGAAAAAGCACGTTTAGCAAAAATCGGTGCAGCATTAACAGAGGCTGAAAAAGCAGAAATTATTGCACAAACAGAAGCATTAAAAATCCGTCAAGAAACCCCTGATGATTTAGATTTATTGCCAAAAGTCGGTTTAGAAGATGTACCCGCAGATTTGACGATTGTGCAAGGTCAACTTCGTGAAATTATTTGTAATCAAGTTGATACACCATTAAATTTATATCATGCAGGAACCAATGGTATTTATTATCAACAAGTGTTGATTCAAATTCCTGACCAAATTGTAAAATCACCCTATTTTAACTTGTTGTCCGTTTTGATGGGTGAGGTTGGTGCGGGTCAATATGACTATTTAGAGCTGCAACAATTACAAACTGCGGTCAGTGGTGGTTTGGGAATGGGGGCTTCATTACGTTCTAAAGCCGATGATAAAGGCAAAATCACAGCATGGTTAACTTTAACAACCAAATCTTTAGCTCATAAATTAGATGCAATTCAATTACTCAAGTTGGCATTTGAAAAATTACGTTTTGATGAAAAAGATCGTATTTTAGAGTTATTACAACAGCGTAAAACACGTTGGGCAGCGCGTTTATCAGGTTCAGGTCATAGCTATGCGATGCAAATTGCATCACGAAATATGAGTGCTTTGGCAAAACGTGATTATGATAATACAGGACTAGGTGCATTAAACTGGTTGGTAGACTTAGTTACACGTATTGAAAAAGATGAAGCTGCATTTAATGACTTTATTGCAGAATTGAAAGCAATTCATCGTGGCTTAATGCTTGCACCAAAACAGTTTTTATTGGTATGTGAAGAGCAACAATCTGATCGTTTATTGGAAGAGATTCAAACGGTTTGGGATAAATTAGATGTAGATCGTTCAACGGTTTTATTAACAGAAGTTGAGCCGTCATCGAGTGACAATGATGAAGCATGGTTGATTCAAGCCAATGTACAATTTTGTGCCTCTGCATATCAAACGGTGGAAGTTGCACATCCAGATGCTGCACCATTAATGGTGCTTGCAGGTTATTTACGTAATGGTTTCTTACATAGTGCCATTCGTGAGAAAGGTGGTGCATATGGTGGCGGTGCAAGTTATGATGGCAATGCCTGTGCTTTCCGTTTTTATAGTTACCGCGATCCACGTTTAGCAGAAACATTTGCAGACTTTGAAGCGAGTTTAGATTGGTTGATCAATACTGAACAGCAACCGCATCAACTTGAAGAAGCGATTTTAGGCTTAGTGTCGAGTATGGATAAACCTGGTTCACCAGCAGGTGAGGCAATTACAGCATGTTATGCCTTATTGCATGGTCGTACACCTGCTTTTAGACGTCAAATGCGTGAACGTTTATTGCGTGTGACGTTGGATGATTTAAAACGTGTTGCACAAACTTACTTAATCGGTCAAAAGCCAACAAAAGCAGTGGTTGCGCCATTCGCCAAAAAAGAGGCTTTAGAGCAATTAGGTTTTGAAATCAAAAAAGTGAATTAAAACCAATATTTTTTGGAGAATTTTATGTCGTTCAAAAATTTTGAACGCACACCATTGAATCTGAGCATCTTTATGATGCTCAGTTTTGGTTGGGTGGCATCCGCTTGTGCCGATGATACGGCATCCATTAATCCTGCAAGTACTCAAGCTTGTGTCGCATTAGAATCAAATGCAGATCGTTTAGCTTGTTATGATGCAATTTTTAAGGTAGATACTGCTTCATCTGCACAGGCACCTGTGGTTGTATCTGAGCAGCGAGCAGCAAAAGAATTACAAGTTGTAAAAGAAGAACCACAGGGACTTAAAGCTAAAATTGAAGATAAGGTCGAAAACTTATTTTCAGTACATGGTGCAAAAATTGATCCTAACAGCTCATTATTAGATAAACGATGGGAACTATCGCCAGACAGTAAACTGGGTACATGGAATATTCGTGCGCATCAACCTGTATATTTACTACCAGCCTATTGGTCAAGTAATAAAAATGAATTTCCACACAGCCCAAATCCACAAAATACTGTTGATGAAGCTCAAGACCTCAAGTCAACTGAAGCAAAATTTCAGATTTCTTTAAAAACCAAAGCAGTTGAAAACTTAATTGGTGATAATGGTGATCTATGGTTAGGTTATACACAATCTTCACGTTGGCAAGTGTATAACGAAGATGAGTCACGTCCTTTCCGTGAAACAAATTATGAACCAGAAGCCAGTTTAATTTTTAGAACCAATTACGATATTTTAGGTTTGCATGGACGTTTGCTTGGATTGACATTTAATCATCAATCTAATGGTCGTTCTGATCCATTATCTCGAAGTTGGAATCGTGTCATGTTAAATCTTGGCTTTGAAAAGGACAATTTTGCCCTAATGGTGCGTCCTTGGTATCGCTTAGATGAAGATGCAAAAGATGATAATAATCCTGATATCAAAGATTATGTTGGACGTGGCGATGTAACCGCATTTTATCGTTGGAAAGAGAATGAATTTTCTTTGATGTTACGACATTCTTTAAAAGGTGGTGATGACTCACATGGTGCAGCACAGTTTGATTGGGCATTTCCAATTAAAGGTAAACTGCGTGGGCATTTCCAACTCTTTGATGGTTATGGTGAGAGCTTGATTGATTATAATCATCGTGCAACCTATGTTGGTTTAGGTGTATCGCTCATGAATGCTTATTGATGATCAGCATGATAAAAAACCACTCAAAAGAGTGGTTTTTTATTGCCATTTTAGCCCACCTGAATTTCAGCGGTTGGATGGCTAACACGACTTTTCTTGGGTGTTGCGATTAAATAAGCAAGAGTTAAAGGACCTAAACGACCTGCAAACATGAGACACATTAAAGCAATTTGGCTGCCTGCATGTAAATCTTCGGTAATACCACGTGATAATCCCACTGTACAGGCGGCAGATACTGCTTCAAATAATAAATCTAAAAAGCGTTTATTGGGTTCTAAAATAAGAAGTGTAAAAAAGCCAATTAAAATGAGCATCGAAGTAATCGCAATGACTGCTAAGGCTTTAAATGTCGCTTGATAGGACACAGAGTGTTTAAAAATTGTTAGCTCATCGGAGCGTCTTAGAAAGGTAATAACACTTAAAACCATAATGGCAAAAGTTCCAACTTTAATACCACCAGCCGTACTTAAAGATCCTCCACCAATAAACATTAAGACCATTGTCACTAAGGCAGAAGCATTACTCATATTGCCAACTTCAAGGCTATTAAAGCCAGAGGAGCGCGGAACGGTAGCATGGAACCATGCATTTAATGCTTGATCACCGATCGACATTGAAGCAAGAGTCAGCGGATTACGTGCTTCTAATAACCAAATCACAATAAAAGCAAAAAGATTTAAAATTGCGATAGTCGAAAGAATTAACTTGCTATTGGGACTGAGTTTTTTCCAACGTTTTGCACGTTTAATATCCATTAAGACTAAAAAGCCTATTCCTCCAATAATATAAAGCATACTAATGGTAAAAGTGACCATATATTGGTTGGAAAAGCTCATTAAACTATTGGGAAATAAGGAAAATCCACCATTGTTAAAGGCTGAAATACTATAAAAAACAGCATAAAATAATGCATGTTTAAACTCATATTGTCCTGTCCAAGCAATGGTTAAAATAATAGTTCCAATCAATTCAAAAAATAATGAATAGATCAGTACACCTTTTACTGTAAACGTTGCTTTTGCAAGACTGGTTTGCCCAATGGTTTCTTGTGCCATGATTTGCTGTTTCAGCCCAATTTTCGGTGAAAGACTCAGTGCTGCCAAAATCGCAAAAGTCATAAAGCCTAAGCCACCACATTGGATGAGCAGCATAACCACAATTTGCCCAAATAGAGTGAACGTATCTCCGATATTGACCACAGAAAGTCCTGTAATCGTGACGGCAGAAGTTGCTGTAAATAAAGCTTTAATCCACGGCAAATCACCATGATGCGCAAATGGTAATTTAAGTAAAAGTGTCCCAATCAAAATAAAACTTAAAAAACCAAGTGCAAGTAAACTTGGTGGGCTTAAGTTAATTTGATTGTGCTTTTTATTAATAAGTTCTTTTTTATAAAATTTCATTTTATAAGAAACGATTTGAAAGTTGTCTTAACTGTTCTACAGGACCTTCGACAATTAAAATGTCTTTTTCCTGTAAAATTGTCCCTGGTGCAATCTGATACAATACATGAGAACCACGTTGTAACAATAACGTATGAATTTCATTATTGCTATCATCCATCAACGTTTGAAATTGAGCACCTTGTAAATTTGAAGCAATTTCAATTTTGACAATGTAACGTTCATTATTGAGTGCCATATAACGACGAACCATAGGGTAGCTTAATGATTGCGCAATTCGTATTCCCATATCTTCTTCAGGATGAATGATTTGCTCAATTCCTAAATGAGATAAAATCATATGATGCGCTTTAGATTTAGCTTTCACTAAAATTTGCTTGATACCTAAGTTTTTCAGATGCAGTACACATAAAATACTGGCTTCAATATCATCACCAATGGCAACGACAACAGCATCACAATTTTTAATATTCAGTTCGGCAAGTACATGTTCATCAGTTGCATCAGCAATAACCGCATGACTAAGTTGATCTGCAATATTTTCGACATTTTTTTTCAGTGTATCAATGCCAATCACATCATGATTTAACTGAGTAAGTTCGAGCGCAACTGTGCCACCAAAACTACCTAAACCAATGACCGCAAACAGTGCCATAATTTAACCTATCCTTACCATTGCAGATCAATTATTGAGAATAATGAATAAAATGGATTTTTAAAATATCGACAATTTTCTATTTTCACAGGCTATTTTATATTTAAAGCCAAGTTCAGCCAATGTATAGATCATGATAAAGCAGTAAACACCTAAATCTGATATTGATATTTAAATAAAAAATAGATAAATATCAATTGATTGAATTTATTTTTTTTAATATTATTTTTAAGTTTTTCTTATTAGATTAAGTCGTTTATACACAATCATCCTGCAATTTTAAAGCTTATTTGTGCTTCGGATCATTTAAATGTCATCAGATTTAAAACATTTTTTGTTAGTTTGGTTAGGCTAGAGAGCGCTAGAAAGTCAGAAGAAGAGTACATTAAAATGGATGATAAAAAAATTTATAAAATTTTACAGCATTGGTTTCCTTTGCTTCGCAATGCAGAAGTTCCGAAGAAAAAAGATCGTCAAAGTTTTGAAACTTTTTTGCAGTGGATGGATGCTGCTGTTTTTGGAAATCAGTGTTATTTAATGAAAATGAAACCTGATCATTTTTTTGATAATGAACTTGAAAAATCGACTATTTTTCAAGATGAGCGAGTAGACATTGAGTGCTTAAAACAAAAAATTATCGCCAAAGCTCAGCCTATTTTAGAGCACTATGAGCAACATAAAAATGTGATTGGACGTTATTATAATGTTCATGATCAAGTATTAGATATTGTTTTAGAAGAAATTTTAGATTTGGCACAACAGTACAAATTTGAATTGCTGCTGATTTATGCTGAAGATTATTATTGGTTACTTGTCCCTGATGATGAAGCAAAAATAGAAAAATTTTGTAAAGCATTTAGCAAGCAATTTAAGCATCAAGAGATTAAAATTGAGCATTATGAAAAGTATCAATGTAGTCGCTCTACTTAAATTAAAGTTTTTACAAAAAGATGACTGTTTTCTTTCATGTAAGTTTGTTTAATTAAGACTTACTTTTTATTTATCTATTGATTTAAAAGAAAAAAATGATGACCCAAAATATTTATGAAATTTTTCAAGAGATTATTCCTGAATTAAAACAGCAAGATTTACCTAATGATTTAACAGAATTTACCGTTTTTAGAGATTGGTTGAATCAACAGTATTCTTTTATTCAATATGTTGAAATCAAAGAATATGATGCCAATGGTATTGATGAAAGTACGATATTTAAACAAAAACAACTGGATACAGAGGCATTAAATCAAGCGATTGACAATGAGATAGATCGCTTATTTGAGTCATTTGAATATGATGATGAAGATGACGATGCAAATGATATCGTGTGCCAACAACAAAAAGTTGAAGAAATCTTATTTGATCAAATCAAGCTTTTTGCTGAGCAAAAACAATTGTCATTACTGGTTATTTTTCGAGAAAATCCGTATTGGTTGGTGGTGCCAACGCAAGATGAATTGCAACTACAACGGATTGTAGATGTATTTAACCAAAGTTTTAAAAACGATTATCTCACAATGGGGATGTATTAATTTTTGTATTCACTATAGCCTTAAAATCTAAAATAAATATTTTGAAAATTTCATCGCTTGGACATGATATTTGAGTATATTAGAAGAAATTTTCAAAAAATAAATGTTTATGCCTGTTCGTGAAAACACTGCTGCACGTATTCCTAAGTACATTGCCATTCGAGATGCGATTGCCCATGAAATTGAGTCTGGGCAATTAACTGCTAATACTAAACTCACTTCTGAGCGTGCGCTTTCTGAACAGTTTGTAACGACACGTGTTGCAGTTCGGGAAGCACTTTTAGCTTTAGAAATGGATGGTTTAATCTATCGTTTAGACCGCCGTGGTTGGTTTGTACGTGCGCCACGAATTATTTATCGTCCACAATCAACTAAAAGTTTTAACCAATATGTGACAGAGCAAGGCGGCATACCAAGTACTGAGTTGATTTCAGCAGAGTTACTACCAGCAACACAGTGGGATGCAACACATTTAAATATTGCAGTCGGTGATGAGATCTATTCCATTTGGCGTCGACGTAGTATCAATGGTCGTCCTGTTGTTGTGGAGCATTTGCGTGTAAATGCACGTTTATTTCCTGATTTTTTAACACAATCATTAGAAAATTCAATCACCATCTTGATGGCTGAACATTATCAGCGTCAATTAACACGTGCGCATATTAACCTATATCCAACTGCATTTTCAGAGCAGCAAGCAAAAGCTTTGCATGTCAATGTTGGCAGTATGGGCTTATATATTTGCCGTACCAATTGTGATCAAAATGGTGTAATTACGGATGTCGATCAAGAATATTGGTTACATGATGTGCTTGATTTGCATTTTGAAGCATCAGAATAATGTATAAAAATAATTAATCTGGTTTAAACCAGATTAATTAAACTGTCACAAACTTTTGTTGAAATACGCTTTATCAAGAAGCAGCATTCGTTAGGAATGTCACATGATTCAGTATTTCAAACAGCATCAAAAAAAGTTTTTTAGCTTAACGATGAGTCTTACAGCAGCGTGTTTGTCGGTTGCTTGTACCACCTCATCAAGCTCAAATGATGTTGAGCAAATTACCGTTTATACCGCAGTGGAAGCGGATCAGCTTAAGCGTTATCAATGGGAATTACGCAAAGCGCATCCCGAATTAAAAGTAAAATGGGTGCGCGATTCTACAGGTGTTATTACGGCTAAATTATTAGCCGAGCAGAAAAATCCGCAAGCTGATGTGGTCATGGGTTTGGCATTGACCAGTTTATTGGTTATGGAAAAAAATGACTTATTACAGCCTTATCGTCCTAAAAATGTCGAACAATTAAAAACAGATTTTTATAGTCAAAAAGAGATTCCAACATGGACAGGAATGACCGCTTGGGAGTCAGCAGTATGTGTCAATACTGTTGAGCTTGCCAAGAAAAAATTACCAATTCCATATACATGGCAAGATTTAACCAAACCGATCTATAAAGGTTTAATCGTCATGCCAAATCCTGCATCAAGTGGGACAGGTTATTTAGATGTAACTGCATGGATGCAAATTTTCGGTGAAAAACAAGCGTGGCACTATATGCAAGCGCTCGATAAAAATATCTCCCAATACGTACATTCAGGCTCTAAGCCTTGCAAAATGGCTGCACAAGGTGAAGCAGTCATCGGAATTTCATTTGGTTATCCGGGCTTTAAGCTGAAATCACGCGGCGCACCTTTAGCAATTATTTATCCTACAGAAGGTTTAGGTTGGGAAATGGAAGCTTCAGCGATTGTGAAAGGGACGAAAAACCGCAGCAGTGCAGAAAAATTTATTGATTGGACAGTGAGCCAAGCAGCAAATGAAGCTTATGCACAAAATTTCTCCATGGTTGCGCATCAAAATGTGCAAAGTCAAAACCAAGATTTCCCTAAAAATCTTGCTCAGCAGTTGGTGAAAAATGATTTTTATTGGGCAGCCGAGCAACGTGAATCCATTCTAAAACAATGGTCAGCACAATTTGAAAAGTAGTTGAGCCATTGATACAAAATAAGGTCTTCAGTCTTAGGTGCAATATGCAAATCCCATCGCATTTACAAAAGAGTCAAACAGGGAATGTCATGCCAAACACAGCAGGACATCTGCTTGCAACGCTTAGAACATTTAAAATGACAGAATCAAAAACAGTGCTTGAAGCGGTTGATATTCAAAAATCTTTTGGGAAAACCAGAGTTTTAGAACATATTAATTTAGATTTAAAAGCAGGTGAGTTTGTTAGTTTTTTAGGACCTTCGGGCTGTGGCAAAACCACACTATTACGCATTATTGCGGGGCTAGAACAGCCAGATTATGGCAAAGTCATTAAGCAAGAGATTGACATTACTCATTTTAATACGGCAAAACGTAAATGTGGCATTGTTTTTCAAAATTATGCGTTATTTCCAAATTTAACAGTTGCGGAAAATATTGCATTTGGTTTGCATAAAAAACAATGGTCTAAACCGCAAATTCAGGCACGGATCACTGAGCTGCTCGATTTGATTGAGTTGCCAAACATCGCTGAGAAATATCCCAACCAATTGTCAGGTGGGCAGCAACAGCGTGTTGCTTTAGCGCGCGCGATTGCACCAAAACCTGATTTGTTATTGTTGGATGAGCCTTTGTCTGCTTTGGATGCCTTGGTACGTTTAAACTTACGTCAAAAAATTCGAAATATTCAACGACAGTTAAATTTGCCTGCCATTATGGTCACGCATGATCAAGAGGAGGCTTTAAGTATTTCTGACCGTGTTGCAGTGATGAATAAAGGTGTGATTGAACAACTGGATACGCCACATAATATTTATTACAAACCACAAACGCGTTTCGTGGCGCAGTTTATTGGCAGTATGAATTTTATGCAGGCAGTAGCAGTAGATGCACATTGTTTAAAAATTGCAGCGCAAGATGTACTGGAATTTCCACATTTAACATGTGTTCAAGGTGAACATTTTGAAATAGCATTTCGACCTGAAAATATAAAGTTATTTACATAGCATGATCTGACTGATTTGCAGCAACAAGCGACAGGTTTAAAAATGCCCATTCGTATATTAAATATGGAATTTTTAGGGGCAAAGCGTCGTTTATTTTGTGAGTTAAAAAACCAAAATTTACAAGAAAAAGCGACTGTCATTCAGGTTGATATTGATCATCAGCACATGGCAGCGATCGCAGATGATATGTATTTATATGTGCCTATGCATGCTTTACATGTGTTTGATTCACGAGGGCATGCAAGATGTTAAATCAGTCTGCGGCAGATGCTTTGTTAAAAAGTCAAACAGCACAGCGTTCTCGTTATTCCTTGCGTTCAAGTCTGGTGCTTGCGGTTGCTGCTATTTTATTGACTTTAAGTTTAATTGCACCGTTATTCATGCTGATGCAAAGCGCATTTTTAAATGAACAACGACAATTTGTAGGCTTAGAAAATTTTATTCAATATTTTGCCAATCCTGCCTTAATGTCATCCATTTTTAATTCAATATGGGTGTCCTTGACGGCGATGTTGATCACAGTCAGTTTGGCAAGTGTTTATGCTTTTGCATTGACCAATTGTAATATTCGCGGCAAAGCTTTTTTTAAAACCGTGGCATTTTTACCAATTCTTGCACCCTCTATTTTGCCATCTTTGGCATTAGTCTATTTATTTGGGCAACAAGGTGTTTTGAAAGGTATTTTAGGTGATGTCGAAATTTATGGTCCGCTTGGTATTTTAATCAGCTATTGCTTTTGGTTATTTCCTGCCATGGTCATGTTAATGATGGGCGCATTTCGTAATATTGATCAGCGTTTAATTGAGGCATCGCATTCTTTAGGCAAAAATACGTGGCAAACGCATAGGGCAGTGACTTTACCTGCGATCCGTTATGGTTTGGTCAGTGCCTGTTTGGTGGCATTTACTTATGTCATTACCGATTTTGGTATTCCCAAAGTCATTGGTGGCTCATTTAATATGATGGCTTTGGATGTTTATAAACAGATCATTGGTCAACAAAATATGAATATGGGCGCAGTGATTTCAATTTTATTGTTATGTCCTGCGGTGTTGGCATTTATTTTTGATCGTTACCAAAGTCGCCGTCAAGAACGTTATCAAAATTTCCAAATCCAACCTTATCGTATGCACAGTCA
Organism: Acinetobacter sp. 226-1; assembly: GCF_030329325.1. Lineage (NCBI taxonomy): Bacteria > Pseudomonadati > Pseudomonadota > Gammaproteobacteria > Moraxellales > Moraxellaceae > Acinetobacter > Acinetobacter sp. 226-1. Next base: position 57,785 of record NZ_JACANU010000010.1, read on the forward strand.
TCCTACACTTGAAAAAGCTTTAATGGTGTTCTGTAGTTTGATTTCTGGCGGCATTGTACTGATTATTGTGACCGCAGTTTTGGCATCTTTTATTCGCTATTGGCCATATGATTTGTCTTTAACACTCAGTCATTACCGTTTTGATTATGTTGATGGCGGTGGTTGGGCGAGTTATTTTAATTCGATTAAATTGGCATTGTTAAGCACTGTAGTCGGGACGATTTTAATCTTCATCATTGCTCTGTTTACGGAGCGTTTTAAAAGTCATCCGATGTTGAAAAATTATGTACAAATATTGGTGCTATTGCCTTTGGCTGTACCTGGTTTGGTACTCGGAATTGCCTATATCTTATTTTTTAATACACCTGAAAATCCATTGTCATGGCTATATGGCAGCATGATGTTATTGGTGATTTCAACCATTATTCATTATTACACTGTGCCACATTTGACTTTGAGTAATGCCATTAAACAAATTCCGACACAGCTTGATCATGCTGCACAAAGCTTGGGGACTTCACATTGGAAAATGTTTCATAAAGTGTATTTACCACTGACTTTTCCTGCTTTATGTGATGTATCGGTGTATTTATTTGTCAATGCCATGACCACTGTTTCCGCAGCAATTTTTCTGTACTCGCCTGATACCAATTTGGCTTCAGTGGCGGTGCTCAACATGGATGATGCAGGGGATACCGTAGCTGCGGTGGCAATGAGTATTTTGATTCTTGTAACCTCTTGTGTGGTTAAACTTTTACATTGGTTTTTTACACGCAAAATGATGCAGTCAAGTCAGCGTTGGCGTGAACATTCACATTAGAGCTTATATGAATATTAGATTTAAGTTACTTATTTTAAATATCTTTTAAAGCGATTTTTTAAGCATTTTTCACAAAAAATTAATCACTTTCTTTCGAGGGTTTAGCAGACTTCACCCTGAAAAAAGTAGATCAGTAGAGGAATACGTATATGCAAACAGCAAAAACAGATTTGATCATTGTTGGCGCAGGTATTTTGGGTTTATCGGCGGCAATCCAAGCAGCAGAGCAAGGACTAAAAGTAAAAGTCTTTGAAAAAGATGCACAACCTGTTGGCGCAACTCGTCGTAACTTCGGCATGGTTGGCACATCAACACTGAGCCGCCCAGATGCAAAATGGCGTGAATATGCTTTAGCAACACGTGAGTTTTATCAACGGATTCAGGCACAAACGGATATTTCATTTCAACAACGCGATGGTTTATATGTGGCAAATACAGCGCTTGAATGGCAAGTCTTAAATGAGTTTGCACAAGCTGCACCACATTATCAGATTCCAGTGACTTTATTATCAAAACAGCAACTCTTTGAACAATATCGCTATTTTAATCCTGAAACAGCAATTCGTGGTGCTTTGCTTTTTCATGAAGATTATTCAGTAGAGCCGCATTTGGTTGGATTACGCTTATTGCAATATGCAGAAAAACTGGGTGTAGAGATTTATTGTAATGCTTGTGTGCTACAGACCCAATCTTTACAAGGCACAGCACATATTCGTTTGGCAACAGGGCAAACATTCACAGCAAATAAAGTTTTAATCTGTCATGGTGAAGTGACTCAATTACTTTATCCAGATCTATTACAACAAAAAGGGTTGTTGCGCTGTACTTTGCAAATGGCGATGACAAAACCCTTAAAAGTTGCTTTAAAAGCTTCAATTTATTCAGGTTTATCAATCTCTCGTTATCCTGCTTTTGAAATTTGCCCAAGCCATCAAGAGTTAAAAAATCAATCACAAACAGGCTTAGTCGAAAAATACGGTATTCATATCCTCATTAAGCAAAATCAATTTGGACAACTTATTTTGGGCGATAGTCATGAATATTACCCGATTGATGAAACGCCACAATTTAATCAACGGGAAGAAATTAACCAATTTATTTTGCAATATTGTCAAGAAAATATTGGCTTAGAACTGCCTGAAATTGAGTCACGTTGGAATGGTTATTATCTAACGCATCCTACGGAATTGGCATGTGTGACAGAGGCTGAACCGAATATTTTCTTGGTGAGTGCGATTGCAGGTAAGGGCATGACCACAGGTGCAGGATTTATGAAAAAAATGTTAGAAAATTATGTTTTGTAATCTGGTTTAAACCAGATTGTATTATACTGTATTCAATTGAACAAAGGTTAAGCAAAATGAACGCACATATTGAGTTGGAAAATAAATATTTATTATTAACACCAGGACCATTGTCGACATCTGCAAGTGTCCGCCGTGTCATGCAGCGAGATTGGTGTACATGGGACAAAGAATATAATGGATTGGTGCAAGACATTCGTCACCGTTTGGTCGCATTGGCAACACAACATACTGAAAAATATAGCGCAGTATTGATGCAAGGCAGTGGCAGTTTTTCAGTTGAAGCGGTTTTAGGTTCAGCTATTCCACACAATGGCAAAATTTTAATTATCAATAACGGTGCTTATGGCGCACGTATGGTACAAATGGCGCGTTGTTTAAACATTGATGTGGTTGAATTGGCATATGCTGAAACACAAATTCCAAATTTAGCAGACATTGAAAAAGTACTAGAAGATGACAGCATCACGCATGTTTCATGTGTGCATTGTGAAACGACGACAGGTTTACTTAACCCGATTCAAGAGATTGGTAAAATTGTCAAAGCGAAAAATAAAGTGTGGATCGTAGATGCGATGAGTTCATTCGGTGGTGTGCCGATGGATATTGCAGATTTAGAGATCGACTTTTTAATTTCCAGTGCCAACAAGTGTATTCAAGGTGTACCAGGATTTGGTTTTATTATTGCAAAAAATGAACAATTACAATCATGTAAAGGCTTAGCACGTTCAGTCAGTTTAGACTTATATAATCAATGGAACACCATGCAACAGCATGATGGAAAATGGCGATTTACGTCACCTACACATGTGGTACGTGCATTTTATCAAGCACTTTTAGAACTTGAACAAGAAGGTGGTGTGGCTGCACGTTATCAACGTTACACAAATAATCAACAGCGCTTAGCCGCAGGAATGCAGGCATTGGGCTTTGAATTGGTCTTAGATTCAAACCAACCTCAATCACCGATTATCACCACATTTTTATATCCAAATGAAGCAGATTTTAGCTTTCAAGCCTTGTATGAAAATCTGAAACAAGCAGGTTTTGTGATCTATCCAGGTAAAGTCACCGATTTAAATTGTTTCCGTATTGGCAATATTGGTGAGGTTTATCTAGATGATATTGAAAGACTTTTAAACGCAGTTGAGCAATATCGTCAGGCTTAATTTTATTTTTTTACTTATTTATTGATCAATTTAAGGCATAAACTTTTAGGACAAACTTATGAACACTTCAAATTCAGTATTACAAGCCGTCGTTTTTGATTGGGCAGGTACAACAGTAGATTTCGGATCACGCGCACCAATTTTGGCATTTATGGCATTATTTGCAGAGAATAAAGTTGAAATTTCAATTGAAGAAGCACGTGCGCCGATGGGTTTAGAAAAACGTGATCATATTGCTGCTGTGTTAAAAATCCCACGTGTTGCAGACGCATGGCAACAGGCACATGGCGCAGAAGTGACAGTGGCAGATATCGACCGTTTATATCAAGATTTTATTCCATACCAATTAAAAACCATTCCACAATGTTCACAATTGATTTCAGGTGCATTAGAAGCTTTTGCAGATATTCGTGCGCGTGGTGCAAAAATTGGCAGTAACACAGGTTATGCGTCGATGATGATTGGTCAGTTAGTCCAAGATGCTGCTGATCAAGGTTATGTACCTGACTGTATTATTACCGCAAGTGATGTGAAGCATGGTCGTCCATATCCTGAAATGCTTTGGAAAAATCTCATTGAACTTGATGTGTCTGACATTAAAACTGTGGTAAAAGTTGATGATACCGTGGTGGGGATTGAAGAAGGCTTAAATGCTGGCTGTTGGACAGTCGGTTTGGCAGTCAGTGGTAATGAAGTCGGTTTAAGTTTTGATGAATGGTCAGCGCTTTCTGCATCTGAACAAGCAAACTTAAAAGAAAAAGCCTATGCAAAAATGAATGCTTCAGGTGCACACTATGTCATTGATAGTATTGCTGATCTACCTGCGGTATTAGATGCAATTGAGCAGCGCCTAGCAAATGGTGAAAAGCCTTAATGCAGTTTTTGTATAAAAAATACCAGTCTTGATGGCTGGTATTTTTGTAAATGAAGCTTTAGTCATTTTTATAATCACAGTATAGTTTTATTTTACTGATAAAAATAATTTTGTGATGCTAGATAAAATCATAGTGGGTATTTTGATCATCTTTGTTTGCTTGATCATGATTAAAGGGTGTGTATTGAACGCTTTAAAATGTGCACATATATCATTAGGAGATTCGATACCATCAACAGAATGTGATCCTGAAAGACAAAAACAAATGAAAATATCGAAGGAAATGAGCCATGTCTTTATGGAAAAACATTCATCATTTCAATGCCGTGCCGAAATCAAGCCCAAGATACAAGCACAGATTGATCAAATTTATCAATATGCCTATTATCAAGAACTCAAAAATCAAGACAGTGAAGACCCTAAAGTTTGGAATGAGATTGCCAAATATCATCGTATCGCGGCAGAATATGGCGATTATCGTGCGAATGAGCGTTTACAGTCTTTAATTAAACTTGAAAAAATCTCAATAGATCAAATGTCCCAAGCAGAGGCATTAAAAACCTTAATTGATCGTTTAGCGCAAGATTTGCCTGCACGTGCAAAATATTTACATTATTTATCCAACACAGCACCAGATCCTAAATATCAACTGCTACCTGATGCAGCACTTTTAGGTGATGCCGATGCTCAGCAGTATTTTTCTGGAAATTTACTGGGCTTTCAAGAGGATGAAACTATAACGAAACGGATGAAATTGTTTGATCAAGTACGTCTATGTGCTTCTAAAAATGGCAACTGGACTGCAACAAATGGTTTGGAAGGTGAAACCCATAGTCAAATTTTGTATGCTGACAAAGAAAATCCTGCGTTGTTGGCACAATCTTTAGCTTATAAACAATTGGCACTTAAACAAGGGGATGCGGCAATGGCGATCACCTTAGCAGACGCTTTTAATTTAACTAAACCTGAAACTGAGCAGGATCAATTTGATTATAAAGAAAAATATTTAGGTGTGGAAAATGATCTAGCACGTAGCCAACGCTATATAAAAATAAATGAAATTTTAAATAATGCCCCTTATCAGGGTGAAGAAATCGTCCTTTCTGATTTAGATGAAATCGTTCCTTTACCGCCGAAAAAATTACCAAAATGGGATGGTAAACTCGCGATTCAACGTTGGTATGAAGATCAAGTGCATGAAAAACCAAGTGAAATATTGATCATGAAACTCGCCCAAGAAAAAGGTTTAGACCCCAAAACAGGAAAACCTGTGGTCGTTTTGCAGTCGGTGAAAAAGTCACAATAAGCAAATCTTTAATGGATTTTATGATGAAAAATATTTTAATCAGTCTTAGTCTTTTTAAGTGTTATTGTTTTATTAAGTATTATTCTGTATTGAAAAGTGAACTAATTTCACATTTGTAATTTTATAACAAGGCGAATTTCGCTATGCTATAGCGGTTTATGGGTGCATTGATCTAAAAATGTTGAAACGAAGTGGTTGGATTACATTGCTCTTTGCTTTGCTGACGTTCCAAAGTCTTTGGAATGTTGCGGCGGCATTTTGCGTGCATGAAGAAACCACATTCAGCCAGAGTTCAACGCAACATTTTGGTCATCATCAAATGACTCAGTCTTGTCAAAGTGAATTTAAAATCTCACATGCACCTAGTCATCTTTCCAGTGATTTTTCATTTTTAGAGGATGATCATCAAGATCATTTACCCTCATTTAATGCCATGATTTTGGTCGAAGAACAAGACCATTTTATATTTTCAAATCGTCAAATTATTGCATTAGTCAATGCATTGCCTTGGTATAATTTTTATCAATCGCCTGATCTGACATTAAATAACCCGCCTCCAATTTTAGCCCCACTACAGGTGGGGTAGTCGCAAACAGCCCACCACTTTTCTTTATTTTTTAAAAGTGGGGCATGTTCATGTCAAAAAAATATTTTCAACAACAATCACATGTTGTTGCACAGCAATGCTTTAGGCTTAAATATATTGCTTGTAGTGTCGCTTTATTTACATTCGGCTCGTGGGTCAATGCTGCACCAATTTCATTGCAACAAGCACTTGAAAAGACACAGGCTTATCAAGCATCACAGCATATTTGGACGATACAAAGCAATATTGATACTGCCAATATGAAGCAAAGTCAGTTATGGAAAAACCCTGAGCTGAGTATAGAACAAACAGGTTTTGATTCTAATCAAGAACAAGAGTTATCCATTGGCATTTCACAAGAACTAGATGTGTTTGGTGTCAGAAAAGCCAATCGTCAACTGGCAGTATTGGCACAAGATCAAAGTGCATTACAGCAGCAGATTTATCAGGCACAACTTGAACTCGCAGTAAAATATCTATGGTCACAATTGGCGGTTGCTGAGTTAGAAAAGCAGATTACACAAGCTCAATTGAGTGTCAGTGAGGCAAATGTCAATGCGATTCAAAAAAGGTTTCAAGCAGGCAGTGTTGCAGAAGTTGATTTAAAGCGTGCAAAACTCAGCCATAGTGAAAATATACGTTTATTTAAACAAGCGGATTTACAAGTTCAATTGGCACAGCAACAACTGTCCAGTGTGTGGGGTGAGTCAGATAAAACATTAAGTGTAACAATGCGTCCATCATTGTTGTGGCCGAGTGCAAGTCATGACAATGTTCAACGTTATTTGACAGAAAATTATATTGAAAAATCTCGTCAATTACAGCTAAAAATTTCCAATGCGCAAATAGAACAAAGTAAAGCAGCCAGTCGTCCAAATCCCACAGTCAGTTTTGGTGTGAATCGCAGTAAATCACCCGAAAATTCAAGTGAAAACCAAATGATGTTAGGACTAAGCCTGCCACTTAATATTTTTGATCGTCAACAATATCGCGTGCAGGTTCAACAACAAAAACAAGAGGCACTCACTCAACAACAGTCTTTTTATACACAGCAAAATGCTTTACGCATTGGGACTTTATTGACCGAATTACAAGGTTTAGAAGTGCAGTTTAAAGAGATTGAACACACTCAACTTGTGCTTGCCACTGAAGTACAGCAAAAAACTCTACTTGGATTTAGTGCAGGAAAATTTGCTTTAACAGATGTACAGCAAGCGACTTTGCAACTGCAAGAGATTCGTCAACGTAAAGTTGAATTGTTAAAACGCGCATGGCAAAACGCAATCACGGCTGAAAGTTTAAGTCTTGGTCTAGAACCCAGTGCTGTCATGTCAAATGATAGCTTAGCTGGAATCAATCAAAGTCTTTGGGACAATATTCAGTCATTGCCAACGGTAGGGGGAAACTAAAGTGATCAAACAAAAATTAGGTTTAAATACACAATCAGGAAAAGTTTCTCAGTCTATTTTGATCCTCATTGCTGTCATCAGTACTGCAATTTTAGCTGCGGCATTGATGTGGTGGACGAAAGATCAAGCCAAAACAGATGAACATGGGCATGGTGCAGAAGAATCACATGCGGAGGAAAAAGAACATGCACATGAAGAAGGTGAGGAAGGGCATGTGCATGAAGAAGATGAACATGCAGAAGAAGGGCATACAGAAAGTATTGCTTTAACTGCACAACAGTTGGTTGAACAAGGGATTCAATTAGCTAAAGTTGAACAAGGCAGTGTAATGAAGTTGGCAACTTATCCTGCAAAATTGACGGTGAATACTGACCAGCAAGCCCATGTTTCACCTAATTTTAGTGGTCATGTCGAGGCAGTTTATGTGCAGTTGGGACAATCTGTTCAGAAAGGGCAAGTGTTGGCAACTTTACTTGTTCCCGATTTGGTTGACCAACAAGCTAACTTAAAATTAGAGCAAGCCAATTTACAACTAGCAAAACAAGATTATGAGCGTGAACGTCAACTTTGGCAGCAAGGTATTTCTGCTAAACAAGATTATCAACGTGCATATAACGCCTATCAACAAGCACAAATTCAAGTACAAGCAGCTCAATCTCGCTTAAGTGCTTTTGGTGCGGCAAGTTCTAGTCGTGGGCAATATCAGCTTAAAGCACCTATTTCAGGTGTGATTAGTAAAAAAGATTTGGTCGTGGGTGAAAATGTGCAACTTGCAGATCAGCTTTTTGTGATTGATCAGTTGAATCAATTATGGCTTGAATTTATTGTGCCGCATGCCGATGTACAACATTTTAGTCCAAACCGAAAAATTAACTTTAAATCATTACAGTCAGGCAATCATTTTCAAGCAGAAGTGCAAAGTTTAAATACTGAAGCAGATGCACAAACAGGACGTTTACAAGTCAGAGCTAAAGTTTTGTCACAGTCGGCAGAGTTGAAGCCAAATTTAATGGTCAATATTTTATTAGAACAAGGCACGACACAAGGCATTCGTATCCAAAAAAGTGCAATACAGCAAGTTGATGGACAAAGTGTTGTATTTGTTGCGAAAAATCATGATCAAAAAATAGAGTTTAGCGCCCAGCCTGTACAATTAAATACTGAAATTGATGATCCTGAATGGGTCAGTGTGATTTCTGGCGTTAATGTCGGACAGCAATACGCAGCGCAAGGGAGTTTCTTACTAAAATCAGAATTAGAAAAAGGAGAGGCGACCCATGAACACTAACCCGCCTCAAAACGAACATCATTTACCCAAGCCCGAAGGCTGGTTTGACCGTATTATTCAGTTTTCTATTCAAAATGCGATTTGGGTCATGCTCTTTGTGGTGGCGTGGATGGGTGTAGGAATTTATAGCTATCAAAAATTACCCATCGATGCTGTTCCTGATATTACCAATACGCAAGTGCAAATTAATACCCAAGCCAATGGTTTTACGGCTTTAGAAACTGAGCAACGCATTACCTATCCAATTGAAAATGCGATGTCAGGTTTGCCAAAACTCGAACAAACACGTTCGATTTCACGTTATGGTCTATCGCAAGTCACCATTATTTTTGAAGATGGAACCGATATTTACTGGGCACGGCAGTTGATTAATCAACGTCTACAAGAAGCTGCAAGTGAAATTCCTGTCGGTATTCAGCCCACGATGTCCCCGATTTCTACAGGCTTAGGTGAAATTTATCAATGGGTGATTAAAGCTGAGCCAAATGCAAAAAAACCAGATGGAACGCCCTATAGTGCAATGGATTTACGCGAAATCCAAGACTGGGTAGTACGTCCACAGTTACAGCGAGTTGCTGGCGTTGCTGAGGTTAATAGTATTGGTGGCTTTAATAAAACCTTTGTTGTAACCCCTGATTTAACACGTTTGCAGCAATTACAAATTCCATTAAGTGATTTGCAAACAGCTTTAACTGAAAATAATGAAAACCGTGGTGCAGGTTATATTGAAAAAAATGGGCAACAACTCACTGTTCGTGTACCGGGAACACTTAATAGCCTAAGTGATATTGAGAATATCAGTATCGCCAATAAAAATGGTTACCCAATTCGTGTTGCAGATATTGCGACAGTTTCTGTTGGGCACGACTTACGCACAGGTGCAGCAACCTATAATGGCGAAGAAGCTGTACTTGGAATCGCCATGATGATGATGGGAGAAAATAGTCGAACTGTTGCCCAAGCGATTGATGCGAAAGTACAAAGTATTCAAAGCAGTTTACCCAAAGGTGTGATCATCGAAACCGTTTATGATCGTACGCATTTGGTTGATCGTGCCATTAAAACTGTACAAAAAAATTTGGTTGAAGGTGCAATTTTAGTCATCATCATTTTGTTCTTATTTTTAGGAAATATTCGTGCAGCTTTAATCACCGCATGTGTTATTCCGTTATCCATGTTGTTTACCTTGTCAGGCATGGCAGAACAAAAAATTAGTGCCAACTTAATGAGTTTAGGGGCATTGGATTTCGGGATTATTGTGGATGGTGCGGTGGTCATCGTCGAAAACTGTATTCGACGCCTTGCCGAAGCACAAAAACATCGAGGGCGTTTATTGACACGTTCCGAACGTTTTACTGAGGTTTTTTTAGCAGCGAAACAGGCACGACGTCCTTTAATTTTTGGTCAATTGATTATTCTTGTTGTGTATTTACCGATCTTTGCTCTGTCTGGGGTTGAGGCAAAACTCTTCCATCCGATGGCAATGACAGTGGTTTTAGCCTTACTTGGTGCAATGATCTTATCCGTCACTTTTGTTCCTGCGGCTGTGGCATTATTTGTCAATGGTGCTGTAAAAGAAACTGAAAGTCGCTGGATGCATGGTTTAAAAACACGCTATGAAAAAATGTTGGATTGGGCGTACGAATTTCGAGGTTTTGTTTTAACAGTTGCATTATGTATTTTAGTTTTAACGGGAGTTTTAGCCACAAAAATTGGAAGCGAGTTTGCACCTCAACTGAGTGAGGGAGATTTTGCAGTACAACAAATGCGCTCACCAAGTACAGGGCTAGAGCAGTCCTTACGGATGCAAGAAAATACAGAAAAATTATTGTTAAAAAAATTCCCTGAAATAAAAGCAATTTTTGCCCGAACAGGAACAGCAGAAGTTGCAACGGATGTCATGCCACCCAATATTTCCGATGCTGTCCTATTGTTAAAGCCACGTGATCAATGGTCAAATCCAAAAGAAAGCATTGATGAATTACGTCAACGTATGATTGCATTTTTGGACACTTTACCTGGAAATAACAGTGAGTTTTCACAGCCGATTGAGCTACGTTTTAATGAACTGATTTCAGGTGTACGTAGCGATGTCGGAATCAAAATTTTTGGTGATGATATGGAAGTTTTGAACCAAGAAGCCAATCGTATTGCACAAAAAGTTCGGGCTATTTCAGGGGCAACAGCCGTCAATGTTGAACAAACCAGTGGGCTACCTTTATTAAATATTGATATCGATCATACCAAAGCTGCACAATATGGTTTATCTGTAAAATCTATTCAAGACTTAGTGGCGATGAGTATGGGTGGACAAAGTGTGGGCATGATTTTAGAAGGAGACAAACGCTTTGATTTTGTAGTGCGTTTAGATGAAGCACAACGCACACCTGAGCAATTGGCACAACTTCCAATTCAACTACCGAATGGTGGTTTGATTCAACTGCAAGATGTCGCAAAAGTTGAAAATATTTTAGGCATCAACCAAGTCAGTCGTGAAAATGCCAAACGTCGTGTGGTGGTGACTGCGAATGTAGAAGGGCGTGATTTAGGCTCTTTTGTCAAAGAACTACAGAGCACTTTAGCCAAAGATACCTTACCCAGTGGTTACTGGTTAGATTATGGTGGTCAATTTGAAAATCTGATGTCAGCAAAAGCACGTATGCAATGGGTTGTACCTTTGGCTTTGATCACGATTTTTATTTTATTAATGGCCGTATTCCACAGTATAAAAGAAAGTCTTTTAGTGTTTTCAGGTGTGCCATTTGCATTATGCGGTGGGCTTGTTGCACTTTGGCTCAGAGATATTCCATTATCAATGTCGGCAGGGATTGGTTTTATTGCTTTATCGGGTGTAGCTGTGTTAAATGGTTTGGTAATGTTGACGTTTATTAAAGAATTACGTCAACAGTTTGATATTCATCATGCCACATGGCAAGGTGCAGTGATGCGTTTACGCCCTGTATTGATGACGGCTTGTGTCGCAGCTTTAGGTTTTGTGCCGATGGCATTGGCAACGGGTACAGGTGCCGAAGTACAACGTCCATTGGCAACTGTCGTGATTGGTGGAATATTGTCATCCACCGCATTAACTTTAGTGCTTTTACCTGTGCTTTATCGTTGGATCAATGAAAGAAAAGTAATGAGATAAGGTTTTGAAATATTTGAAAAGAGCATAAACGAGGGTTTATGCTCTTTTTCTTTATACATTTAAATCTATTGATCATGAAATAAATACAAAAAATCATTTGATAAATCAAGTTTATTTTCGACATGAAAAATAAAAAATATGTTTATAATCAATCAAGCGATAAAAAATGATAATGAAATGAGGATGAGACAAATGATGCAAAATAAATTTTCTCTAGGTTTAAGTGCTTTATTATTTTCACATGTTGCATTGCTCAGTGCATGTAGTTCTACATCTTTTCAAACACAGCGAGATTTGCCACATACTTTATCAGACCAACCACAAAATCATGATACAAGTTCATTACTTGTCTATGGTGGCTCTATTTTAACCATGCAGGGGGATCAGCCGCAGTATGTAGAAGCCATGTTGATTGAAGATGGAATCATTCGTTTTACTGGAAAATTAGTCGATGCTGAAAAAATAGCAGCCCAAGCGCAACGCTTAGATTTAAAAAATAAAACCGTGATTCCTGGCATTATTGATGCACATAGTCATTTAAACTCTGTAGGTATGCAACAAACGGTCGCAAACTTATATTCACCTCCTGATGGTAATGTGGTTAATATTGCAACTTTAGTTCAGGCAATGAAAAACTGGGCAGCACAAAACCCTGATTTTATTCAAGCGACTTCAGGCTGGATCATTGGTAATGGTTATGATGATGCACAATTACAAGAAAATAAGCATCCTACAGCAAGCGATTTAGATCAAGTTTCAACCACACAACCTGTTTTGATTTTACATCAATCAGGTCATCTTGCTTCTGTGAATCATAAAGCTTTAGCATTGCTCAATATTACTTCTGCGACGAAAAACCCAGATGGGGGTGTCATTCGTCGTGTAAATGGTACAAATGAACCGAATGGCGTATTAGAGGAAAGTATTGTCATTCAAGCGATGATGCAAGCATTTAAAACTGTGCCTCCACAAATGATGGAAAAAATGGCATTAAAAGCAGTCAATACCTATGTGGAAAATGGCTATACTACTGTACAAGAAGGACGTGCAGATCATGGAACCACTGAGTTATGGCGTAGTCTAGCTAATCGAAATCAATTACCAATTGATGTGGTGTCATATCCAGATATCAGTTCTGAACAAAGTTATATGTTACAACACGGTAGCAGTAAAAATTACCAAAATCATTTTCGCATAGGTGGGGTGAAAATCAGTTTAGATGGTTCACCACAGGGTAAAACAGCATGGTTGACGCAGCCTTATGTAATTCCACCTGAAGGGCAAGATAAAAATTATCGGGGCTATCCTGCATTTGCACAACAACAAGATGTACAGAAAATGATTGATTTAGCATTTCAACATGATTGGCAAGTTTTAGCACATGCCAATGGTGATGCAGCGATTGATCAATATCTCAGTGTGATTACAAACTCACAGAAACATTTTCCAACAGCACAACGCCGTGATGTGATTATTCATGCGCAAACGATGCGTGAAGACCAGTTAGACCAAGCTAAAAAATTAAAGCTTATTCCTTCATTTTTTTCATTGCATACTTATTATTGGGGCGATTGGCATGTCGCACAAACCTTAGGTGAGCAACGTGCATCACGTATTTCGCCTACAGGTTCAGCACTGAAACGTGGCATGATCTTTACTCAACATCATGATGCACCTGTGATTCCGCCAAAAAGTATGATGGTGTTAGATGCGACGGTCAATCGCACGACACGGAGCGGTAAAGTGTTAGGTGCAGAGCAGCGAGTGAGTCCCTATATTGCCTTAAAAAGTGTGACAGATTGGGCGGCATATCAATATTTTGAGGAAAAGCAAAAAGGTACATTAGAACAAGGAAAATATGGTGATTTTGTGATTTTAAGTGATGACCCATTGAAAATAGACAGTCAAAAAATTAAAGATATTCAGATTTTGGCAACGTATAAAGAAGGTAAGCTGATTTATCAGCGCTAAATTTATATTGAATGAGTTAGAGTAGGTTATAAGATTTGCAGCGATATTGACTAAAATGGATGGCATGATGTCGGTTATTTTACCAAAAGATTTAATTGATTTTTTAGCTATGCCATTTGAAATGGAAATGATGTGTCTACCTTGTCATTATCCAGATATCGCTTCATTTTTAGATTTTCAAGCGGGCTATCGATTTTGTGGAAACTCAGAAAATGATTTAACTGGACATCAAGCAGGGGATTGGCATCCAGATGCTTATGTTATCGCAGTGAATTATTTTGCTGATCCCTTTGTGATTTATTTGACAGCGTCTGCACAAGGTTTCCCTGTGTATTATGCTCAACATGGCGCAGGGCGTTGGGATTTTGAAAAAATTGCTGAAAATTTAGATCAGTTTCAGCAAGATTTAAAATATTTTCAAACTTTGGAACAAGATAAACTAAAGTTTGCAGAATATATTCAACAACATAAAGATTTAAAAATAGAACTATGGAATGAGTTATATTGCTCATTGCAAAATACTCAAATTTCACAGTTAAATAAAAATACTGTCGTTGAAGAATATACACCTTTGATTTATGGAAAATTAATATTAACTGGAATAGGTCAGCATAAATTAAAAGTCGTGAGTTTTATCAAACAGCATTTGAAGCTAACAGGTGCCGAAGCTTTACATTGTATTCAGCAACTTCCTTTAGAGATCGAAACAGGTTCACAGCGACATTGTCAACGTATACAAATACAACTCGAAAATATCGGTGCGATGACTAAATTTTTAGCCAATGAAAATCAAGTTTAAATGGATGTTTTGTTTTATGGTATTGAAATATAATGTTTTTGTTTTTAATATTGGCTTTTTTGAAAACAAATAGTTAGTATGTTTATGCTAAATTTAAATTTGGATTGTAGTATGAATTTTTTTAAAAAGAAAAATAAAGCCAGTTTTGTTTTTTTCATTATTACGCTTTATTCATTTCTTGGTTTTGCTTTGGGGTATATCATTTGGGAATTTATCTTACAGTAAAATAATATTTGAAGTTTGAGTTTCTCTCCCGACCATCAAGCTAAATTAAAATGAGTGTATTTCAATATGCTCATTTTTTTATTTTATAAATTTGGAGGTGTTCTAAATAGTATGCTGCTTATAATGATACTAAAATGAATTAAAAATATTCAAGCACAGCCCCATTTATATTACAAAGTTTGTCCTTCTTTTCGTAGGTGATGCCTTACTTTTTAAGGATAAAAAGTAACAAAAATCCTTTGTTGGACATGAGAAGCTAAGCTTTGCAAGATATCCGCCCTTGTCCAACGGCGACATCCATGTCGCCCTGCGATAGCACCATCACTTTAAGCTTTAATTTTGGATAAGATTTACTACAAATTGCTGTGAAACTGCTCAGCATACTTTTTAAAACATTGCCATAAATTTAATGACAATACATAAAAGCAATCAATAAAAAAGCCAGTCTATGATCTATAAACTGGCTTTCATATTTAGACCAATATTATTTCAAGAAACGCTGATAACCTAAGTTATTGGTAATTTCCACATAAGGATAAGTAATTGTTTCCAATGTTTCGACTAAACCATCTGGGTTTTGCTGCGCATCTTCTGCTTCTAAGCCAACTAAAACACGTCCTTCTGCTGCACCGTGGTTACGATAGTGGAACAGGGTAATGTTATGGGTTGGACCTAGACGCTCTAAGAAAGTCAGCAACGCACCCGGACGTTCAGGAAACTCAACACGGAATAAACGTTCATTTGCAATGTCGGCATGACCACCGATCAAGTAACGGATATGCAGTTTTGCCACTTCATCATCAGATAAATCATCAACATCATAGTGAAGTTTTAAAGCTTCATAGATGTCGTGACGTTCTTTTTCACCTGATTTTAAGCTGATACCAACAAAAACTTGTGCTGCGCTCGCATCACTTGCACGGTAGTTAAACTCGGTGATATTACGACCTTGTAAGGCACGGCAGAAATTCAGGAAAGCGCCTTTTTCTTCAGGAATGGTCACTGCAAAAATCGCTTCTTTACGCTCACCCAGTTCAGTACGTTCAGCGATGTAACGTAGACGGTCAAAATTCATGTTTGCACCGCAAACGATCGACACCATATTCTTGCCAACAAGTTCATGTTGTTCGACGTATTTTTTAATCCCTGCCAAAGCCATTGCACCAGAAGGTTCAACGATACTACGACATTCATCATAAGTGTCTTTGATTGCTGCACAGATTTCATCAGTATTGACCAATACAACTTCACGTTCAACGATTGGACCTGAGTTATCTGATTTTTGTAATTGAATGACTTCAAAAGGTTTTTCACCAATTTGAGCTACCGCCGTACCATCAGCAAATAGACCAACCTGAGGAAGAATCACACGCTCATTGGCTTCAAACGCTGCTTTTAAACATGCTGACTCATCATATTCCACAGGGATCACTTTGACATGTGGGGCAACATCACCCAAATAAGCTGCAACACCTGCGATGAGACCGCCACCGCCGACAGCAACAAAGACATAATCAACATCACGCCATTGACGTAAAATTTCATTGGCAATGGTGCCTTGACCTGCCATGACCAGCTCATCATCATACGGTGGAATAAACGTCATGCCTTCTTCAGTTGCACGTTGGATGGCATATTTATTGGCAACATCAAATGAGTCACCATGTAAAACCACTTCACCACCTAAGCGTTTTACGGCTTGGACTTTAATGTCAGGTGTGGTTTTTGGCATCACAATAATGGCGCGAATACCCAACTTTTGTCCAGATAATGCCACGCCCTGAGCATGGTTACCCGCAGAAGCAGTAATAACGCCACGTTCCAACTGAGATTTCGGTAATTGACTGATACGGTTGTAGGCACCGCGCAGTTTGAAGGAAAAGACAGGTTGCAAGTCTTCGCGTTTAAAGCGAATGTTGTTATTTAGTTTTTCACTAATTCGTGGCGCTGCTTCGAGTGGGGTTTCGATTGCAACGTCATAGACCGTTGCCTGTAATATTTGTCGAACCAAACGAGACAGCATGTTAATTTTCCATATAACAGTTTAAAATGAGCTTTGATTGTAACAAACCCCTGCACATTTGCGTTTTTAAATTATGCAAAATGTGCAGAAATTTGAAAATTTATTGAGAGAAGTCATGAGCCTTTATGCATCCCAAGATGAGAAAAAACAAGCAGCAGCCAAAGCAGCTTTAAAACACTTGCCAAAAGGGGGCATTTTAGGAGTCGGTACAGGCAGTACAGTTAATTTCTTAATTGAACTTTTACCTGAGCTGCAACTTGAAGCTGCGGTGGCGAGTTCAGAAGCAACGGCTCAACGTTTGAAAAAACTTGGCATTGAAGTTGTAGACATGAACCATGTCGGTGGTTTGGATGCCTATGTCGATGGTGCAGATGAGATTGATCGTCATATGCACATGATCAAAGGCGGTGGTGCTGCGCTTACGCGTGAAAAAATCGTGGCGTCTATTGCTAAGAAATTTGTGTGTATTGTCGATGACTCTAAATGGGTTGAGCAGTTAGGACGTGAATTTCCGCTGCCAATTGAAGTGATTCCAATGGCACGTTCTGCTGTGGCTCGTAAAATTGTGTCTTTAGGTGGCGACCCTGTCTATCGTGAAGGTGTTGTGACTGACAATGGCAATGTGATTTTAGATGTGCATAACCTGAATATTTTAAATGCCTTAGAGCTTGAAAAAACCATTAATGATATTCCAGGTGTGGTGTGTAATGGTATTTTCGCCATTAACAAAGCGGATATTGCGGTTGTTGCAACTGACAATGGTATTGAAGAGCGTACAGCGGTTTAATTTGTTATAAATTCCCTCTCCTTTTAGGATGAGAAACATGGTTTCGCAAGAGGGAGAGGTCTATCAAAGTCCCCTCATCCTAACCTTCTCCCTGAGGGAGAAGGGACTCCCAATACATTTTTGAGAATGAATCAAAGTTCAATGTTTTGAATTTTTATAAACGTTCAAGAAAATAACACATGACCCCAAACCTCCCCGAAATTCAAATCACGCATCATGCACGAGCGACGCGACTGCGCTTACGTGTCGAACCGACACAGATTCGTTTAACTGTGCCTCGTTTTTGTACCAAACGTCAAATTGCAGATTTTTTAAAAGAATCTGAGCAATGGATGATTGAAACTTGGCAAAAGCAACAGGAAAAAGTTGGACAAGTAGATAAAGCATTACCGACTGAATTAATGCTGTTTAATTTAGAACAGCCTTTACAGATTATTTATCAAGTTCAGAAAAATTCTTATGTTTTTGATGAACAAAGTCATCAACTTTTCATCAGTGATCGTGATTCTGCACGTTATTTAAAAGCCTTTGTGATCACTTATGCAAAGCATTATTTACCAATTTATTTGAAACAAGTCAGTGATGAAATTGGTTTAAAGTTTGCTGATTGCTCGATTCGTCAGCCCAAAACCCGTTGGGGTAGTTGTACAACTCGACATGATATTATGCTCAATAGTGCTTTGGTGTTGTGTGATGATGCGATTACCCGTTATGTCTGTGTGCATGAGTTAGCGCATACACGGCATTTTGATCATAGTTCTGCATTTTGGGCGGAAGTTGAAAAACATGATATAAATTTTAAAAATCATCGTAAAGTTTTAAAAAGTGGTGTGATGCCGTGGTGGTGGTTGGAAAAATAAAAAAGAGAATCGCATCATAGTAGTGCTATTAACTTTATCAATGAGATGACCATAAAATCGCTTTAAAGCTTGATGTATAATGATGAACAGGTTCATTACATTGAACAATTAAAATTGTTAAGTCATGATATTGTTTATAAATTTTCGTTATTCTAAATCTATTTTAAAAATATGAATGTTTGAATTATTCAACAGAAATGGAGTGAAAGTTGGAACAGATTCAGAGTACTCTTGCCGATTTAAATCAACAAAGTGAATCAGCATTTGCTGTTAGAAACTATCAAAAAGCCCTTGAAATTAATCAACAAGCTTTACTTATCGACCCACAAATGATAAATGCGCTTTCTAACATCGCATTTTGTGAATTAAGACTAGGCTTATATCAACAAGCATATACACATTATAATGAAATGTTGATTTTAAGTCAGGATCAAATGAGTCTTAATTTTTATGATGGTATGGCTGAAGTATGTTATTTCTTAGATAAAAAAGATGAACAACTTAAATATGGAAAATTAGCAATCGCGAAAAGAATAGAAAGTATTCATCATGAATTTTATACGCCACATAATTTTAGTGAAAGACCATGTTTTAGACCTGAAAATAAAACAGAAAATATTATTAGTTATTCTTTATTTGGTGATCAGCCTCGTTATTGTGAAACAGCATTTTTAAATACATTACTCGCAAAGGAGATTTTTCCTGAGTGGACGATTCGTTTCTATGTGGATGAGACCGTTCCACAGCATGTTATTACACGTTTGAGTCAGTTGGGTACTCAAATCATATATGTTTCTGAAGAACAGCGTAAAATTTCAGGGCTATTTTGGCGATTTTTTGTGGTTGATGATCCAAATGTAAAATACTTTTTAATCAGAGATGCCGATTCATTTTTATCATATCGTGAAAAAGTAGCAGTCGATGAATGGTTAAAATCATCAAAATGGTTCCATATAATGCATGATTTTTCTTCACATACTGAGTTGATGTTGGCTGGAATGTGGGGCGGTTGTCATGGAGTATTGAAAAATATATTCAATACGATTTTAAATTTTCAGCATTCAGGGTTAATGACGAATGCGAGAATTTCAGATCAAATTTTTTTAAGGCATTGTGTTTGGTCTGTGATAGAAAAAAGCTGTTTAAATCATGATAGCCAAGGTTATTTTGAGCATGCCAGTAATTTCCCTTTAGCTTTGAAAAAAGCGAATCATGAACATCGAGAAGATTTTCATGTTGGTGTAAACGAAGCAAATTTATATTATCAAATTGAATTATATGATAAAAATATAGAAAAAATTCAGTGGTCATTATTTGATGAAAATGAGAAAGAAGTGTGTCATTACTCAGTCAATCGAAAAAAAGATGAAAAGTTTTTTGAAGTTTTTTTACCTTATGAATATGCTGAAAAAATAAGATTAAATTTGTGGAAATTTATTTATCAGGGTGTGGAATCATCATACTCAGTTTAAGTCAGATATGAGTAAATATTTACCTATAAATCTGCATTTTAAATGCAGATTTTTCATGTGAATTTTTTTGATATAACGATAAAATTTAGTCAGCTAATCGCACTGTTTAAGCTTAAAACTGACATTGTGAATTTTTTAATTCAACAGAATATTGCTTTTCATCAGTCGATAATTTCACGCGTACTTCATGCGGGTTTACACGTTGAAATTGATGTTCAAAAAGTTGATCACAGTTTTTAATTAAATTATCAGTAAATAACTTTTTGATGTCTTGTGTATTTAGACTCTGAGCAAATTGTTTAAAATCAGGTGAGGTAATAATGCCTTCAATTTCAATGTAGTTTGGGTATAAACGTAACTTTTCAATCAACGTATTCTGATTAATTTGTAAAGGTAATGTCCGTGAGTCCTCATCACTGAGATAGGTCAAAACTTCAGTCAATTTTTTATTGTTTTTAATTTTATAATCTGCACTTATTATTTTTTGTTGAATGAGATAATCATCCAGTTCAGTGGCTTGAGTTATTGCACACATTAAACTGAGTAAAAGGCTAGAGCTGAGTAAAAGTTTTATTAATTTCATGATTAAGTCTTATAAAAAGTATGGTTTTATTATATGCAATATAGATATGAATACTAGTGTGAAAAGTTAACTTTCAAGTATTGTTATTTTCTGAGGGATGATAATAAAAAAGGCTTTGATTCACAAAGCCTTTTTAAACATTTCAAATACTTATGCTTTCTTTAAATTTTCATTAATTAAAAATTCAACTAAAGCTTTCTGCGCATGTAAACGATTTTCTGCTTCGTCCCACACTACAGCATTTTTGTGATCAAGCATATTCTCAGAAATTTCTTCACCGCGATGTGCAGGGAGGCAATGCATGAATAAGCAATCAGGATGAGCCAAATCCATTAATTTTTCATTGACTTGATAGTCTGCAAATGCTTTTTCACGGATTTTCTGTTCTTCTTCTTGTCCCATACTTGCCCAAACATCAGTGACAATCAGGTCAGCATTTACAGCAGCATCTTCAGCAGAATCAACAAGTTCAACACAATGCCCAAATTCAGATAAAAATTCAGATTTAGGTTCATAACCTTTTGGTGATGCAATTTTTAATTTAAAACCCCACATATGTGCAGCTTCCATATAAGAATTACACATATTATTGCCATCACCGATCCAAGCAACAGTTTTGCCTTGAATAGAACCACGATGTTCTACAAAAGTTTGTACATCTGCTAATAATTGACAAGGATGATGGTCATCAGTCAATGCATTAATCACAGGCACTGTTGAGTATTCTGCAAAGCGCTCCACAATATCATGACCAAATGTACGGATCATAATGATATCAAGCATACTTGAAATAACACGAGCTGAATCTTCAATCGGCTCACCGCGACCTAATTGTGTATCACGTGAAGAAAGAAAAATAGCACTACCACCAAATTGGCTCATACCTGCTTCAAAAGAAACACGTGTTCGCGTACTCGACTTTTCAAAAATCATGCCCATGACTTTACCAACAAAAGGCTGGAAAGTTTCATTGTTATGTTGTTTTCGCTTCAATTCTTGCGCACGCTCAATAATGCGGTTCAGTTCAGCAGTTGATAGGTCACGTAGTGTTAGAAAATGTCGTAGAGCCATGGTTACTCCACAATAATTGTATAGTCAAAACCAATAAGGGGATTGACCAACAATTCATTGTTGGTTGATTAAAAAACGAAAAAAAGAATCTTCTAATATACTATAACAGTATTGAAATGCAAAAAAACTAGACTTTTTGATGACCTTTTAGAAAATGATCGACACAATATTCAATATATTTGATGACTTCTTGTTCAGGTTGATCAATTTCCAGTCCCATAATAATGCGCCATTCATAATCTCTGAGTATTCCAAAATACATCATGGCAGAGCCTAAAGGGTTTTGACAATCGACCAAGCCTTGCAAATGTGCGCATTCTAAAGCTTTAGCGATGGTAATTTGAATAAAATGAGCACCTTTTTCATGAATATATAAAGCCAAATCAGGATTTTTTTGTGCCTGTTCAATAATGAGGCGGATAAAAGCTACATTTTCAGGTTTTTTAAGATGGAGATAAAAATTGATTAAAGTTTGCACTAAATAGCTATGTAAATGATCTTTTTCTGAGTTATAGCAAGAACAAATATCTTTAAAAAACAACTCACGACGATAATCACAAATGGCTGTGAATAACCCTTCTTTATTGCCAAAATACTTATAAATAGAGGCTTTTGAGCCACCAGCATGATTTACGATATCATCGAGTGAAACAGCTTCATAGCCACGTTCTAAAAACAAATCATTTGCACTCAACAAAAGCGCCAAACGCCGTTCTTGCCCACGGCGAGTTTGTGGTTGCTCACCACAACCTAAAGCTTCAATTTCTGCGAAATGTTTTTGCATAAAGTAATAATTTCAATTCCTGTGTCTTTGTAATGATTATAGCAAAGATGTCAAGAAATTTCTGTTGAGAAATGACTGTATTATTTTGAAAGAAAATACTATTATTAAAATAGTGAATGGAAATTCATTATTTGTTTGACTAAAGTTTTAGAGCTTTTTACCTAAAAAGCCATAGCGTAGAAACTTTTTATAGCTATACTCAAATCTCGATAAATATATAGACCACTGTGGAAAGGAATATGACACAAGAAACGTCTGCAGGCTTAAGATTTAGACAAGCACTGGAAGTGGAAAAACCATTACAAATTATCGGTACAGTCAACGCTTATGCAGCAATGATGGCGAAACAAGTCGGCTACAAGGCGATTTATCTTTCGGGTGCGGGTGTTGCAAACTATTCTTATGGTTTACCTGACTTAGGTATGACCAGCTTAGACAACGTATTAGAAGATGTTCGTCGTATTACCGAACGTGTTGATACACCTTTACTAGTCGATATCGATACAGGTTGGGGCGGTGCATTTAACATCGCACGTACTGTAAAACAAATGATCGCAGCAGGTGCAGCCGCTGTTCATATCGAAGACCAAGTGGCACAAAAACGTTGTGGACACCGTCCAAACAAAGAAATCGTGACTCAACAAGAAATGGTCGACCGTATCAAAGCGGCAGTTGATGCAAAAACAGATTCAAACTTTGTGGTGATGGCACGTACCGATGCACTACAAAAAGAAGGTTTGCAAGCCGTAATTGACCGTGCATGTGCATGTGTGGAAGCAGGCGCAGATGCGATTTTTGCCGAAGCAATGACTGACATCACCATGTATAAAACAGTCTGCGATGCAGTCGGTGTACCTGTATTGGCAAATATCACAGAATTTGGTGATACGCCTTATTACACTACTGAAGAATTGGGTGAACAGGGTATTTCAATGGTACTTTATCCATTGTCTGCAACACGTGCCATGCAAAAAGCGGCACTTGAAGTTTTCCAAGCGATTCGTAAAGAAGGTACACAAGTCAATGTACTGGACAAAATGCAACAGCGCAAAGAACTCTACGAATTCCTTGATTATCACACTTTTGAAAATACATTAGACAAACTATTCACTGAAGGAAAATAAAAATGGCTGAAGGTAAAGTACTCACAGGCGCAGGACTGCGTGGGCAAGTTGCAGGTAAAACAGCATTATCTACAGTAGGTAAGAGTGGCGCAGGCTTAACTTACCGTGGTTATGATGTGCAAGATCTTGCTGAAAATTGCCAATTTGAAGAAGTCGCTTATTTAATCTTCTTTGGTGAATTGCCTACAACTGAACAGTTAGCTGCTTATAAAGCAAAATTGAAATCACTTCGCCAATTACCACAGGCATTGAAAGAAGTTTTAGAACGTATTCCTGCTGACTCACACCCAATGGATGTGATGCGCACAGGCGTTTCAATGTTGGGTAACCTTGAAACTGAAAAATCATTTGATGAGCAACAAGACGTTGCAGACCGTATACTTGCAACATTACCTGCAATCATTTGCTACTGGTATCGCTACAGCCATGATGGCGTGCGTATCGAAGAAAATACAGATGATGATTCAATCGGCGCTCAATTCCTGCATTTACTTCGTGGTGAAAAGCCAAACGAATTGCATGAACAGGTCATGAATGTATCGCTGATTCTTTATGCTGAGCATGAGTTCAACGCATCGACATTCACAGCGCGTGTATGTGCATCAACATTGTCAGATATGCATTCATGTATCACAGGCGCGATTGGTTCATTACGTGGTCCACTCCATGGCGGCGCGAACGAAGCTGCAATGGAAATGATCGAAAACTGGACTTCACCTGAAGAAGCTGAACGTGAAATGTTGGGTAAACTTGAGCGTAAAGAAAAGATCATGGGCTTTGGTCATGCGATCTATAAAGACAATGACCCACGTAATGGCATCATCAAAATCTGGTCTGAAAAATTAGCAAAAGACGTAGGTGATACCGTACTTTATCCAGTTTCAGTACGCTGTGAAGAAGTGATGTGGCGTGAGAAGAAATTATTCTGTAACGCAGATTTCTTCCATGCATCTGCTTATCACTTCATGGATATTGCAACGAAACTATTTACACCAATCTTTGTGATGAGCCGCGTAACAGGTTGGGCTGCGCATGTCATGGAACAGCGTGCAGACAACCGTATTATTCGTCCAAGTGCGGATTATACGGGTCCTGAACTGCGTAAAGTTGTGCCAATCGCTGAGCGTTCTGCTGCATAATTGCTATAAAATCTAGCATTTAACAACATAGATAGAGTCCCATTTTGGGGCTCTATTTTTATATCAACGAAAGAGGAAATACTCGTTTTTATGATTGTTGAAATAGCCTAAGTATTCTTTGGGCTTGTCGTGATTTTAATTGACTTGATTGCGATATTGACTCGGACTGATTTCAAATTGTTTTTTAAAGGCTTGGCTGAATGCCGTTTCTGACGAATAGCCGACTTGATGGGCAATTTGCTGTACGCTAAGTTGACCTTGTTTTAATAGTTGACTTGCAAGGCGCAAGCGATGCTGTTGTAAATAAGCCAGTGGTGTTTCACCCACCACCTGATTAAATAAATTAGCAAATTTTGAACGTGACATACAACATTGTTCAGCTAAGCTTTCAACCGTCCATGCAATATGAGGTTGACTGTGAATAACAGCTAAAGCATTTGATAGTTCAGGGTGAATTAAGGCATTTAACCAATTATTTTGATCTTGTAGTTGCTCAATATAGTCACGTACACATTCAATCATCATAATGCTCACGAGATGATCCATAATCTTATTCTTGCCTGCTAAAGTCCGTTGTGTATCTGAGGCAACAAAATATAAGCCAATACGTAACCATTCTGGGGCAGTATCGCTCAATGCATTTTGTATATGAATATACGGTGGTAGTGCATTGACTAGAGGGCGTGCCATGATGGCATTAAGATGACAACGCACTGACAAAATTAAAGTTTTTTCAGAATCACCTTGACCAAACTCAATTGCATCTAGTCTTAAGCCATCAAATAATGGTGCAATATTTAAAGACTCAATAAAAGTATGATCAAGTTGATTAGCAACAGAATGTTCTAAACCTGCAGGGATTAAAATCATATCTCCTGTATGCAGCGTGATATTTAAATTTTTTGAAAATTGTAGTTGTGCCTCACCATATAAAACAATGTGTGCGATCACAGCATCTTGTGCAATGCTTTTAAATGCCCAATTCCCTTGAGCTTGTAAATAGAGATATTCTGAATGATTAAGATGAATATCATCAAAAATTTTACTAAGTGCGTCCATAAAAAATAATAATTTAAATGACAAGAATAAATATGAGGTCGATATTAAAACATGTGCGTAGAGGACAATCTCTAGCTTAAACAAGCCAAAGACTTTTTCATAGCTTTTTTGGACGCTTACAACTGTTTTGTCTAGCTTAATTCCGTAAATATAGCGATAAGAAATATAAGGAAGAATTTGTTATGAATGCACCCGTATCATTTAGTGAACAGCAATTACAGGAAGTATCCAGTAAATCTGTACGACAGCTCGACAGTAAGCGCTATTTATGGGCAATTAGTCCTGCATTACCTGTGATTGGTATTGGGATTTTGGCAGGCTATCAATTTGCACCTAAGCCATTGAAAAAGCTTTTTGCTTTAGGTGGTCCAATCGTTTTACATATCATCATTCCAACAATTGATACGATTGTCGGTAAAGATAATCATAACCCTTCAGTTGAAGATATTAAATTACTTGAACAAGATCCTTATTATTCACGATTAGTTAAAACTTTTATTCCTCTGCAATATGTTGCCAATATTTATGCATGTTATTTAACGAGTCGTAAAACAACTTCTTTTGTTGATAAAATTTTATTGGGTATTTCAATGGGTGCAATTAATGGTATTGCAGTGAATACCGCACATGAGTTGAGCCATAAATCGAATCGTATTGACCATATTTTGTCACACTTAGCACTTGTACCTACGGGTTACAATCATTTCCGTGTTGAACACCCGTATGGTCATCACAAACGCGCTGCAACACCTGAAGACCCAGCATCATCCAAAATGGGCGAAACTTTTTATGAGTTTTTACCTCGTACAGTTGTTGGTTCATTTAAATCTGCGATTGAAATTGAAAAAAACCGCTTAAAACGTAAAGGCTTAGCTTTTTGGTCTAAGGAGAATGAGCTTTTACAAGGTTGGGGGATGAGTGCAGGTTTTCATGCTTCAATGCTGAAATTATTTGGAACATCAACGCTTCCTTATTTATTGACGCAATCGGCGTATGGTATTAGCTTATTTGAAATTATTAATTATATTGAACACTATGGTTTACTGCGTCAGAAAGATGAAAATGGTAAATATGAACGTACCATGCCTGAACATAGTTGGAACAATAACAATATTGTGACCAATCTATTTTTATATCAATTACAACGTCATTCAGATCATCACGCATATCCAACACGTCCATTCCAAGCTTTGCGTCATTTTGACGAAGCGCCTGAGTTGCCAAGTGGTTATGCAAGTATGTTATTGCCTGCATTGATCCCATCTTTATGGTTTAAAATTATGGATCAGCGTGTATTTGATCACTATAACGGTGATTTAAATAAAGCCAATATTTATCCGAAACGTCGTGCGAAGTTATTTAAAAAGTTTGGCGTGATTGATAAATTATTGAATAAATAGTGCTGTATTTTTGAATATTAAAGAGACCTATATTGTAGGTCTCTTTTTTATTGAAGTTTTTTCTATTAAAATGGTTTTTTTAATATCTCTATATGAATGAAATTTTTAAGATAATTTTTGAATATGAACGGATAAGTTTCTCTCATCATCATTAACAACAAAAATAATTTTTTGATTAAAAACAGTCAAATCATATCCTTTATTTAGAATTTTCCATGATTTTATAAAATCCCGCATATTTGAAAATTGAAATTCAACAAAAAATTCTCGCTCAAAAGCAATATAGTAGTAATCATATATCTAATAATTTCCCCATTTCCTCCTCTAACTCAATACAATTTAAGATCACTTTCCCTACAGAATTAATTTTATAATATTCTTTGATTTTCTCATAGATTTCAGAATAACCATCAAAATATTCTTTTATGGAAATATTTTCCACGCCTTCAAGTTGGTTCATAAAATGTTTAATTTTGTTTTTCAATACTAATACTTTTAATCTTTCATTCATAAGTAACCTGAATATCACACCTAAAATCAGCCATTCTTAAAAAGTGATAATTTCATTATTAGAAGAACAAAAATCCCCACAAGAGTGATCTTATGGGGATTCATATATTAGGGTTTATTTCAAAAGTAGAAGATCATTTCTCTACAATTGCTGTCACACCTTGACCGCCCGCAGCACAGATTGACACTAAAATCTTACCTGAACCTTTTTGGTTTAAGATTTTTGCAGCAGTTGCTAAAATACGACCACCTGTTGCAGCAAATGGGTGACCCGCAGCAAGTGAAGAACCATTGATATTGAGTTTAGCCATATCAATTGAACCTAAAGGTGCATCTAGACCTAAACGTTCTTTACAGAATTTTGGATCTTCCCAAGCTTTTAATGTAGATAACACTTGTGATGCAAATGCTTCATGGATTTCATAATAATCAAAATCTTGAAGTTTCATATTTGCACGTTCAAGCATACGAGGAACTGCATAAGCAGGCGCCATGAGTAAGCCTTCTTTTTTACCTACAAAGTCAACTGCTGCAGTTTCTGAGAATGATAAGTAAGCAAGCACTTCATGACCATTGGCTTTTGCCCATTCTTCAGATGCGAGTAACACCACAGAAGCACCATCTGTTAATGGCGTAGAGTTACCTGCAGTCATCGTTGCATTTTCACCTTTACCAAAAGCAGGCTTTAATTTTGCAAGTTTTTCTACAGAAGAATCAGCACGTAAGTTGTTGTCACGCTCAAGACCCATAAATGGTGTCATTAAGTCATCAAAGAAACCATCTTCGTAAGCTTTTGCCATTTTTTGATGTGAAGATGCAGCAAGCTGATCTTGTGCTTCACGAGAAATACCCCATTCAAGCGCAGTAATCGCTTGATGATCGCCCATAGATAAACCTGTGCGTGGTTCACCATTTTTAGGTGCATCTAATAAATCTTTTATGTTGATTTTTGTTAATGCTTTTAGACGATCTTTACCCGTTTTTGCAATATTCAACTCAAGTAAAGCTTTACGTAAACCATCACCAAATGCAATTGGTGCATCAGAAGTTGTATCTACACCACCTGCGATTCCCACTTCAATTTGACCTAAAGCAATTTTATTGGCAACAGCAAAAGCAGCTTGTAAACCTGTGCCACACGCTTGTTGTAAATCATAAGCAGGTGTTTCTGGTGCAAGTTGTGTATTTAATACACATTCACGAGTCATGTTAAAGTCACGGCTGTGTTTAAGGACTGCACCAGCAACAACTTCACCTAAACGTTGATCTTGTAATTTATAACGCTCAACTAAACCATTGAGTGCAGCAGTTAACATGTCAATGTTGGTTGCTTTAAAATAAGCACCATTTGAACGTGCAAATGGAATACGGTTGCCACCAAGAATTGCAACACGGCGAATAGTATTTTGACTCATGATTTTTCCCTGTGAAACAGATGTTTGAGACGTCGATGGAGATGTTGCTGGATCAGCTTTTTGTATTGTAGAAGCAGTGTTTTTACGAGCAGCAGTACTTGCTGTACGACGTGGTTTACTGTTGCTATTGTTTGAACGAGCAGCAGTACCAGTACCTTTACTTGAACGAGTACTCGGCTTTGATGTATTTGACACTTCTTCCGCAGTAGAATTTTGAACTGTTGGATTTTCTTGAGTTGTTTTGCTCATAAGGCTTTTCCAAGCATGTGGCTAATCTTCTTGATCTTAACATTACCATAATTGAAGAAGTGCGGAATTGACTAAAATGACATTTGCCAAAGCATTCAGGTCAAGACATGAAGTCTTTAACTCAAGTATTATTTAACTGAAACATAATAAGTCTATTAAAATATAAGTATCTGACATTAAACTTGAAGTTAATAGATACCTACAGGCTTATTAAAAAATTTATTTACTGAGAGATTATTACCATGACTGATCAATACCAAGCATTTTCTAAATCCCCAATTGGTAAATTTGTCATCAAAAATTTAGGTTTACCATCACCTATTTCTTTGGATCGTTTTGAATCAGCAACACCTGTTATCAAAGGTGCAGTATTGTTAGGTGCTGCGCCAAATAGCATATTTTCAAGTGAAATTGCGCAAGTATTAAGTAATATTCATGCAAATAGTTATGTGGGTAATAATGTTGAGCTACAGCAAGAAGCTGCAAAAGTGGGTTTGACTGTTGGTGCGTTTAACGAAGGCGATAAAGAGTCTAAATTTAAAGCGGTTGTTTTTGATGCTTCAGGTATTCAAAACTCAGAAGAATTACATGAACTACACAAGTTCTTTAATCCAATCGCACGTCAAATTCAAAACTCAGGTCGTGTGATCGTGATCGGTTTAACACCAGAATCTGCACCTACAGTGAAACAAGCAATCGCTCAACGTGCTTTGGAAGGTTTTGTAAAAGCAGTAGGTAAAGAATTTAAAAAAGGAATCGCTGCGGATTTAATTCTTGTTGATGCTGATGCGGCACAAAATTTAGAATCTTCATTACGTTTCTTGATTTCACCACGTTCTGCTTATGTTTCTGGTCAAGTGATCCATGTTTCAAATGCAAAAGTGATTGATGTAGATTGGGCAAAACCACTTGCAGGTAAAACAGCGTTGGTAACAGGTGCAAGCCGTGGTATCGGTGAAGCAATTGCTCATGTACTTGCACGTGATGGTGCGCATGTGATTTGTTTAGATGTACCACAACAACAAGCAGATTTAGATCGTGTTGCAAGTGAAATTGGTGGATCAACATTAGCCATTGATATTACAGCAGCTGATGCAGGTGAAAAAATTAAAGCGGCTGCGGCTGCACAAGGTGGTTTAGATGTGATCGTGCATAATGCTGGGGTTACACGTGACAAAACTTTAGCAAATATGAAACCTGAAATGTGGGATCTTGTAATTAACATTAACTTGTCTGCGGCTGAGCGTATCAATGACTATTTATTGGCAAATAAAGGTCTAAATGCCAATGGTCGTATAGTATGTGTTTCTTCGATTTCAGGTATTGCAGGTAATTTAGGTCAAACTAACTATGCAGCGTCTAAAGCAGGTGTGATTGGTTTGGTCAAATTTACTGCACCAATTTTAAAAGATGGAATTACCATTAATGCTGTTGCGCCTGGTTTTATTGAAACGCAAATGACGGCTGCAATTCCATTTGCAATTCGTGAAGCAGGTCGTCGTATGAACTCGATGAGCCAAGGTGGTCAACCTGTCGATGTTGCTGAAACAATTGCACTCTTTGCTGCAACAGCTTCTACAGGTTTAAATGGTAATATTGTTCGTGTATGCGGTCAAAGTTTGTTAGGTGCTTAATAACGAGCCTCTAAATTTCCTCTCCTGATCTTTAAAGGAGAGGACTAGGCAGAGGTAGAGTTATGTATAAATTAAAAATGAGATAGTTTTGCCCCTTATTCCAGCCTTCTTTCTAAGGGAGACGGGGTTTTAAATATCGAAATAAAACATTTCAAAGGTCTAGTATGAATACTCGCCATTTTAGTCAACTGCCAAAACCTTATGTTGCTTATGCAAAAGTTGTACAAGGTTTAATCATTAAAAAGCCGAAAGGTGAAAAAGTGCTACCACAAGTTGAATATGTGGTGGATTCTTTACAAGTCGACCAACAACATTTAAGAGCGTATAACGAAGTCTGTGGCTTTAAAAATAATGGTTATATTCCAGCGATTTATTTGGCTGTATTGTCACAAAGTTTGCAAATGCATATGATGACAACAGAAGCATTTCCATTTGCAATTTTAGGTTTGGTACATATCCGTAACCAAATTAAACAGACACGTAAAATTGGTGTGAATGAAAAGATCACGTTGTCATGTCAGTTTGGTGAAGTACAGCCACATGATAAAGGTCTACAATTTGATTTTATTACCACTGCAAAAGTGGGTAATGAAGTGGTTATGGAAGGATTAACCACTTATTTAGCACGCCAAAAGACCAATACAATCGCAGCAGAAAAAGCGAAAGAAAGTCAAACACCTGACTATCAATTACAAACAGTATGGAATGTTTCAGAAAACACAGGGCGTCGCTATGCAAAAACGTCAGGTGACTTTAACCTGATTCATATTCATGCATTGACGGCGAAAGCTTTTGGTTTTAAACAAGCGATTGCACATGGTATGTGGAGCAAAGCACGTGCATTGGCAAGTTTAACTTTGCCAGAAGCTTATGAAGCTGATGTGTATTTTAAACTGCCAATGTTCTTACCTTCAAAGGTTGAGTTTTTGACAGCGACAAAAGGGGCAGTGACTGATTTTCTGATTCGAAATGAAAAATCGCATAAACCACATGTGACAGGTGTAGTCAAAGCACAATAAAATCAAATAAGATAGAAGCCTAAGTCGAGATGATTTAGGCTTTTTTTTAGAACGGTATAAAAATAAGGGTAGGGAAATGAGTACGATTAAGGAAATTTTATTTGCAGATAAGAATAACTTTCATGGATATGTTGATGAGAGATTTGCAGATTTAGCAAAACAATTCAGTCGGTTACAAGATGGACGTACTCAATATGGTGGTGCAGCATTAACGGTTTATTTTCAAGGTCAAAAAGTTGTAGATATCTTTACAGGTAAAAAATCAGAAACTGAAAATTGGAAAGAAGATACATTATCTGTTTGTTATTCAACAGGAAAGGGTGTTTTAGCCACATTAGCACATATTTTGGTGAGTGAGGATTTGTTAGATTATGATACACCTATCACGCAATATTGGTCTGAATTTGGTCAAAATGGTAAAGCGCATATGACGCTACGTCATATTTTAAGTCATCAAAGTGGTTTGTTTGATATTCGCAACATGATTGGGCAAGCAAAAGAGATGGCAGACTGGCAACATATGTTAAAAGTGATGGAGCAAGCAACGCCGCGTTTTCAGATAGGAAGTGATATTGCTTATCAAGCTTTAACGTTTGGTTGGCTCGTGGGTGGCGTGTTGGAAAAAGCCACAGGACAGCCCTTAAAATGGTTAATGCAAAGGTGTTTAGTTGATCCTTTAGAGCTTGACGGTGCTTATTTTGGTGTACCTGCTTTAGAGTTGCAGCAAGTTGCTCGCTTAATTAAAAAACCCAAAAAAGTAGAAACTCAATCATCATCACAGAATAAGAAAAAACATAAGACATCCTTTTCCGATAAGTTGGTTGAATTAAGTGGGCAAAATCCGCAAGATTTTCTAGATGCGATGGTGCCCAAAGGTATGCGAGATTTTAGCTTTTTTAGTGATGAAGGTTTACAGGCTGTTATTCCTGCTGCGAATGGTGTATTTACTGCAAATAGTTTGGCTAAAATATATGCGATGTTAGCCAATCAAGGTGTTTGGAATGATCAAACCTTGATTAAACCTGAAGTTTTTAAAGAATTAAGCACGATTCAATCTATCAAACGTGATCGTGTTATGCCGATCCCAATGAAGTGGCGTTTGGGATATCACCGTGTTATTACCATGGGGAAACGTGCGAAAAAAGGCTTCGGACATATGGGATATAATGGCTCAGGTGCTTGGTGTGATCCACAGCGAGGGCTCAGTTTTGCTTATACACATAACTTTCAAATTGGTTCCATCACAGGGGATTATCGTTTGTGGGGGCTGACTCAAGAAGCTTTACGTTGTGCCGATGCTGAACTGAAAGGCAGTAAAGGGTGGTTTTAAGTTGATCAGATTATGGTGCATGCAGTTTAAATCCTAAAATTTGAAAAATGGGTAACTGATTTAAGGCTGCAAGATCGGGTGTCTGATTGAGCTCGAACAAAAAATTAACACTGTTCTGGATGGCATTGAGTTTTTTTGTTAAGTCCTCGATACCATGATTTAAATAACCTAAAACAGACACCATTTGTAAGGTGTGTTGGAGGTCTTTAATCATAAGATCAATAGGTGCCATAAAATATTCTATTAAAAAATAACTGTTTGGATATAGAAAGTAATGATTGTCATGGAAATAATGATAGATCAGTTGTTGATATTTTTCAAAATAGGTGATTTTTAAATGGGCTTGGTCTGCTGGTATTTGGTCAAATATGGTTTTGGGATAAAGTACAAAACTTTCAGCAAAAGCCCAGAGACTGTTCCTGTTGGCTTTTGTCAAAGGTTGTTCCAAGACAGACAGAGTCAATAGGCGTTTAGGTGAATTTTGAATATATTGCTTGGTAAATTGATAAATTTCCTGAAAATCCTCACGATCTTGGTAAGGTGTAAGTAATGGACTGTGTAAAAAATCAAGTAAATGATCACATGAAAACAGGGTACAGTGTTTTAAGTTGTTAAATGCAGTATCAGGTTGTTGGATACGTAAATAATATTCACATAATTTCAAATAAATATTGGCATCTGACCAAAGGTCATCTTTGAGTAATTGATATATATTTTCAATTAAATGATGTTGATGAAGCGCTAAATTTTCTTGTTGATCAAGTTGCTGAAGGCAAAAAACCAAGTAAGTCTGATATTTTTTTAATGCTGAATGTAGATAAGATTGATTGTGTTGAATGAGGTTTGTAAAAAGCTCAAGATTGAAATTTTCATCAAAAATTTCTCCATCATACCAATTTGGGTTTTGCTGTGTATCTGGGGTGTCGATCGGATGGCAATAGTCATATTTCTCTAAAATTTGTGCCAAACTAAGTTCATTTTCACGAAATTGCTTAATCTGTTGAGAGTGATGACATACGATCAGATAGCCTTGTCGATCTTGCAGAATAAAACGTTTATTGGCATAGGTTGGTTTAGGAATTTCCTGAATAAATCGGTAACTTGAAAAATCAATATTTAATGGTGTGGTTTTATAAATGACTCGATTTTCAAAGGTAAATAAAGGCTCATTATCTATGCCTATAAAGATAGGTGGTGTGATTAATTTGTGTTTGTTAAGTTGATAATGACCCAGATAAATATGATTTGCATCTTCACAACAGGATTCATTCACAATTGAAAATGAGGTAGGATCTGCTTGATGAAAAATATTGAAGTGTTCATCAAACACATCATGTCGATCTTTATAAAATGTCTGTTCATGCTTATGAATTTTTTTAAAATGGTTTGGATCTGTACGATATAGCCGATGATGCACGATGACATGGTACTGATCTGAAGCACCATAAGGTCGTTGCTGAAATGTTTTGATATCAATTTCAGGGTAAATGATGCCACCGTTTTTCACGCTAAAGACAAACTGACCATTATGATAAAAAGATTCAAATAGAAACTGTGGTTGTTGTGGCGTAGCAATTGTTGCAATTTGATGGAGTTGGCTCAGACGTTGTTTTTCTAAAATACGTTGAATTTTACTATGAAAATTGGCATCCAGATTCTGTAGTGAGAAAACATTATCGATATCTACATTCTGAAGAAATTTATTCGTGTCTTTATTGAGTTTTTTGAGATCATCTGCATAAGCTGATGGTAATTGCTGAACTTTTTCCCAATTCTGATTGTTTATTTTAAATAGATGTTCACTTAGGTCAGTGGCTTGATATTGGATCATTAAAAAGCCACGATTCACACTTTCCTCACCTGTTGTATTTAAATAGGATATGATCTGTTGTAAGGCTTGATAAAAGGTGAATCGATCCCAATCTGATGAACCAAAGTGATAGTATGCTTTGACGCTCAAATATTGTTTGGTTTTGCTATAGCGCCAATAATAAGCATTTTTGAGTTTAAGTTCACGACTTTCAATCATTTCTAAGGCAAGTTTATTCAGCACTTTATGACGGAAGAATTTTTGATATTGTGCTTTGTTGATCCAAATTTTAGCAATAAAAAGAATAGGCTCTGCCATAAAAATTATTAAATGGGTTATTGATTATGATTTGAGTATATCAAATGCAATGATATTGAAAATAGCTTAAAGTCGTGAATGAATGCAGAGGTTGTTGTTAGATATTTCAGCGATTACCATCTTCAAAGACATTCTTCATTCACTAATCCAGAAAAAAACAGTATCCTTAACGCTGTAATGAGGAGCTTCCATGTATCAGGTACTTGCACGTAAATATCGCCCACGAAATTTTAATGAATTGGTTGGACAAAATCACGTTTCACGTGCATTAACCAGTGCATTGGATCGGGGGCGTTTACATCATGCCTACTTGTTTACGGGAACGCGAGGCGTGGGGAAAACCACCATTGCCCGTATTCTGGCAAAATGCCTGAACTGCGAAACGGGTGTAACGTCTACGCCGTGTGAAGTTTGTGCGACCTGTAAAGCAGTCAATGAAGGTCGTTTTATTGACCTGATTGAAATTGATGCGGCATCACGTACCAAAGTTGAAGATACGCGTGAACTGTTGGATAACGTTCCCTATGCACCGACACAAGGGCGTTTCAAGGTTTATCTGATCGATGAAGTACATATGTTGTCTACGCATTCTTTTAATGCTTTACTGAAAACATTGGAAGAACCGCCTGCACATGTCAAATTTTTATTTGCCACAACCGATCCACAAAAGCTCCCGATAACAGTGATTTCACGTTGTTTACAATTCACCTTGCGCCCTTTGGCAGTCGATGAAATTACCCATCATTTAACGGATATTTTAGCCAAAGAAAGCATTCAGTCTGAACAGGATGCAATTTGGCAAAT
The DNA here is from genome assembly GCF_030329325.1 of Acinetobacter sp. 226-1. Classification (NCBI taxonomy): domain Bacteria; kingdom Pseudomonadati; phylum Pseudomonadota; class Gammaproteobacteria; order Moraxellales; family Moraxellaceae; genus Acinetobacter; species Acinetobacter sp. 226-1. The sequence goes on from NZ_JACANU010000010.1 coordinate 94,075, forward strand.
TGCTGAATCGGCACAGGGTTCCTTACGTGATGCCTTATCTTTGACCGATCAGGCGATTGCCTATGGTCAAGGTGCGATTCATCATCAAGATGTCAAGGAAATGCTGGGGCTGATTGATCGAACCATTATTTATGATTTGATTTTGGCGATTCATCAAAATCAACGTGAGCGTGTCAGTCAGCTTTTACTACAATTTAGACAGCAAGCTTTGGATGTCTCTTTGGTTTTAGATCAATTTATTTCAACATTACATGAATTGGCAATGTTGCAATATCTACCCGATTTAAGCCTGAAATATAGCGCAGAAATCAATAAAAAGATCATGACATTATCGCAATTGGTTTCTGCACAGGACATCCAGTTGTATTATCAGATTGCCTGTAAGGGACGTGCAGATCTGCAATTGGCAGTGACGCAAGAACAAGGTTTTGAAATGACGGTCTTGCGTTTACTGGCATTCCGTCCATTGCAAGCCAATGAAATTGTGGTTTCAGAGCCAAGAACTGTTCAGTCGTCTTTAGTCACGGCTCAACCGATTGAGCAAAACCCTGAATCTGAAACAAAACCTGATATTCAAGAACAGTATGACTCTGAACAAAATCATTTTGTTGAACATGTTGATGATCATCAAGTTCAGACAGCAAGTACACTTTCACACATTGAGCATTCACCTGAAAGTATTGCACCTGTCGCTGAACAGCTTGAGTATGTTGTACCCACATCGACAAGTGCAACGCCAAATACGCAAGAAGCAACTAGTGCAAAATCTGCAAACATGGAGCAGGCTCAGGACTTAAGTATTGGCATTGAACCTGAAACATTGTCATTACAACAGACTGAAAATATTGAAGCAGTCAATGAAATTCAAAATTTACAGGATACAGATGAACTCGCTTTAACTTCATTTGGTGCAGATTTTTCTGAAAATGTTGCAATAACAAATACTGCTGTAACTGAAGACGTATTCTTCCTTGCTACAGAAATGGACGAAGCAAAACCTGTAGTACAGTTGCATGAAGTGGTTGATGTTGGGACTGAATCCATCACTAAAACTCAGCCTCAGAATCAAGTTGCCGTCGAGATTGAACAAGATAAAAATCATTCACAGCAAACGCCACAAGACATTTTACAGCTTGCGCCGCAGCAACTTGAAGGTGAATGGGATGTCAATAAATGGGAATACTGGTTTAGAAACAGTGATTTGTCACCTGCTGTGCAGGAGTTGGCACAACATGGTTTGATGATTGGAATGATTAACGGTCATTCTACATTTCAAATTTCCAAGCAATATGAAAATTTATTAAATCAAACTCAACATGCGCTAGAGTCATCACTTAAACAACAATGGTTGAGTACTGTGTTTAATGTGCAATATGGTGAAGTTGAAAGTACCACACCATTTCATATGCAAAATGAACGCAAAATTCAAGCATATCAACGCGCTGAACAAATGTTACATGCTGAGCCTGCAATCAAAAGCTTATTGCAAGATTTTGAGGGTGAGTTGCAAAATATTCAATTGAAAGTTTAGGTTATTTCATTAAATAATCCTGTAAAGCATCTCGCATTTCATGTGGAATCGGGGTGCTTTTTTTCGTTTCACGCTCAACGAATACATGTATAAAGTGACCTTGTGCAGATGCTTTATTTTGCCCTTGTTTAAAAATGGCTAAATCATAAGTCAATGAAGAATTGCCAATTTTAGAGATTGCCACCCCGACTTCAATGACTTCTGGATAGGTTAATTCTTGTAAAAAGTCGCAAGCTGAATTGACCACTAAACCAATAATGGGGGATCGGTGAATATCAAAATAACTATAGTAGGTGACATTGTTGACATGCCCATAAATATCGTTGTCTGCCCATCGGGTTTGAATCGGGAATAAAAAACAATATTGAGTGCGAGTTCTAACTTCTGGTTTCATATTTTTCATCTAATTTAATTAATAATGAATGGGTAAATCATTTATAAATAATCACTTAATAAATTTCTTGGTAAATTTTTAAAGCGTGCGATTTAGTCATTTCTCTTGGATTATTTTGCAATAAGCGTGTTTGTAACATGGCATCTTCAGCCAAGCGATCTAACATATTTTCAGGGATATTGAGCTGATTGAGTTTTAAGGTTAAACCACTGCTGTCTAAATGACGTTGCATATGGTCAATAAATAAATCACATAAACCTTCTGTACTGCCTTTACTATAAGGATCTAGATATTGCATTAGCTCAGCATAGAGTTGCTTGGCATGTGGAGCATTAAACTTTAAAACTTCTAATAAAACTAAGGCATTTGTATGTCCATGGGATAAATGAAAATGTCCGCCGAGTGGATAAGCCAAAGCATGTACAGCACCTACAGGCGCATTGGCAAATGCCTGACCTGCAAGCATAGAACCCAATAACATATTTTGTCGCGCTTCTAAGTTTGAACCATCTTTTAACACTAAAGGTAAATTTTTATTTAACAGCTTCAAGGCTTGTTTAGCGAGCATATCTGCATAAAAATTCTTTTTAATTTTAGAGGTATAGGCTTCAATCGCGTGTACCATAGCATCAATACCCGTTGCCGCAGTAATATGTGCAGGTAAACCGACTGTAAAATTGGCATCTAAAATTGCAACATCTGCATATAAAATAGGTGCCACAATACCTGTTTTGGTGGTTTCTCCAGTTGTCACAATCGAAATTGGAGTGACTTCTGAACCTGTACCCGCCGTTGTTGGCACTAAAATTAAGGGTAAGCGAGGTGCCTGTGCATTATTTACACCATATAAGTCTTGAATATTTTGTTGTTGTTGTGGGTCTGCTAAAATCGCAATGACTTTCGCAACATCCATTGAGCTGCCACCACCAAACCCGATGATGACATCAACCTGTTCACGTTTTGCATAATTGACCGCATCTAAAATAATGTGTTCAGCAGGGTCGGCTTGTACATCTGAATAAATCACATAATCTAAGTTTAATTGTTCAAGGATGTCTAAAATTGGACGATGCAAATCATGTTGAATCATGCCTGCATCCGTGACGAGTAAGAGTTTTTTATAATTTTTTATTGTTAAAATGTTACGTAACTCTTGAATTGAGCCTAAACCTGAAATGATATTGGCAACAGTTTGAAATTGAAAATGACGCATATGTATTATCCTTAATCTATCATCATAAAATAAACATTATTGTTTTGTCGTACTATGGGATTCATTCGTTAAATAACTTAACATAAGCCCTGAAAAAATAAATGATCAATTGAGGTTGTTATGTCATCCAAAACGCCATACAAGGTGTTATGTGTGTGTTTAGGAAATATTTGCCGTTCTCCAACTGCTGAGGTTGTGTTGCGACATTATTGTGATGAGCATCAACTCAATATTCAGGTTGATTCAGCAGGAACAAGCAATTATCACCCCAATAAAGCACCTGATGAACGTAGCCAAAAACATGCTAAAGCACGCGGCTATGATTTATCTGCATTACGCGCACGTCAGTTGCAACTAAATGATTTTTATGAATTTGATTTGATTTTAGCAATGGATTTGGAAAACTTAAAAAATATCTTAAATTTAAAGCATCAAGCTGAGCAAAATACGCAAGGACATAAAATTCGTGCTTCAGTTGCACTCATGAGTGAACATGATCCGAACTATCTGCAACAAGCACTACCAGATCCTTATTATGGGGATGCAGAAGGTTTTGAGCGTGTGCTTGATCAGTGTGAATCAAGTAGCCAAGCATGGATTGAACATTTTAAACGTCAAGCGTAACACTAAGGTTTTGTATGAATATTCAAAAAAACGTTTCTCTAAAAGAATTTAATACATTACGTTTAGATGCATTGGCTTCAAATTATGTGAAAGTTCAATCAAAACAAGCATTGATTGAAGCGCTTGCTTATGCACAAACACAACATTTAAATGTTCTCATTCTTTCGGGTGGGAGCAATATGTTGCTGCCTCAAAATATTCATGCACTTGTCATGCATATGGAGATTCAAGGCATTGAGTTTTTATCTGAAGATGATCATACACAAACCTTAAAAGTTGGTGCGGGGCAGGTTTGGCATGATTTCGTTTTATGGACGACCACGCAAAAGCTATACGGTTTACAAAATCTTGCTTTAATTCCGGGGCTTGTAGGCGCTGCACCTGTACAAAATATTGGTGCTTATGGTGTGGAAGTTGGCGAATTTATTGAATATGTTGAAGTTTATGATCGTCAGCAGCAACAGTTTAAATTGATTGCTGCTGAGGATTGTGATTTTTCTTATCGTCACAGTATTTTTAAAGATAATCCAAATCGCTATATTATTGTGAGTGTTATTTTTAAATTATTAAAACAAGCCGATTTAAAAATCAATTATGGCGATTTGAAAGCGGCAATGCAGGATGATATTTCTGCAGAAAATTTACAAAAACAGGTGATTCATATTCGTCAAAGTAAATTACCCGACCCTAAAGAATTTCCAAATGTGGGTAGTTTTTTTAAAAATCCAATCATTACACAAGCAGATTTACAACAAATATGTGTGGAATTTCCAAATATCCCACATTATCCTCAAACAAATGAGAAGGTTAAGATTGCTGCGGGTTGGCTGATTGATCAAACTGGTTGGAAAGGCAGAAAACTGCACCAAGTCGGTATGTTTGAAAAACAGGCTTTGGTCTTGGTCAACTATGCAAATGCAACATTAACTGATGTACAAGCGACGTATCGTGCAGTACAGCAGGATGTTTACAATAAATTTAATGTGTTACTGGAGCCAGAACCTGTATTGTTTAATGAATTAGGTCTCATTCAGTCACATATAAGCGAGTAAAAAATGAAGAAACAGCATTGGATGATCAAAACAGTACGGAGGATTGCAATCCTTTTTGTACTTTTTGCTTGTCTAATGGTGTTTTGGTATACACCATTTTATTCTAATTTAATGGTGAAATTACTCAATACTTTTGTCCCCGTAGAAGTCAACCAAATTGCTGCCCAAAGTCAGCAAAATGCTGCACTTTCAGAGTCCGAAAATTTAGAACCAGGTTCAGATTTATGGATTGCAAGACAAGCGTATTTAAAGTTAATGGAAACAGAAATCCGAGATAAAAATGCTCAAAATTTGATGCTTTTACAATTAAGATATAAAGCATTGCAAGAGGAAATTATTAAAAAACAAAAAGAAAATAAAGATGAAAAAGATAAACCTACGATTCCATTAATTGTAGAGCACTCTGCATCAGCAACAATAGATGATTCATCAAGTACAACAGTAAAAGCTTTACTTGATTTAAATAATGAAAGTAATAAAGCTTTAATGGATCAATACATAAAATTTTTAAAAACACATCATGTTCAAGAGGAAATGGTTCACAGTGAATTGGCGAGTTCCGCAGTTCAAGCAGATATTGAAAGTTTGCAAAATCAGGACACTGTGAAAAGTAAAGTTACCAATCAACCTTATGCTATCGTTGTTTTAGGTGGCGGATTAACACTAGATAAAAACCAAAAAGACATTGTTGTAAATGCTTATACTCGCGTAAGATTAGAAAAAACCATAGAAGTTGAAAAGAAAACAAAATTACCTATTGTATTAAGTGGTGTTGAGTCTCCTTATATGCAAGCATGGTTAAAAGAACGTGGTGTAGATGCAAATTTACTTGAAAATCGTAGTATGAATACATGTGAAAATACACGTTTTAGCTCACTACTTTTACAGAAAAAAGGAGGAGCACCTACAGTATTACTGATTACAGATCGTTATCATATGCCAAGAACAAGAAGGCTCTTTGCCTTAAATGGTATTGAAACTATTCCAATCGAAGCACCTATGCCAACACCTTTAACAGAATGGCAACCCAGTAAACAAAATTATAATCATAGCCGACGTGCAAATTATGAAACATTAGCTGCTATTCGTGATGTTCTATTTGGATCAAGTGGCTGTCGTGAGGTTCCCTAATGTCAGATATTCCATTTTTAAATCCGACAATTTTAAAACAACTCGATTTACCTATTCCAGATCGCGAAAAAACACCCCGATTATTAGAAGCTTTAAATCTGAATAAGCCTTATGAGCCTTCAAGAGAAATACAAGCTTATCGACGCTTGTATGGTTTAGATCAATTGATTGGTCAACATTGGCAAGGTTTTATTTGTATGCCTTTATTTAAATTGCATATTCAAGTATTTCAGCCAAATGTTGATAAAATCAAAGGTACAGTTTTTTTATTACATGGTTATCTTGAACATAGTGGTATTTACCAACCTATTATTCGCGAAATTTTAGAACAAGGTTTTAGCGTTCTTACTTATGATTTACCTGGACACGGTCTAAGTAGTGGTTCACCTGCCAATATTGAAAATTTTGACCATTATCAGCAAGTATTACATGCTGTATATCAATATGTTAAAAATGCAGACCAACTTCCTAAACCGTGGGTAGGTATTGGACAAAGTACAGGTGCAGCAATTTTAATGCATCATTTACTTGAGTATGCACAGCGCCGCGAAAACCCAATTGTTGAACGTGTTTTATTATTATCACCACTTATTCGCCCAGCAAAATCAGCATGGTGGCATAACTCAGTCGGGCTAGGTATTATTCGTAGAATTAAGCGCGAAGTTCCTAGACATTTTAGACGTAATAATCACAATCCTGAATTTTTAAGATTTGTACGTTTAAAAGATCCTTTACAACCACGTATGATGGGAATGGATTGGATTTTAGCTATGTCTAAATGGATGCAAGAAATGGAAAATCGCCCTGCGTGTCGTATTCCAGTTTGGCTTGCCCAAGGCGCGCAAGATCAAACAGTAGACTGGCGCTATAATATCGAATTTATTCGTCATAAATTTCGATTACAGACTTTGCTCATGTTAGAAGAAGGTTCGCATCAACTTATTAATGAACGTGCTGATATTCGTGCAGCTTTAACTGGATTAATTCCTGCTTTTTTACATGCGAATTCTGTTGGTTCATATTATTAAACCTCATTTTAAAAATAAATTCGCATTTATAAGTCTAAAAATGCAGTAAATTTATTCAAAATGACTAAAAAAAGATCACTTGATAAATAAAATTAAAAAACTTTAAAAAAAGGGGTTGCGTCGTATGTGAAATG
>NZ_JACANU010000011.1:0-71272 GCF_030329325.1 Acinetobacter sp. 226-1
CCATGTGAGAGTAAGTCATCGCCAGCTTTTAAATCTAAAAGCCCCCTCAAAGCGACGGGGCTTTTTTTATGGGGGAAAGAAAGATAGTTTTAGCCTTACTTATATAAAAATAATAAGCCATCTTCATGATACTTTGATATTTCTTAATATAAAGGTTTTAAGTAATTTCATATTTGATTATAATTAATTTAAATAAAATCTGTTTTTTTAGATTATAGAGATAAGTATGATTGATATAAACCTCAAACAAACAGAACAATTGAAAATGTTAATTAGTGATACATTTCAAGAGTTTTATTATCATTATAAAAGTAGTGGTATATATGCATTCGTTGTAGAGCTTAATAAAAATTTTGATATAGAATCATTTTTAATTTCAACACAATCTAGTATTTTTGATCATACTGAAAATAAGCAACAATATCTTTTGGAAGATGATAAGTGGAATATAAATAAATGGAAATTTAAAAAAGAAATTTATTATGATTTACAGTTTAATTCTTCTATAAATAATATTTATCAAAATAGCTTAATGAGCCAAATTTATGATACGGCTTTTTATGAACAAGATTTAGATGAAAAAAAAGAATGGATTATTACGACTTTTCAACAAGCTATTGTATTTTTGATGAATGTCTATAATTTAAAAGAAGATTCTATCATTTTTCTACTGAAGTCTACTGTAGATAATCACTTATTAACTGAGCAAGCTGTTCATTTAAATCAAGCCTCTTCTTTATTATTTGAATGTATTGCGAATATTAAAATAGCTGAAAGAAATGAAGTAATTCAGACCGCTAAATTATCACAATTAGATAAAGACTTATTGATTGATTTGGCTCAAGTCGTCAAAAATATAGAACCTTATGATTCTTTATCGGTTGCTTATCAGGCATATTTATTTACTTTAGAAGGTAGTTTTCAGGATTTAAGCCCTCACATTCAAAATTTAGTGAATCATATTGCAGCACTTGAAGGACAAGAATTTGCATTAGATCGCAAAGAAATTTTAGATCGAATTAATCAATTTTATCGTATATAACTTGATTTAATATCAAATTATTTTAATGTTATATTATTCAACTAAATACTTAATTTTATAAATGATTCATGATCAGCATTTTAATCTTTATTTGTGATATAAAGATATTCTAAGGCACTGAATTTTTTATAGAACAAAGATCATAATTTTGTCATTTTAATGTTGTAATGTTCTTTTTATTGATGTTTTTTTGTTCTATTGCGTTGCGTTTTAATATTTATAGCTGAACAGGCTTTACGCCCTTCATTTTTTTTACGACAATATACGGCAGTTTTGAATTTTTATTCATTCTCTTATTTTTTTATATTTATTGGACTTTGATCTATGACAACCCCGCTGAATGAACGTCGTATTGCCAATGCAATTCGTGTACTCGCAATGGATGCTGTGCAAAAAGCAAACTCTGGACATCCAGGTGCGCCAATGGGGATGGCGGATATCGCAGATGTGGTGTGGCGTGAGTTTTTAAATCACAACCCAACAAATCCACAATGGGCGAACCGTGACCGCTTTGTACTTTCAAATGGTCATGGCTCAATGCTTCAATATGCATTATTACATTTGACAGGTTATGATCTTTCAATCGAAGATTTAAAATCATTCCGTCAATTGCATTCAAAAACACCGGGTCACCCAGAGCTAGGTTATGCACCTGGAATTGAAACCACGACAGGTCCTTTAGGTCAGGGTATTGCCAATGCGGTTGGCTTCGCGCTTGCTGAAAAAACGCTTGCTGCACAGTTCAACAAAGAAGACATTAAAGTTGTTGATCACTTCACTTACTGTTTCTTGGGTGATGGTTGCTTAATGGAAGGTATTTCCCATGAAGCATGTTCGCTTGCAGGAACTTTGAATCTGGGTAAATTGATCACTTATTATGATGACAATGGCATCTCGATTGATGGTGAAGTAGAAGGTTGGTTCTCTGACGATACTGAACAACGTTTCTTGGCTTATGGTTGGCAAGTGCTTCGTGTAGACGGTCATGATGCTGATGCAATCCGTGCTGCAACTGTTGAGGCACAAGCAGAAACAGCAAAACCAACATTGATCATTTGTAAAACTGTGATCGGTTTAGGTTCACCAAATAAACAAGGTAAAGAAGATTGCCACGGTGCGCCACTCGGTAATGATGAAATTGCTTTAACTCGTGAAGCGTTGGGTTGGACAGAAGGTCCATTTGAAATTCCTGCTGATGTTTATACAGCTTGGGATGCTAAAGCCAAAGGCACTGCATCTGAATCTGCATGGGATGAAGTTTTTGCAGCGTATGCAGCAAAATACCCAACTGAAGCAGCTGAACTTAAACGTCGTTTAAATGGTGATTTACCTACAGATTTTGTTGCTCAAGCAGATGCATATATCGCTGAAGTGAATGCAAAAGCTGAAACCATTGCTACACGTAAAGCAAGCCAAAATGCAATTCAAGCATTTGCACCACAACTTCCTGAAATTTTAGGTGGTTCTGCGGACTTGGCAGGTTCTAACCTGACGCTTTGGAAAGGTGCCAAAGGTGTTGAGTCTGATGCTGCAGGTAATTATGTACATTATGGTGTACGTGAGTTTGGTATGACAGCCATTGCCAATGGTGTAGCACTACATGGCGGTTTCATTCCTTATGTTGCGACATTCCTGATGTTTATGGAATATGCACGTAATGCAGTACGTATGTCTTCATTGATGAAACAGCGTGTAATTCATGTCTATACCCATGACTCAATCGGTTTGGGTGAAGATGGTCCTACACATCAGCCAATCGAACAAATTGCATCTTTACGTGGTACACCAAACTTAAACACTTGGCGTCCATGTGACACTGTAGAAGCGTCTATTTCATGGAAATCTGCATTGTTACGTAGCGAAGGTCCTACAGCACTTATTTTCTCTCGTCAAAACTTACCATTCCAAACCCGTACAGCAGAACAAATTGCTGATGTGGCTAAAGGTGGTTATGTGTTGGCGAAAGAAAAAGGTGAATTGAAAGCGATCATCATTGCAACAGGTTCAGAAGTTTCATTGGCAATGGAAGCATATGCACAACTTGAAGGTGTGCGTGTCGTGTCTATGCCATGTGCTGAAGAATTTGTGAAACAAGATGCTGCTTACCGTGAAGCTGTTCTTCCTGCAAACATTCGTGCACGTGTAGCGGTTGAAGCTGCGCATGTAGACTACTGGTGGAAATTTGTAGGTTTAGACGGTAAAGTGATCGGTATGACCACTTATGGTGAGTCTGCACCTGCTAAAGAATTATTCCAACACTTTGGTATTACCACTGAAGCAGTTGTAAATGCAGTTAAAGAATTAACAGCTTAATGTTTTAATTGAACTGTTTAAAGACGCTCCAATTGGAGCGTTTTTTATTTTATAAATTGTTTGTAAATTGATCAGATTTTACTGGTAGTTTTTATTAAAAGGTATATAGTGTCCTGCGTCATTTCGTTTTCATGAGATATGGTGATCTAAATACCATAAGTGAGGAAAATATGAGTCTTTATGAACAAATTAGCGATGAAATTGTGCTAATGGATGCGGGTGAGCAAAAATGGATTGGTCAAGATTTACCGCTTGAATCAATGGTTGCTGTAGAATTGTTATTGCAAGATTTAGCAGATGACAAGCAAATCAAAATCCGTCGCAAAAACCATGAAAAGCAAACAGGTTTAAAGCAAATCGATCGAATTCTGGTTGAAAAGTTGTAAGTTGAAATTGGTAAATATAAAGCTCCGAAATGGGGCTTTAGTTTTTTTCCGATATAGATTTGGAATAGTTTAAATTAAATTTTTAAAATAGTATTTTAGAGAATGAACGACTTAAATTGGTTTCTAAGCGTATTAGAAAGATTAAATTTAGATAAAAATAGCTGTAACTTCAAGGCACTAGGGTTTCTATTTCATTTGAAAGATAAAGTTGCATATATTAATCACTTTTTGGAAAATTTTCGATTATCTTTAGAAAAGGTAAATGATAATTTCAGTTTAAAAATTTTATTTGATCAATTAAATGTAAAAAATTGGGAAAATATTATGAATATGGAGTCGCACTTTTTTGAAAATGATGACTATCTTTTTTTAAGACTAAAAGTATTTATATTTGATTTACAAACAGTAGATGCTGAAAGTGAGACTATTGATTGGCTTAAGTTTTTTCAAAAAAAATATATTGAGAGTTTAAACTTAAAATAATGGAAAAAATAAATATTTCAGAATTTGATTTAGTCTCAATTCTAGAGAGATGTGAATCTAATTAAGGTAGATTATTTTAATGTCATTTAATCCCTGTATTTTTTAAAATAATCTCCATTGCACCCAAACCGAGTGCAATGAAATATTCATCTTTAAGATGAAAAATGCTGATCGTGATTTACAATATGATTTTGCTGAAACATGGCTTGTAGATCGGAGCCTGAAGGGGCTTGATAAATTTTCAAACCAAACTCAGGTAAGATTGCCATCAGATGATCAAAAATATCAGATTGAATCATCTCGTAATCTCCCCAAATTGTGGTATTGGCAAAAGCATAAATTTCCAATGGTAAACCTTCACTGGTTGGTTGCATTTGTCTGACCATAACCGTTTGAGTTTGAGAAATACCCGAATGCTGCTTTAAATAAGCGGTAACATAAGCACGAAAAGTTCCTATATTCGTTAAGCGACGTTGGTTGAATGTTGCATCATTTAAAAACTGTTGATTAAACTCTTTTAATTCGCTCTGTTTTTCATCTAAATAGGTATTTAATAATAAAAAAGCATTTAGTTTTTTCTGCTCCTGAGCACTTAGGAAATGCACACTATTTTGATCTATAAAAATAGAGCGTTTAATACGCCTAGCACCTAACTGTTTCATTCCACGCCAATTTTTAAAAGTATCAGTGACGAGTTTGTTGGTTGGAATAGTGGTAAATGTTTTATCAAAATTTTGTACAGTAATCGTATGTAATGACATATCAATGACATCACCATCTGCATTGAGAGAAGGCATTTCAATCCAATCGCCAATACGTACCATATCATAAGAGGAAATTTGTACCGATGCGACAACTGACAAAATCGTATTTTGAAAAACGAGCATAAGTACAGCCGCCATTGCACCAAAGCCTGCAAGTAAACTAAAGACATCTTTCTTTAAAAATGTACCTAAAATTAATAAACCACAAACAATATAAATAATTAATTTAACAAGTTGTAAATAACCTTTGATGGGTTTATTACGTGATTTAGGAGTATTTTGATAAAATAAATTAAAAATACTGAGACATTCACTAATTGCTAATGCGATTGTCAGAAAAATAAATGCTTGAGAAAGCATTTGAATAACAGTAATAACTTTAACAGATAAATGAGGAACAGTTAAAATTCCATTAATAATAATAATCGCAGGAACAATATTTGCGATACGGCGAATGACACTATGTTCTGATAGAATTTCACTATGAGCAAATTTTAATTTAGAAATCAGTTGACGAATACCTCGTACAACGATTTGTTTCGCAATAAAATTAGCAAGTAATGCAAACAAGATCAGAATACTCAAGGATGTCAACATTTCTAACCAAGGATATTGATCTGACCAATCTTGGATGTTTTGGATAAAAGTAAACTTTTCCAAAATTAAAACCTCTATTAAATTGCGAGTGAAATATTCTATTGATTTATAATGACAATATGTTTTTGGGTAACGATTTAGCTACATTTAAGATAAAGTTTTTCACCACAAACAAACGATTTATATTGTTGATGATTATTTTTTTATTTTATTTAGCCTAAAAATTTTTAATTTAAATCATGCAATATATAAGCTTGGAAAAATAGAATAAAGATTTATACCTACAGTATCTTATGTTAACTTAAACTGAATTGATTTATGTTTTAATGAAATGAAAAAATGAATAAAAAAGGTTCTTCTATTACCAGAGTGCTTGATATTCTTGAAGCAATTTCGACTGCGAAACATCCACCTACGCCTTTAGACTTAGCGGTTGAATTGGATATTCCTAAACCGAGTATTCATCGTTTATTACAAACCTTAGAAAGCCAAGGTTTTGTGAAATATGATGCTTATGGCGGCTATGTGATTGGTGATCGCACTTATAAATTGCTGATCAGCTCATGGGAGCAAGAACCACGTAAAATGGAACGCATGGCAATTTTACAGAAACTTTCTGATCAAATTGGAGAAACCTGTGGTATTGCAATTTTAAATGATAACCAAATGCTGTATACCGACCGAGTACAAACCAATTGGCCCTTACAAGTTTATTTACCTGTAGGTTCAACTGTACCGTTATGGTGTACTTCAAGTGGTAAACTCTTTTTAAGTTTTTTAGCTGTTGAGCGACAAAAGAAAATTTTAGAACTTTTGCCAATTTGCTCACTCACAAAAAATACCATTGTTGAGCCTCATTTACTCGCACAAAATTTAAAACAAATTTTTGAGCAGCAATTGGGAACAGATGATGAGGAATTTATTGCAGGAATGGTGGCTTGTTCAGTGCCTATTTTAAAAGATGATGCAATTATTGCCTGTTTGTATACGCATGCGCCGACTATACGTAAATCACTACAGGATTTATTAAACTTCGAACCTTTATTGCGTCAAGCAGCACAGGATTTGGAGCAACTGATCAACATCAAATAAACCATCAGATTTAACAAGAAAAACCGCAATGGTTATTGCGGTTTTTTTCATCGTGAAAGAGATTAAATTTAGTTTAAAGTTGGCATGGCAAATTGTGCACCTTCACGGACATTTGCTGTTGGCCAACGTTGAGTAATGGTTTTGCGGCGTGTATAAAAACGTGCACCATCTGGACCATACGCAGATAAATCACCAAATAATGAACGTTTCCAACCACCAAAACTATGGTAAGCCACTGGCACTGGTAGTGGAATGTTAATACCAACCATCCCTACTTTGATATGATCACTAAAATAGCGTGCTGCTTCACCATCACGGGTATAAATACAGGTGCCATTACCATATTCATGCGCATTGATTAAATCCATTGCCTCTTGCATGCTATTTACACGTACCACTTGTAATACAGGACCAAAAATTTCTTCTTTATAGCTGGTCATTTCAGGTTGAACTTGATCAATGAGTGTTGCACCCACATAAAAACCATTTTCATAGCCAGCAGGAGCAGCTTTTCGACCATCAACGACAATCTTGGCACCTTGTTGTTCTGCACTGTCGATGTAACCAACGACTTTGGTTTTATGTTGTGCTGTAATCACAGCACCAAAATCATTATTTTTATCTGAAAAATGCCCATATTTTAGGGATTGCATTGCTTCAGATAATTTTTCAATCATTTCATCAGCGATTTGATCACCGACAGCAACAGCGACAGAGAGCGCCATACAGCGTTCACCTGATGAGCCAAAGGCAGCACCAAGAAGTGAACTCACAACGTTATCTAAGTCGGCATCTGGCATGACAATGGCATGATTTTTTGCCCCGCCCAAAGCTTGGCAACGCTTACCTTGGGCAGTTGCTGTACTATAAATATATTCAGCGATTGGCGTTGAACCTACAAAACTGACAGCCTCTACACGTGGGTCATGGAGCAATGTATCAACCGCTTCTTTATCGCCATTCACAACATTTAATACACCATCGGGTAAACCTGCTTCTTTTAAAAGTTGTGCAATAAATAAGGTTGATGAAGGATCACGTTCTGAAGGTTTTAACACAAAAGTATTGCCACAGACGATTGCCATAGGGAACATCCAGAGTGGTACCATCACAGGGAAATTAAATGGCGTAATTCCTGCAACGACACCGAGAGGTTGGAATTCACTCCAAGAATCAATAGAAGGTCCAACATTTTTACTAAATTCGCCTTTTAAAAACTCGGGTGCACCACAAGCATATTCGACATTTTCAATACCTCGTTGTAATTCACCTGCGGCATCATGCACAATTTTACCGTGTTCTTCACCAATGAGCTGGCAAATTTTATCAGCATTTTTTTCAAGTAATTCTTTGAATTTAAACATAACACGTGCACGTTTAATGACAGGTGTATTACGCCATTCAGGAAAAGCAGCTTCTGCGGCAGCAATCGCTTGTTCAACCGTGACTTTACTTGCAATTGCAACTTCTTTGCCCTGTATCCCTTCTGATGGATGATAAACTGCTTGAGTGCGTGTATGGTCGTAATTGATAGCACCATTGATAAAATGTCCGATCATATCCATGATAAATTTCCTCTGAAAAAACTGTTAAATCATTGAGTTGTTATAAAAGTGTGGTGTATTTAATGCATTTAAAAAGTTTAGTTATGACCAAAGTTGTTGGTATAACTGCACCATTTCACTGACGCTTGGAACACGTGGATTGTTGTTTGGAGAACCTGAAGCTAAAGCTTGTTCAGCCATTGTTTGCACAACTTGATCAAAATCAGCTTTTTGTACACCAAACTCAGCCAATGTGGGAACTTGCAAATCGCGATTAATTTCGATTAAAGCTTGAACCAATTTTTCATTAGCACTGTCATGTGAGTCATCAATATGTGCAACACCCATTGCTTTAGCGCAATCTGCATAACGTTCAGGCGCTGCTTGAATTGAATAAGCCGTAATGCTTGGTAAAAGCATGGCGTTTGAAAGCCCATGTGGAACGTGGAAAAATGCACCAATCGGACGACTCATTCCATGTACCAACGCTACAGAGGCATTGGAAAAAGCAATTCCTGCAAGGGTAGAGCCAAGCATCATTTTTTCACGAACTTGCTCATTATCAGGTTGGTGATAGGCTTTTTGTAAATTTGGAGCGATGAGCTTCATTGCTGCAAGTGCTTGGGCATCACTATATAAGCTGGCTTTTTTGCTCACATAAGCTTCAATCGCATGTGTTAAAGCATCTATACCTGTATCTGCCGTAGTACGTGCAGGCAACGACATGGTCAGCTCATAGTCCACAATAGCTGCGACAGGTAAAAAACCAATTCCTGCACACAGCATTTTTTCACTTGTGGCATCATCAGTAATAATGGTGAAACGAGTACATTCAGAGCCTGTACCTGCTGTCGTTGGAATGGCAATGATCGGTAAACCTGTTTCATTGACTTGGCGGGGAAATTTATAGTCACGAATATTGCCACCAAACTTTCCTAAGATACTGATCGCTTTTGCGCTGTCAATTGGACTACCGCCACCAACAGCAATAATGGCATCATATTGATGTGTTTTGACATGTTTAACGCCTGCTTCAATAGAACTCGAAGTCGGTTCTGGAATGGTTTGGTCAAAGTAATCAGAATCAATACCAGCACTATTCAAAATATCTTGAATTTTAGCGATATAACCTAAAGACACCATCACTTTATCAGTAATAATTAAGGGCTTTTTACAACCCAATGCAGCCAGAATATCAGGCAGTTTACTGCGCGAATTTTTACCAATTTCCATCATACGAGGGAGTTGAATACTATGTGACATAAAATTTCCTTGTCATTTATCATTTTTAAATTATTGAGTCAAAAAGAACCAAACATTGTGCCAAGCGTAATTACGCCTATTAATGCGATTAATGGAATAATCACAGCAATAATGAACATGTCATAGTAAGATTGTTTATGTGTTAAACCACATAAAGCGATGATCGTAATAACAGCACCATTATGAGGAAGTGAGTCAAGTGCACCAGATGCCATGGAAGCGACCCGATGCATGAGTTCTGGAGAAATGGAAAATTGTTGCGCTAAATTCATATAAGTTTCACCCATCGTATTGAGTGCAATACTTAAACCACCAGAAGCCGAGCCTGTGATACCAGCCAGTACGTTAATGACAATCGCTTCGGAAATAAGCGGGTTATTGGGTGCAAGTCCGACTAAAAAATCACGTAAAATAATAAATCCTGCTAATGAAGCAATAACAGAACCATAACCAACTTCAGAGGCAGTATTGAAAATCGGCAAAAATGATGAAGACACGCCTTGTTGTAAAGAATCTTTTAAATCTGCAATGTATTTCCAATTTAAAACAATGATCGTGAGGCAAGCAAGAATCAGTGCGCAAATGATTGCCCATAAACCAACAACAGAACTGAGAGAAGTATTCCCAAATTTATCCGTTGCTAAATAAGCAGTATCTAGATTTGGTAAAATAAGTTTAGTTAAAACAAGGTTGGTAATGATGACGACAAAAATCGGAGTCATGGCGATCATTAAACTCGGACTTTCGCCTTGCGTTAACTCATTAGAATAATAATGGCTTTCAATATGTTGACCATAACCTTCTTGGTTTAAATGTGCTGAATTAACACGTTTATTGAGCCACCACATACCTGAAAACAAAATAAAAATAGAGGCTAGAATTCCTAAACCTGGTGCTGCATATAAGTCTGTATTAAAAAATGGCATTGGAATCGCATTTTGAATAGCAGGTGTACCAGGAAGTGCTGTCATGGTAAATGTAAGAGCACCTAATACAATAGCTGCTGGAATCAGACGTTTTGGAATACCTAATTCTTTAAATAATGCAGCCGCGATTGGAAATACTGCAAAACCAACCACAAATAATGACACACCGCCATAAGTTAAGATTGCACAAGATAATACAATCGATAACATGGCACGTTTATGCCCTAATTTTTCAACAAAAAAATTCGCAATTGTTTTTGCTGAACCTGAGTCATCCATTAATTTACCAAATACTGCTCCCAACAAAAATAAAGGGAAATATTTGATGATGTAACCGCCTAGACCTGTCATAAAAATTTGAGAATAAAAACCTAATACTTCGTGACTAAGTCCACTCCAAAGTACAGCAAAAAGTGCCAATAGTGGTGCAAGTATGATGACACTGTAGCCTCGATACGCTAAATACATCAGC
Organism: Acinetobacter sp. 226-1; assembly: GCF_030329325.1. Classification (NCBI taxonomy): domain Bacteria; kingdom Pseudomonadati; phylum Pseudomonadota; class Gammaproteobacteria; order Moraxellales; family Moraxellaceae; genus Acinetobacter; species Acinetobacter sp. 226-1. The sequence goes on from NZ_JACANU010000011.1 coordinate 10,883, forward strand.
AATATCAAAGACAGGATTATTCCGATAAGCCCGATCATTGTTTTACGTCCTGTTTTTATAATATCCATATAATGATACATTTCGTATCATTATTAATTTATATAGCGTAATTTTACATAAGTCAACAGCAACGATTGACAACACTGCTAGGTATTAAAAAATATCCAAAAATTATGTTAAGAAAGAAAATATAACAGCGCTTGAAATGTGTAATTAGAATATATTGTATTGAAAAATATGAATTAATTTGTATTTTAAAGATTGGGTATGATGTACTTAATCAGTTGAAGCTTGTTGAATATTTTTCTTAAAATAAACACTTTTGATTGTTTTGAAGCATAAGAGAGGAAAATAATCTCAATTTATATTTTTTGGGTGATAAAAAACCGAGTGCTTAGACTCGGTTTTTATATTGAAACAATAATTATTTTTCTACAAATGCGCGTTCGATCACATAGTCACCTAACACACCCATTTTTGGTGATTCTTTAAGACCATGTTGGTCAAGTAAAGCTGCAACATCATCAAGGAAAGCAGGGCTACCACATAACATTGCACGGTCAGTTTCAGGGTTGAAACGTGGTAAACCAATTTTTTCAAATAGTTGACCTGATTCAATTGCAGTAGTTACACGACCTTGCGTATGGAAGTCTTCACGTGTCACAGTTGGGTAATACACTAATTTTTCACGAATACCTAATTCTTGGAAAAACTCGTGATTTGGAAGTTCATCTAAGATTAGATCTTGATAAGCTAGTTCTGAAATAAAACGTGTGCCGTGAACAACAATGATTTTTTCAAAGCGTTCATAAGTTTCAGGGTCACGAATCGTTGACAAAAACGGTGCAAGACCTGTGCCTGAAGAAAGAAGATATAAATTTTTACCCGGATTTAAATCATCAAGAACTAATGTTCCTGTTGGTTTTTTTGAAATAAGGATATCATCGCCGACTTTTACTTTTTGTAAAATTGAAGTTAAAGGACCATCTGGTACTTTAATAGAGAAAAACTCTAACTCTTCTTCGTAGTTAGCACTTGCAATAGAATAAGCACGCATTAAAGGCTTACCATTGACTTCAAGTCCAATCATCACAAATTGACCATTTTTAAAACGTAAAGTGGTATCACGTGTCGTTTTAAAACTGAATAATGTGTCATTCCAGTGGTGTACGTGAGTAATCTTTTCGACGTTGAAAGCAGCCATTAAAGGTCTCAATAAATTATCAAATTAGAACAGCTTACTATTCTAATCTAAAATCATTCTCGATAAACTGAATATATTTAATTGAGCTTATCAGAAAAAGTGATTATGACTGAGTTGACTTTGCCTATTATTGGTTATATGCATTCTCCTTACAAGGAAAAATTTGGTATTCCACGCCAACCAAATTTGGTACAAGTTGAATCTTATATCGAGATGCTTGCACCTTATAATGATCTTTTAGCCTTTGAAGGAATTGAAGAATTTAGTCATTTATGGTTGGTTTGGCAATTTCATGAAAATAAGAATATAGAAGAAAATCAAAAATTTAGACCACAAGTTCGTCCGCCACGTTTAGGGGGGAACAAAAAAATAGGCGTGTTTGCAACACGCAGTATGTATCGTCCTGCACCTATAGGTTTGTCGGTCGTACAACTTAAAAAAGTGGAAAAAGTAGGAAAATCGGTGCGTATTTATTTAACAGGAAGTGACCTATTAGAAGGCACACCGATCATTGATATCAAGCCTTATATTCAATATTCAGATGCTCTGATGAATGCGACGAGTGGTTATGCACAACAAGAGCCGATCAGAAAAAAAGTTGTTTGGTCTGAAAATGTACAATTAACTTTAGAAAACTTATTGAAAACTCAGAAAATTACAGCACAAACGCAATATGAACTTGAACAAGTGCTGTCTTTAGACCCACGTCCAGCCTATCAAGAAGATGAATCACGTGTGTATAAAATGAAATTTTCTAATTTAGATGTGAGCTTTAAGGTCAGCCAAATAGACATTGAAATTATTAAGGTGCAAGTCTTAGCCTGATTTTTTTACACAAGATTTCATGAGAAACTTATAGAAATAAAATATTGAGATCTTGTGTAAATGGTTGCATGTCTAAGCGACCAATCGCACCTAGATCTAAACAATATAAAGTCAAATCATTTTCGATATTGGAAATGAAATATCCCTGATCACCTTCTTGTCCAATCATTAAATAATGAGGCTCATGAACTTGGATTTGGTAGGTTTTATTACGTTCAATGAGGTCAAAAGCATTATAAAAACAAATAAAAACGTCTTCTTCATTCTCTTTACATTCAACTTCAAAAATAGCTTGGTCTTGAATAATATGAATTAGAACTTTTTGATAATATAAGGGGAGCGTATATTTCCAATAATCTTCAATTTTTTTAATATGACTTAATATAGCATGATGCATATTTAACCTTCAGTGTTTGTGTGATTTAACCGATGATCTCATGATTTAAAACATTTATTGGATTATGAACCAAAAACTGCCAATAGATTGAAGCTCTATTTAATTATCAAATATTTTAGGCTTCTTTCTAGATGACTTAATTCAAAGAAGCCTTTTAGCATTAAATTATTTTAAAACCTCAAAGTCGGCATATTCATAAATTTTTTCGGCATTTATTTCATAAATTGCATCTAGAAATGCCACATTAAAACTGCCTACAGATTGCGTTTTTTCAAAAGCGAGTTTACCTGCTATAGCAAAATGGATATGTGCTGCTAATGCTGCTAATGTGGGCGTTGTAACAGCACCATAGGCTGCAATTAAGGCACCTAAAGCACAACCTGTTGCAGTCACTTTGGGTTGTAAATAACTGCCACCATTGACTTTAATGGTGATGTCTAATTCTTTTGATAGAATAAAATCAGACTCACCTGAGATTGCAACACATTCGGTACATTCTAAAAGTGTTAAGGCGGTTTGATAAACATCATCACTTGCAAGCGTACTATCTACACCTTTGGATTGTACTTGATTTCCTGCTAGCGTACTGATTTCTGAAGCATTACCGCGAATAATCGTGGGTTTTAATAAAACAAGTTGATCGACCATTTCGCTACGCCACTTTAAAAATGCACCATAACCGACAGGATCAAGTACCCAAGGCATTGCTTTGATTTGAGCAGTTTGAGCAGCAATTTTCATTGCTTGCATTTGTTCTGTTGTTGGCGTACCAAGGTTTATACTTAGGGCTGAGGCGATATTTGCAAAACTTTCAGCTTCAAAAGGGTTGTCAATCATGGCAGGAGAAGCCCCTGCGGCAAGTAGAACATTTGCAACATAATTAGCTGCAACACTATTGGTAATACAGTGAACCAAGGGTTGTTGTGTATGTAGTAATGTCCAAGCTTCGATCACTTTCTCAAGTAAAGTTTCTGTTTGAATGGATTGTGCAGAAATATTTTCAAGCTGATTCATATTCAGTCCTTACTGAGTAAAGTAATGGTCTTGGTGTTTACAACGATTACAAAATGTTGAAATTGAGTTGTTGGCATCATATTCGATACTTAATTCTGTAGAGCCACAGTGCATACAATTAAATTTTGAAAAAAACTCCATACGCGGTTTGATATTATGCCAAATATGCTGAATCGTTTGAGCAATATAATTTTCATCTAATTTAATAAATTGGAATAAAAATATTTCACTCATACGACTGAATTTTAAATCGAATGGACGAGGTAAGGTTGAAATTTCAAATTTTCTTTCAATCGATGTTCGACGATATTCTTCAAGGGTTTTACGGAGTTTGTTGGTATTATTAAAATCTGTATTTTGAAGATCAAGCGCATTATTTTGTTGGTGTAAATAATCTAATGCAGTTTGAATCATATAATAAATTTGACCTAAGGATAAATAGTTTAATAAATAATCGCAATAATCCTTAAATTTTTTATTTCCTGAAAATTTAACACCTAATCTTTTACAATAATATTGAGTAAATTCAACAATTTCATTATAAAAAATAATGAATAGCGTATTTTTTACTTCCTCAGCTTGTTGAAATGGTGCGCCATATTTAAAATCTTCAAAAAACCATTGTCTTAATCTTTGATAAATTGTGTATAGTGATGGTTCTAAAAAGCGGTCAACTCGAACATCAAGATAATAGCTATTGTCATCATCTTTTAAAGTGATCATTTTTCTTTTACTAATCACATGATATTTTTCAAGCCGATAGAGAATCGTATTTTGTAGAGAATAAGTCGAGGCTAATTTTTCCCATTTTAATTTTTCAAAATTAATAAACTCATGCTCAAAATAATCATTATGTATGGTTTTTTCTAAAACAGAGAGCAAAAATAATTTATCAATTAAATATAAACTTGAAAGTGGACGTATATTTAAAACCTTTTTATGATTTGGACTGGCTTCATCTTTAGGTGAAAGTAAGTTTTGAGAACAGTTTTGACAAGTACACTGCATCGCATCTGATTCAGATATTTTATGCTCACAATGTGTGCACTCAAAATATTCTAAAGGAACATCATTGAGTTCAGCTGAAACGAGAAACATAGAGGCTTTACAAAGAGGACAAAAACTACTTTCATCATGTTCTTTTTGTAGAATTAGGAGCGCCATAATTAATCTAAATGCTAAAGTTGACATGAGTATAAAATTTTATGTCATAGAATGCTAATTTTCACTTTGAGTACGGAGAAGTGTTGAATGATCAAAAAAATCAAAAACTATTTTTTATAATATGGGTTTTAGAAAGCGGGTTAGAAACGTTAAAAATGCGCGTTATGTTCATTGAAGATAAGTGGTTTTGATGGCTATTTTTAGTTGAAAAATCACATTTACAAATGAATAAGTATCAACTAAAAGCCTCACGTTGATATAAGGCTTTTAATTGATTTAAACTTATTTTGCAGCTTCTTCAGTTGCTACAACTGCACTAGCAGAAGCTTCTGACACAACGACAGTTTCTTGAGCAATAGCTTCAGTCGCAGTAGGTGTTTCTGCTTGATTTTCAGCAGCAATAGCAATTGCACATTGTGTAGAAATGAGAGCAGCAAGACAAAGCTTAGATACAGTTTTCATGTATAATCCTTAAAAAAATAAGTTTAAAACGAGAGTCCGAACTTTAAAGAAGAAAATATGTTTAATGTGTTGTGATATGTGATTTTTATGTAAGTAAAATACGTGAAAATTAACATAATATTTGATGTTTAATGCATTTTTAAAAATTTATGTGATATTTAAAGTATAAGCAAAGCATACAAGAGTAGACCGTTATACATTAACAATGTGTAGATGGCTTAAAATAAATAGCAATCACAGACTGTTGAGCACTTATTGAAAGTTATTAAATAAAAGTGACATAAAGCACAATGGTTTATTCACTTTTTAGTCATGAAAATGAAATATATCTGAAATAAACTGAGTGCTATTAAATCACCCGTTGTGGAAAAATGTGATGAAATTAAATCTTGCACTTGCTGTACTTCTTATTGCTCCTTTAACTTTAGTCGCTTGTTCAAAACAAGAAAAAGCACCTGCTGCTGAGCAAGGTTCAAGCTCTGCCGCGGTTGCACCTGAAGCGACTTCAGAAAAAGTAACACCAGAACAACAAGCAGCGATTGATGCATTGGATCAACCTGTATTAGATGAAAAAAATACAGATGTTCCTGCTGAGAAAGCCAATGCACCAGCAGATGCGGCAACACCTGAAGCAGCTGAAGAACCTGCAAAAGCTCAATAATTTAAATCGCTTTGTTGTTATTTGTTAAAAGTCCCTGCATTTGCAGGGCTTTTTTTTGAAATAGTCAATATTGTTGCTGAATTGAAACAAATCACAGGGTAGAATATGCCACATTACCTGGGAGGATATTATGGCTCTTATTTCATTGCGCCAGCTCTTGGATCATGCCGGTGAACACAATTACGGCGTTCCAGCGTTTAACGTAAACAACTTAGAACAAATGCGTGCAATCATGTTAGCCGCAGATGAAACAAATTCACCTGTAATCGTGCAAGCTTCGGCTGGTGCGCGTAAATATGCAGGTGCTCCATTCTTACGTCACCTTATTTTGGCAGCGATTGAAGAATGGCCACATATTCCAGTGGTAATGCATCAAGATCATGGTACAGACCCTGATGTATGTCAACGTTCAATCCAATTAGGCTTTTCATCAGTGATGATGGATGGTTCTTTGGGTGCAGATGGCAAAACACCAACATCTTATGAATATAATGTTGATGTCACTCGTCGTACAGTTCAAATGGCACATGCATGTGGTGTTTCTGTTGAGGGTGAAATTGGTTGTTTGGGTAGCCTTGAAACAGGTATGGCGGGTGAAGAAGATGGCGTAGGCGCAGAAGGCGTACTTGACCATTCACAACTTCTCACTTCTGTTGAAGAAGCTCGTAGCTTTGTTGCCGATACGAATGTTGATGCGCTTGCAATTGCTGTAGGTACTTCACACGGTGCGTACAAATTTACACGTCCACCTACAGGCGACATTTTGGCAATTGACCGTATTAAAGAAATTCATGCGGCATTGCCAAATACACATCTGGTGATGCACGGTTCAAGTTCTGTACCGCAAGAGTGGTTGGCTGTGATTAACCAATATGGCGGCGACATCAAAGAAACTTATGGTGTTCCTGTTGAACAATTGGTTGAAGCAATCAAACACGGTGTACGTAAAATCAACATCGATACAGATTTACGTTTAGCATCTACAGGCGCAATGCGTCGCATGATGGCTGAACAGCCAAGCGAATTTGATCCACGTAAATTCTTCGCTAAAACTGTAGATGCGATGAAACAAATCTGTGTAGATCGTTATACAGCATTTGGTACAGCAGGTAATGCAGATAAAATTCGTCCAATTTCTTTAGAGAAAATGGTTGAACGTTATAAATAATTGTTATTAGATTATTTATAAAATAAAAGCCCACATTTTGTGGGCTTTTTCTTGAACTAAAAATGGAATAAAAGGATCGTAATGGAGCTTATTTTTTCAGCAGCCTTGTGTAGTGTACTGGTTTCGATCCTGCTTAAAATTGCAAAAAACAAAGGTTATGATACCTTGCAAATGATTGCATGGAATTATGTAATAGCCAGTATTTTAAGTTATTTTTGGTTTAAACCTGATCTTGCTCATATTTCAATTTCGAATACACCATGGTGGCTGATTATTGTTTTAGGCGTGGTTTTACCCAGTATTTTTTTATGTCTAGCAAAATCTTTGCAAACAGCAGGTATTCTCAAAACTGAACTTGCTCAGCGTTTATCCGTAGTTTTGTCTTTATTGGCAGCTTATTTTTTATTTCAAGAACAGTTTAATACCTTGAAAATGGTGGGTACGGTTCTAGGAATAGTTGCAGTACTTTTTATTGTTCTTTCACAAAAACAATCAGTTGAACATACCGTTGAACAAAAAGGCGTTTTCTTTTTACTGAGTGTGTGGATTGGTTATGCGCTGGTTGATATTTTATTAAAATATACAACGAGTTTGGGGTTACAATTTGCTGTGACATTAAACTTAATGTTTATTGCAGCGTTTATCTTTACGACTGTTTATTTGGTACTTAAAAAAACACAATGGCAAAGTAAAAATGTGATGGCTGGTGTTGCTTTAGGGCTATTAAATTTTGCCAATATTGCACTGTATGTTAAGGCACATATGTTGTTAAAGGATTCCCCAGCTATTGTTTTTGCAGGTATGAATATTTTGGTGGTGCTATTGGGTGTTGCTGCTGGACTGATTGTTTTTAAAGAAAAATTGAAATTATTCAACTTAGTAGGATTATTTTTAGGATTAATTGGCGTGATATGTTTGGCTTTGGCGATCTAAGCTTTATATTTTTGAAAAGTCGATTCAAATATTAATTTGGTTATAAAGTCATTAAAACATCATATTTTGATCATAAAATTTTAAAAAATAGCGTGGAAAATAGGCGAGAGCTTTCTTTGTAGTGGTGTATGTGCCATGAATCAAGACCTATTTTCTACGCTATATGCTTCACTTTATCAAAACCAAGTACAACTTATTGCCATGCGTGAAGAACATGAACCAGACTTGATGAAAGTCTGTCAAGATGGTCGCTTATGGGAGTTACATTATACGTCTGTGCCTCATTATTTAGAAATGGGAATATATATTCGTAAAGCTTTAGCGCAAAAATCTGAAGGTACACGTATTCCTTTTGTGGTCATGGATCAACATACAGGGCTGATTGTGGGTACAACCAGTTTTCGAGATTTTGATTGGGATGTGCGCCGAGTAGAAATAGGTTATACGTGGTATGCACAATCTGTGCAACGTACCCATATTAATACGCAGTGCAAATTTCTTTTGTTGCAACATGCTTTTGAAGTTTTACAACTCAATTCAGTTATTTTACGTACAGATATTTTGAACCTAAAAAGCCAAAAAGCGATTGAACGAATTGGAGCAAAACGTGATGGGGTTTTACGTCAGGATGCTTTAAGAAAAGATGGTTCAATTCGAGATACGGTGATTTATAGTATTGTGAAAGATGAATGGAAAGGGATTCAACAACATCTTACAAATTTAGTTACTGGTTAATTGCTATCAATTTTACCTATTTCAAGACCTACATGGACGTAGGTCTTGAGTTTTAAAAGTTATTTATAGTAGGTTTCAATAGCTTTTTGTATAGTGTCAGCAGCAATTTTATTAAACTGATAGCATTGATTATTTTTGCTAAAAATAGTGGTTTCCTCAAAGCTATCATCATTTGCAAAGTGATATCGTCCTTCGCCAGCACCAGTTTTTCCCTTGTAAGAATATTCTATCGCGGCAGGACGGTAGTTCTCGGATGTATCATTCAAGTACATCCAAGAATGATTTAACCAATTGCCATAAATTTTAGCTTGAGGGTATGTTGTGCTATTGGTGTAAAAATTTGATGTTTTGAAGTCAGATTCCCAATAATTAGGACTAAAGGTTAAAAAGTCTTGATTAGTACTCACATAATCTGAACATATATATTTTGCCCCTTCAGGGAATTTCACATGAGCATTAAAAAGTCGATCCAGTTTTGGATTGGTATCATAGATCCCAAGTATATTTTCTGTAAGTTCAAGTCCTGATAAATCATCTATTGAATATTTGACTTTAAAATCAAGTTTTCTTTGTGTATCAGCAGGAAGGCTATAATGTAAATAATAGATTTCATTCCAGTTGGTTGTTTCTATTTTATTTATAAATGCGACAAACTCTTCTATTATAAGGCTTGATTTTTCTGAAGGTGGAATATAGATATTCTCTGTGAGAAAACCATTAGTATTAATTTGAGGAGCCCTAATATCACTCGGATTTGTAATGTTTTTTTCACTTACAAATACTTTATCTTTATCAATTCTTCGTGTAACACGTGAAATATCAATATCACCATTATTTTGATAAAAATAAGAAAATGAATCCGTACCTTCAAATACAATAGTCGTTGGAGTCGTTGGAGTCGTTGGAGTCGTTGGAGTCGTTGGAGTCGAAGAGCTATCATTGCTACTTCCACCCCCACAACCTGTCATGAATATAGATAACGTGAGCAATGTAAGTGAGTATTTTTTCATTATATTTTATTCCTAATCTTGGAATTTTTTGGGTTTTAGAACTCAAAAGCTTAAATGTTTTAATAAATAAAGTAAATAATATTGTAATTTTAAATTAATAATAAGGCGGCTTTGTTACTCAAATAAAATTTAAGTTGAACCGACCTAGCTCGCGTTATTTCAGCACACATTAGTTTAATATCGTGTGTGAGGTAAAAAGGCATTTAAATCAATTACTGATCACAACATAAGTAGAAATAAAAAAGATATTCTATTTATTTATATTCTGAGTATTCAACAATAAAACGCTTCTCTAAAACTTTCAATCAACTCAGGTGGTACGCGAGTTGTTTGAGCATTAGTACGCATAAAAAGTTCACCTTTATAATAAAGTGGTCGATCGGCTTTATTACATTTAAACACTAAAATGGTTTTTCCATGAATTTGAATATCTTCAAGTGTCGAATAAATATTGGAAATTTTATGACTTTCATGCGCGAGTTTGTCAATCAAACTACGTTTCATCAAGTCTAAAGAATTATTAAAAAAATCCTGCATTTCTTGTTCTATTCCCACAATTTTTAAATCATCAGAAACCCCAATAAATACATAACCATTTCGTGTATTCATAAAGGCAAAACAAGCTTTTGCCCATTTATCAGACTTGCGGTTAGTTAATAAGTCTGTAGTACGTTCCTTAAATTCAACGCGTTGATTTTCTCCAAGATGAATTAAGTTGAGATAATAATCAATATGGGGCTTTTGCTGATAATGTTGCAAGGTCGTTTTAATCTTTTCTAAGGATGTATAAGCGACTACGGTTTCAAGATTGTGAATATTTTGCCATTGGTAAATCAGTTTGATTTTATGCTCTATAGAAACATCTGAATCTGCTAAAAAATCAAAACTCTGATTTAAAACCTTTAAAATTTCACTATAAATTTCATGGCTATGGATTGGGATTGAAATTTTATTAAAAGTTTCTTTTATTCGTATAATTTTTTTTTGAAACTCAAAAGGCTCTTGATAAAAACTTAAATATTTAAACTCATTTAAAATATGTTCATAGGGGCGATGGAAAGAAGCAGGAAAAAGTTGTTTAGGAGGAGTGTCGATATATTTTTCTATTTTTTGAAAATAATGTTTCAGTGTGGAATATTTTAAAGATTGATAAATATTAATTTCAAATTTTTCAGAAAGCTCTTTGGTAGTATAGGACTGAAAAAATAATAACGTTTGGATTTCTTTATAGCTATTGGGGTAGTCGTGCCAATGGGTTTCTAAAAACTCATTAAAGTTCTTAAATTTATTGGTGATATATGTGTTTAAATCCATCACACACCTTTTCCTTGACTGTATGGTGTTTTGTATTTTCAACAAATATGTCAACAGACTATTTATATTACCTTATGTATAAGTGATTTATATTTAGAAATAAAGATACGGTGTTATTTTGTGCGCTAAAATTGTTAGAAAATATACCAAATATTTCAGTTTGGTGAAATAAAAATACAAGGGGTTTAAGTCAGGCGATAATCAATCATATAAACGATAAACCCCACTAAAACGCTCACAACCTTTTTGCTCTGTTTTAATCGTTAAAATAGCTTTTTGAAAATCAAGTCGATATTTACAATCATGTTCATTATCTAGAATCTCATTTTTTTTATCAGGCGTGGTATAAGATAATAAAGAAATAATCTGTTTATCTTTGTGATTATTTGGGTTTCGATAAGCCAAACCTTCAATTTTAATACGATCTTTGGTGAGTTGATGCACTTGAATGTGAACAGGTTGTTTGGATATTTCACCCTGTTCATATTTAATAAAATGTTGCGTTAAACTTTGATTCATCGAGGTATAAAAATTTAAATCTTCTAAACGAATATCAAATTGTTGTTGAAAACATTCACTTGATTTACATTGTTGTAAACGATTTAACCAAAGGCGGTTACTATCATAAAGTAAGCGAATAGGCGCATCAGTGACAAGGTATGCTGTTAAATATTTTTCATTTAATTCTGTGCGTAAACTTTCAAATTGACTTGAGCATATTTTCTTTAAGACAGTAGTGTTTTGCTGTTGACAGTCAATAGGCAAAGCGTGCGCCACTGAAGTAAGGGCACAGCTTAAAATAAAACCAGATAAAAGGTTTTGAATAGGATTAAATTCTGTATTCAACAGCATGATCGCTTATACTTTCACAATGTTTGCATCCGTACTATAGCGAATTCGAAAGTACGAATACAAGATTTTTAAAAATTAAACATAGCATAAAGGAACTGAAAATGATCATACCGATTCGTATTGGGCAAGGAATGGATGTGCATGCCTTTGAAGAAGGTGATTTTGTGACTTTAGCAGGGATTCAAATTCCGCATACGCAAGGGTTAAAAGCGCATTCTGATGGGGATGTTGTTTTGCATGCGCTCAGTGATGCATTACTTGGTGCTTTAGCCTTAGGAGATATTGGTCAGCATTTTCCAGATACAGATCCAGAGTTTAAAGGTGCCGATAGCCGTAAACTTTTAAAACATGTGTATCAACTTATTTTAGATCGCGGTTATGTACTCAATAATGCTGATATTACTGTGGCATGCGAGCGTCCAAAATTAGCAAAACATAATTTAGCAATGCGTCAAAGTATTGCAGATGTATTGGATGTTGATGTTACTCAGATTAGCATTAAAGCAACGACGACTGAAAAGTTAGGTTTTACAGGTCGTCAGGAAGGAATTTTATCGACTGCAACAGTGTTGATTAGTCATCACAGTAAATAATGTTAAAAATTGCTGAAATAGAGATTGATGCTTTATTTCAGCAAAATGTGCAGATTAATGTTGCCAAAAACCCGCAATGATTTGATGCGTGTGTTTATGTTGAAATAAATATAATGCGCCATAAGCAAAAATATATGAACCTTGTAATGTTGAATCTAAATAATAATCTTCATCGATTTGCAAATAAAACTGATAATCTTGTTGGAGATGCTCAAAATAACAAGCAGTATCTTGGATTAATTTTGGCTGTTCTGAATAAGTAATAAAGTTAAATTTGGACTGATGGACATGTTGAAAAGGGCTTAAATAGCTTTTACATAGATCAGGAAGGCGGAAAGCAACGGCATTTCCTTCAGGTGAGGCATCATGTTCAAAAACTTCAATAGCAATATCGGGGAAAATTTGCTGATCAATACGAGTATTAAAATCGTGATGTACAAAGATACTTAAATATTTTTCAGGATTTTCTTTTTTCTGAACGGTTAAATAGAAGCGATAATCTTCAAAGGTAGATAATTTGTCGGTCAGAATTGCTGGAGGACAACCACCAATCCAACCGATTGCATCAGTTGGATGGTCATTGTAAATTTTTGAGATGAAATTCATTAAGCAAAATGGTCAGCATTCATCAAAGAATGTTGCAAATCCAAAGTCGATTTACGACCTTGCAATTGTAAGCTGACAGCATGAATTAATCCTGTCCAAGTTTCATTGGGTTCCCAAATTTCATGCATTAACTCTTGAGCTGTAGGCATGTCCATATCCATAAAATATTGACGATATAAATAAATTAAACTGCTGACACGCATATTTTTAGCACAATGTACCCAAACCATTTTTTCTTGTACAAGATGCGCAATCATGTCTAAAACAAATAAGCATTGATCATCGGCTGGCGTATCCCAAGAGATCGGAATTTGAATATAATTTAACCCAAGTTCAGCACAAATTTTATCTTCATGTTCGAGATGTGGATTTGCATCTGTAAATGCCAGATTAATAATTGTATCAACACCGTATTCTTTAATCTGTTTCAACTGTTCAGCAGTAGGTTGTCCTGAAGTGAGTAGGTGTTCATGGACAAACTGAAAGTCTGCGATTTGACTGAGTTCTTGTTCAAGTTCGTTCATAGCATTCTTACAGGTATACAAAAAAATATAATGACATCATAAACAAAAAACGCCATCTATGTAGATGACGTTTTTAGATTAATTAACGATTTGGCAATATTTCTTTTAAAGCCGCATCCATTTCAAGTAAGGTTTTTTCTGTCGTTTCCCAGTCAATACAACCGTCTGTGACAGATTTACCGTATTCAAGGTCACATAGATTTGCAGGAATATCTTGACGTCCACCTTTAAGATGACTTTCAACCATAATACCTACAATTGACTTATTACCATCTAAAATTTGCTCTGTGATATTTTTCAATACCAAAGGCTGTAAGTATGGGTCTTTATTTGAGTTAGCATGACTGGCATCAATCATGATTTTGTTGCTCACTTTTGCTTTAGCAAGCGCATTTTCAGCTTCCGCAACAGAACCAGCATCATAGTTTGGTTTACCATTACCACCACGTAATACCACGTGTGCATAAGGGTTACCTTTGGTGCGAATAACAGAAACTTGTCCTTCGTTATTTAAACCTAAGAAACTATGCCCATGTTTTACAGATTGCATTGCATTGGTTGCAACGGTTAAGCCGCCATCTGTACCATTTTTAAAGCCAACTGGTGAAGATAGACCAGATGACATTTCACGGTGGGTTTGGCTTTCAGTGGTACGAGCACCAATTGCAGACCAAGAAATCAGGTCTTGATAATATTGTGGTGAGTTTGGGTCAAGTGCTTCAGTTGCACAAGGCAAACCTTTTTCATTGAGCTCAACTAAAAGCTGACGACCTAGGCGTAAACCTTTTTCAATATTGAATGAATCATTCATATCAGGGTCGTTAATTAGACCTTTCCAACCTACAGTTGTACGTGGTTTTTCAAAATAAACTCGCATAATGATATAGAGTGTATCTTTGACTTTTTCACTCAGTACTTTTAAGCGATCAGCATATTCATGAGCTGCTTTTGTATCATGAATTGAACATGGACCAATGACGACAAATAGACGTTTATCATTGCCATCTAAAATATTGCGAACAGTTTCACGACCATGAAGTACAGTTTGATAAGCAGTTGCTGTTAATGGTAATTCTGCTTTTAATTCTGCTGGAGTAACAAGTGTTTGAATGCTTTGGACATTCACATCATCAATATCTGATTGAGTAATAGGATTAGACTGTTGTGTATTCATTGCCGTCACTGGGTATTAGATCATACAAAAAGTATTTTTAGTAATTTGAATATAACATGAATTGATTCAAGTTTTGTTCAAATAAATCATTAAAACTTTAGCATCAATACATAATTATTAGTTATGTATAAGTGGATAATATTAAACTTGATATCGTTGGTCAATCTGAATCAACATCGCAGTTTGTGGTTTTTCTACAGGTTTGCTTTTTACAGGATTGATAATAAAGTTGACACCAAGCGCAAATAAGGTGATTCCTAAAATTTTACGAATGAGTTTTTCAGGCATACGAGAACTGATCAGTGTACCCACAATAATCGCTGGAATTGAACCCACTAGTAACCATCCAAGTAAATGGAAGTCGACATTTCCCGAAGTCATATGTGCAAAGCCTGCAACGGACGTTAATAACACTGCATGTACAACGTCAGAACCAATAATTCGGATCATGGGTAGATTTGGAAACATTAAAATTAATGCCATAATGCCAAATGCGCCTGCACCTACAGATGACAAGGTGACAAAGACACCCAGTACAACTCCCATGATGATCACATAGAGCTTTTTACCTTCGATATTAAAAGCTTGCTCTGATAAATTCCCTTTTTTTTCTACACGTATTTTGTCAAAAAAGCGCTCAATCTGTGCTCTAAACATAATTGAAAGCCCAGTAAGTGTGAGCATAAAGCCCAAAACCATTGTTAACACTGTTTTATAATGTGTAGAGTTACTTAGATAGTTATCTAAAACCCAATGTGTAACAAATGATGCAGGAATACTACCAAGTGCTAACCATAAAACAATGGGCCAGACGATATTGAGTTTTTTTGCATGCACCAAAGAACCACAAAATTTTGAAATTGCGGCATAAAGCAAGTCTGTTCCAATGGCAATGTGAGGTTCAATTCTAAATAGACTAATAAGAATAGGGGTCATTAATGAGCCACCACCCACACCAGTAATACCAACACAAAAACCAACGAGTACGCCAGCTAAAATAAACTCAACAGGACCAACCATGACTGAATTGCCAAATATCAAAAAACTGGCATATCTTATGACTTTTTAATATAAGTCGTTGTCTTGATTATTGATTTACTTATTCTAAAAAATGCTAAAGTAAAAACGAACTATGAGATTAATCAACAATATTAGAATTCTGTTCAATCACACTTGTTAAATTTGCTAATATAAAACGTGATTGGCTTTATATTTTATTTCAATAAGGATTTTATCTTGCAAAATCGAAAACTTAAAATTGGAATCGTGGTGGGTGAGGTATCAGGCGATACGCTTGGGGCTAAGCTTATTCGTAGTTTTCGTGAGCAAGGCATCGAGGTTGAATTTGAGGGGATTGGCGGTCCTCAAATGATTGCAGAAGGCTTTAATAGTTATTATCCAATGGATATTTTGTCTGTGATGGGCATTGTTGAAGTTTTAAAAGATATTAAAAAATTATTTGCTGTACGTGATGGATTAGTAGAAAAATGGAGTGAAAACCCTGTTGATATTTTTATTGGCGTCGATGCGCCAGACTTTAATTTACGTCTTTCAAAAAGTTTAAAGCAAAAAAATCTACCGATTAAAACGGTTCAGTATGTCAGTCCTTCGGTATGGGCATGGCGACAAAGTCGTGTTTATGGTATTAAAGCGAGCATCGATTTGGTGTTATGTCTATTTCCATTTGAAAAAACATTTTTTAAGAAATTTGATGTCCCTGCGGCTTTTGTTGGTCATCCTTTAGCGAGTGAATTGCCTTTACAAAATCCAATTTTAGACGCAAAGCAAGAGCTTGGTTTAGACCTGAGCCAAAAACATATTGCGTTACTACCTGGTAGCCGTCGTGGTGAAATCGAGCGCTTAGGTCCTTTGGTTTTAGATGCGGCAAAAATCATTCATGCTAAATATCCAGAATATCAATTTGTGATTCCTGCCATCAATGATTTACGTAAGCAACAAATTGAAGAACTGTTAAAAAGCTATCCAAAATCACTTATAGATCAAATTCATTTACTTGAAAATAAAGATAAAGAATCCAAAATAGGTCGACAAGTCATGAATGCCGCCAATATTGTTGCATTGGCTTCAGGTACAGCAACTTTGGAAGCTTTACTTTTACATCGTCCTATGGTGACGTTTTATAAGTTAAATTGGTTGACTTATGTAATTGCTAAATTAATGGTAAAAATTCAGTATTATTCATTGCCAAATATTATTGCAGGAAAAAAAGTGATTCAGGAATTAATCCAATCTGATGCGACACCTGAAAATTTGGCGGCTGAAATTGAAAAATTAATGAATCAGGAAACAGCGCAGATTCAGGCAATGCAGTTGATTACCATGCATAAACAGCTTTTATCTGATAATAGTGAAGATCCTGTGCAGGCGGTTTTACGCTTGCTCTAAGATTAATGATAAAACATTATGGTAAACAACTGATTTAGATCATATTTTATTGAGGTTTTTATTTAAATGTTGTTATACTGCTATGTTTGAAAAGCCTAAGCAAATCATGAAGCTGCTTAGGTATAGCATTGATTTAAATAGATATATAGAGCATGACGAAAAAAGTAATTTTATCTTTAATGAGTAGTGTGATGATTTTAACAGGATGCCAAACCTCGTTATTAGGACAGAAAAAACCACAAGCAGATTTTGTATATACAAATCAACAGAAATGTGAAAATCCAGTACAGTTAAAAGTCGGGCAAACATTCAGGTTTAATGCCGCAGAAAATGTGACTACAGGCTATTATTGGGCACTGACTTCCTTTGATGATACTTTGTTAAAAGTAGAGCAGTCCTATGTATCAGATTATGCTAAACCTAATATGGTTGGAGTCGGTGGTACAAAATCTTTTATATTTACCGCTTTAAAATCAGGTCAGACAGCGATTGAGTTGCATCATGGGCGCGGTGGAAGTCGTTATGACAGCGTATCTTGGCAATGTAAAATTCAGATTTCTGATGCTATTCAATGATTCAATTTGATTAAACATAAAAAATGGACATTACAGTCCATTTTTTCTGTTGGTTAGAATTTTTAAACACGAATACTGATTTCATAACCCGTGTATTTACGAATATTAATCACACCTGTATCCATAATCAGATATTGACCTTTAATGCCTTGAAGCTTGCCGCGGATAATCGGAGTTTTATCCAGATTATGTGACTTAATCTTTTCAGGATATAGATCTACAGGATAGACAAATTCACGTGGTAACTCATTGTCCAACAATTCAATGCCTTCATTAAATTCAAGGTTTTGTGCAAATTCATCACGAATAGTTTGAATTTTTGGTGCAAATTCTTCAATCAATTCATTTTTAATTTCTATCAGATTAATTGGATCAGCTTCACCTTTGAGTAACTTGCGCCAATCCGTTTTATCTGCCACCTGAGTCCCAAACATCACTTCAAGCTGACCAGAAAGACGACGTGAACCTACTTTCATAATCGGTAAGGCTTGAGTCGCACCTTGATCGAGCCAGCGTGTTGGCATTTGCCCAAGACGGGTGATTCCAACTTTTAAGGCACTCGAATTGGCTAAATAAACAATGTGTGGCTGAAAACAAACGTCATGGGCAAAACTGTCTTCACGGCATGTTCCCAAGTGATAATGACAAGTTTCTGGCTTCATGATACACATATCACAAGATGCCTTAGTCTTCATGCATTTAAAGCAATGCCCTTGAGAATAAGACTTCGGCGTTTTAGATCCACAAGAAACACAGTAAATATTACCTGTTGCTTCGATTTCGATCTCTTGCCCTAAAACAAAAGGGAGATCAATTTCTGTACGATCTAATATAAATTTATATTCAACATTTGCCTTATGTGTTTGCTGATCAGTTACACTAAGGTCTTTAAGACCTGCATGCATTTTATGACAAATGCCTTGTAGTTCCATGTTTCGTTACTCACTTCAATAAAGGTGCAGTTATGGCTCAGCAAAATGTCATTACTTCTATGCTAGACGATTTATCGCATGAACAGCCTATTCAAACTGCAGTGTGTATTGGGCAAAATTTAGCGCAATACAATACAAATCATTCAATTCAATGGACGTATTTTAACGTATCTGATTTTTTAAATCTGCCTTTTACACAGCGATATGATTTAGGTTTTGTATTCTTTGATACAGATCAAATGCTAGATGTATCAGATCAACATAAATCACAATTATTAGTGAAGTTACGTGATTTGTTAGCAAAGCGCATCGTTGTTGCTTGTAAACTTAAAGATGAACAATTATTAAGAGCTTTAGGTTTTACTCAGCTGATTGATAAAACTGCTCATGAAAATGACTTCGCGTTGTGGCAATTTAATATTTTGACTTATAAACATGTACCAGACTGGTTTAATTCTAAGTTTTGGGCAAATCCTGAAAACTGGAATAAATTTCGTTGGTAATTTAAAAAAATTATAAAAGTATGATCAAATATGAAACCTGAACTTTTGTATTTGGTCATCATTTTCAACTTAGTTTTAATCTTAATATTCTAAATCCAATCATTTTATCTTTAAAACCATCATGATTAAAAAATGAAAATGGCAATCCATGCCATGCAGAAAGTCATTCTAAAAATCTTGCAAAAACATAACAATTGTTTTTTGGCAATTCACCAAAAGCACAGTATTCTAAATTAGACTTCATAATAGTAATTAGGAAAAATGATGACTAATTTAAGCAATATTGTAGAAATTTTAGCGAAACAAGCATTAGGTGGTGGACAGCAGCAATCTCAACAAGGGGGACTTGGTGGGATTTTAGGTTCAGTACTTGGCAGTTTAGGTGGACAGCAACAACAGCAGTCTCAACAAAGCGGCTTAGGAGGCGTTCTAGGTTCAGTTTTAGGTGGGTTAACAGGTGGGCAGCAACAAGCGCCACAAACTCAGCAGAGTGGTTTTAATGCACAATCTTTATTGATTGCAGTTGTACCATTGGTATTGGCATGGATTCAAAAAAATGGTGGTTTACAAGGTGCTTTAGATCAGCTTAAAGGACAAGGTTTAACGAGCCAAGTTGACGATTGGGTTTCGACGGGTGAAGGTGCAAATGCAAGTGTAAACCAACAGCAAGTACAAAATTTATTTGATCAAAATGATGTAGAACAGGTTGCACAACAAGCACAAGTACCTACACAAGATGTATATAGTGCAATTTCTTCTGTATTGCCTGAAATTATTGATTCACTGACACCACAAGCAGGTCAAACTGATCATAATGAAGCCAATAATGATATTCAAAATGTTCTAAATCTAGTTTCAGGATTCTTAAAATAATTTATATAAAGCTATATTTTTAAGCTAAATCAAAGTGTTATTTTTTGTTTTAACACTTTGATTTTAAATAAAAAGGTGTAATGTGTAGCTTGAAAATGGAATGACACACAATATTTATAAATGAAAAATATAAAATTTATAGGAGGTACTTATCAATAAAACCTTAAGTTTTTACACGCTTTTTAACGACTCCTAAATCAAAAGTATTTCTTAAAAAATCGGCAATACAGTACTGCATCTCATCGTACACGTTTGACTGTAAACGTGAATTATTTTTAGATCATTGGTTTATTGAAACTCGATTTGTAGCTTAAGAAATATCAAGTCACACAACATCAGAAATAAGACAGTCAAAACTCAAATACAGGGCTACATTTTATCCATACCGTATAGAAGACATCTATATGCAAAATAAGGAAATCCTATGAGTGATACACATGTTTACCATCCCCATGAAAAACGAAATCGTGTTATGTCGATTGTGGGGGCGGCATCAGGTAATCTCGTTGAATGGTTTGATTTTTATATCTATGCCGCATTTGCTGTTTATTTTACCCATGCTTTAACTGCACCAGACATGAGCGATTCTGCAAAAGCAATCTATGTCTGGGGTGTCTTTGCTGCCAGTTTTTTTATGCGTCCTATAGGAAGTTGGTTGTTTGGTCGCATTGGAGATAAATATGGGCGTAAAAAATCCATGGTCATTTCCATCACCTTAATGGCGATTAGTTCATTTTTATTTGCGTGTTTACCAAGTTATGACCAAGTGGGTATGGCAGCGCCATTTTTATTGTTGGCTGTACGTCTGTTGCAAGGTTTATCTGTAGGTGGCGAATATGGCACAGTTGCTACTTATATGAGTGAAGTTGCACTGAAAGGGCAACGTGGTTTTTATTCTTCTTTTCAATATGTCACTTTAGCAGGTGGGCAATTATTGGCAAGTTTATTGGGTGTCATTATGTTGGCATTAATGACCAAAGAAGAACTTATGAACGGTGGTTGGCGTATTCCTTTTGTAATTGGTGGTGTGGTTGCGATTTTATCTTTTTTTGCTCGTCGTCATTTAAAAGAGACATTGTCGAAAGATGACAGTCAAAGAGAGGGTTCTGGTACATTAGCAGAATTGTTGAAAAATAATTTAAGAACCTTCTTATTGGTGGTTGGCTATACTTCGGCAGGCTCTTTAAGTTTTTATGTAATTACAGTTTATTCAAAAACTTATATTACGAGTCTTGGTTTTGAGGACAGAATTGTTGGTTATATGATGACCATTGCATTGTTTGTCTTTATGTGTGCTCAGCCATTTTTTGGCATGTTGGCAGACCGTATAGGACGACGTGCTTCCATGATGATTTTTAGCGTGAGTTGTGCGGTATTTATCTATCCTGTCATGGTGATCTTAATGCCAAGTTTTAGTGGTTCACCTGTTATGGTGACATTATTGCTGATTTTTTTAATGTTATTACTGAGTTTTTATACGTCAATCAGTGGCTTAGTCAAAGCTGAAATGTTTCCATCGCATATTCGTGCTTTAGGTGTGGGTTTTGCTTATGCTGTCGGAAATGCTATTTTTGGTGGTTCAGCGCCCGCAGTTGCATTGAAGTTTAAAGATTTAGGGCATGAAAATACATTTTTTGTTTATGTGGTTGTCATGCTTATTATCTGTTTATTTTGTAGTATGCAATTACCAAAACAGCCAAAATATCTACATCATGATGTTTAAGTTTAATGATGTTTAAATTTATTTGAATGAGAAAAAACCGAATTCAGTTGTTCGGTTTTTTTATATTTAAAATAATCAAAATGTTTTTAACATCCAAATTTCACAAGCATGACTGTGTCCAGTATTTCCTTTCGGTGTAGGTAAATGTTGAAAACCTAATTTTTCGTAGAGTTGGACTGCTTGATGTAGTTGTTTTGTGGTTTCTAAATAACACGCATAAAAACCTTGTTGTTGTGTAAAAGAAAAAGCGTGTTCTAAGATTTTTTTAGCAAAACCAAAACCACGTACTTCAGGGAGAAAATACATTTTTTGGATTTCTAAGATAGATTCATCACCTTTTAAAGGTGCTAAACCACCACCTCCAAAAATCTGCCCAGATTCATTTTCAATGACCCAGTATTGACTGTTTGCAGCAGAATAAACTGCAAAAAGCTGATCTAACACTGGATCTGCAACAGCAAAACCTGATTCGGGAGCTAAACCAAACTCTTTGGAAACTTCACGTATAATTTGAGCGAGTTGAGCATTATCTTGAGGTTGTATTTTGCGTAATGAGTACATAATTTTATGAGATAAATAAAATAAAAAGATGGATTTTTATAATACGATCTCTCGTATAAATCCACCTTTTTACACTATAAAGGTCAGTTCAAAAGAACTATTTCAATTCACTTGATGATTTTCCAAGTTCACGACGAGCAATAATCAATTGTTGAATTTGCTGTGTGCCTTCAAAAATATCTAAAATTTTAGAATCACGTGCCCATTTTTCTAAAAGTTCATCTTCGTTATAACCCACACTTGCAGCAAGTTCGACACATTTTAAGGTGATTTCATTGCCTATACGTCCAGCTTTTGCTTTTGCGATAGAAGCTTCACGTGAATTTGGTTTTTTATTGTCTGCCATCCATGCTGCTTTAAGCATCAGCAAACGAGCTGCTTCCCATTCAGCTTCCATGCGATAAATTTGTGCTGCAATATTAGAAGATTGTAAATAAGGGGTCGTATAGTCAGCATCAAGTTGATCTTGAAATATTTCTTTTATACGTTCTAAAGAAGCTTTTGCACAACCAATTGCCATTGCGGCAACGAGAGGGCGCGTATTATCAAAAGTTTCCATCACCCCAGCAAAACCTTTGGCAACATCAATTTCAGCATTACCCAGTAAGTTCGTCGCAGGAACACGACAGTCAATGAAGCTAATGGCTGCTGTGTCAGAGGCTTTGATACCCAGTTTGTGTTCAAGGCGTTCAACTTTCATACCTGCTGTTCCTTTCGGTACAACAAAAGACTTAATTGCAGCACGACCGAGCTTTTTGTCTAAAGTTGCCCAAACAACGACAGAATCTGCACGTTCACCAGAAGTCACAAAAATCTTTTCACCATTTAAAATATAGTCATCACCATCTTTGGTTGCAGTTGTACGAATGGCAGCAGAGTCAGAGCCACAGCCTGGTTCTGTGATCGCCATCGCTGCCCAAGTCCCTTTAAAGCGTTCAAGTTGTTCATCGTTAGCAACAGCCGCAATCGCAGAATTGCCTAAACCTTGACGTGGCATAGATAATAATAAACCTGTATCGCCATAGCACATTTCAATAATGCCTAGAGCAGTGGACATATTGGTACCATTTTTATTGCTATTGTCCTGATCACCACGTTTATTGATGGCTGCACCTGCATTTAAACCATCACCGCCATCATTCATGCCATCAAGTAAAGATGCGAGCATATCTAACTCTTTTGGATAGGCATGTTCTGCTTTATCATATTTGCGAGAAAGAGGGCGTAAGACGTTCAATGCAGTTTCATGTGCTTGATCAATCAACATTTTAAATTTTTTAGGATTTTGTAAATTCATGATGATTTTCCTGAGTTATTGTTGATTAAGCATGTAAGCCAGACTGTAAAATTGCGGTAGCACGTAAGTCGCGATACCAACGCTCAACAGGATGCTCTTTGGTAAAACCATGACCACCTAAAATTTGTACACCATTTGTCCCAATTTGCATGGACTTTTCAGCACATAAAAGACGTGCTAAATAAGCTTCACGGTGAAATGGTTTTCCTGCTTCTGCAAGGCTAGCCGCGTTGAGAACCAACATGCGCATTGCATCAATTTCAATCGCCATATCTGCAATCATAAAAGCGACGCTTTGACGGTGTGAAATTGGCTCACCAAAAGCTGTACGTTCATTGGCATATTGCACACAATAGTTTTTCACTGCTTCACACGTGCCGACAGCTAAAGCGCACCACATTAAATTACCCAAATCTAAAAAGGCAGTGTAATTAAAGTCATCATCACCTAAACGTAAGGCAGGAGTTTTATTAAAGTTTAATGTGACGGTTTCAGTGCCTTTCAAACCCATAGCAGGAGTTTTTTTGTAACTTATGCTGGCATCACGTTTAACAATAAAAACATCTGGTTGACCTTTGAAGTCAGCACTCACAATGAAAATTTCAGCAGTTTCGCCCAATAAAACCAGTGTTTTTTCTCCATCAATGGTAAATTGTCCATTTTGAGATATTGCTTTAGTTTTTAAACGATAAGGATTAAAAGCAGGTGTTGCTTCTTGTACTGCAAAAGTTGCTTGAAGAGATGGATCTTCTGCAAAAGCAGGTAAATAAGTAGATTGAGTTTGTGCTGAACCCCAAAGCGTAATGGCGTTGATTGTACTGAAAGTAGAAAGTAAGCCCGCAGCCAATGAAAAATCACCTTTGGCTAAGCTTTCTGCAATTAACACATTACTTAAAATATTTTGTTCAGTCGCAACACCACCTAAAGCTTCTGGCAAAGCATAATAATTAATCCCCAAGTCAAGGCTATGTTGCCATAATTCTTGTGGAAATTTTTCATTTTGATCAGCTTGGTGAGCAAGGGGATAAAGGACTTCAGATGCAAACTGTGACATTGCATCTACAGTCATTTGCTGTTCTTCAGTTAAATTTAAGTCAAATAAACTTTTATTTTGTGTAGGTAAGCGCTGTTTATTAACTTCAGGGCTTGATTTAAACGCTTTTTGTGAAGCTGAGAGCGTTTTAAATCCAACTTTAGACCCCTGATACAATGATTTTTCAACAAATTTACGAAGTTTTAATTGGTCTAATAATTCGCTTCCCGCAATTTTTGTAATGAGATTTAAGCCCAAGCCTTGAGCTTTATTTACCATGTTGGTCATTTGAATACCTAGTTTTTTGTGGTGGTATACAAACTATCCTGACATGCCATTTTATAAAAAACTATGTCAAAGCTGACGAAGTAGAGTGAAGTAGATAAGTGGAAATAGATAAAAATATTTTAATTTAAGTATTTGTATTTTATTATTATTTTATTTTTATAAAAACCAACAAATGTTGGGTATTGACTAAAATGACATTTTTGAAAAATTTGCCATTTTAGTCATCTATCCCGATTTTATATAAAAGGAGTGATCATTTTGCGGACATTGGTCTTCGCCTCTATGACTGTCATAAAGGTATAAGCACCAATAAATTTACGGCTAATAAACATAAATTCTTTAGGTGGAACACTGAAATAACGCGATGCCATAGATTTAGAGGCTTGCTGCATTACACGGCTATGTAATAAGCTTTTTTTCCAATCATAACGATTATGTTCATCCATAACGCCTTTAGGTAAATCATGATTGTTGATAGGCGAACTAAATGCTTCTGTCGCCAATAAAAATACTTTTGCCATATCAGGTTTAATACTTGCAGGCATGCCATCAAAAAACTCATAACCAGTCATAGCATCAACCATTGCATTTGCATCATGGTTGTAACCTGCTTTGATCAGATTGCGTGCAACTTGCAGAAGTTGAGCATCAAACTGACGAATTGCACCGAAGTCCAGTAAAATAATTTTATCTTTAATATCTTTGCCGTTGCCCAAACGTACTAAATAATTACCAAAATTTGGATCAGTTTGCATTTCACCCCATTCAAAGATTTCACGCACGGCAATTTCTAAAGAAGCTTCACCTAAAGCATTACGACGCTCTTGTGGTAAAGACAACATCACAGGGCTGTTAATTGGTACACCGCGTTCAAAAGTCATACATAAAACGCGGTCTGTGCAGTAGTCATTAATGATTTGAGGTACAGCATAACGTGCATCGTTTTGTAGTCGCTCAGCAAAACGGCGTGTGGTTGCCGCTTCAACATGATAATCAACTTCTCGATGCATCATGTCACGTACTTCATCAAACCATTGATCAAATTCACGAGTTTGTGGCACCATTCGTGTGAGTTTGAGCATGTTTTTAAATAAGCTCATATCTGAATCAATCGCTTCAGCCACACCTGGATATTGGATTTTTAAAACAAGTTCTAAGCCATCAGATTTACGAGTAGCGCGGTGAACTTGTGCTAAAGATGCAGTACCAATCGGTTCATGATCAATAGTTAAGTCATCGAGTTTGGAACCTAGCTGACTCACTAATTGTTCTTTTATCGCAGGCCAAGCCAAAGCAACAGTTTGATTATTTAAGGTATTTAAAGCTTGTGTGATTTCTTCAGGTAGAAAATGTTCACCATATAGTGCCATCATTTGTCCAATTTTGACAATTGAACCTTTAAGCTTGCCTATTTCAGAAACTAAATATTCAGCTTGCTCTTTCATTGCTTTTTTACGTTTCTTTTCTTTTGCTTCTTCACTTGAAAAGATTGAACTTGCACTTGAAGCAGCCCAACGAGATCCTGCTAACAAAGAGGCTTTGGCAATTGATAAGCGTCTGTCCATGGAAGATGTTTTTAACTGTTTAAGCTTATCATTCTGATCTGACATGAAGATTAAATCCTTAAAGTAAGCGATTGAGCATACAACATAGTGTGCAACATATTACATGCTATCCACGTATTAAAATAGTTTTACCTGACCAATATTGTATGTTTTCAATACAATATATGTGATATTAAACACTACATGTAAATTCAAACTTTATATTTACATACGATATTGGATTTTGAGTGTTTCATGTTGCATTAAACGTACCTTATTCTCGTGGATATATTGCGTGATCATACTTTGGATGGCACTGTGACTAAAACCTAAAGCATAACCTTTAATGATGATAATACTTGGTAAACTAAAGAAAAAATATTTTACATCTTCTAGAGTTGGCGCATTAAATACACCATGTTCAGCTAAAATGTTCTGTAAAAATAACTTTTCTAATTGGACAGAATCTGTCTCTGTATCGTTCCAGAAATTTTGGCGCATTGCCATTAGGTTATTGTGTTTATAACTCATTTAAACTTACCAAGCCGATGATTTATATTTATAGATGGAGGAAAAATTGCTAAAAATCAAGTTTAAATTTGAGCCTATTGTCATATAAATGCAAATTATTCGTGTTAAAACAAAGAAAAGTTAAAGGTATTTTCTTGATGAGCGAATTAAATTTAAAAACATTAAATGACATGATTGAAGATTTTAAAAAAGCAGGTAAAAACCCAGATAAATTAGAAATTGGTTATAAAACCTATACTCGTTTAATTGGGCAAGATAAATTTTTTGATCAAGTAACAAAATCTGATGATAGTTTAACGCGTTTTTATCGAGGGATAAAAATTAAGCTAGTCGCTGAAAAACATTTTTTAGCTGTAAAATAGTTTTTTATATGTATGATCTTAGACATTCCTATTTCTGATCTATTCTAATTTTGCTTTGCAATTTTTTCCAAGTATTTTAAGATGTGTTTTTTATTCAATAATAAATATTTTAAAATACAGTTCTTTGGGGGCAATGATGAAATTAGCTGTTTGGGGATGGGGCGTTGGTATATTGTTTGGTGCAATGTCTGTGAGTCATGCAATGGGATATAGCGCAGAATATTTGAATTGTATGAGCCAAACACAAGATTCAACTGCACAGGCTGCATTGTGTATGAAGGCGGAACTTAAACAACAAACGAAACGTTATGAATATTTTGCCGATATTCATGTTAAAGCTTTGGCTAAAGAAAAACGTAAAGAACAAGAAAAAGTCAATAAAAACTGGCTCACCTTCCGTGATGAACAATGTTTAATAAACAATGTAAAACTTTCTGTTGGACATGCAAGTAAATATTATTTTTGTGCAATGAAAAAAACACAAGCTCAGGCAGATCTGCTAGAAAAACAAGCATACAAATATCGTTGATTTTTATACATCGCTTGATAAAGCATTATAAATGTAAACAAAACAAGGTATCATTAAGCAGTTTTAATATTTTGACCTTGGAGAGACCTTAAGTGGATCGACCGACTATTAGCGCTGAACATTTACAAGAAGCTGCTGAAAACCTCGTAACAATTCGTGATTTTATTCGTTTTGGGGTGACAGCATTACGTCAATATGATGCACATTTAGGTCAGGGTACAGAAGATTATTTTGCAGAAAGTTCTGCATTGGTTTTACAAACCATGTCGCTAGAGTGGAATGCGGACGCTGAAATTTTAGATGCTAAATTATTGCCAAGCGAAAAGGCTGAATTTTTAAGCTTATTAGAACGTCGTATTAATGAAAAAGTACCGACTTCTTACTTGTTGAATTTAGCTTATTTTGATGGCAAACCTTACTATGTCGATGAGCGTGTACTTATTCCACGTTCACCGATTGCTGAATTGATTCAAAATCGTTTTGCGCCATATTGTTTGGATGAAAATGGTCAAGCTCGTGAAGGCGTCAACAATTTACCTGAAAATACCAATCCGAAAACGCCACAACGTATTTTAGATATGTGTACAGGTTCAGGTTGTATTGCCATTGCATTGGCGTATGCATTCCCAGACTCAGAAGTTGATGCGACGGATATTTCTAAAGAAGCTTTAGAAGTAGCTTCAATTAATACGGAACATCATAATAAGCAATACCAAGTTGCACTGCTTGAATCAGATTTATTTGCTAAAATTCCTGCTGAAAATCAATATGATTTGATCGTGTCTAATCCGCCTTATGTAGATGCGGAAGATATGGCTGATTTACCTGAAGAGTTTCACCATGAACCAGAACTTGCGCTTGCAGCAGGTCAAGATGGTTTAGATTTAGTTCGTAAAATGTTGGCTCAGGCGGCTGATTACTTAACGGAAGATGGTTTAATTGTCATTGAAGTAGGTAACTCTGAATGGGCAATGAAACAAAACTTTAATACGATTGATTTTTATTGGTTACAGTTCCAAAAAGGCGGTTCAGGTATTTTTGCTTTAACAGCTGAACAATGTCGTACTTTCCGTGATTTATTTATTCAATCCATTCAAGCTTAAGGAGTCATGAGCGTGGCAGGTAATAGTATTGGACAACTTTTCCGTGTAACGACTTGTGGTGAATCTCACGGCGTAGGTTTGATGGCGATTGTAGATGGTGTGCCACCAGGCTTAGAACTCTCTGCTGAAGACTTACAAAAAGATTTAGACCGCCGCAAACCTGGAACGTCTAAGTTTGCAACCCAACGTAAAGAACCTGATGAAGTAGAAATCATTTCAGGGGTTTTTGAAGGTAAAACAACAGGTACACCAATTGGTTTACTCATTCGTAATACTGACCAAAAATCGAAAGACTACGGCAATATTGCCCAAACTTTCCGTCCTGGTCATGCAGATTATACCTATACCCATAAATACGGTTTCCGTGATTATCGTGGTGGTGGTCGTTCAAGCGCACGTGAAACTGCTATGCGCGTTGCGGCGGGTGCAATTGCCAAGAAATTCCTTGCTGAAAAATTCGGTATTTTGGTTCGTGGGCATGTGACTCAGATTGGAACAGAAGTTGTTGAAAAACTGGATTGGAATGAAGTCCCAAACAACCCATTTTTCTGTGGTGATGTAGATGCTGTGCCACGTTTCGAAGCGTTAGTGACTTCTTTACGTGAACAAGGCACAAGTTGCGGTGCAAAGCTTGAAATCCTTGCTGAAAATGTTCCTGTGGGTTGGGGCGAGCCTGTATTTGATCGTTTAGATGCAGATATTGCGCATGCTATGATGGGAATCAACGCGGTCAAAGGTGTTGAAATCGGTGATGGTTTTGCTGTAGCTGGTCAGTTTGGTCATGAAAGCCGTGATGAATTAACGACGGATGGTTTCCTTGCAAATCATGCAGGTGGGATTTTAGGTGGGATTTCTTCAGGTCAAACGATACGTGTTGCTATTGCTTTAAAACCAACAGCATCAATTACAACATCGGGTAAAACCATTAATATAGATCGTGAAGATACAGATGTATTGACCAAAGGTCGTCATGATCCTTGTGTGGGTGTACGTGCGACACCAATTGCTGAAGCGATGTTAGCGATTGTTTTGATGGATCATTTTATGCGTCATCGTGCACAAAATGCTGATGTGATCGCACCATTTAAACCGATTGAGCCTAAATGATTTGATCAGTATCTAAGTGTAAAAAAACCAGACCTTGAGTCTGGTTTTTTATTTCAATCTATAAATAACTTATTGAGGCAGTTGACCTGTATAACCTTTTAGGAAAGTTAAATATGCAGAAGATTGCTGACCATCTGCTTTTAAGATAGAACGCTCAATATCACCTTGATCTGTAACAAGTTTAAGTGAAATTTCTTTACCATTACGGAAAGAATTTAAGAAGCTTACAGGAACAATAATCGAGTTTGAAGAAATTTGTTCATTATACTGAGTCGCATTAATTGTTGAATAAGTATAAGGTTGCCCATCCACTAAAAACTCAAATTGTTTAATATCATATTTTGTTGGGTTATTAATTTCAGCGACAATTTTAAAACCATCACGTTTTTCATCATTCCAACGCATTGCAAGTTCAGGGCAAATCTCGCCAGTCTCACAAATTAATGGTCCTTTAGTCACAACTCGTTCAGGATAAGAACCTGCACAACCTGTGAATAATGCAACTGTAGCCACTAAAGCCAATTGAAGTTTCATAAATTTACCCATCTTCATATGATTGTTATATCTCTGTAGAGAATATGTTAAATTTAACGCTTTCATGCTGAAAAGTGAACAATTCTTAGCAAATTTGCCGTTTTAAATTGTATTAAAGTTCGCATATTTGTTATTGAATAAGATGAAGAATTTCTTTTGCAACAAATTCAGTTAATTGTTGCAATTTACTTTCGGCACTTCCATTTATCAGATACTGAAAATGATATTTTTGATTAAAAGCATAAATGCAGATAAAAAAAGTACCAACAGGCTTTGCTATAGACTCACTGCCTCCATGTTTTAATAGTCCAGTACAACTGATGATGAGGTCTGCTTGCTCAAATAAAACTTTACCTTGCACCGCCATTGCGGTGGTAACTTCTATAGATTCTGCACTATATTTTTCGATAAGTAGTGGATCTATATGTAATATTTTAACTTTAATGGAAGGGTCATAACTGACCAAGCCACCCAATAAAATATTTGCACCACGATCTTTATAAATGGAAAACTGTGCAGTTAAATATCCTGAACTTGCACTTTCAATAAAGGCTATTTGTAGATTTTTGGATTGAAGCTCAGCACAACATTTTGTTAAATACATAAGATTTTACTTTTATTTCAATTATTGAAATATAAAAATAGATGAATGAGAGAACGTTATCATGAATTGGGGACTGTGAGTATCATAATCGAGCTATGAATAAATTGTGAATTTTACAGTGAATGATCATTTTAAAATTTTGAAGCAACTATGTGTAAATGATCATTCGCGGAAATAGTAAACAATTTACGCTATAAAGTCCTTTATTGTTCTTCAAAAGCTGTTATAACTAAAAATAAAGGGCATGAAAATAGGGAGTAGCTTATGAAAACCACCGTTAAATATGTAGTTTTGAAGAGTAAAGATTATCAGCTTGGTACGCCACTATTTGAAGAAAATTTAGAAGCAGGTAGCCAATACTTTGATCAAATTCCGAATATCATTCAATATCAGCATCATGACTTTAAAGTAAAATCTAAAGAGTTAATACGGAAGCAAATTTTTGATGATTTTGAAGAAACACAAACGATTCTGGTGAAGGTTATCGCAATCAATTAAGATTTTTATATTTTATATCAGCCAAAAGCCTGCAAAAGCAGGCTTTTATCACGACAAGTTTTTATTCTTTAACAATTAAAACAGGCAATGTTGTTTGTCCTAATACATCTTGAGCAAAACTACCGAGGAAGAATTTTTTAAAGCCTCGACGACCATGTGAACCCATAACAATTAAGTCAATATTCAACTTTTCAGCGGTTTCAATAATTGTTTCTGATGAAACATAACCTTTGACCACTTGGGTCTGAATGCTGATTCCTTCTGCTGTTGCAAGTTGTGTGACGTGATCAAGAGCTTTGAGTGCATTTTTATTGGCTTCTTCTAAATATTCTTTCATCATTGACGCATTATAATAAAAATCTGCGCCTGAAAATGGATCTTCTGCGACTAAACTAATAGCAGTGAGTTGGCAATTAAATGCTTTTGCGATAGAAATTGCTTGTTGTGCAGCAGAATAGGAAATTTGAGAACCATCTACTGGAACTAAAATATGTTGGTAAGCCATTTAAATTTCTCCGTTATCGTTATTTCTTGATTTATTAAATAATTAACACATAAATTAAAGCACGCCAATCCTGTATTTACACTTTTAAAAATTAATTTAAAATTAATGTGAAACAGCATGCAAATTTTAAAGTAAAAGAGAAAATATTCTATTGTTTAACGATCAAAACAGGAACAAAACTTTCACCTAATACTTCTTGGGCTACGCTGCCTAAAACAAATTTTTTTAATCCTTTACGCCCATGAGAACCCATAATAATTAAGTCCGCACCAATTTCATTTAAGGTATTTAAAACTCCCGTGGCAGGTGACACCTCACGTACAATTTTAGTGTTAACCTGTTGTATACCATGAGCTAAAAGTGTTTCTTTTACTTCATTGATACGTGCTTGCGCATTTTTTTCAGCAGCAAGTACATATTCAGTAATTGAAGGTGCAATTTGATAAAAATCAACACCGATCATAGGGTCAAGTGCTAATACGCTAATCACGGTAATTTTAGAGCTAAATTTGAGGGCAATTTCTTCAGCATGTTGTAATGCTGCATAAGAAATAGGGGATTCATCCATTGGGACAAGAATATGTTCATATGACATGGTGACTCTCCTAAAGTATCAGATAAATTTTTCAAAAAATGAGTGAATAATAAATATACTCATCCTAGTTATAGCTTAAAATGAAAGCATATTCATTATGATTTTTCACAAAAATCAGAATTGATCTTTTTGTTATATTTTGCTTTTTATTGATTTGTTTTTTTTATTCGTATGATGATTTTATTTGTGTGATATATTTGGCATTAATATAAAAAATGTATGTTAAAAATAGTGAGGAGAATATGATTTTTGATCGAATTAATAATAAGGCATTTAGAGTAAAGTTTCGTTTAAGTAATCGTTCTTAAATTTGATTCTAAACAAATTTGATTACGACCTTTTTCTTTTGCTTGATATAAAGCATGATCTGCACGATTAATTAATTGTTGAAATGGTAAGGCATAAGGAAGTTTTTCAAAACTTAGACCAATACTGACACTAATATAAATTTGTTCACCATTATCCAAAGCTGTAGGGGTGGATTGAATAATTTCACGTATTCTTTCTGCGATTATAATACTCTGATTTAAATTGACATTTTTCAATAAAATAGCAAATTCTTCACCACCTAATCGACCGAATAAATCGTCTTCTCTTAAAATATTTTTTATTCTTTGTGTAAAGGTTTTAAGTACGATATCACCATTATAATGACCATGTTGATCATTAATCTTTTTAAAATGATCAAGATCTAATAATAAAACCGTAATGGTTTTTTCGGTTTGTATTTTTGTGGTTGAACCAACAACATCTTCACTTTGCTCATAGAAAAATCGTCGATTCATAACTGTTGTTAAACTATCATGATTTGCAAGATATAAAATCTGCTGATAAAGTTTTTGACGGTTTAAACTAATAATTGCCAATGTAAGTGGTCCAAGAGCTAACATAAATAAACCCATTCGGATTGAAATAGAGGTCGCTAAAAAAGCATTAGACGATTGATGAATGTAAAATTCGCTTAAGGTATTATTAAGCAACATGCAAACGACACAATTAATTAATGCAATAAAAAACAAATTATAAGTTAATGATGCCCAAACCAATGCAGCAATGGGGAACATGAGTGCCCCTGGACCGATAAAAAAATGCGTTAAACTGACCGAAATAATGACAGCAATAAGAGGAAGAAAAATCTGAAATGGCAGTCCTTTGAGTTTGATATTTTGTATCACATCATGGAAGGTTTGTTTGTCAGGTATTGCCAATAAAATAGGTAAAAATGCAATCATATTTAAAATTTCACCTGACCACCACATTCCAAAATCAATCCAGACACGCTCAAGGGTCATAAATGTATTATCGATATAAGGTAATGTGAGTGCAGCAAAAGCAGGGCTTGCTAGACAACCTCCAATCGAGCATAAAATAAATAAATATAAAAAAGTCAGTCCCTTATTGTATTCTTTATAGTTGAGTCTAAATAAGGTAATTAAGGATAAAGAAACCAAAGGGTTTAATAAATTTGCAATGGTCAGTAACAGAGTAATGAGAAATGTATTGCCAGTGAGTAGATCTGCAAGCATAAAAGCAGTAAATGCGCCTGTCCAACCTCCTAAATTATTCAGCGATTTAAAGCGAAGAAATAAGCCTAAAAGTGCAGCATTTGCAGGCCAGCAAATCGAAAGAAAAAATAAAGGGCGTGCCAAAATACCAAATAAGGCGCAAATGAAGACGATGCTTGCAACAATCAGAAAAGCATTAACTTGTTGTTTGACACTATGTTGAAATGTTTGAGTAAATACAGACAATTCAGGACCCTATAATATCAAAAGTGTATAACTACACATTTATTTTATGGAATTGTTAAGTTTGAATAAAGTATTTCATAGAAATCTTAATTTTCCTATACATATTCAATATTTTGTTGTAGCAAAACACATTTTTTTGAGGTTGAACTAAATGAAGAATTTTTTTTAAAAGATTGTTCATATATGGTTATTTTTACATGCATTATTAGCAAAATATGTTAGTTTAAATGTAAATAAATTGTGGTACGCTTTCGGATATGAAGAAAACATTATTATTAATTCCTTTATTGATTTGCACATCAAATTTTACTTTTGCTGAGACGAATTCAACAGCACCTGTTGCCGCAAGTCAAGTGATTACTCCCTTAGTTGCAAATACAATTCGTATTTCAACACGTCCTGAGATTTTAGGATTATGGGGAATGGAAATTCCAAATAATAAAAAATGTGTAGAGTATTACAATTTTCGTGGTGGCAATGAAGTCGTGGTCAATAGCGGTAAAGAATGGTCAATCGGTTTATTTGATTATCAACCGTCTCCAGATAATACAAAAGAAAAGCTACCTGCTTTAATTATGCAGATTAAATATGAAAATAATCAGGTAGATTGCTCTGGTTATCAAGAAAATCAGGCGGGTGAGGTTTCTCAGTATTTTGTACGTTGGAAAAATGAAAATACCATTAAATTCTGTGCATCTGAAAAAGAAGATAAATGCTTTGCAACCTTAAATCGTGTTTTACCTTAACAGATAGCAATAAAAAACCTCTTGAATTCAAGAGGTTTTTTATTTACTTACTCAAAAGTTAAGCATCATTTTCATGACCTTGTACTTGTTTAAGTAAATGTTTTTCAAGGTAATGAATGTCCATTGCTTGTTCACAAAACTTTTTATCTTGTAAGATTAAGTCTTTATGTAAAGGAATATTGGTTTTAATTCCAGTCAGAATAATCTCATCAAGTGCTTGTTTCATGCGTGCAATCGCGGTATCGCGATCTTTACCATGAGAAATGAGTTTTGCAATCATTGAGTCATAATAAGGTGGAATGTTATATCCTTGATAGATATGAGAATCTAAGCGGATACCTGCACCACCTGGTGCATAGAAGCTTTCAATTTTACCTGGTGATGGTAAAAATGATGAAGGATCTTCTGCATTAATACGACATTCAATTGCATGACCTTGTACATGAATATCTTCTTGTTGAAGATTTAGACCAAGACCTGCTGCAATGCGTAATTGTTGTTCAATAATATCAATGCCTGTCACCATTTCAGAAACAGGATGCTCTACTTGAACACGAGTATTCATTTCAATAAAGAAGAACTCACCATCTTCAAATAAAAACTCGAAAGTACCTGCACCACGATATTGCATAAGTTTACATGCAGTGACACAAGCTTCAAGAATATGAGCACGCGCTTCTTCAGGTAAACCAGGTGCTGGTGCTTCTTCAAGCACTTTTTGATGACGGCGTTGTAAAGAGCAATCGCGGTCATACAGATGTACAGCGTGACCATTACCATCAGCTAAAATTTGTACTTCAACATGACGTGGCTTTTGTAAAAAGCGTTCCATGTAAACGGTGTCATCACCAAACCACATTTCAGCATCACGTTGAGCAGCTTGAACAGATTCGAGTAGGGTATCTACACGCTCTACAATACGCATACCACGACCACCACCGCCAGATGCTGCTTTTACGATGAGTGGAAAACCTATTTCTTTCGCTTCAGCAAGCGCATTATTTGGTGTCACTGCATGAGCAGAACCTGGTACGGTTGGAACACCTGCTTTACGCATTGCCATAATTGCAGAAACTTTATTCCCCATTAGGCGAATATGTTCGGGACGAGGTCCAATGAAAATGAACCCAGAACTTTCAACGATTTCAGCAAATTCAGCATTTTCAGACAAGAATCCATAACCAGGATGGATCGCATCTGCGCCTGTAATCTCTGCGGCAGTAATAATCGCAGGGATATTTAAGTAGCTTTCACTACTCGCACCTGGACCAATACATACAGCTTCATCTACAAAACGTAAATGCATCAAGTCTTTGTCAGCATCAGAGTAGATACCAACGGTTTTGATTCCTAAAGTTTTACAAGCACGAGTGATGCGAAGCGCAATCTCACCTCGGTTTGCAATTAAAACTTTTTGCAACATATCAACCCCCTAGCGATTACGCGCGGTAGCGGAATAAAGGTTGACCGAATTGGATTACATCACCATTTTTTACTAAAATTTCTTCAATCACACCACTTTGAGTTGCTTCAATTGGGTTCATGATTTTCATTGCTTCAATGATTCCTAAGGTTTCACCTGCAGAAATCGTTTGCCCCACATTAACAAAAGGTGCTTCACCTGGATTTGGTGCAGCATAGAAAACGCCAACCATTGGAGAAGTTTCTACAGCACCACGAGCAGCAGCTTTGACAACTGGTGCATCAATAGTAGGTGCTGCTGCAACAGGTATAACACCACCAGCAACAACAGGATTACGACGCGTCAATGCAATCGATTGATCTCCTTCCTTAACCTCAATCGCTTGAAGGTCAGATTCGATCATCAAATCGATGAGCTTTTTGATTTTGCGAATATCCATGGATTCGTATTCCTAATGTTATGAATGAGTTGAAGATTGAATTTTTTCGATTGCAAAATCTAAAGCAAAGGAATAGCCTTTTGCTCCAAGACCGCAAATCACGCCAACGGCTTTATCTGATAAATATGAATGATGTCTAAATGCTTCGCGAGCATGAACATTTGATAGGTGGACTTCAATAAAAGGAATTGCGACACCTAATAATGCATCACGTACTGCAACAGAAGTGTGAGTGAGTGCAGCAGGATTAATAATAATAAACTGCACACCTTCTTGCTGCGCTTGATGGATACGATCTACAACGGCACCTTCCCAATTACTTTGGAAAGTATCTAGTGTTATATTGAGCTTTTGTGCTTGAGCGATGAGCTGCTGATTAATATCTTCTAAAGTAAGGTGACCATAGACTTCTGGTTCGCGCTTTCCTAGCAAGTTTAAGTTTGGTCCGTGAATGACCAAAATGGTCGAACTCATTGAGCCTGCTCCAATTTAAAAGTTGCAAAAAATCTTTGCAAGATCGCTGCAAAGTTTGCGTATTATGGCATATTTTTCTACA
The DNA here is from genome assembly GCF_030329325.1 of Acinetobacter sp. 226-1. Classification (NCBI taxonomy): domain Bacteria; kingdom Pseudomonadati; phylum Pseudomonadota; class Gammaproteobacteria; order Moraxellales; family Moraxellaceae; genus Acinetobacter; species Acinetobacter sp. 226-1. The sequence continues at coordinate 48,537 of NZ_JACANU010000011.1, forward strand.
TCTATTTTATAAATTGTTTTAATTGGTGCAGAAGTCACATACCGACTATGCGCTATATATTGAGAATTTTGCTGCTAAATAACAATGTTAAAATATGACAAATTTTCTATTTTTTAAAGTTGATTTAGTTTAAACCGAATTGACCAAAACTGTTGATTTGATTTATGTAACTATAACCTAGAGCGACGGTTTTTTTTAAAAGTTTTATAGATCAGTTCTGGGTTTTTAAAATTTAATCAAGTTAAACTTTTGATTTATTTTTGAAAAATATAAAAAATTTAATTTCTAGAGAGATGAGAAAGTATAAGTTTGAAAAATGTATTTTGTCATCATTTTTAGGTATTACAGTTTTGTGTATTTATTGGTACTGATTTATTTTTATTTCTCTAAATATTTAATTTTTATTTATTTTTATTTCTCTAAATATTTAATTTTTATTTATTTTGTTTAAATTCGATTTAAAGTTATCTAACGCATATGGCTCATCAAAGTTGAATGAATTGAAAAATAGTCATGATTTGTGAGGAGCATGAAATTTCAATAATTTTGTTGTTGATCTTATTGATTTGAAGAAAATAATAAAATCTAGAATAGACTGTTTGAAATCAATGACAAAGTATATTGATACTAGAGCAGGGTTTTTAAAAGTTCATGCTGAAATGCATTGCGTGTAAATTCAGCATGAGATTGACCGAATTGCTCAATCTGTGTATGACAAATGAACAGTCAATCAGACCAAGAAAAATTATAGGATTGGCAAAACTTCCATATCATGCAGGATTACATTTCTTTCTATGATAGAAATGATCATTTTTATTCTAAAAATGTTGAGCAAGATAAAAATTAAGCCTGTTTTTTGTACTTTATTTGCTGAATAAAATGTCAATAAAATAAAATGATGTAAAGAAATAATAACGTTTGGCAAGATTGGGTAACCAAAGTAATTATGTCATTTAAAAGTCATCAACATTTGAAGGGTTTATATTTTAAGCTTTACATTGTCTGAAAATGACACATCTATTGGCTTGTGCGAAGAGGAAAAAGTTTTAAAGTAGATTTTGTCGTTGTTCATACGGCATTCCCCAAATTGCAAAGGAAGATGATGAAAATGGCTAATCAACAAAACCAATCGAACCAACACAATGATCAACAGCAACAACAATCTAATCAGCCAAACCAACAAAATGATCAGAAACAACAGCAGCAGCAATCTGATCAGCAACGTCAGCAAAATGATCAACAGAAACATAATCAACAGCAATAACTGTTCAATATAGTCGTTAAATGATGCAAAGCCCCGAATGTTCGGGGTTTTGCTATTTTTATTTCATCAAGTTGCATTGTGCATTTAGAATGAAATGCATAAAATTTGAAATCTAACTGAACGATGTAGAATATTTATGTTGCAAGATTTTATTGAAGAACAAAAATTGGTATGTGAAGAATTTGATTCTCGTTATATCAAAGTAAATGAAACAGATGTGATTGCGATTGCCAAACATACTTTAAACCAAGAACCGATTGTCGGTTTGCGTAAAGCACCTGATGAAAATCAAGTGGCATGGTTTATTTATGGTGGAGAATTAGCTGCTGAGCAAGATGATTTTGAACTGGTTACCGTAAAGGAGCTTGAAGAAATATTTCCAGATGCGATTCCATATTTAGCTTTAGAGCAGGGCTTTCGCTTTATGATCGACGCTGATGACTATGAGGATGTATGGAAAGCCGATGCATTTTAAATCTATAAATAAAATAAAATATTGGGGAATGATTTTTTTGTGCTGTGGATTGAGTCATTCAAATCTAAGTTTTGCACAAGATTATCAGAAACTGACACAAGCAGAATATGACGAGCGCATTGCTTATTATACTCAAGAGGTCAATGCTACAAAAAAAATATTAGATGAGTCTGATCAAGTCGATGCAGCAACACAAAAGAAAGCTTTTTGTAGCAGAATGAATGCATATCAACAGATTGCAGACATTTCAAAAAATAATGCACAGTTAAATACAGCGAGCATTATGTTGATGATCTCTAATCAGTTTTTAGAGCGTCAAAAACAGTCACTCACTGACTCAGGGATGACCGAAAAAGTATTTTGTGCTGCTGTAGTAAATAAAATGTCAGAAAATGACATAAAAATGGCTGAAAATGATAAGTAGATCAAAGTTTTTTTAGGGATAATAACCGCATTAAAACAAAGCGATAAAGATTTTCCCTGGTCTTGTTGTGCCGTGTTTTAATCATCACTGTTCAAGTTGATGACTTTAAACCCGCTCTTAAAGGCGGGTTTTTTCATGCTACTCTAAAATAAGAAAGGAAGCCGAAACTTCCTTTACGTTATATTTTTATTCAGTAACTTCAACCGTTAAGCCATAAGTATAAATTTCACTTTGTGGTTTTTTACGATTGTCTTCATCTGCTTCTGGATAAGCTGTTGTAATGAGGTAAATGCCTGCTTTTTCAAACTTAATTTCAAACTCACCTTTAGCATTTGTTTTGACATGTGGTTGTTCACGTTGAGCATTTGTTTCATAGCTGCTTGCACCTTTAAAGATGTCAATTTCTTGATTTGCAACAGCTTTACCATTAAATAAAATTTGCCCTTTTAATGCTTCACCTGAAAATAGTTCATTTGGGTGTGTTAATAATTTAACTTCAAAACCTTTGTTTGTGACTGTAGGAATTGGTGATGGTTTTCCTTTAGTGACATAACTCTCAGCAATAATATTATTTTTTACTTCTAAAATTTGTGCATTTTCAGGAACTTTATCTGCAGAAATAACGCGAGGAATTTGAGCAGTTTTTTGTTCTATTGGTGCTTTAGTTTCCGTAGCTGCTGGTTTTTGTTCATTGTTTGGCATTGGGGCACGTACAGGACGAACACGTAACCATCGTCCATCAACCAGTGCATATTTGCCAATATTTCCTTGAGCATCTTGAGTGCGAATACGATAAGTACCGTCAGCGTTTAAATCAAATTCACCGATATTAAAACGTTTAAGTGAAGCTGCTGCATTGATTTGCGTTTGTTGACCATCTGGTGCAGTTACGACATAGCTGGTTTTAAAGTTATTACTTGGAATAAAAAATTTCTCAACAGTGATTGCACTTTGAAAAGTAATATTTTGCGCAGCTTTGCTATCAAAGAGTTCTGGTAATAAAAATGGGCTAGCAGTGTGAGCGGATGCCATGATTGGTAAAGCAGAAAGAAGTGCAATTTTGAACAAATGTTTCATGGTTTAAGTTCCATAAATTAAATAGTTTGTAAATTTGCACTAATGTACTTGATAACAAATATCATTATCAATATTATTTGTGAAAATATTTTTTGGAGTTTCAGCATGTTGAACATTGCTGCAAAAAGAACCATGACTCAATCTTTGGCATTCAAACTTTCACCATTAGTGATGGCTTTAACGCTGATTTCTCCAATAACAGCACAAGCAAATTCAGATGTTCATTTAGAAAGTCAGTTAGACCAAGTAAATCAGCAACGCCACCAATTTCATCGTGATCATGTTTTAGGTACATCTTTAGATGTTATTGTGATGGGAAGTTCTAAACAAGATGCACAAAAGGCTTTTGCAGCAATCGAAAATGAAGTTGCCCGTTTAGATAAAATTTTATCGACATGGCGTGATGATAGTGAGATTAGCCAATTAAATAAAAATAAAAGTATTCAAGCTTCATCTGAATTATTTGAAGTCATTGCAGCCTGTGAGCAAATCCGTCATCAAAGCTGTGGTGCTTTTGATGCTCGTTTAGGACAGCTTATTGCCTTATGGGAAAAAAGTCATGGTGTTGTGGAGCTAGATGCAGCAACCAGAAAACAAGTATTGGCGCAGTTAACTGAACACAGTGTAAAGCTTGATGAAAAAAGTCAGCATATTGAAATTGATGAAAATGTAAAATTTGCTCCTGATGCTTATGCAAAAGGTTATATTATTGACCGCGCTTTAGTGGCTGCACAGCAAGCAGTACCTTCAATACAAGGAATTTTAGTTGATATTGGTGGAGATTTAAGAGTTTGGGGTGAAGCACCACAAAAAGATGCTTGGAATATTGGTGTACAAACAGCTTTTAATCATTTTGATAATACTGCACCTGATCAGTTTCTAAAATTAAATGATCAAGCAGTGGCTTTTAGTGGAAAAGGTTATCGTAATTTAGCAGGACAGTCCCATTTATTAGACCCAAAAACAGGTCTAGCTTTGCAACATGTAGAACAATGTGTTGTGGTTGGAACATGTGCGGCAGACAGTGATGCATTGGCAACAGCTTTGGCAGCAATGTCTCCACAACAAGGCTTAGAACTCATTGAAGCATTGGTCGGCTATGAAGCCCAAGTGGTTGCAGCAAGTGGTCAAATATATCAAAGTAGTGGTTGGTCAAATTTAACTCAAAGTGCTAATCATCAACTTGATTTTGTCAATGTTGCAACAGGTGCAAGCGCAAAATGGCCTGCGGGTTATCAAGCTGTGATTGATTTGGTGATTCCTAAACTCGAAGTGGAAAAATATAGAGCACCTTATGTTTCTGTCTGGGTAACAGATGAGAATAAAAAAATTGTGCGTACACTTGCGGTTTGGGGTAAAGATGACAAATGGATTAACTCAAATTATGTATGGTGGCGTCGTTATGGACGTCAAATGACCAATTTAGATGCCGTTGCTAAACCATCACGTCAACCAGGACAGTATAAATTAGCTTGGGATGGTAAAGATGATACTGGACGTGCTGTAGCTGCTGGACAATATCAGATCCATATTGAAACTTCACGTGAACATGGTGAGCATTCATATCAAACTTTTGATTTAGATGTAAAAGCAAAATCAAGTCAACAGACTTTAGCTGCACAAAAAGAAATTGGAGCACTCAAACTCAATTTTCAAAAAGTGAACTAAGCGATATAAGTTATTGATAAAGAGATATTCAACGTGTATCAAAAACGTGATTTTTACCGCCATGCACGCTATGTGCATGGGTGGTTATCAGCATTTGCCTTTTTAGTCTTAATTTTCTTTTCAATTACAGGCATTTTTTTGAATCATCCTGAATGGTTTGAGCCAGCCAAAAAAGAAAATACCAGTACGATTTCATTACCTGATGAATTATTAGCTGAGATTAAAGCCAAAGAGAATCCAAGTGATTTAATTTTAAATTATATTCGCCAGCAACAAGCGGATGCTTTGATTGGACGTTATCAGAGCAGTGAAGTCTTAGATGGTGAAATTATGATTCATTTGGAAAGCCCCGCGGGTTCATCCGATGTTTGGGTGACTTTGGACACTGCCGAAATGGAAATCAGTAGTAAACCTGCTTCAACCATTTCATTGATCAATGATTTACATCGAGGAAAAAACTCGGGTACTGCGTGGCGTTGGCTCATTGATATTAGTGCTATTTTGATTACTATTTTATCGTTAGCAGGTTTTATTTTATTTTTGAGTATCAAAACACGTTTAATTACACATTTAGTCTTAATTGCTTCAAGTATTGTGTTGTTCATGTGGTTGATTTGGGCTGCAATTTAAGGTTGATAAAATGACACAAGCTGTAGAAGGCGTATTGCTGTGTTTGGCAATTTTGTTGGTTATTGTATTGTTTATAATCGTTTTATTGATTTGGAAAAACAAAAAACAAAAAAACTTTTCTCATCAATCTGATTATCTAATTGTTTATGCGAGTCAATCAGGTCATGCTGAAAATTTGGCAAAACAAACACAACAGCAACTGCAACAAGCAGGTTATTCAACTTATTTATTGAATATTCAAGATATCACAGTTTCGGATTTGCAAAAAAGTTTACAATCTTTATGGATTGTCAGTACCTATGGTGAGGGTGATTTACCTGATACAGCACGTCAGTTTTATCGGAAGGTGATGCAATCGGCTGTAGATTTGTCGCAACATCATTATGCAATTTTGGCTTTGGGAGACCGACACTATAAACATTTTTGTAGATTTGGCACGGTGTTGCAGGACTGGTTGCAACAGCAACAAGCACACGCTTTATTTGAAATGATTTGTGTTAATCAGTTGCAACAGTCAGATTTAAAACAATGGCAAATGCAGTTGCAAACTTTGTTAAAAACTCAGTTGGTTGATTTAAATATTGAACGTAAATGGTCAACATTCAAATTGACTTCTCGTCAGTTGTTAAATCAGGGCAGTCAAGGTAATCCACTGTTTAAGTTGGAATTTTCATATACTGAAAATATGTCGTGGCAAGCTGGTGATCTGGTGGAAATTCAATGTCATAATGCTATCGATGTACGAGATTACCCTATCCGTGAGTATTCAATTGCGAGTTTAGTCGAGCAGAATAGACTTGAATTGGTGGTGCGACAGGAAGTTCATGAGCAAGGTTTAGGTTTAGGTTCAGGCTTATTGACACACAGTTTGCAAATAGGGGAGTCTATTTCTGCTTGTATACGGCAAAACTCTGCGTTTCATTTAAACTTAGACTTTCCAGCCGCAATTTTTATTGGAAATGGCTCTGGTATTGCTGGTTTATTAGCTCATATTCGACAACAAGCGCTGTTAAATAGACAACATAACTGGTTGATTTATGGTGAGCGTCAAGCACAGTTTGATACGGTTTATGATGAGCAGATTCAGGCGTGGCAGCAACAAGGTGTCTTAACTGAAGTGGATCGGGTTTTTTCACGTGATGGGCAAGCACAAAAATATGTGCAAGACTGTCTTTATGCGAAGTCTGAATTACTCAAGCAATGGCTGAATGATGGAGCTGCAATTTATGTATGCGGTAGTATGCAAGGAATGGCACAGCAAGTTGACCAAGCGTTATTAGAGATTTTAGGCAAAGTTGAGTACGAAAAGTTATATGAACAAAAACGTTATTTAAGAGATGTTTATTGAGCATTTAATTTTTTATTTAACATCAAGCAAAAACAAAAAACCGATGAATATTCATCGGTTTTTTTATTTATTGTGCGAGTTCGTGTTTGATGGAAAATCTTCAACGAAGAAATTTAAGGATTAAAATTTCTTTTCAACACTAAGCATGACAGATGGAATTGCTTGGTTATTACGTGCTTGATAGATTGCACCTGTATTTTGGTCAGTTAATTTTTCTTTATAATCTGTGCTTAATAGATTTCGTCCTGTGAGCGTGGTTGCCCAACCTTGTTGAAAACGTTTAGTAAGGCTGACATCAACATTAAAGCGTGCATTACTTGTGCGGTCATACGCTTGGTTTTCTAAAGCACGTGTAAACTCAGGAACATAGTTTAGGTTAATACTGCTTGCTAGTTGCCAAGGTTGGTAGTTGTATGAAATGCCTGTGCTTGCAGTATAAGGTGCGACATCACTCACAAGGCGTTCATGGTGTTGTTCATCTTCAACTTTGGCACGTACAGTTGAAAGTTGACCATTGAGCATAAATGAATGCCCTTGCTCAGTTTGCTTCAGTGCATATCGTCCTGTAATTTCTACACCATAGGTTGTGGCATTATTTTGGTTGTAAGGACGCTCTACATAACGATCACCTTCAAGTTGAATCGATTTTTCGATGTAGTCATCAATATCACGTTGAAATGCGGTAATATTCATACCACCAGCAGTCGTGTTATAGCCTAATGTTGTTTCATAAGCCGTAACTTTTTCAGGTTTTAGATTAGGATTACCGCCACGATCAGGATTATTTAATGAACCTGCATCAGCATCTGTCGAAAGTGTTACAGTTGGAGTCAGGCGGTTACTGTTTGGACTTCTAAATGCTTGGCTAATATTGGTTTGTAATGACCATTCTTTAGTGAAATCAAAGCGATGGGCTAGAACAGGGCTAAAATGTTGGTCAGTATATTCAACTAAACCTGAACGATCTAACCATTCTTGGCGCGCGCCTAAGGTTAAAGTTTGACGATTTGTAAATCGCCAACTGCCTTCTGCATAAAGTGCATAGCGTTTTTCATCTAAAGCATCTGTCATATTGCTTTCGAGTTCACTCGCACGTGTGTCTAAACCAAACTTAATTTGTTTTTTAGCATCAAATTTACGTACACCATCGTAGGCAAAACCATATTCATTGATGGTTTCATCAATATAACTGTTATTTTGTAAAGCACGTGTTGACTCAGTTTCATCTTGTTTTTCAACAGAAAAACGAACTTTATCTGAGTCTCCTTGGTCTTTACGCTCATAACGAGTATTGAAACGTATGCTTTCATTTTCATCATTTTGAATCTGGTCGCCACGTGTGCCATCACTTTCATTTTTACGATAGAAAATTTCGCCAACTACTTTCTGTTTACTGTCAATCTCATATTCTACGCGTGGAGCAAACATGGTTGAACGTTGTTCTATGACACGCTTTTGTTCACGTGTTTGATTTGCTGTTTGTGTTTGGGTGATACGTGTTGCATCTGTCCACATTTGATTGGCAGAAAAGCTATATAGCCATGATTGGTCACGACCATCCATTTGTAATGAAAGGTTTTTTCTATCTTCATCATTTTGCCCAGCTTTTGCGAGTGAGTAACCTGCACGAACAGTTCCTCCAATAGGCGCATTTTTTAAAGGTTCTTTTAAAATGATATTAATAACTGCGCCTGAAGCGACAGACCCATAAGCCACACTAGGTTGTTTGGTAATTTCTATTTTTTCTATCATGTCGGGTGTAAGTGTATCGACAATCGACATACCACCACGTGGTCCACCTTGTACTGGTTCACCATTGACCAGAAAAATAGGTGCAGCACCACCGCGAAAACGCATACCTGATGCACCGCCGCCGCCACGTGGACCTTGACCAGGTGCAGGCATTTGAAAACCTGCGGCACGACGTAAAGTATCATTGACAGATTGATCCCCATACTTGAGCATTTCTTCACGTGTCACGGTCGTTTTTGCTATTGCGCTAATATCAGGATCTTTAGCTATTGCTTTGGCTTGAAAAGATAAAGTATCTAAAGTTTGAATGGGTTCTGTTGTTGAGGGCTGCTCAGGAGGAGTTGAATCTGCCCAACTTGGAGCACTGATGCATAATAGTGCAAAACTTAAGCCGCTGAGTTTCCATTTTTGTAATGTACGATATTGTGTGTAAAGCATGAAAACACGTTCCATTTATGTAATTTTGCGTAGCTTAACTTAAAATTATGTAGAAACTTTGTGGGAAAAAGATTTTTTGAAAATAAATCTATAATAGGCTTTGTGTTTGTTTTTATTGTATTTAATTTCATTGATTTAAAAATACCAGCAAATATGACATTTGCTGGATATCTTGTTATTGAGTGCATTTTAAAAGCTAAAAAATGTTTACCACATTAAATCATCAGGAATAACATATGCTGCATATGGATCTTCCTCATCTGTGGTTTGTTCATGATTTTCAGCATTATTCACAAGAATAAAACCTGTCATTTTGTCATTAATACGTTCAGCAAGTGCTTTAGGTAAGAAAGCATAACTAGTATTTTCTTTTGCGATGACTAAACTACCTGCAACTAAGGCATTATAAATTTGTTGGTTGATATAGACTTTTTTAATTTTGCTTTCATCAATAAATTGATAAGTCATATCACCGTCAGTATCTTTGATTTTATGCTGAGCAATCATTTGTATAATTGCTGCAACTAAAGCTTTTTCATCTAAAATACGTTGTTTTTCTTGGTTTAATGCTTGGTCTTTTGCAATTTTTTCTTGCTTATCTTGTTCAATTTTTGCTTTGATTTGGGCATCATCATTTTGCCCTGTACGATGCTCATGTTGTGCCTGTTTAGACAATTTTTTTGCCTTTTTGTTATCGACTAAGCCCGCTTTTAATAACTGAGCTGCTAAAGCATTTTTAACCATGTGAACAACCTACTATCACTTGACAAGATAATGAATACGAAAATAAATTAACCAATAAATGCAACTTAAGCTAAAACTTAGCAGTGCAGGAATTAGAAAGGTATCTAATTTTAAATAAGGATATGCAGCTGTGGCAATTACTCCTCCAAAGATAAAGCCAAATAAAATCAATAAATGTAAAATGACGCGCTTTTTTTCGACTTGCAGCCCACGAAAAAGATAACCTAAGGCAAGTCCTAAATCTGTTAAGACACCAGACAAATGAGTGGTTCGAATAATCGCACCTTGATAATGACTGACCATCGCATTTTGAATCCCCATTGCTGCACATGCCCAAAGTAAGCCATAACGAGGATAATGGGTAATAAAACACCAACTCAATACAATAAACAAAGTCATCAAACTCAGAGGTAAGCCATAACGACGACCTACTTTAAAATGACTATTTCCTAGAATAAACCCACTATAACTAGAGCCAAGTACATAGCTTAAAATAATTAAAATGAGGAAAATAATACTGGAAATATCACCTTTAAAAAGGCTAATGGCAAGCATACTCGCATTTCCAGTCATATGTGAAACAGACTGATGTAACAGCGTAATTAAGCCTATAACATTGATCATACCTGCATTGAGTGCAAGTAAAAAAGCACCAAGTTGCACCCAAAGCGGAAGTTGTTGAAGTGGCATGTCACAAACTGAATCAAATAAAATTTAATTCAGTCAGTATAGAAGGTGATTATTTTTTAGCAAGGTCTACGGCAGCAGTAAATAGGACGTCAGTAGATGAGTTTAACGCAGTTTCAGTTGAATCTTGGAGTACGCTGATGACCATACCAATGGCAACAACTTGCATTGCAACTTCACTTGGAATACCAAACAAGCCACAAGCTACAGGAATTAACAATAAAGAACCACCCGCAACGCCAGAAGCACCACATGCAGTCACCACAGAAACGACTGATAAAATAATCATTGTGGTCATATCCACATGAATATTCAACGTATTTACAGCAGCTAAAGTTAAGACTGTAATTGTCACTGCGGCACCTGCCATATTAATGGTTGCACCCAGTGGAATAGCAACGCCTGCGGTCGCCTCATCAACGCCTAAGCGTTTAGCTAAGTCTAAATTTACAGGAATATTCGCAGCAGAACTACGTGTAAAAAATGCAGTAATTCCACTTTCTTTTAGACATTTAAACACTAAAGGATATGGATTACGGCGCATCACCAAAGCGACTAAAATTGGATTAATGACCAAAGCAACAAAAGCCATCGTCGCAACCAATACAATAATTAAATGTGCATAGTTCTCTAGTGTTTCTAAACCTGCTTGTGCAAAAGTTGCAACCACTAAACCAAAAATACCAACAGGAGCGAAACTGATCACAATACGAATAATGGCATTGATGGCATCTGCAACATCAGTAATCACGCGTTTGGTTGTTTCTGAGCTATGGCGTAAAGCAGTACCTAAACCAACAGCCCAAGCCAAAATGCCAATAAAATTTGCTTCATGTAACGCTGTGACTGGATTACTAATAAAACTTAAAAGTAAATTTTTTAAAACTTCCGTAACACTACCCGGAGGTTGTAAAGCGATATCAGTTGCACTGGTAAACATTAAAGTACTTGGAAAGGCGAGGCTAGCAAAAATTGCACTTAATGCTGCGAAGACCATACCTACCACATACATCATTAAAATAGGTCTAAGTTGATGATTGCTTTGACCAACTTTAAAGTTAGCAATAGATGCCATCACCAAAACAAACACTAAAATCGGCGCAACAGATTTTAATGCTTTAATAAAAACATCCCCAAAAATACTGACATAAGCCGCAGTATTTGGGAAAAGATATGCAACAATAAAACCAAGTATTATGGCAATAAGAATACGTGTGACTAAACTTAAACGTGCTAGGGCAGCGAACATATTGAAACCTGAGTTGCCTTAAACTGGGCTAAAATTGATAAACAAGCGGACTATTTTATACCTAAAAGCTCTAACAAAATGAAACATTTTCACATAAAAAATAAGATATTAAAAAATATACGAATTTTTCTAAAATCAAGAATTCCATTTGTGTTAAATTTATCCTGATAATACAATATCATACAGAACAAAAGGTTTGAGCATCAAGTTCATGCATCGCTTGATAGTGTGTTAAGTAAATATTTCCACTTAATTCCTCTAAAAGTTTAGAGCTTTTAAGACGATCCATGACAGGACCTTTGATTTCTGAAAAGTGTAATTGAATTTTCAATTTAGATAGTTCAGCATTAATGTCTTCTAAAGCCTCTAAAGCACTGAGGTCAATATTACTTACACTTGAGCAGTTCATGACAACATGATGTAAATGTTCATTTTTACTGACCTCAGCAATCACAAATTCTTTTAAAGTATTGGCATTTAAGAAGCTTAAATTTTCATCAATTCGAATAGAAATGATATTGGCACTGGTTAATACATCATGCCGAGAAATATTTCTAAAATGCTGTGTTCCTTCAACTAAACCAATGACAGCAATATGAGGACGGCTAATACGCCAAAGCAATAACATAAAGGTTGAAATAATACCAATGATTAAACCTGTTGAGATATCAATGCAAAGTACACCGAAGAAGGTCACCCACATGGCAATACCATCTGCTTTAGAATAACGCCAAGCTTCAAGGAAAGGTTTAAAATCTACCAGTTTCCAAATAGATACGATAATGGTTGCTGCTAATACCGCTAAAGGTAATTCTTTAAAAATACCTGTTAGGTACAAACTGACAATCACAATAAAAATAGATGACAACACCCCAGCCATTGGTGTTTTTGCACCTGCATCGGCATTGACGACGGTACGTGATAAGCTACCCGTAACAGGAAAAGATGCGCTAAAACCAGCACTTAAGTTGGCTAAACCCAATGCAACAAGTTCTTGATTACTATTTAATTCACTTCTTTTTTGAAATGCAGTTGCCTGTGCAATAGAAATAGATTCTACAAAACTGACCATCGTGATCATGGCTGCACCGGGAAGGAGTTGTATCACTAAATCCCAAGACCAAAATGGCATAGCAAGGGGTGGAAAACCTGATGGAATTTCGCCTACAGTTTTAATACCGAATTGTTCGATGTGTAAAAAATGAACAAAAGCAATGGAGAAAAACACCAAAAGTAAAGGAATCGCTTTATTTAAAAAATTGAGTGTATTTTTATTTAGTTTTGAAAAAAGTGCAGTAAGTATTTTAGGTGCATAAATTAACAATAAAATAGAAAGTCCACCAAATGCTAAACTAGGTAGATGAATTAAGCGAATATACTCAATCGTAGAGCTAATAAATTCAAGGATATTTCCAGATTTTAATGGAAGGTTCACTAAAAATTTAAATTGGCTTAAAGCAATTAAGACTGCTGATGCAATAATAAAGCTTTTAATCACAGGATGACTGATTAAACGAATCAAAAAACCAAAACGGAAAATACCAAACAGTGTTGAAAGTATACCGACCAAAACTGCTAATAAGCAGGCAGCTTGAATATAAACAGGTGATCCCACCTCATATAAGGGCTGTAAAGTTGCAAATGTCATCATCGAAATGAGCGCAACAGGACCAATGGATAAGGTCGGACTTCCACCCACTAAAGCATAAATAATCATGGGAAGAATGCTGGCATACAATCCCATAATTGGAGGTAACCCCGCGACCATTGCATATGCCATACCTTGAGGTACAAGCATGGCAATAACAATCAGAGCAGCCAGTAAATCTGCTCTAAAGGCTGTAGGGGTATAGTGCTGAAGCCATTGCCATGCAGGGAGAATGTTACTCAATTTAGACTGAGACTTGGTAGGCATAAAACGCTCTATATCACATTTATGTATATATTATGCAGAAAAAATGCTAAGAATTACAGTCTAAATTTTATTGAATAGGGCTAGACGTTTTTCAAAACGTATTGAACATATCATGACCACGATCAAAATAATGTGTATTTAAATAAAAGCCGAGTTGAGTATTATTGTCCATCAAAGCCTAAAGATGCGGGCAATACAAATCATATAAAGTATTTAGGACAAGGCTAAGCTTTGGATCTTTAATAGAATAATAAATTTGTTTACCATCACGGCGTGTGGTGACAACATCGCTTTTACGTAACATCATTAATTGTTGTGAGAGCGTAGGTTGTGTAATTTTGGTTTGTTCTTCAATTTGTGAAACATTGAGTTCTTGTTGCACCAAATGACACAAAATCAGTAAACGGTCAGTATTGGCTAACGATTTGAGTAATGAAACCACATCTGTGGCTGATGCGCGCATGGCATCAATTTGAAAACTCTGATTCATAAAGATCAGAAACTCCTAATATTACTGAGTTTGAATATTCTATGCACATATTCATGTTTAAAACGTGAATAGTGTGTTTGTAATCCACTGATGATGCATCCTAACATGAATATTTTAATATTTAATTCTTCTTAATCCTAAGTTTTTTTTATAAGGCTTATTATTTTTATCTAATTCAAATATTTAGATATAAATATAAGAAAATAAGCTAAAATTTTTGCTATATTATTGTGCAATAAATAAAGCGTTTAAGACCTTAAGTTGATATTTAAAATAAAAAATTATTGTCATATTGATAAGTTCTGCATTGAAATATAGATATGAGACAGATCATTTTAAGTTTAAAATCATAGTTGTGGATTTGACAAAGTTTTGTCTTATTAAATGCTTTTATTTAAAAAAAAGTTAATGATAGAAATTAGAAAAATATGTTGATTAAGTCAAGAATTTTATGTTTTTCATTATTTGTAAGCGTGATTTCATTTGATGTCATGCTCATCATATATCCTGAGCCATTGATTGATAAAATTTATTTGCAAGCGATTCGAGGGCAGGCACAAGCACAATTTGAGTTGGCTGATCAAATTGAAACGGCTGATCGAAATGATATCAATCTCAATGATCAACAATCGTCATTTAAAAAAATGTTAAATTGGGTCATACAACCATTTATATATGCTGAACCCAAAGCAGAAGATGGTTTTGATCAATTTTTCCAACCTATTCAGATCAGTCAAGCAGAAGCTTTACAGTGGTATAAAAAGGCAGCCAATCAAGACCATACTCAGGCACAAATTCGTTTAGCAACCTATTATTATAACAATGGACAAGGTCCTGATTTTCAAGGTGCTTATCATTGGATTTGGCGTTTAGCTCAAAAAAATGATGCCTTTGCACAGGCACAATTGGGTTGGATGTATGTACAAGGTGCAGGTGTTGAAAAGGATTATCAAATAGCACATTACTGGTTTTTAAAGTCAGCTTTACAGGGAAATCATCAGGCAGCACCATTTTTAGCATGGATGTATTTCCACGCCCAAGGTGTTCGAGGAAGTAATACAGAAGCTTTTAAATGGTATAAAAAATCGGCTGAAGCAGGTGATCCTGAAGCACAAATGTTTATGGTGGTGATGTATAAATTTGGTATTGGTACGGTGGTCGATTTAACACAGTCAGCTTATTGGAAGCAAAAAATCATAAATACACAAGATATTGATTTTGAATATTCTTATACAAGAAATGATTATGAGAATAGAATAAAATATTGGGCAAAGAAAAATGATAAACAGCCTAATCAAGATCGAGATCATACATTTTATGAAAAATATAATTTAGCTTTAGACTATAAAACGGCAAGTCAGGGCAATGAAAAACGTGCATTTGAAATTTTTAATGAATTATTAAAAAAGAATGAGAGTGCAGATGTCTTATATCAACTCGCTGAAATGTATGAAAAAGGTTTGGGGACAGCGCAAGATATGAAGAAAGCCATTGAGTTTTATGAAATAGCCGCGACACAAAACGATATTATGGCATTGTTACGTTTAGGTGATCTTTATTTTCAGGGCAATGAATTTGTAGCCCAAAATTATAGCAAGGCTTTATATTGGTATAAAAAAATAGAAGCTTTGGGACAGCCTCATGCTTCTATGAAATTAGGTGAAATGTATATGAATGGCTTGGGCGTTGCACAAGATCCTGAACAGGCTTTTCAATATTATCTTTACTATGCGGATAAGGGTGACCAAAAAGCACTTAAAATTATTGCACATTGTTATGAATATGGTATTGGTACACCTCAAAATTTAAAAAAAGCACAAGAAATCAAAGCTAAGCTTAGAATTTAAGGAGGGTGTAAATAATTCTGTGTAAATACAGTTTTAAAAATACTTGGTTACACGCTCTTCAAACATGATACTAAAGCGATTCATGGCAGCTTTCCAATTTTGGATAGGCATTGTCCATTTTTTGCTTGCCTCCATAATTGCTAAATATACCACCTTTTTAACTGAATCATCCGTTGGGAAGATTTTTCTTTTCTTGGTCGCATGACGGATAACACTGTTCAATGATTCAATCGCATTCGTCGTGTAGATCGCTTTACGAATATCCATAGGATAAGCAAAGAAGGTGTTGAGATTTACCCAGTTTGCCAGCCATGATTTGCTAATCTGAGGGTATTTATCATCCCATTTCTGACCAAATTCATCCAAAGCGTGTATCGCTTCATCTTCGGTTACTGACTGGTAGATTCTCTTCAAATCAGCTGTAACCGCTTTATAGTCTTTCCAGCTGACATACTTCAAACTATTGCGTACCATATGAATTATACAGAGCTGAATTTGAGTATCAGGATAGACCGTATTAATCGCATCAGGAAAGCCTTTAAGCCCATCTACACAGGCAATTAAAATATCCTGCAAGCCACGATTCCTGAGTTCCGTAAGAACTGATAACCAGAATTTCGCTCCCTCGTTTTCAGCCATCCATAGCCCGAGTAAGTCTTTCTGACCATCAGTGTTAACACCCAAAGCAAGAAATACAGCCTTGTTGATGACTGTGTTGTTATGTCGTACCTTCACAACAATACAGTCCAGATAAACGATTGGATAGAGTGTATCCAAAGGGCGATTTTGCCATTGGATGACTTGATCGATTACAGCATCGGTCACTTTGGAAATTAAAGTGGGTGATACATCTGCATCGTACATTTCCTTGAATGTGGCAACGATATCTCGCGTTGTCATGCCTTTGGCATACAAGGATAGAATTTGACTGTCCATCTGCGTGATACGGGTTTGATTCTTCTTGATCAGTTGAGGCTCAAAGGTACCATCACGATCTCTGGGTGTGTCCAGTTCAAACTCACCATCATCGGTTAATAGACGCTTTGTCGTATAACCATTACGTGTATTTTTACCCGTTCTTGAGCTATTTTTTTCATAGCCTAAATGGTCAGTCAATTCTGCATTAAGTGCAGCTTCAACAGTGAGCTTTTTTAGCGCTTTACTGAAATTATTTAAGTCAGCTTCTGTTTTTAGGTTTTTAGCGAATTCTTTGGCTAATGCCAGCATTGCTTCATCTTTCATAGTAAACACCTGTGTAGCCCTCAACAGCGTTGAGGGAGAGTTTAAGCGTTTACACAGTTTTATTTACAGTCTCAATTTAAGCAATTATGAATATTATTCAGTTTTAAATTTCCTCTCGTTTGACTGTGACATAAGGCAATCTTTTTAGTTTTATGGTCTAATATAAACGCATTCATTTCTGTTAAAATTATTGTGCTTCTTCAACCTTTTTGTACTGTTATTCCAACACTTTCCCATGATTATGCTGAATGGCATCGGGGACGAGAGGATTATGCACTTTGGTATATAGAAATCACCGAACCAAAACTACAGCATTATTTACAAAAATTACGTGAACATTTTTCTCCCTTTTTATTTCAACCAAATATTCGTCAATTTCATATTACGCTTTTTATTTGTGGATTTTTAACAGAATATCAACCTGTTTTAAATGATGATTTTTCACAACAACAATTGAGCCAACAGATAAAAAATTTAACTAAGCAAAAACTCGGTGCATTTAAAATAAAAACAGGCAAAATTCAAAGTTTTGAAAGTGCCTTATTTGTTGAAATTTTAGATGAAAATAATAGCCTAAGTGTTTTTAGGCATCTTTTTGCACAAAATCATCATGAAATTGCCGCATTACACTATGTTCCGCATATTACGCTTGGTCTATATCATTCGGTATTTACTGCCGAACAAATATTTGAGCATATTGAAACACTTGAACAGCAACAATTTGAACTTGATGTTACACATTTAAGCTTTGGTTATTACAAAGCAAAAATTATTCAAGGCAAATTATATGCAGAACAACATATTCATTTAGGTAAATTATGATTCGACTCATTTTAGGTGGCGCGCGTTCAGGAAAAAGTCGTTTGGCTGAAAAAATTGCACAAGATAGCCAATTTACTGTGAGTTATGTGGCGACAGCCCAAGCTTGGGATGTTGAGATGCAATCACGCATTTTACATCATCAACATCAGCGACCTGCTGATTGGGCTGTTTATGAAGAGCCACTACATCTGGCTGATCTATTAGAAAAAATAGATCAACCTGAGCATGTGATTTTAGTGGATTGTTTAACCTTATGGATGAGCAATTTATTAATGGCGAATGATCAAAGTACGTCATCTGTAGCATCAAATTTACAGGCGATTGAATGTGAAAAGTTGTTTAAGATTTTACCTCATTTACAAGCCAATATTATTTTAGTGAGTAATGAAACAGGTTTGGGCGTAGTACCCATGGGTGAAATTACTCGGAAATTTGTAGATGAATCAGGTCGTTTACATCAACAACTTGGACAACTCGCAGACACTGTTATTTTTTGTGTGGCAGGTTTTCCAATGTATTTAAAAGGAGAAAAGGAATGAATTGGTGGTTAGATGCATGTCAAAAGCCAAGTGAAGCTGCAAAAACACAGGCAGAACAACGTCAACTGCAACTGACTAAACCAACAGGTTCACTTTCTGAGTTAGAGCATGTTGCGATTCAGCTCGCAAGTTTACAAGGTCAGCAACAGCCACAAATTAACTTTCCTTGGATCACCATTTTTGCGGGCGATCATGGTGTCATGGAAGAAAATATTTCAGCTTATCCGCAGGCAGTGACGCGACAAATGTTGCAAAACTTTGCCACAGGTGGTGCTTGTATCAGTGTTATTGCGAAAGAATATAATGCAAAATTACAAGTCATTGACTGTGGTTCAGTTGGTGAAAGTTATGATTATGTAGGTGTTGAGCGTCATTGTATTGCCCAAGGAACAGCAAATTTTGCTAAAACAGTTGCAATGACAGAAGCACAATGTCAAGCAGCCATGCAACTGGGTAAAGAAAGCGTAGAACAAGCTTTATCACAACATGCATCAATTTATGTCGCAGGTGAAATGGGAATAGGTAACACCTGTTCAGCTTCGGCTGTGGCATGTTTTCTGTTAGATGAAACGGCAGAAAAGTTAACAGGCGTAGGTACAGGTATTCGTGCTGAGCAACTTGAACATAAGAAAAATATCATTAATCAGGCTTTGGCTTTACATCAACAATATGTTCGTGGCGATGCTTTTAAAGCACTGTGCGCAGTGGGTGGTTTAGAAATTGCAGCGATGGCAGGTGCTTATATTCGCTGTGCGCAAGTGGGCTTGCCGATGGTTGTTGATGGTTTTATTAGTACTGTGTCTGCGTTGCTTGCAGTTCGCTTAAATCCAAATGTCCGTGAATGGATGTTCTTCGGTCATCAGTCTGCTGAATATGGGCATCAACGTTTACTCGCAGAGTTAAATGCACAGCCTTTATTAAAATTAAATTTACGTTTAGGTGAAGGTAGTGGTGCAGGTGCATCTTTAGGCATCATTAAACTTGCATGTAGTTTGCATAACCACATGGCGACATTTGCTGAAGCGGCTGTTATTGGTGAAAAAGTTTAATTTTTTAATGTGATTTTGATGTAATCAGATTGAAGAAAAGTAGAGAAATTGGATGAAATTGCGGATTGATGTATTAAGGCACGGTGAAAGCACATTGAGTCATACTTTAAGAGGCTCAACAGATGATGTTTTGACAGCACTGGGTCAAATGCAAATGCAAAATACAGTGGATGCCTTTTTAACTCAATCCGCAGCGCCAATAGTTTGGCAGAGTATTTTTAGTTCACCATTGCAACGTTGTCGCTTATTTTCTCAACAATTAAGTACGCAATATGATAAGCCTTTAATCTTAGAAAAAGATTTACAAGAAATGCATTTTGGTGATTGGGAAGCCAAACCGACCCAATGGATTTATGAAAATTTCCCTGAGCAACTGAGTCAGTTTTGGCAAACTCCGACAGCGTTTACGCCACCCAATGCCGAAAGTATTTGGCAATTTCAAAGTCGAGTTTTAAACGCGATGGATTCTATTCAAATGCAGATGTTAGAAAAGCATTGGCATCAGGTTTTATTGGTGACGCATGGTGGGGTGATTAAACTTTTAAAATGCCTCGCAACACAACAAAGTCTAGACAATATTTTAACGATGTCAGCAGAACTAGGCACTTTACATTCTTTTGAGTTAGACACGACGAAGCAAAAAATCAGTTTATGGTCTGCTTGTTCTGAAAATAAGAGCATTTAAAATGACAGCATTTTTGATTGCATTACAGTTTTTAACGACTTTCCCGATTCAGCTCAAAACGATGCCAAGTCAGCAACAAAATGGACAATCTTTGTTGTTTTATCCTGTAATAGGTTTACTCATTGGCGGATTATTATGTGCTGTAGCAATGTTATTATACACTTTACCTCTTATTTTATTGGCATCAATAATCTTATGTCTATGGATTTGGTTGACAGGAGGTTTACATTTAGATGGTTTGGCTGATACCGCAGATGCTTGGGTGGGAGGTTTTGGTGACCAAGCGCGAACTTTAGCCATTATGAAAGATCCAAGCTGTGGACCGATTGGGGTATTAAGCTTAGTCATTATTTGTTTATTAAAATGGTCAGCTATTTATGTATTATTACAAGAAAAACAATTTATAGCTTTAATCATGTTTCCTATTTTAGGTCGTATTGCACCATTAATTTTATTTTTGACCACATCTTATATGAGAAAAAATGGTTTAGGCTCGGCATTAACAGCATTTATTCCGAAAAAAAGTGCAATTTTAATTATTATATTTTTTCTATTGTGTACTTTATATTTTAAATGGGTCGGTATTTTGACTGTTCTTAGTTTTTTAACGACATTATTTTATTTGCGTCAAAAATTTATCCAACGTATTTCAGGAATTACAGGAGATACTGTGGGAGCGAGTATTGAAATCTTAGAAACTGTGACTTTGTTCACTTTTGTAGTTTTGAGTTTTTATCTTTAAATTATTGGCTTAAAATTGATGAAATTTAATGCTAAAAACCAGATTAAATTTTATCTAAGAAAATAAAAAAGAGGTCAATATGCCAATTCAAAATAGTAAAATTTTACAATATAAATTTTTAAATGAGATGTACGGAGATGCTTATTATCCTGCTCATTTAGTTGATGAAATTAAAAATATTTTAGTTGATGTCTGTCAGGAAATTGAAACCAATCAGCCTAAAAACTTAGCTGAATTATATGTTTTAACACATGCTGCAACTGAAAAAATTAATGATTTACAAACAGCATTTGATGAAGCCGAGAGTGAAATTGAAACTGTAGCACGAGAAGCTATAGGGGAAGATTTTTATTTTATTGCAAAAGCCTATGAGTATTATGATGCAGATGGAGAAGAATTAATTTCTCCACGTGATTGGTAATTGGAAATAAAATAATATGACTGCTATTTATATTTTTCAGCTTTATTTTAGAATGGGTGTTTGTAGAATATCCATTCTACCTATAATTATTTATAAAAATTTAAAATAAAAAAATAAGTATTTGTTTTTGATTTAATTTAAAAATTATTTCATTTTTTTTATTAAGTGGGTTTAGTTTTTTTACTAGAATAATTTAGTTTTATTAATGATCAGTATATTAAAATACCTAATTTTAGGGATATATAAGAAGTCTAGAAAAGCGTCTAATAATAAATAACTTAAGGCATATTTAAAAGGGCGATATCATGAGGAAGTTTTGTACTCAATGTTTATATGTTGTGCTTTTTATTTCTTTATAGGTAGATGCAGCGAAGAAAATGTCTTCAGTGAGTGTCGTGACGTCTATTCTTCAGCCCATAAATTGTTTTAAGTAAAGAGCGCTTATTGCAACAGAAGTTTTTTAATCTTCGTCGTTACAAGAAGGGTGGAGTGGAACTTTTGTAAAAGCGTCAGGTGGAATGAAGTTAAAGATGTTAATTCAAATGAATGTTATAGGAAATGTTTATCAATTAGATGCGGTCAAACAATTCAAGTGCATGACCTCGCTAATGTAGAACAAGAAACAATTCATGTGAAATTAGCAGAACTTGTCCAAAGCACGACGTCTAAAGGGGTTTATTAGGATGTGTTGTACTTGGATGTAACTTTTTAAATATTCGAACTGTGAGACAACAATGAAAATATTACTTAAAAGTGCTGCTGTGACAGCATTGTTATTAGGAAGTGGTCTAACACAGGCTGCAACAACCACCTCAAGTATACCGATGGGCGTAGATGTCCCTAGAAGTTGTACTTTATCCAATGTGAGTGCAGGAGTAATTGTGCCTGAAGATGGTACAGAAGCTACTGGGGGCTTTACTATTATTTGTAATATAGATACATATACCTTTTATGTAACAACAGATTCACTAGAAGCTGGGAATATGCATTTAAAGGATGGAAATGGGCATCAACTACCATTCAAAATTAATCAGTCTTATTTATATAATTCAGTTTCTTATGGAAATTATGATTTAGATTCATCAACAAGAAACTGGTATGCGAATGGGATTTTACCTATAGGTGCACCAGTCAATGCTGTTCTTAAATTTAAATTACAGGCACCTACAACAGCCACAACCCCTGCTGGTGTTTATACCGACACATTCCGTGTCAATGTTACGTATTA
>NZ_JACANU010000011.1:71372-90632 GCF_030329325.1 Acinetobacter sp. 226-1
GTAAACGTAGGTACACCGTTGTCTCAACCGGGTTTAACGGTAGATACATATAATGTGAATGCAGCGTTAGTTGCGGCAGTGACGACCACTACCCCAGCAGGTATTTATAACGATGTATTAAATATTAGTGTCGATTACTAAATTATTCACTGAATGAGGCTCATATCATGAAGAAAATAATATTCGCATTATCGGCATGTGTTCTTTCTACACCAATATTTGCAGCAACGACAACCTCATCTATTCCGATGAGTCTTGAAATTGCAAAACAGTGTAGTTTTTCCAATGTCGCAACCGCAATCATTTTAAAAGAAGATGGTTCAGCAACAACAGCAGGTTATAGCGTCACTTGTAATACGCCATATAGCATTTTTACAGACAATGCGAAATGGAATGGTGGTTGGAACTCATATATTTCCAATGCACAAGGTGAGCAGTTGAAAACGGGTGTCAGTACAACAGCATTGCAAGATGGCGTACTTTTACCACTACATGCTGGTCCAAGACTGAATCGACCGGGATATTCTGTAGATGATTATGTGATTAGTTTTGCTGTAGCAGATCCAATTACGCCAACAACACGTGCAGGTGTTTATACCGATACCTATTTAGTAGATGTTGAATACTAATCAAGTTGTACATTTTAAGTTTGCATAAAAGATAAGAGATTTATCTTTTATGCCTCTATTTTTAAATTGATAAAACTCATTTGAGTTTGGGGATGCCTAAATATGCACATTTTAAAATATAAAAAAGCATGGTTATTAAGTTTGTTTTTTGTGCAGTCTATGGCACATGCAGATTTAACGATTTCCCCAGTTCAACTCTATATTACAGGTGAACGTCAACAGCGCAGTACGACCGCAAATTTAACCACAATGGGAGAAAAGTCAGATCGTACTTATGAACTGAGTGTTTTTCGTTGGGCGCAAGATGAAGAAGGCAATGACGTTTTAACACCCGATACAGATTTGGTGGTAAATCCTAAAGCATTGATTTTAAAGCCTGACAGTAAAAAAGTCATTCGTTTTGGCTTTAGACAACCTATTGATGCAATGAATTTGAAGCAAGAAGGAACATGGCGCGTTAAGTTTACAGAAATACCATCACCTTTACAAAAAACAGGGATGAATATTGCGCTGAATTTTAGTGTACCCGTATTTGTAGGTTCTGGTTTTAAGTCTGATCTGACATTCCGTTTTGGAAAAGACCAGCACAATAATACAACTTTAATTGCTAAAAATAACGGAACAGCTCATTTTCAAATTACAAAATTTAGTCTGCAAGATGCGACAGGGAAGAAACTCACCGAAGTCGATATGATGAAATATATATTGCCAAATCATCAAGTGACGATTCCTTTAAAAGGTTATACGCATACTTCTGGTCAAGCCGTTAAATTTGTAATGGAAAAAGAAACTGAAAAAGATCCCGTAATTTTTGCTATTGCGGAGTAGATGTTATGGGCAAAAGAAAATATAAACTCGTCTTCCTTGCAGTAATAGTTTTATTACACACTGAGCAAGCTAAGGCAGAAGTATTGCCTTTGCCAATAATGCAGCAAGATCAACAAGATGATGTCATCTTAGGGCTTTGGATTAATGGTGTGGATCAGAGGCAGGACGCTGTATTAATGATCTCTGATCATAAAAAATATATAGAGTGCCCAATATTAAAAAACAGCTTTATGGATTTAAATAAATTTCAACAAATAATGAAATCTGAAATAGCTTATTGTTTATTATCAGAAAATGATATTCAAATTGAACAAGATATCGATGCACAGTTATTAAAAATTAAAATTCCTACACATTATATGCAAAGCCAAAATATTGAAAATTCTGCATTACAAATACCATCATTACCCGGTTTAGGTGGCTTTTTAAACTATAATGTATTTTATCAATCTGGAGATTATTCAGAACAAGCAAATGCAACCACAGATATCGGTATATTTTGGAAAAATACTTTTTTTAATAGTAACCATATTTTTAGAAAAAACTATTTACAAGATGAACAAAACTTTCAAAGCCATACCCGTTTAAATACAAATCTAACTTTTGAGTTTCCTAAAAAATTTACGACTTTACAATTGGGTGATAATGTCAGTACGCCTACAGGTATTACACAATCTTATTATTTTGGTGGTTTTAGATGGGGAACGAATTATACATCACGTCCAGATTTTGTATATTGGAACACACCTTCTTTTCAGGGGAGTGCTTTAGTACCTTCTACAGTTGATTTAATTATTAATGGAAATAAAGCATATAATACAAAAATAAATCCTGGTGAATTTAATTTAAATAATCATATTAACTTTCGTGGTCTAGGTCAGGCGGAAATGATCGTGGAAGATATTATGGGAAATAAAACAGTACAAAATATTCCGATTTTTGTAAATGAGCGTTTATTGAAAAAAGGGCTGAATGATTATAGTTTATCAGCAGGGAAATTACGTTATAACTTTAGTGAAGACAGTGATGACTATCGTGAATGGTTTGGAAGTGCTTATTTTAGAAGAGGAGTCACAGAAAAAACCACTTTGGGCTCAGTATTAGATGTCAGTAAGGATCTTAAAAGTGTAGGTTTATTATGGAGTCAATATTTATATAAATTAGGATTATTTGAGTTAAATTCTGCTTATAGTGACTCTAAAAAAGGTGAGGGTTATACCGTCAGTACAGAATTTAAAAGAGATACAGAAAAATATAGTGTTGGAATAAAATCACAATATTATAGTGATGATTTTAACATGTTAGGTATGGAAGATAACTTGAATGGGCAAGGGTATTATTTTCCTGAACGTGAAAATTTAGTTTATATCTCTAAATCTAATATTCCAGTTTTAGGAAATTTATCATTAAGCTATGTCGAACAAAAATATAGACCTATTGCAGAACGAGATGATAAAAAAATATTTAGTATTCGCTCAAGCCGAAATTTATTTGAAAACTTAAATATGAGTTTAGGTGTTTCTTATGAAACAGGAAGTGAAAAAGATCATCGAGTTGATTTATCTCTAAGCTATCGTTTTAATGATAAACATTCAGCGTATTATAATCAAACTGATAATGATTCAAGCAATTTAACAATTATAAGAAATACTTCAAATGCAGTAGGTGTCGATTATGCCGTTGGAGCAGGTCGAGTACATGGAGAAAATACAGGCAATATTTCAACACGTATTAAAACTAAAGCAGCGGATTTAGATTTACAATATTTACAAACAGGTGATAGTCAACGCTATAGTGCAAACTTGATGGGTGCTGTTGCTTGGCTTGGAAATAGTTTTGGTCTGAGTAAATTAGTGAATAATGGATTTTCTTTAGTTAAAATTACAGAGAGTCCTAATATTGATGTTTATCGCAATGATTTATTCATTGGTAAAACAAATAAAAATGGTGAAATTTTTATTCATGATTTAATTCCATATACCAATCAGCATTTATCTTTTAATGAAAATCAACTTGAAATTGAAAATAAAGTTGAAACAGCAAGAAAAACGATTATGCCATTGAATAAACGTGGTTATATTGTTGATTTCCCTGTTGTGCATACTCGTGAAGTAAGTTTTAAATTGGTCAATGAAAAAGGAGAGTTATTACCACAAGGCAGTCAAATTATTGTAGATCAAAATCAAGATGATATTTATCCAATTAGCAGTGATTATATTGTGACTTTATATGGTTTAACACATGATATGCATATTTTAGATATAAAAGTTTCTGAGAATGAAAGCTGTAAAGCATATTTAGACTTAAAAAATAATGAAAATACGATACAACCACTAACATTAATCTGTAAGTAGGAGATATTGAAATGAGAAAATTTTTTTTAAAAATAGCGCTAACTTGTATATTACTTTTTATATATTCAGATGCTTTTGCAGCATGTACATTTTCAGATACTGGTGCAGGTATGATTCGTATTCAACCTACTACAGGGAGTACTTCAACATTACAGATTAGAGTAAAATGCGATACAGATTTTAATATTCGCTTTAGTAGTCAAAATTTACTTGATTATAGTGGTCAAAGTGTATTAAAAAATGAAACAGCAGGGCGTTATACCAAATTAAAAAATAGTATTTCCGTTCAGTATGATTTATCTGGAAATGCAGGTTCACAATGGCAAGTTGCAAAACAACAGCAAAAAAATAGACAGCATCAATATATTGTTATTGCACGTTTGGGGATGGTGAATATTGCTAACTTAGTTGCAGGTGATTATAAAGACCAAATTAATATAGAGGTTGATTATTAATAAGCCAATCAAAAATAGAATATTGATTGGCTTGTTTTTAAAATATTAAACATTCAAAATTTAAGCATTTAGCATTAAAATAAAATGTACAAGGCTAGGTCCTAAAACCACCATAAAAACTCCAGAAAGTACCATTGTTAAACTGGCAATAATGCCTTCTTCTTGATGACGCATATAGGCTTTACTTGTGCCAAAACCATGAGCAGCACTTCCTAATGAAGCACCTAAAGCAAAATGTGATTTTAAGCGAATAGCAGCTAAAATAAGATCACCAAATAACATACCAATAACCCCTGTAATCATTGTAAATAAAATTACAAGTTCAATAGAACCACCAATATGATTGACTAATTCCATAGCAAAAGGAGTTGAAATAGAACGTGCCATTAAACTATAAGTTGTTGTTTGGTCAAATTGAAATAACTGTGCTAAATAAAATGCGCTCAGCATGCCCATAAACATACCTATAAAAACTCCCATTGAAATAGAAATGATATGTTGTTTAATCATTTTCCGATATTCATAAATAGGAATTGCAAATGCAACGGTTGCAGGGCTTAATAACCAAACAATCCAATGGTTATCTATCATATAAGTTTCATAAGAAATATGTGTAAGGGCTAAAAATATAATCAATATTACTGGTACTAAAACAGCAGGTGAGAGCAAAAAATAAGGAAATTTACGATATATTTTTTTACTAATAACATATATAGATAATGTCATGATGAGACAAAAAATAGAGATAAAAGACATTAGTTTTTCTCCTGTGAATTTACATAAGAATTTGGTTTATTTTTAAATAATTTCTTGATAGTTTTTTCTAATTTAAAACCTAAATATACACTAAATGCAGTAAACACCATGACACAGGCTGTACCTAAAAATATAACAACAAATAACTTCCAGCCCTGATCTAAAAATAAGGATTGATATTGAGTTAAACCAACTAAACACGGAATAAAAAATAAAACCAATTCACCTAAAATAAAATCTGAACCAACTTTAATCCATTCTAATTTTAGAATACCGCTTATTAAACAAATCAGTAACATAAATAAACCCGTGACTGCTGCTGAAATCGGTAGATTCAAAATGTCTTGTACATATTTTCCTAACCCTAAAAAAAGGAAAATTAAACCCAATTGAAAAATAACTTTAAGAAAAAAAGAGCTTTGTGACGAGAATAGGGGGGTACTGGACATGAGGACAGCTTAGTTTCGGATGAGGTTATTATTTTAATGCTTATTTTTATGTTAAATTATGAATAATTAAATATATATTATTCTATTTTGGAATATTTATGGATCTGAAGAATCTTAAAATTTTTGTTACAGTGGTTGAATCAAAAAGTTTTTCTATCGCAGCAGAACGTTTGTTTTTGACACAGCCCACGATTAGTAAAGCAATTGCAAGTTTAGAAATTGACTTAGCGACAGCACTTTTTAAAAAAGGCGAAGCAGGTCGTAAGCGTGATGTCCAATTGACTTATACTGGTGAGTTAATTTATCAACATGCACAGACTATTTTAGCTGAACAGCAAAAAATTTATGACACGATTCAACAAGTTCAAAGTCTCAATAAAGGAAAATTAATCATAGGCTTACCTCCTCTCGGGTCTGTTTTGCTCAGTTCATTAATTGCGTTATTTCATAAAAAATATCCAGAAATAGAGCTTAAATTTTTAGAGGTTGGAGCGAATGGAGTCGAAGAGGCGATTGCTGCGAAAACGGTAGATGTCGGGATTTTATTGGGTAATTTACGACCAAATTTTTCTGCAATTCCTGTTGCTGATTCAGCGATGTGTTTATTATCTGCAAAAGATTCAGTATGGAAAAATAGAACAAGTGTCGATCTTATTGAATTAAAAGATGAATCCTTTCTGCTATATGCAGATACATTTATGTTAAATAAAGTTATTTTAGATGCAGCAAACACTGTAGGTTTTGAACCTCGTGTTGTTTGTAAAAGTGGTCAATGGGATTTTATTTCAAAAATGGTCGAACTCAATATGGGTTTAGCATTATTACCTAAAATTTATTGTGATCAACTAAATCCAGAACATTTTAATGTTGCATTTTTATGCAATCCAAATTTACACTGGACATTAAGTATGGCGTGGAATACCTCTGTAGCAATGAGTCCTGCAACTCGTGCATGGCTAAATATTGTAGATGAAAATCGTGATAAAATTCACTTTTAATCTACATCAATAAATATGCATAAACAGCATCCGATTCTAAGTCTTTCATAGATTTATACTTGAAGAAAATCTTTAACTAATTCAACCACTTTTTCTGGTTGTTTTAGCCAGACTGAATGTTGATTGCCTTTTAAGCTTGCGGTGAGATCTAATTGCTTAACTTGAGCATCCTTAAAATAACGACTCAAAGCTAAAGTTGAGCGCATAGGTGCAAAATTATCTTGTACAAATTGAATAAATAATGCGGGCTGCTGAGACAAGTTTTCCTCAGAGATAATATGACGATAGTGACCTGTAAAAATTACTTTTGACCAATCACGCATTAAAGTTTTCGCTTCTTTTTTGCCAAAACCAACTTTATCACCTGCTAAATAACCATCTTTTAAAATCATAAGATTGAAAATCGTAGCAGCTTTTAAAATATTAAATTTTCCAGACATATTCCAATATTTTAAACCAATGTTTCCAGTTGCTACACCAATTACATGAATAGTATGGTGTTGAGCAAATAAAGTTGCTAAATGACCACCTAAACTATGCCCAAATAAAACAGGGGGTTTTTTAGATAAATCTTTTGCGATTTTTACCAACTGAGGAATAAAGTAAGCCAATAAATCGGCATAACCAAAATCAAAATCTGAGGACACTTGAGGAGTATTTCGACCACAACCAGGATAATCAGCAGCAATGACATTAAAGCCTTGTTGTATCAAGCTCTGAATAAGTTTTTCATATTTTTGAATGGGAACACCTAAAGCAGGCAGCATGATAATGCTATTTTTATGCTCAGAAATTTGGTAAACATCAACTAAAATAGGATGACTATGAGGAAATTGAATATAATGTTGTAAAAGATTTTGCTGAATCATGGTAAGTCCTCATTGTTATTTATTATTCAAATGAATCATCAACTTTAAACCTAGAGGACTTAGGAAAGCAGTCCTTCCATATGGATGACGTTTAATTTCTTGTTGAATTAACTCTTTAAAACTGACTTTAAAATTATCTTTAGGATAATGATTTAACACATCAAGATAAAATTTTTCAGAAATCAAATTTTGCTGAGTACCTACAACATCATAAGCTGTAGCTTGTTGTAATAATAAAATTTCTTTGGAAATATTATGATCATTTTCATTTAAATGCCCATTCATATGCAGACAAATTGCATCAGCTATTCTCTGAGTTTTGTCTTGAGGAAAATCATGTTGCTGACATAATTGTTCGGCACGTAAGGCACTTTCAAAGGTAAAGCATTGACAATAAGAGAATTCGGCTTGTGATTTTGCTAAACCAACATCATGCATTAAGCTTGAAACAAGAAAAACTTCTTCATCAAATTGCCATTTTTTATATTTTGCAATGGCAACTCCCCAAAAATAACAACGCCAAGAATGTTGGAAAATTATTTTAGACTCGGTTGTTTCTAATTCAAATAAAGCATCTTTGATCAGAGCTGTATCTGGAATTTGAATATTTTTTAGTACTAAGTCTGAATCTTGTGCATAAGTTCCCATTTTTGCATGAATAAAATTTAAACTGGCAGGGAGCATTACTTTTTGAATGAGCTGTAATTTTTCTAAAAAGCTCAATTTACCTTGAGTAAGGTTCATCCACTCTCGATCACCTAGCATAACTCACCAAAAATTAATTAGAGTAATTACTCTAAAATATAGATGGGATATTTTAAAAATACAAGAGCTTTAATTTTTTTAATAAAAATTGAGAGGGGTTTTTGCTGAATTAGAGAAAGAGGGGATCAAAATAAAAGTTTTAATTAGAATGATAAATCAAGTGAATATTATAAAATGTTAATAACATGACCAACGTTTAATCTCCTTCGCCATTTGATTTTAAAATATGAAAATCGTCAATTTAACCCAAACGATGAGCTATTCCATTTAGAGCAGAATCCGTGTATGACTTGTTATATTGACCAAATGGCATGTGAGAAAAGTCGGTTGCATATATTATTTTGACAGAAGATATTCCCAAATAATATAGCCTAAGCCAAATCCTAAGAATGAATAAGCAGTGATGATAAAAAATACAAAACTTGCTTTATTGTTCTTTCTTAAAAAATTCATATCATTGACCTTTTAACAGATTATGTTCATTGTGAATGAAATAAAATAAAAGGAAAGATACAAATTTGATGAAAAAAAATATAACAGAGAAAATTCTCTGTATTAATTTTAAATGCAAAAACTAAAGTAATATTACTTTTATTTGGTTTGAATTTAGATTTAATTTATTGATTTTTATTGTTAAAAGTTAAATTTAAAAATCTTGTGATAGATTTTGTAATTTTCAATATTTTTGAAAATTAACAGTGATACTCTAAATCTCACAATAATGGTTTGATTAAAAAATAGTTTTAATATTATATAAAATAATATATTATAAAAAAGTATAATGTATTAAGTGACCAATTTTGAGTAATCAATCATGCATGAATATGTAAGCGCGTTTCTTGGTGGAACGCTATTGGGTGTTGCAGTTGTTGGATATCTCTATATCAATGGCAGAATTGCGGGGATCAGTGGTCTGATTGGGCAACTTTTTAATGGAACAGGACTTTTTCAGCGACCTGCAACTTGGTTTTTATTGGGCTTATTTGTCACTCCATTTATTTATGGTCTATTTATTACACCTAAAATTGAAATCTCGGCTTCACCCATCACCATGATTATTGCAGGAATTTTGGTTGGATTTGGTACACGCTTAGGTTCTGGTTGTACCAGTGGGCATGGAATTTGTGGAATGAGCCGTTTGTCTAAGCGTTCTATCGTAGCAACAAGTTTATTTATGTTTTCAGGTTTTGTGACGGTTTATATCATGCGTCATTTACTGGGGAATTAATGATGAAAAATGTCTTTGCTTTTATTTTTGGTGGCTTATTTTCTATTGGTTTGATGTTCTCTGGTATGGCAAACCCTGAAAATGTTCTTAGTTTTCTTGATATTTTTGGAGAATGGAATGCCAGTTTAATGTTTGTAATGTTAGGCGCAATTTTTGTTGCATTTATTCCATTTCAAAAGGCAATTCGTCGTCCTGTGACATTATTTAATGAGAAAATAGAATTACCAACATCAAATAAAATTGATCCACGTTTATGTATAGGTGCTTTAATTTTTGGTATGGGTTGGGGCATTGCAGGGATATGTCCAGCACCTGCTTTTACTTTAATTGGGCTGGGTTATTATCAAGCGATCTACTTTATCGTTGCGATGTTATTAGGTGTGTGGTTACATCGAAAATTCTTAGGAGCAAAATAATATGTCAAAATTAATAGTGCAAGATTTTTTTGATGAAAAAACCAATACTTTCAGTTATGTAGTTGCAGATCCTCACTCTTTACAATGTGCAATTATTGACAGTGTTCTGAATTATGATGCGGCATCTGCAACGACTCAAACCACACAGGCAGATTTAATGATTGAATATATTAAAAATCATCAATTTACTGTGCAATGGATTTTAGAAACACATGTTCATGCAGACCATTTAACAGCTTCTCAGTATTTAAAACAAAAACTGGGTGGTCAGGTTGCAATGAGTAAAAAAATTAGTGAAGTACAACAAACATTTGCTGAAATTTATCATTTAGATCCACAACAAAAATCTTTTCATCTTGCCTTTGATTATTTATTTGAAGCAGGGGAAAGATTTAAAATTGGTCAAATCGAGGCTTATAGTATTGCGACACCGGGACATACACCAGCATGTCTAAGTTATGTCATACAAGACTGTGTTTTTGTGGGCGATACGCTATTTATGCATGATTATGGTACTGCACGCTGTGACTTTCCGAAAGGTAGTGCATCTCAATTATATGATTCAATTCAAAAAATATTTGAATTACCTGATGATTATCAAATATTTTTATGTCACGATTATTTGCCAAAAACACGTACAACATATCAATATAAAAGTACAGTTAAAGAGCAAAAATTAAAGAATATTCATGTGCATCAAGGTGTTGAAAAAGATCAGTTTGTACAGATGCGTGAACAACGTGATGCAACATTAGGCATGCCAAAACTTATTTTACCTGCGATTCAAATTAATATGGTTGCAGGGCATTTTCCTGAGCCAGAAGCGAATGGAATACAGTATTTGAAAATACCCTTTAACTATTTCAAATCTTAGGCTGAGCCAAGATTTGTTTTAAATATTGATCAACAATATTAGGAGATTGAGTCGGCATTGACAGCTAAAATAACGCCAATAATGAATACAGAACAGTAAAGAAAAAACCAAAGCAGCATACGCTTAAAAGCCTTATCTGAAATCGAACTGTCCGCATATTTTGGTGCATTTTTAGCGTCTTGATCTTGGTTCATGATATTGATCTCACTTCAATTTCTTTTAATTAATTATGAGAAAAATGATGAGATATTTATAGATACAATGTGCTTAAAAAAAATTATAACAGCTAAAAGATGAAATCGTTATTCTAGACTGACCCATTTAAAATAGAATTTTGAGTTTACGGATACGTGGTTTAATGTGTTCCCAACTGGTTGAAATCCAACAAATGAATGAACCTAAAGTTACAAAAATGACGCCATGCCAAAATTCTAAAGATAATGTCGTTTTTAAAATAATCATAGAAAATACGGTAGAAAATATAGGGCTAAAATATGAAAGTGTTACTAATATTGTGATATTGCCCTTAATAATTCCAATATTCCAAGCGGCATAACCTAAGGCTGTCGCCAAAGAAACACCTGCTAAATAAGGTACAACGTCCATATTTAATGGAGGTAATTCTTCGAGTGAATATTTAAATAATAATTTTGCCCATAATACAATTGAAATCATTAAGAAATAAAGTGCGATAGGGTTGTGACCTTGGCTATATTTTTTAGTCACTACACAATAGATTGCCCATAGCAGTGCACCCATAAATGCCAAAATATAACTTATAGGGTTAGACATAAAATGTGCGGAAATTTCTGTCCATGTTAAAGCACCATTGCCTGTTTGAATCAGGACAATACCGCTCATGCTAATGACTAAGCCAAGTACAACAAATATGCTGAATTTTAACTCTTTAAATAAAATTAACATGACCACAGTCAAACTTGGCCATAAATAATTAACCAAGCTAATTTCAATGGCTTGTTGTGCAGTTTTAGCAAGTGCAATTGCATAAGAAAAGCAAAGTTCATAGACTAAAAATAATAAAGATGCGCCAATTAAATATTTTTTAGGAATTTCACTGAGTTTGGGAATCTTAAAAATAGCTAATAAAATCAGTGTGCTAAAGCTATACATTAAGGTCACAGCATAATCTGCACCAAGCAAACTACTGAGATTTTTTAATAAGCCAACGAGAGTTGACCACAGTAAAATAGCGCTAAAACCAATCAGCGTCGCAAGATTTTTTGACATGACAGAGCTTCTGCTTCAACCCATGAAAAATGGGGCGATGGGAGAGAAAATTGACCCAAATATTATAACGCTTTTCTATAAAAATAAGATCAAAATTTAATTATTTTGTGAGCGTATATAATGTGTTTTGCTGTATATGATTTTTGATGACAATAAGGATTTTTTTGACTTCAGCATCAGTTAAATTAATGCCGAAATAAATTTTTTGCTGTTTAGTTTCAATTAATATTTGCCCGTCTTCGAGTTTGGGTAAGTTTAAGTTAGCTGTAGGTTGTACCCAAAAATCATATTGGATATTTATAATTTCACTTATATCAATCATTTGCTTTTTCGTATAATTTTTTTGAAAAAATCTTAGCGGGTAAGTTTTTTCTAAAGTCATATGTGTTAAATCTAAACTCACTTTTTCTTTGCCATATAATAACCATAAGCATTCAGTCAGTGTTTTATACGTTAGAACACAAGCAAAACTATTCCATATTAATAAAATGAAAATACTATCTGTATCCTTAACTAAGGAGGTAAATAATGAACTTATTCCTATAAATAAAAATACTAGACATGTAATAACAAATGGAATCATTAAATGTTTAAAAACGCTTTTTGTGATTTTTAAGTGAATACAAACTGTAGTCGCATTTTGTTTTATATCAATATCATTATATGTTTGATACATGAAATTCATTGACTAAGCTCTTTCTAAATGCAAATGATGAGATTCAAACCATTGATTAATATTTAAAATAATAGAATTAGCCTCATCTTCAGAGAGATTAATACCAAAGGAATGTTTTAGGTTATATTTGGCTCTAAAGTGAATATTACCTTTACTTGGGCTTGGCAGATTTACGCCACGCCAAGGATTTTCCCAAGCTTGATAATGTAATTTTTTAAAGTCTATTAAGTTAATTTTATATTCTGAGATTTGATTAAATGGTAAATATTTTTTAAAAACTAAATAATCTGAATTAAAAATGAGTTCTTCATGTGTATTTGTGAGCCAAGCAATAAAATAAAAGTTGAGTCCAATCATTAATGTTGAAACTAATAACCATAATATGAGTGGAATTTGCTCATTAAAATGATGAGGTTGTAATTGTGTAGAAGCAATAGCAACACTGATAAAAAACCAAAAAATCATAAATAAGCGTATAAATAAAATGGAAGATTTAAAGCGACTACCATTCATATAAATATTAATGCTCAACTGGGTATTCGATTTTTGTATGGAAACTTGGTTATTCATGAAAATTTAAATAGCTTAAGCTTATTAATATTAAAGAATTAATGTAAAAAATTGGTCGTTTAAAACTAACATAATATATGAGTAAGATACAGATTTTATTTTAATAATACAGTATTTATAAAAAAACCAGTACTTAAAGTACTGGTTTAAAAGGAAATTTAAAAAATAAGTGATTATCTCAGTTTAGAAAGCCAATCTCCCAAACTTTGTACGAGTTGTACTAAAATTAATAATACAATCACAGTTAAAATAACCACGCTAGTATCAAAACGTTGATAACCATAAGAAATTGCCAAATCGCCAATACCACCTGCACCCACGGCACCTGCCATTGCTGTTGCACCAATTAAACTAATGGTTGCTGTTGTTAAATTTAAAATTAAAGAACTTCGTGCTTCAGGAATAATAAATTTAAAAATAATTTGCCAAGGAGAAGCGCCCATTGCTTGAGCAGATTCAACAATTCCTTCATTAACTTCTAAAAGTGAAGTTTCAATTAAACGACCAATATAAGGACCAACATAAATAGTCAGTGGAACGATTGCTGCCCAAGTACCGATCGATGTGCCGACGATCATTTTGGTCAGAGGAATAACAGCAATTAATAAAATAATAAAAGGCAGGGAGCGCAAAGCATTAACTATTGGATTAAGCACATGATAAATCACTTTATTGGGTAAAATTCCATTAGGACGTGTTAACAATAAAATGATCGCTTGAATGAAGCCCCAAATACCTCCAAATAGCATGGCAAAAAAGACCATATGCATAGTTTCTTGCATTGCTGTAACAAACTGGTCTATAGATAATGAGCTCTGCCAATAGGGAGCAGTGATTTCAGTTAACCATTGAACAATGAAATCTCTCATTCTGCTACTCCTGCTTGAGATACTTTAACACCTTGTAAAGCAAGGAATTGAACAGCTTGTTGAATGACAATTGGGTCACCCAATAACTGTACAAACATTTGCCCAATAACTGATCCATTAATTTCAGTCATATTGGCAAATAAAATATTAAGACTAATATCAAATTGTTGAATTAGTTTTTGAATCACGGTTTCTTGTGCAGAAGTGCCCAAAAATTGCAGATTATAAATACTGTTATGATTTTTATTTTCAAGATTATTCAAAATATTGACAGGTAATTGTTGCTGTAAAACAGTTTGAATAAAATTGCGAGTGGTTGGCTGTTTGGGACGGCTAAAAATATCAATTGTTGAGCCAGTTTCAATAACTTTACCATACTCCATGACGGCGACATAATCACAAATAGACTCGATAACATCCATTTCATGTGTCACCATAACTATGGTAATACCTTGTTCTTTATTAATTTTTTTCAATAAAGATAAAACAGATTTGGTTGTTTGTGGGTCTAAAGCTGAAGTTGCCTCATCACAAAGTAAAATTTTTGGATGATTGGCAAGCGCACGAGCAATACCGACACGCTGTTTTTGCCCACCTGAAAGTTCATCAGGAAAAGCATCACGTTTATGTTTTAAATCAATAAAATCGAGTAATTCATTGAGACGTTTTTCACGTTCATTTTTAGAAAAACCTAAAAGTTTCATAGGCATTTCAATATTGGCAGCAACCGTTTTGGTTTCAAGTAAATTAAAATGCTGGAAAATCATACCAATATTTGCACGTTCTTGACGCAAAGCACGTGCATCTAGGGCTGTATAGTCTTTTTGATTGATAATGACTTGACCTTGCGTTGGGCGCTCCAAAAGGTTAATCATACGAATTAAGGTACTTTTTCCTGCACCACTATAACCAATAATGCCAAAAATACTGCCATTAGGGATTTGTAAATTGATATCATCTAATGCACGTACAGTTTGACCTTTAAGTACATAGTGTTTAGAAATATTTTTAAATTCAATCATGTTGTCAAAAACTATACAAAAAATGAAAAACAGGCAAAATCATTTTGCCTGTTTTATGGAAAGCAGAATAGGGGTTATTTGTTTTCTGTAAGATAAGTTACAGGTTTATTTACATCAATTTTAGTACCACCAAAATGCTCTTGGACATATTTTCCTACTGCAGCAACATGGTAAAGTTCACCTACTTTTTTCAAGAGAGGATCATCTTTACGTGATTCTGCTACAGCAAGAATATTCACGTTCATTTTTGTGCTTTGATCAATCGGTTCATAATAAATTGAATCTTTTAATACATTCAATCCACCTTCCATTGCTAAAGTATTGCCTAAAACAATTGCATCAACTTCGTCTTTAGCACGCACTGCAGTTGCCATTTGGATCGGCTTAATAACAATTTTTTTACTATTTTCAACAATATCAGCAGGTGTACCTTTAACACTGTCAAAGCCTGATTTTAATTTAACTAAACCTGCTGATTGTAATAATAATAAGGCACGAGATTCATTAGCCCCATCATTTGGAATTGCAATAGTTGCACCTTGAGCAAAGTCTTCAACTTTTTTTACTTTACTTGAGTAGATGCCCATAGGTTCTAAATATGTAGTTGAAATTGGTGCAATTTTATCTTTATTAGACTCATTAAATGCAACTAAATAAGCATAAGATTGAAAGGCATTGATATCAATTTCTTTATTGGCAACGGCTGTATTCATTGATACATAATCAGTGAAATTTTTAACCTCAAGTTTGATTCCTGCTTGTTTAGTTTCAGGCAATGTTGCGATATAACGCCAAATATCAGCATCTGAACCTGTGGATGCCATAACAACAGTTTGTTCTTTCCCTGAGTCGCTTGGAGCTGCTTCTGTTTTTGGTGCCTCTTGTTTACCACATGCTGCTAGAGAAAGGACAGATGCACTGAGTAAAACGCCAAACAATTTGTTCATGTTAAAATCCTGAGTAATAAAATGTATTTAAATCACTACACTTTTAAATTAAAATTTTCAAGTACCC
This sequence comes from Acinetobacter sp. 226-1, assembly GCF_030329325.1. Lineage (NCBI taxonomy): Bacteria > Pseudomonadati > Pseudomonadota > Gammaproteobacteria > Moraxellales > Moraxellaceae > Acinetobacter > Acinetobacter sp. 226-1. The sequence goes on from NZ_JACANU010000011.1 coordinate 87,393, forward strand.
AATACAGCTTAAAACAAATTTTCGTCTTCTCTAAGGTTTTGATATGACAAACAAAAAATTTTAAATTTGCAATTGGTTCTAGCAATTTACGATGTAAATTTAAGCTTTAATGACCTCAGCATAAAACATAAATTACATAATATTCACTAAATTTTTATTTATCATACCAATAAATTTAACTTATACATAGTCACTCACGATAAACAAAGTTCTTAGGAAAAATCCTTATAAAATAATCAATTGTCTAAAAAAACAAATAAAACAAAAACTTTAGTTGAATAGAGTAGAGGATTAGATTACTTTTTGTCCTTATTCTTTAATGTAAGATATTATGAAAATTATATGATAAAAGTTCATAAGTGTTCTAAAAGCTATCTTTTTAAAAAGAGTAATATATGTTTGAAGTTTTTAGTAATAATGAAAAAAAATATAGAATATTTATATCGTAAATTTAATATGAAGAAATGGCAAGATTATTGCTGAGTGAGAAAGTCACAACTCAACTTAAAATATCTCCATTCTTGTTTACATTTTTTTCTAAAGAGTTGGTAAATTTTCTCCATAAAAGATTCATTTTTCATCAGTGCAACGGGTAAATGATAGATATTGTCGAAATCTTGTTGTATGGCGAGTAGAGAAATGCGAGCATCTTCACGTAAAAACAAAGGTAAATCAGGATAAATTTCTAAATGTTGCATTTTATACAAGACCCATTCTAAGTTTGCATAACTTAAATCAATCGTAAGCTGTTCTACAACAGATTTTGCGGAGTGATTCAGACAGTAGTTTTTAATCTCATGGTCTTGTTGTATTTTTTTAGGCAAATATTGCCAAATATCGGGATCTTTTTGAATAGCTTGAAAAATTTTAGCTTGGTTAGTGAGGCATTTTTTTGGCATAAATTCAATTATTCGAGGTAATTGAGTGTAGATATATTCACATATTTCTAAGTTTTTTTGATATTTTAAAGCTAAGTTTTTATAAATATTTGGATTTCCTTTTAAAGCTGCCCAAATGATTTCTTTATTATTCTGAAACTGATTTGGTAGAGCACTAAACATATCAGGACACTGTTTGACCGCAATGAAAGCCAACTTTTTATCCTGTTTATATTGTTTTTCTAAGTCGAGATAGACATTACCATCACTTTTTAAGGCTATTTCAAGCAATGTTCTTGTTTTAAATTGTGTGGGAATTTGAGTGAAAAGAGCACCTTTATTCTGTAAGGCAATTTTTAAATATTTGGGATAATGCTGGAGTTCAGGATGAAGAGTGCTAAGAATAGAAGGGCACTTATAAAGTGCAGTTCGGATAATAAGATCATTACACTGAAATTTTTGATCTAAAAAATAGAAATACTTAGGATTAATTTCAACTAATTTTCTTGCAATTTCATCGTTCATTTTTCCTTGATAGTTGCTTATAGAACTAATGCCTAATTTTGCAGCTTTATATAAGTTTTTAGTCGTATGAAATTTTTGTGGCGCATAGAAAATAAAATCCCCTTTTTCTTGTAACTTTTCAAGAAAGATCATCCTACGATTTGCACCAATATGCTTTGCTGGCATTTCAATTTTTGCATTGAAAGCTAGACGAATATATTTATTTTTACAGCGAAATTTATTCGGTAAAAATTGAAAAATATCTGAATTTTTGGCTAAAACTTTTTTGATAAATTTGGGAGATTTCTGAAATTTTTGCGGTATCTTTGTAAAATTTTTAGCATTGAATAAAACATAAAGCTGACAAAATATTTCATTATTGAATAATTGTGTTTGCTCACTAAAATCTAAAGGAAATGTACCTAACATTGTTGCAAAAGCTACATACGGGTTAGCCTGTTGTTTTGGATTAAGATGTTCATAATTATATGAATAATAAGTATTAAAAAAATATGCACTTGTATTGTTAAATGCAAATTGTGGTGAAAAAAAGTCAAGATTATGTCCCGAGTAAGCAATTGCAAGAGCAATGTCATGATCTAAGTATCTAAATTTTCTAGGAATGCTAAAAAAGCTCGTTTTGCCTAATAAACTATGGCAAAAGGTATAACCTTTATATGCTTTTAAATATTGAGGCGTGGCATAAAGAGAAGCACAATTAAAAACAAAATTTTCATCTTGTTTAAATTTTTCATCAACATAGACAAAAAAGTCACCTGTACTTTCTTGTGCGCATTGTTCAATAAAGGCTTTATTGTCTTTTAGATGTTTGGGGGCGTTAAGAAAGTGGTCAGGTTCATTGAGTAAACGAGAAAAATTAAATTCATGATCAAACATATAATGGTTGAAATTTATTATTAGTTCATCATTATGCCTGATTTAAATTTGTATCTAAAAAAACGATCATTAAAATAAAAACAAACTGTTTTACCTATGTTTAAAATTATCTTACTATAAGCTCAATGAATAAATTTACTCCCTTGGAGATTGTTAGCATGTTAGATACAAATACTTCTGCTCAATTAAAAACACTTTTAGAACGCCTTGAAAACCCGATTGAAATTGTCGCTTCTTTAAATGATTCTGATAAATCTGACAAAATCAAAGAACTTGTGACTGAAGTCGCTGCTCTTTCAGATCAAGTAACAGCTCGTTTTGATGGTCAAAATGACCGTAAACCAAGCTTTGGAATCGCAAAAGTTGGTGAACAACCGCGTGTCTTCTTCGCTGGCTTACCTATGGGGCATGAGTTCACTTCATTGATTCTTGCACTTTTACAAGTGTCTGGTTATGCACCAAAAGTTTCTGATGAAGTTTTAGCACAAATTAAAAGTTTAAATTTGACTGCAAACTTTGATGTATTTGTCTCTTTAAGCTGTCACAACTGTCCAGATGTGGTTCAGGCATTGAACTTGATTGCGATTAATAATCCAAATACCACTGCAACCATGATTGATGGCGCATTCTTCCAAGATGAAGTTGAAGAACGCAAAATCCTTGCTGTACCAATGGTATTTCAAAATGGTGAACATATCGGTCAGGGTCGTATGACGCTGGAAGAAATTGTTGCCAAACTGGATACAGGCTCAGCGGCTAAAGATGCAGAAAAACTCAATGCCAAAGATGCTTTTGATGTATTGGTGATTGGTGGTGGACCTGCTGGCGCAACTTCTGCGGTCTATGCTGCACGTAAAGGCATCCGTACAGGTATCGTTTCTGAGCGCTTTGGTGGTCAGGTCATGGATACTATGGACATCGAAAACTTTATTTCAGTGCAAAAAACCCAAGGTCCTAAGTT
>NZ_JACANU010000012.1:0-80603 GCF_030329325.1 Acinetobacter sp. 226-1
AGCAGCAAGCTAGGTCGGCTATATTACTCTCTATCTCTAGAAAGTCAACTAATAATGAAAATTATTTTTAACCCTTCTCTCTAAAACCCAACTCAATCAATTCAACCAAGTCATTGTTTTATCAGAAGTTTTAATCTTCATTACCGCCGATGGATGTGCATTCTACAGCATTTCAGATGCGACGCAACCCCTTTTGGAAATTTAATTTTCTATGTGTTTATATTTCAAACCAACAAAAATATAAGTCATTGTTTTATATATAAAATATATTTTAAAATTTTATTTTCGTTATTTTTCTTTTAAATATGCCAAAATCATTAGTGCTAATTCTTGTTTAAGTTGTTGTTCTGTAATTAAAAAATTATTATGACTCGCATATCTCATCATGGTAAAAAGCGTACTATTAATGATGATAAAGGATTTATTTTTTAAAGTTTCGAAATCCCAATGAGTAAAAAAACGGCTAAACACATAAAGTCCTACCTCATAGAAGTGTTTTTCTAAAATTTGTGAAGCCTCTGAATTGTTGTAACCATGCCAATTTTTCAAAATTTCCATAAAAAAGCCATTATCGGCTTTCATCATGTCAAAACCGAATTGAATACTAAGAGGAATGATTTCTTCTAAGGCTTGCCCTTTTTGTGACATCGCAATTTGCTTTAACGCTAAACCTAAACTTTCACTTTTTCGACTTAATAATTCTTGGATAATCTCATCTTTGTTTTCAAAATATTGATAAATCGAACCAACACTCACACCTGATCTTTCAGCAATTTTAGGTGTTGTAACTTGTAATAAACCTTGTTCAGCAATACATAATTGTGTTGCTTCAAGAATCGTCTCAACAATAATTTTAGCTCTTTGTTGTTGTGGTCTTTTTCTCATAAACACATTTTCCAAATGCGAATTGAATGCGAATAATTATTCATATTAGAGTTAAATCAAACAATAAGTGGAATTCTGAGAAAATGCAAACAATAACAATTCCTAAACGTTTGATGCCATTTCAAGCGATGGTAACACCTCATTTAAAAGCTAAAATGATGAGTTATTTGATCGGTGAAAAAGTAGAACCGTCATACCAAGAGTATCTGTCTTTAGCGAAAGCCTTACATACAGGTGATGTAGAGATGGATCACCTAATAAAATGGGTCATATTAAACCCTCGTCAACATCGTCAATATTTTGAAACTGCGCTGTATCAAGGTTTGGATCATTTACCTCACGAGATCTCTGAGCTCACTCATTTTTTTAATGTCGTTCAAGCAAAACCCTCTTGGTATGATCAAAAGAAAATAGATCAGGCTTTAGAATTTACTTATCGTCTTGGAGTCAACAATAGTTTTATCTTGCGTGATTTGGCTTTAATGACAGGTTATTTATACCCTGGATTTAATCAACCGTTGATTTTAACAGGTGCATTAAAAAAATATGCAGGTAAACGATTGGCTGAAACCAATAAATGGTGGATCGATATTACAGAACCTCATGCCTTTGAACGTTTTAATGCAGGCTTTACTTCTACAATTTATGTGCGTTTTATTCACGCTTTAGTCCGTTATCACTTAAGTCAGTCAGAAAAATGGGATGCAAAAACTTGGGGGACTCCGATTAATCAGTATGATCAAGCCATGACGAATATTGCATTTAGTGGTGTCGTATTAATTGGTATTCGTGCTTTAGGTATATTTCCAAATCAAGAAGAGAAAGAAAGTTTTTTACATTTTTGGAAATATGTAGGTTGGTTAATGGGCATAGATGAAAAATGGTTGGTTGATCAGGAATACCAAGGTTGGAAATTTATGTACTGGATGCGTTTCGCCCATCCTCAAGCAGATGAATCAAGCCGTGCTTTAGGGTCTAGTCTGTCCAAAGAACCCTTTGAACGTCAATATCGTTATTTTCCGCTTTTACAACAAAAGCTGGCATATCGACAGCATCTTCAATTAACCCAATTTTTTATTGGTCGAAATAAAATGCAAAGTTTAGGTTTGAAACCACGTTCAGCTTCTTGGTTTGCTTATTATCTGTTGATTAAAAATGTTTTACTTTATACAGGCGCTAAGAAATCTAAACACTTAGATCACTTCTTACGTCATCATGGTCGTACAATGCAAAAAGTCGGTCTTGAGTTTTATCAAGAACAAAGCAAACAACTTGCAAGTATGCATCAATAGTGAATCGTTTTAGGTAATAATACGACTGTAAGTTTTCAACTACAGTCGTATTACTGAATTAACGATGCTCCAATCTATTTTTATGAATGGTCATCACCACATCACTAAACTCAGCTAAAACATAATCAATCCAAACTTTGCTATACCAATTAAACTCAGTCGAAACTCGATAATCTATTGTTAAAATAAGTTTGGTTGTTTGATCATCAATTTTTTCAAGCTGATAATCTGTTTTAAGCAAATCAAAATATTGTCCACCAATTTCAACATGATCATCCAAAGAGCCTTTAGGAAATGAATCTTTGTTAAATGTGTAATCCCAACTCAGTAAATAAGGTGGATAATTTGCTAATACTTTTTCTTCAAATTTAACACCACGCTCCCATTCGATCGTACGTACAATTCCTTCAGCTTTTTGTTCCGTCTTACCGAAAATCGGTTTTGGAAATCCCATGGTAAAAATAAAGCTTTTAGGAACTTCTTCAGCTTTAATCTGACCAATCTGATGAATTGCACGAAAAACCTCTGTTTGAGGCGCATAAATAATCATTTCCCGTTCAACAGTTCCAAAATGATCACTGGCATGTTGTGGTAAAAAATAAAGCAATAAAAATGGCAGCAAAGCCAAAGAATAGATTTTTGTTGTTGGCTGCCAGAGATAATTACACACACTTCGCATGAGTAATGCACCACTTACAAGAGCCAAAAAAAGCAATGGAAATGCCATGATCACACAAATCGTCCCTTCTTTCAGGACAAAAACACTGGTGATCAATAAAATAAACATAACCCACAATTGAGTTTTTAAGACATTTTTAATGCTTGCAACACGTTTACTACTTATGCTGCGTAGATATTCAAATAAAGCGCCCATCACAAAAGGCAGGCTAATCAAAAAGGTCGCGGATAAAAATGAATCTTTGTATCTGGCAAAAAATGCTGTCATTAAAAAAATAGCAAATAATAAAAGAAAAGGCACACTTCGCCTAAAAAAACTGACTGGACTATATTCTGACTCGCAAGCCTTTGTAGGCTGATATGATGCCAAGCATAATAAATAAATTGTATTACCCTGTTCTTTGCGAATTAAGCGATAAACACAAAAAGGTTCTGAGGTATATTGTTGTAAAGCGATCTTTAATTGCTGTTTACGATGTTCATCCCAATGTAATTCTAAAATTTCATATTCTTTACAAGATGCGAGTACACGTGCGATTTCATCAATATTGATCGTCATATTTTTACTTGAATACTTTATTTTTATCTATTGTGACAGAAGCCATCATTTAAAAACAATGGCTTCTTTTTCTAGCGTTTAGGCAAAACTGATTTAAAATTTCATACTCATACGTGCCCAATAATTACGTCCAATATTATTGAACTGCTCTTCACTGGCAAAACCAAAACCTGAACTTCCAGCTTTATTTAAATGTTCTGTATAGGCTTTATCAAAAACATTATCTACACCTACAGCGATATTAATGTCTTTAGCAAGGTTATAAGAGGCATTGAGGGCAAGTGTATTAAAGCTTTTGCTTTCATTCATATCATAACCGACGATATTACCTTGGTGTAGACTGATACGATCCTGTTTTGCAACAACTCGCCAAAGTAGTCCAAATGTATATTTATCTTGTACATAGCGAACATTTAAACGCCCTTCTAAAGGTGCAATTTGTGGTAATGGCTTATGCGTATCGGTATTTTCACCCCATGCATACATAGCACTTACATCTGCTTGGATCGCATCAGTAAAGTCATAACCGATACCTGCTTCTGCACCTGCAATGGTTGCATCAACATTTTTAGCACTGGCACTAAATGATGATCCATGCCCATGTCCACCTGTTGCATGATTATGATAGCTCATTAAGATATAGTCATTGACCAAGCCTGCATAAGCAGATGCCCATGACTTTAATGCACCATGTTGATGTTGATAACCGAGATCTAATTGCAAGGTTTTTTCAGTATCCAAATCATTAAAAGTTGGTGTTGGCATGCCTGAGTTACCATGCGCAGTACTAAACAACTCCCAATAATCAGGAACACGCTCAACATAACCTAAACCAATATAAGTTTTAGCATCATGTTCAGGATGTTGACTTTCTAAACGGATAAATGCACTTGGTAAAGTCTCTTTACGATCCTCATTTAACTGTAATGCCTCGATTTTAACTTGGTCAATACGCGCACCAGACACCAATTTATAGCGGTCATTCAACTTATAACCAAGTTCACCAAAAGCACCATAAGAGTTAAATTTCATGTTGGTTGTTAAAGGCATATTCATCATCATCGACTTCATACTGCCTGCATGATGATTTTGTTGCGTATCTACACCTGTAATTAAACTCAGTTTGTCCCATTCAGACGTTACTGCAAGTCGTGAATTTAGCGTACGACGTGTCACTTGCATTTCAGAAGGATTCGGCATATTCATTTTATGCCCATCATGCTCCATTTCCATCAATGGTGGGGTACGTAGTCTAAAGTTATCCATCACATGGTCGTTATAGCTATAGTTCACCTGCCCTTCGACTTTTTTAATCACATCAGTCAAGTTTTTCTTTTCAAAACGCAATCCCAAACTTTCACGGGCAAATTGTGAGCCATCCATATCACGCCCAGCATAAAGTGCCTCACCATCTGACTTACCTGCACTCAGCTCAAACCATGTATTTGCATCAGGTGTCCAACCTAAAGCTACGTCTGTATTCCAACGCTCCCATGCCGAAGGAACTTTATCGCCATTTCCATCTTCATAACTATTAGATTCTGAACGATTTGCATTCAGGCGAATATATTTTTGCTCATCCCCTGCAACTGCTTCAATATTTTGATCTAAGCGACCATATGAACCTAGTAATACACTCGCTTGCCCGAAATAAGACTGATCTTCAGATAATTTAGGTTTTTGGCGCTCAAAAATAACCGTTGCAGCAGAACCTGTATTTGCATATTGAACTGTTTGAGGACCTTTAGTGACGGTAATACGGTCAAAACTTTCAGGCTGAATATAAGATGTTGGCGCATCCATACGTGATGGGCATGCACCTAAATTTTCTGTTCCGTCAGTTAAGATTTTAATACGTGACCCAAACATACCACGGAAAGTCACATCGCCATTTGTTCCACCATTTTTAACTGAACTAAAGCCTGCAATACTTTGTAAATAGTCTGCTCCATCTGTTGCAGGCACAGGCTGAATCGGCTGTTTAGGATCTGTACGGATAATCAGACCATTTGCATCATTGGCTTTTTGTGCAGTCATCACAACAGGGGCTAATTGTTGGACATTATGTTCAGTATCTATTTGTTGTGCCTGAATACTTCCAGAATAACACGCAACACAAATCGCAGCCGTCAAAGGCTGTAAAAAGAATTTTGGCTGAGCCATCTTAATTTCTCACTTAAATTTTAAACAAAACTAAACTGGAGCCTACAAAGACCCAGAAAAAATATTAGATTTAAGCGAAAAGTGGCGGGGCTCGACCTTGTGGGATCAGAAATAAACGTTGTAAAACAAAATAAACATGTCGAAATGTTTTTTGAAATGCAACTAAACGTACTTGTATACGCACAAGCACTTCTTTAATTTCTAAATTAGGCGGCAAAATCAAATTACCAAATACTGTGCAGTATTGGCATTGATGATTTGGATCATGGTGATCGTGCGCATGAACAGGTTGTTCAACCTGCAAAATATGATGATGTATAGAAGAATGAGCTGTTATATGCTTTTGCTGAGCAACGGGTTGTAATAATAATTGCGAAATTGTTTCACAGACCGGTGCAATTTGATATTGCTTCGGCAATAAAGGCTGTAGAAATACAGCAATCTGTAAACATACTGCTAAAGCACTCAGCAGCAACCCATTTCGCAACAACATGTTTATCCCAACATTTTCTCTTGCTCAGTATAACAAAACCCAATCGAAATTGGGTTTTTATTCATCAATCACTATTTTTCAACTAGCGACGTGCAGGAACTTTCTGTTTTTCACGTTGACGGAGCACTTTTTCAACTTTTTCACGTGCACGTTGACGTTTTAATGGTGACAAATAATCTACAAATAATTTACCATTTAAATGGTCGATTTCATGTTGGATACACACAGCGAGCAAATCATCTGCCTCAATTTCAAAAGTTTCACCTTCTAAATTGAGTGCTTCGATTTTGACACGTGACGGGCGTTCAACTTTATCGTATATTTGGGGCACAGATAAGCATCCTTCCTCATAAGGAAGAGTGTCTTCTGTGAGCGGAGTCACTTTGGGGTTAATGAATACCATCGGTTGATCTTTATTTTCAGACAAATCCATAACGATAAGCTGAATGTGATGATCTACTTGTGTTGCAGCTAAGCCAATACCTGGTGCTGCATACATGGTTTCAAACATATCCGCTGCAAGCTGACGGATTTCCTCCGTCACTTCATTGACAGGTTTTGCAATGGTGCGCAAACGGGGATCAGGAAAACTTAAAATAGGTAATAAGGCCATACTTATCCTCACTTGCTATGCCATTGATCTAAAATACTAAATGAAGAATATGCTTCATCAAATAAAAATGTGTAAGATGCATATTATAACGTATTTATACGCATAATTTCAGGAATTATGATAATGATAAAGTTTTTCAACGGCACTAAGTTTAATGCCACGGGGTTTAAAAAGCAGGTTTTGGCTGTGGCTCTCTGCGTCAGCGCAGGTGTTGCGATAGTGGATGTTGCACACGCAGCACCAAGTCCAAACCAAAATCCGCCTTCACTTAAAGCCAATGCACCACATGTTTATGTGGTGAAACGCGGTGATACACTGTGGGATATTTCGGGACGTTTTCTCAGCAAGCCTTGGCGTTGGCGTGAGATTTGGGCAAGCAACCGTCATGTAAAAAATCCTCATTGGATTTACCCTGGTGATAAATTACTTCTCTGTACACTCAATGGTCGCCCATTGATTGGTGTAGATGAAGGTGATGGTTGTGAAGGGATTATTCGTCGCCATCAAGGTGGAGGATCTATACGTCCACAAGTTCGTGTTGAATCTATTGGCAATACAATTCCAGTGATTTCAGGTGCGGATATTAAACCTTGGTTAGAACATAGTATTATTATTTCTCCTGAATCATTAGTTGGTGTGCCTTACATCTTAGGTGCAGCAGATAACCGTGTGATCACAGGCGCGGGGCAAATTGTTTACGCACGAGGAAATGGCTTAAATGTTGGGCAACGTTATGGCGTTTACCGTCAAGCTGAACCTTATCTATTTGTAGATGCAAATGGTAAAAAATATAATGCTGGTCAAGAACTCACAGAGGTTGCTTCGGCTGTTGCTGTTGCAGGTGAAAATGATGTTACTACCTTAGAATTAACAGATAGTTATAATGCTGAAGTTCGTAATGGTGATTATGTATTACCTGTTTACGATGCTAGCTTGCCAACTATTTTTTATCCAACTGCAAAAAATGAAGTGCTTACAGGCGGTAAAGTTGTACGTGTTCAAGGTTCTATTGGAACAGCAGCAGTACATGGTGTAGTTACTCTTGATCGTGGTAGTCAAGATGGTGCAAAAGCTGGACAAGTGTTTAGTGTCTACCAACAAGGTGAACTTGTTCGTGATCCTAAAACCAAAGAAACAGTGAAGCTACCTAACCAAAATGTCGCAACAGTGATGATATTTAAAACATTTAACCGTTTTAGCTATGCTTATGTGTTAGACAGTGCTTTACCAATTAAAGTCGGTGCAGCAATTCAAACACCTGCTATTGCCGAAGACTAATAAAAACTAAAAATGTGATTTGACCATGTTGAACTTTATATCTGATGAGCAATTAGATACCATCAAATTATGGTATTTGGTTCAACATTCAAATCTCGCTTTTAGAAAATTAGAAATATTCTTTGGTTCTATTTCTCAAGCGGTTGCGCCTGAAAATCTGGTGCGTTGGTCTGAAACACATATTCATAAAAATCATATTCAACGTGCCACAGATTTTTTAACACACTCAGGACAAATTACGTTTGAACAATGCTTAGAAAAATTAAAACAATATTGTGATTTTATTCTTCTAGATACAGATCACCACTATCCTCAACAGTTACTCCCCTATTCAGATCATCCACCTATTTTATTTGGTCAAGGTGTTTGGCAGAATTTAACACAACCACAAGTCGCGATCGTTGGTAGTCGCAAACCTAGCCCACATGGCAAACAAGTTGCTTATGATTTTGCTTATTATTTAAGTGAAAAAGGATTTTTTATTACCAGTGGTTTAGCCGAAGGAATAGATGCAGCCGCACACACTGGCGCACTCAAAAATTCACGTACCATTGCGGTGATTGGTACAGGTTTAGAGCAAATTTATCCAAGCCAAAATCGTCAGTTACACAGCCAAATTTTAGAAAATTCAGGCACAGTTATTTCACTTTTCTTACCCAATACGCCTCCATTAAAAGCAAATTTCCCAAGAAGAAATCGTATTGTGAGTGGGTTGAGTTTAGGTGTTTTAGTTGCAGAAGCTGCCCTACAAAGTGGTTCGCTCATTACTGCTCAAGCTGCTGCGGAACAAGGAAAATTCATCTTTGCTATTCCAGGACATATTTATAGTGACTACCATCAAGGTTGTCATCAACTCATTCGTGAAGGTGCTATTTTAGTTGATCATCCTGAACAAATTATTGAAGATTTAGCACTTCCAACTCAATGGCATTGTCAAAATAATCAACCAAAATCTATAGTTGAGCAAGATCCTATTTTAGAAGAACATCTCTTTCAACTTTACCAACAACTTGATTGGATTGGGCAGGATCTTGATACTTTGCATCAAAAATTAAATTTAGATGTCGCTATTTTGACTGGATATTTAATGGAATTAGAGCTATTAGGAATGTGTATTCAACAATCAGGTTTATACTTACGTTGCCGAGTTAGCCATTAAGGTTCACAATAGTTCTTTCTCTAGGACAAGGTGAATATCCATGATTACAACCTCAGTTGCTGAAGCTGCACAAGTTTTACGTCAAGGTCAAGTCCTTGCCTATCCAACAGAAGCAGTGTGGGGCTTAGGTTGCGACCCAATGAATGAACAAGCATTTTCAGAAATTTTACGTTTAAAACAACGCCCAATTGAAAAAGGTGTCATTTTACTTGCAGGACAAATTTCACAAGTAGAACATTTATTGCAAAACTTAGACCCCAAAATTCGTACACAAATCATTGAAACTTGGACACATCGCAGTCAAAATGAACGCGCAACAACTTGGCTACTTCCTGCTGATCATAATATTCCACAATGGATCAAAGGTAGTCATCTTAAAGTGGCTGTTCGTGTTACAACACATCCGTTATGTATCGCGTTATGCAATGCTTTTGGTGGGTTTATTGTGTCGACTAGCGCTAATGCTGCTGGTGCAGAACCAGCTCGCTCATTACAAGAAGTGAACCGTTACTTTGGTTCTGAACCAAATTATCTCAACGGTGACTTAGGCTTAAGCCAAGAACCAAGTCGTATTTTAGATGCAATCACAGGTGAAGTTATTCGCGCCTAAATTGGTCTTGCCCTATCGTATAAATGTATCAAATGGAGCGTTTTTAAAAGCGCTCTTATTTAAGTCATGGTCAAAATTAAGCAAAAAAAAACTCAGCCATATAGGGTAGGCTGAGTATGAAAAAGGATGTTTGTCACATCCAGAGGGTATTACAAATTTGTTTAGCTCAATTCAATAATGAATGAAAAATCACTATATCTTGTCTATGTAGTTATTATGCTACAAATCACCATTTAATACAAATTTCATCTTTATTTTAAGAGACTTATATACAAAATAAATTTGACAAAAACATGAGGGCTTCAATAAAATTAAATGGTTATATTTGCTTCAAATTTTATTAAAACAACAAAGTCAAAGTTTAATACTTCCTCAAAGCATACTTTTTAGATATTAAATCATACAAAAATAGTATTAAAAAACTTAAACAATTGACCACTTTTCACTCATTATTTTGCAGATTGTATTGGATTTACAACAGCTGTCTTTTTCTGTGCTAACACAATACCCAATAAAATAATCACTCCACCAATACTGTGATATATCGTCCATGCTTCATTAAGCCAAAAGAATGCAATAATTGCAGTAAAGACAGGCATCAGATTCATAAAAATACTGGTTCTATTTGGTCCAAGATACTGAACCGCCAACATCCAAAAGAACGGTGCAACTAAAGATGGGAACATGCCAGCATATAACACGCTCGCAACGTTGTTTGCATCAATGCCTTGTAAACCAAACCAAAAAATAAAAGGTAAGTGATACACCAAGGCAAAACCAATTTGAATGTATAAACTAATTAAAAGCGGCACTTTGAGTTGCCATTTTTTGAGAAAAACCCCATAAAAGGCATAGAAAAAAACGGCTAAAATCATAACAAAATCACCAGAATGCCCGCTTAAACCGAGCAAACTCGCAAAATCACCTTGTGCCATGACATAAATTAAGCCAAAAAATGACAAGATACTTCCAATCACTGCAAAACGATTTGGAATTTCTCGTAAAATAAACATAGAAACAAAAATGGTAAATACGGGAATAAATGCATTGATAATTCCCATATTTGTAGCAGAGGTATGATGTGCCGCAGAATAAGCAAGTCCTTGATATAACACCATACCAAAAGCACTTAAAATGGCAAATTGCCAAAAATGCTGCTGAATCAAATGTCGGTTTTGCAACACCTTTTTAGCCATAAAAGGAGTTAAAATAATAAATGCAACCAACCAGCGATAAAAACTAATACTGACAGGCGTAATATAATCAGCAACATAGCGTGTTACTGCAATATTCATAGACCAGATTAATACAGCGAGTATAGGCAAACTAAATGCCCACCAAATCGTTGTGTTTTTTGTGTTCATCACTTCAGCTTATCTAAGTTAGGCAAGGTTTATTGTAGATAAGTCTAAAAAGTTTTAAATATCGTATTTCAGACATTTATACCTAAATTTAGACAACTACCCTCTAATTTCGTTTCCGTTCCTACTCAAGATCAATTTTCTTTGATCAAGACATGCCATGTTTGCATGGCATAATCCACCACTTGGTTTAACTGTTGCTTACTGACGCCATCTCTGGCTTGCATGGTCAAACCTTGAATCACTGTACTATAAAAATCTGTCATTTCCTGTACATTTGCATGTATCGATAAATCACCCACGGCTTTTCCTTGTTGCAAACGTTGATAAATCTTCTCTTTTACTTGTTGGCGTTTGAGTAATAAGTCTTGTTGTAAAGATTGATTTTCTTCGGAACAATTCATCGCAGCAACGACCAACATACAACCTGTTGGCTTATGATCTTGTACTAAGCGTTTTACCGTTTCATATAGATATAACTCTATAGCAATTTTTGCAGTTTTTGCAGTTTGAAAAATCGGCTCAATAGGACAAGCTTCATGTTGCAAATAATATTCTAAACAATGTTGAAATAATTGTGCTTTATCGCCAAAAGTACTGTAAATACTAGGTGCTGATAGATTTAAAGCTTGAGTTAAATCACTCATGGAAGTCGCTTCATAGCCATATTCCCAAAACAATAACATCGCTTTTTGTAACGCCTCTTGCTCATTAAAACATTTTGGTCGACCACGTTTGCGCTTTGCCGTCAAATCTTCCTGTGATTGATCTTTTTCAATTTTCATCTCGCTCATAAACTTCCCACATTTTTTTATAACGATCATTATTAAATTAATTGACATCGTATTTTCAATCAAATATTTTATTTTTGTAATGATCACTATTAAATAGCTAATAATAAATCGCATAGGAGTTACGACCATGCCGCAATCTACACATCCTTCTCTCTCTAACTCTCAGGACTCTCCCGCCACACCCTCTAATGGGAGTTGGCTTGCTTTAATTACAGTTGCTGTCACTGCTTTTGCTCTTGTAACCAGTGAGTTTTTACCTATTGGTGTTTTAAATGCAATTGCTACTGATCTCAACATTTCAGTAGGTACAGCAGGTTTAGTGATCACCTTACCCGGTATTATGGCTGCTTTAGCCGCCCCTCTTGTTCCTATTTCTGTCAAAACCTTAGATCGACGTTATTTACTCATCGGGCTGACCGCAATTATGGTCATTGCTAACTTAATAACAGCAATTTCACATAGTTTTGAACTCTTATTAATCAGTCGTTTTATTTTAGGTATTGCCATTGGTGGCTTTTGGGCAACGGCAATCGCACTCAGTGGAAAATTAGCTCCTTTGCATTTACCGATTGCCAAAGCCAATGCTGTTGTCATGGCAGGTGTCACTTTGGCTACAGTTTTAGGTGTGCCTATTGGGACATGGCTCAGCGAGTTTTTTGGTTGGCGAACTGCATTTTTGTTAACCGCTATAGTCGGAGCTGTCGTTTTAGCCTTAGAAATCTTTTTCTTACCACAACTTAAACCAAGCTCAGCTATCCATTTTCGTGACCTACCTGCATTATTACGAGAACCCAAAGCACGTAAAGGTTTAATTATTATACTTTTAGTCGGCTTAGCTCATTTTTCGTCTTATAGTTACTTAGCACCCTTCTTTAAAAATGTAGCAGGCTTTGACGGCTCAACCATCAGTTATTTGTTATTACTTTACGGTGTGGCAGGTATTTTTGGTAATGCCTTTGCAGGTTATAGCAGCAATATTAATGTACGTTATACCTTTGCTTTTGTCAGCCTATGTTTTGCTATTGTTTACTTCTGCTTTCCTGTTTTTGCCATCTATAAAATAGGGGCGATTATTTTTACTGCATTATGGGGTTTCTCCTTTGGCGCATTTCCAACGACAGCCAATATTTGGATGTTTGTACACGCACCTCAGGCTGTCGAAAAAGGTATGCCTTTATTTGTTGGTTTCTTTCAAGTTATGATCGCGACAGGTTCTTTGTTTGGTGGTTATATTGTCGATCATTTCAATGCCAACATTTTATTATATAGTGTACTGAGTTTTATCATTTTAGCGCTCATTTCAATTTTCACTTGGTCACGTGGATTAAACAATCCTAAAATTAGCTGTGAAAACTCATAACTTTGGAAAATATACTTGTGCTTGAAAATATGTTTCAGCTCAGTCAATGGATTGAAATTGAAGAGTTTCATTATAAAAAAAATGATGTAATTACTCCCCATAGTTGTTTATGGGGAGATTTCAACTTTAGCCTCAATGGCTTATTAGAGTTTTCTATCAATGGGAAAATCTATTTATCGCCACCCAGTTATGGCATTTGGATTCCACCACAAACTGAGCATTGTTCAATTGCGCTTGATCAACACGTGACGCATTATATTTGTATTCGTTTGCATCCACAGTTATGTGATCAATTTTCAACACGCTGCCAGACCTTAACTGTACAACCATTTTTAAGGCAAACTGTTCATGAAATTTTAACTCATCAAAAAAGTTCACAATATTCTGAACATTATCATCAACATTTATTACAAATACTGTTAGATCAACTGACTTTTGCACCGTGTTATGATCAATATTTACCTCAAAGTCATCATCCTATTTTAGAGCCGATTTTAAAAAAACTAGCAGATTCGGCTCGATTTTCTGAAACACTACAGCAAATTTTGGCAGAATTTGAGCTGAGTGAACGGCATATCTTAAGGCTAAGTCAACGTGAACTGTCGATGTCAATTTCAGAATGGCGTAATCGCAGTAAAATTGTCTATGCCATCATGCAGTTACATCATGGACAGTCGATTAAAAAAATTAGTTTAGAGTTAGGGTATAAACAAAGCTCAAGTTTTATTGAGTTTTTTAAGCGTTATACAGGACAAACACCGACTCAACTACTTGAGAGATAAAAAACTTTATGCTCAATGTCAGCTTAAGTTAAAAGCTTATTTTAAATAAATATTTTGACTTAACCCATATAGATCATCATCTGATCTATTTGTCTTAAATTGTAAGATTCTCTAAATTAGAGCTTGCTGAAAATGTGAATAATCGCTACAACATTAAACAAGACTATTTCTTTAAAATGACATTAGGACAATAAAATGAGCACATCGGTTTATGACATTCCAGTGAAAACGATTGATGGCAATGATCTCAGTTTAAACCAATATGAAGGTAAGGTTTTACTCTTGGTCAATGTTGCCTCAAAATGTGGTTTAACACCACAATATGAAGGCTTAGAAAAACTGTATCAAAGTAAAAAAGATCAAGGTTTAGAAATTTTAGGCTTCCCAGCAAACAATTTCTTGGCACAAGAACCAGGAACGAATGAAGAAATTCAACAATTTTGCTCACTCACTTATGATGTGCATTTTCCATTATTTGCTAAAATTTCAGTCGCAGGTGATGATAAACATCCGCTCTATGAAACACTGATTCACGCTATTCCAGAACGTATTGGTGAAGGTCCATGGTGGAAAGACCTTGTCGATTATGGTTTAACCCCAAATGCAAAACCCGAAGTTTTATGGAATTTTGAAAAATTCTTAGTCAATAAACATGGCGAAGTGGTCGCTCGTTTTGCGCCTGATATTACGGCTGATGACCCTCGTATCTTACAGGCAATCGAAGCTGAACTTGCCAAAGCCTAAGTTCAATCATTTAAAATACTGTTCTACATTAGAGATGACGATGTTCATCTCTTTTTATTATTTAAAAATGATTGCTGGACCAAGAAAACTGTTGTCACTTTGCAACAATCCTACATTTATCCATATTTCAGCCTTATATTGAAATTCATAAGATTTTTTGAATTTGGATGCAATGAAAAAGCTATTACAAGGTGCAATTCTCCCCTTTTTTATTTTTGCTTCTGGCATGACATTGCTAGGGTGTAATCAAGCGGCTGAACCTGAACAAAATGCGGACTCATCCGAACAGGTTTCATCCAAATATGATACTGAGGAAAACCAACAAAAACCCTCACAAGACGAAGAAATCATTGCTTCTGAAACAACGAAAAACAATGAAAATTTAAAAAGTGGCAATATGTTTTATATTGCACGTGATGTTGCCGATGTTCAGTTAAAAACTGGGGATTACATCGCTAAACTCCAACAAGCACAAACTGATTTAGAAACAGCAATTCAACAAAAAGACCAAACACAACTGCAAGAAACAGCTAAAAATCTAAGTCGTGAATTACAAGGTTTTAATACTGCTTTGATTTCTTTAGATTTAAAAAGCCAAGAAATTGACCAGATGCGCCAACAAGTTTTAACAGCCAATAAACAGGTATTAAACTCAGCATTACTCAATGGTGAAGTTGATTTTACAAAAATTGATTTTGATAAAATTGAAAAACAAATGGGAACAATCCAATCTGAAATGATCAAACTTGCAGGAATGATGATTCCTAAAGGTACATCAAATAATAACGAACAAAATAGCGAATAAGCTCCAAGCAAACTCAACGCTGCATGATGTTAAGAAAGTCCTATAAATTTTCTTAACATCAAATTAGCTTTGGATTTTATAAGCATTCAGCATTGCTTGTTGAATGACATCTGAGACTTGTCTGGTCTCTACATATAAAAAATCACCTCGATATGTTTCTTGCACAATTTTTTGTACCAAATCATCGACCATTTGCCGACCTTCATTTTGATATAAGTTGGCTTCTGTCTGACTTAAATACAAGTACCAACAAGAGACAACAGAGCTCATATCAATAGCAACACTGAGATAATAATGTTCATTATCCTGATAAAGCTCCCAAAAATGGGCTTGTTGTTCAATCATTTTCATGGTGAATATTCTAAAATTTATTTTGATCATTAACATACTGCAAAATAGAACAGCAATGAATGCAACTTTAGCTGTATTCATTTTTGTGCTTAAAATATTGCGCTATATTTATTCAGAAATGCATGTTCTAATCAAAAATATTGAAAATTATCTACTTAAATATGCAACTAATTATTTTTACAGGCTTACAAGCATCTGGTAAATCGACATTTTATAAAGAATATTTTTATAAAACCCACTTACGTCTAAATTTAGACATGCTAAAAACGCGTCATCGTGAAAAAATACTATTTGAAGCCTGTCTTGAAAGTAAAAGTAAATGTGTCATTGATAATACCAACATGAGCCAAATAGATCGTCATCGTTATATTGAAAAAGCGAAAAATGCAGGTTTTCATATTGTGAATTATTATTTTGAAACATCGCTAGATAACGCATTAGAACGCAACCGACAACGATTAGGTAAAGAACGAATTCCTGATCAAGGTGTACTTGCAACAGCTAAAAAATTTGAACTGCCTTCACTTCAGGAAGGTTTTGATGAACTTTATAAAGTTAAAATTATAGAAAATCAGCAATTTTCCATACAACTTTTAGCAATTCGAGAACAACCTCATGAGATTTGATGATTTAGATACTCGCTTACGTGTATATGAAACAGCTTATGATTTTTGTGTACCTCCTGAACAATATATTGTGGTACGGCTTGATGGAAAGGGGTTTACACGATTGACCAAAGAAATTTGGCAATTTGAAGCACCTTTTGATATTCGCTTTAGAGATTTGATGGTCGAAACCACTGCACATTTAATGCAATGTGGTTTCAACATCATTTATGGCTATACACAAAGTGATGAAATTTCACTGCTTTTTCATCTAAAGGATGACAGTTTCAACCGTAAAACACGGAAAATCATTTCGATATTGGCGGCTGAAGCCAGTGCAAAATTCAGTATTTCACATGGGCAAATGGCAACTTTTGATGCTCGAATTTGTATTTTACCCAATGCAAAAATTGTTGAAGACTATTTTCGTTGGCGACATGAAGATGCTCATCGTAATGCTTTAAATGCACATTGTTATTGGATGTTACGTAAAGAAGGTGAGACTGTTAAAAAAGCAACCCATCAAGTCAAAGGCTTAAATCGTCAAGAAAAGCATGATCTTCTGTTTAGCCGAGATATTAATTTTAATGAATTGCCATCGTGGCAAAAAAGAGGGACTGGTCTATATTGGCAAGAAGTTGAAAAAGTAGGATTTAATCCAAAAACCAAACAGCCAACAGTATCGAATCGTCGGAAAATTTTTAAAGACTATGAATTGGCTTTAGGGGATGAGTATAGTCAGTTTATAAAAACACAATTTTTATAAATAAAAAACCGCCCTTTCGGACGGTTCTTCAATCTCAAACTGCGTCTTATTGAGCGCGGTTTTTGATTTTGCGGATGGTTTCCAACTGAGCAGCAGTTTCTGCAAGAGCAGCCAAAGCAGCAGCAGCGTCCAAATCGCTCTTTTGATTTGCAAGCAAGTTTTCAGCATTTTTACGTGCTTCAATAATTGCAGCTTCATCTAAGTTTTCTGCACGGACAGCAGTATCTGCTAGAACCGTAACAACATGCGGTTGAACTTCAAGTACACCACCAGATACATAGATTAACTCTTCTGTACCGTTCTCAAGCAGAACGCGAATCGCGCCCGGCTTAAGTAAAGTTACCAACGGAGCATGACCAGGCATAATACCCAGTTCACCGCCAGCACCTTTAGCGATTAGCATTGTTACAGTGCCTGAGTACAAAGACTCTTTAACACTGACAACATCACATTGCATCGTAGACATGAGAATCTCCTAAATTAGGGAACTAATTAAAGTTTCTCAGCTTTAGCAATCACTTCGTCAATACCACCAACCATATAGAACGCTTGTTCTGGGATGTGATCGTATTCACCAGCTAGAAGACCTTTAAAGCCACGAATCGTTTCTTTAAGTGGTACGAGTTTACCAGGAGCACCAGTAAATACTTCAGCTACGTGGAACGGTTGAGAGAAGAAACGTTGAATTTTACGCGCACGGTAAACAGTCAATTTGTCTTCTTCAGCCAATTCATCCATACCAAGAATTGCGATAATGTCTTTCAATTCTTTATAACGTTGAAGAACGTTTTGAACTGAACGAGCGATTTCGTAATGCTCAGCACCTACTACAAGCGGATCTAACTGACGTGAAGTTGAGTCAAGTGGATCGATCGCTGGGTAAATACCAGAAGATGCGATGTCACGGCTCAATACAACAGTTGCGTCCAAGTGAGCGAACGTAGTTGCAGGCGATGGATCTGTTAAGTCATCGGCAGGTACATATACCGCTTGGATAGATGTAATCGAACCAGACTTAGTAGAAGTAATACGTTCTTGTAGAACACCCATCTCTTCTGCAAGAGTTGGCTGGTAACCTACAGCAGACGGCATACGACCTAACAATGCTGATACTTCAGTACCCGCAAGTGTATAACGGTAGATGTTATCTACGAACAATAATACGTCACGACCTTTGCCGTTTTCGTCTTTCTCATCACGGAAATATTCAGCCATCGTTAAACCAGTCAACGCTACGCGTAAACGGTTACCTGGTGGCTCATTCATCTGACCGTAGACCATTGCTACTTTGTCAAGAACGTTAGAATCTTTCATCTCGTGATAGAAGTCGTTACCTTCACGAGTACGCTCACCAACACCAGCAAACACAGATAAACCTGAGTGAGCTTTCGCGATGTTGTTGATCAATTCCATCATGTTTACGGTTTTACCAACACCCGCACCACCGAACAGACCAACTTTACCACCTTTAGCAAACGGGCAAAGTAAGTCAATGACTTTAATACCAGTTTCTAAAAGGTCAGTAGAAGCAGCTTGTTCAGCATAAGAAGGTGCTTGACGGTGAATCGGTAAACGCGCTTCAGTTGCAACTGGACCAGCTTCGTCGATTGGGCGACCAAGAACGTCCATGATACGACCCAAACATGCAGTACCTACAGGTACAGAGATTGGAGCGCCAGTATTCGTTGCGTTCAAACCACGCTTAAGTCCTTCAGTAGAACCCATTGCAATAGTACGAACTACGCCATCACCAAGTTGTTGCTGAACTTCTAAAGTAGTTTCAGTGCCATCAACCTGTAGAGCGTCATAGATCTTAGGAACGCTGTTGCGTTCAAACTCGACGTCGATAACCGCGCCGATGATCTGAATGATACGACCGCTACTCATTGCTGTCTCCTCAATTCAAAATAATGTTAAACGGCAGCGGCACCACCAACGATTTCAGAAATTTCCTGAGTAATCGCGGCTTGACGCAGCTTGTTATAAATAAGTTGTAGGCTCTTGATGATCTCACCTGCGTTATCAGTTGCAGCTTTCATTGCTACCATACGCGCAGATTGTTCACATGCGATGTTTTCAATCACACCTTGATACACCATAGACTCGATATAACGAACCAATAAACCATTTAACAGCTCTTCAGCTTCTGGTTCATAGAGGTAATCCCAACCGTATTGACGGTTTAGACCTTCTTGTGTCTCAGCCGCAGCTAAAGGAACAAGTTGCTCAACCTTTTGGTTTTGAGTCATGGCATTGACAAAGCCGTTTGACACAAGATAAATACGATCTAATTCGCCTTTATCAAATGCATCTAACATCACCTGTACAGAACCAGTTAACTGTTCAAGACTTGGAGCATCACCTAAATTAGTTGTTGCACCCAGTACTTTACCGCCGTAGTTTTTAAAAAACGAAACCGCTTTTTGACCAATTAAAGCAAATTGAACTTCAATTGACTGCTCTTGTTGCTGCTGTACGTGTTTAACCACTTTTTTGAACAAGTTAATGTTCAAACCACCAGCAAGACCACGATCTGAAGAAACAATGATATAGCCAACGCGTTTTACAGGGCGTTCAACCATATAACGATGTTTATATTCAGGATTCGCTTGTACCAAATGAGCAATTACACGGTGCATATTTTCGGCATACGGACGGCCCTGAGCCATGCGCTCTTGCGCACGACGCATCTTAGAAGCTGCTACCATCTGCATCGCGCGAGTAATTTTCTGCGTGCTTTTGATACTAGCTACTTTGGCGCGAATTTCTTTTAAATTTGCCATACGCTTAACCTAGTATTCGAAAGCCCTTTCGAGCCTTCGAAGGTTGATCCGTGAACCAAACCATAACTAGATTCAACATCGTTGAATCTTAGTAAGTTTGAGTCGCTTTAAAGCTTTCAATACCCGCTTTAAATGCAGCTTCGATGTCTTTGTTCCAATCACCAGTTTCATCGATTTTTTGCATTAATGCAGCATGCTCTGAACGGAAGTAAGAAATCAATGCAGCATCAAAGTCTACGATTTTCTTCACGTCAACGTCAGTCATATAACCTTCGTTAGATGCATAAACTGAAACAGCTTGGTCAGCAATTGAATATGGAGCATATTGTTTTTGCTTCATTAATTCAGTTACACGTTGACCATGTTCAAGTTGCTTACGAGTTGCTTCATCAAGGTCAGAAGCGAACTGAGCAAATGCTGCTAATTCACGGTATTGTGCTAAAGCAGTACGGATACCACCAGACAATTTCTTAATGATCTTAGTCTGAGCAGAACCACCAACACGTGATACCGAAATACCTGCGTTTACTGCTGGACGGATACCTGCGTTGAACAATGAAGTTTCAAGGAAGATCTGACCATCAGTAATCGAAATTACGTTTGTTGGTACGAATGCAGATACGTCACCCGCTTGAGTTTCAATGATCGGTAATGCAGTTAAAGAACCAGTTTGACCTTTAACTTCACCTTTCGTGAATTGCTCAACGTAGTCAGCAGAAACGCGCGAAGCACGTTCAAGAAGACGAGAGTGAAGATAGAATACGTCACCTGGATATGCTTCACGACCTGGTGGACGACGTAATAACAATGAAATTTGACGGTAAGCAACTGCTTGCTTAGACAAATCATCATAAATAATTAACGCATCTTCACCGCGGTCACGGAAGTATTCACCCATTGTACAGCCAGAATACGGAGCAAGGAAAAGCATTGCTGCTGGATCCGCCGCCGCTGCTGCTACAACAGTTGTATACGCCATAGCACCAGTTTCTTCTAGCTTACGTACTACGTTTGCGATAGTTGATTGCTTTTGACCAACTGCAACGTAAACACATTTAATACCAGAATTCTTCTGAGCGATAATCGCATCGATCGCCATCGCTGTTTTACCAGTTTGACGGTCACCAATGATCAACTCACGCTGACCACGGCCTACAGGAATCATTGTATCAACTGATTTATAACCAGTTTGTACAGGCTCATCCACTGATTGACGCCAAATTACACCAGGTGCAACTTTTTCGACTTTATCAGTCAATTTCGCATCAATTGGACCTTTACCGTCAATTGGATTACCTAAAGCATCTACTACACGGCCTAAAAGTTCTGGACCAACCGGAACTTCTAATACACGACCTGTGCAACGCGCTTTTTGACCTTCTTGAAGGCTTAAGTAGTTACCTAAAACAACGACGCCCACTGAATCCTGTTCTAGGTTCAGTGCCATACCGTATAAGCCGCCGTCGAATTCGATCATTTCACCGTACATTGCATCAGCAAGGCCGTGAATACGCACAATACCGTCGGAAACCATAACAATGGTTCCTTCGTTCTTAGCGGTCGCGCTGGTGTCCAGATCGCCGATACGCTGTTTAATGAGCGCACTGATCTCGGATGGATTCAGTTGTTGCATTGCGCTATACCTCAATCTTTTATTAGTTCAGTCTTCGTCTTATGCAATTATTGTTTACAATTATGCTAAAAGACGAGTACGCATTTTTTCAAGCTTGCTAAGCGCAGAATCATCTATCACTTGGTCGCCTGCACGAATAACAACACCAGCAATAAGTGCTGGATTTACTTCAACTGTAACTTTAACAGCGCTGTTCAAACGTTTTTCTAACGCATGAGCCAACTTCTGTTCTTGTACTGAATCAAGCGGAAAAGCTGATTCAATCACAACATCTACAGTGTTGTTATTTTGCGATTTGAGTTGTTCAAATTCTGCTTCAACTTCAGGTAACAATGTCAAACGACCATTGTCTGCAAGGAGTGTCAAAAAGTTTGACACAGCTGCAGTTTGTTCATTACCTAAAACTTTCGCAAAAAGTGCAACCTGCTCAGCAGGTGTCAACTCAGGGCGATTTAAATAAGCGGAGAATGCTTCATCTTGCACCGCAGCACTGAGCAGTTGTAATGCATTTGACCAAGTGTCAGTTGCATTTTGCTCAGATGCATAAGCAAATGCTGCTTTAGCGTATGGGCGTGCCAACGTCAAGAGTTCAGCCATATTCGCCTCTCTTAAAGTTTAGCAGCCAGCTGATTCAGCATGGCATTATGAGCTTCTGCGTCAACTTGTTGGTTCAGAATTTTCTCTGCACCAGCAACTGCAAGAGCAGCAACTTGTTGACGTAATTCTTCACGAGCAGAATTGATGTCTTGGTCAACAGCATCTTTCGCTTGTTGACGAATACGCTCACCTTCAGCAGATGCTTGAGTACGCGCTTCTTCGACCAATTGTGCCGCACGACGGTTCGCTTGTTCGATCAATTGAGCCGCTTGTGCTTTTGCTGCATCAATTTCTTGCTTTACTTGCGATTGTGCATCAGCAAGATCAGCTTTCGCTTTTTCAGCAGCATTTAAGCCATCAGCGATTTTACGCTGACGCTCACTAATCGCATTGATTAGTGGTGGCCATACAAACTTCATGCAGAATGCGACAAACATCGCAAATGCAATCGCTTGGCCAATCAATGTGAGGTTGATATTCATTGCTATTCCTCAAATAGTTGATTTCGGAATGTAGCGAATTAACCCAATAAGCCGATGAACGGGTTAGCGAAGATGATGAATAAGCCGATACCCACACCGATCATAGGCACAGCATCAAGAAGACCCGCGATTAAGAACATACGAGTTTGAAGTTGTGGAGCTAATTCTGGTTGACGAGCTACAGCTTCAAGGAAGCGACCACCCAAAAGACCAAAACCAATTGCAGTACCTAATGCGCCAAACGCGATTAAAAGAGCAGCTGCGACAGCAGATAAGCCAACTACTAAATCCATGAAACAATCCTCAGAGGTTGAGTTTAAATCAAACAAAAAACTTTAGCCCAACTGCCCTGTTGCAGTTGAGCAAATTAATTAATGCTTTTCGGTAGCCATACTCATATATACGATAGTCAACATCATGAAAATGAATGCTTGTAAGGTAATAATAAGAATATGGAAAATAGCCCAAGGCACAGACAACGCCCATTGGATCCAGAATGGTAATAATGCAATTAGAATGAAGATTAATTCACCTGCATACATGTTACCAAACAGTCGGAGTGCCAATGAGATTGGACGTGCAATAAAGGTTACAAGTTCAAGTAAAATATTTACAGGAATCAGTAACGCTTTCGCAATCGGGTTACTTGGGTTAAATGGGTTAAGTGCAAATTCTGCACCAAAGCCAGCAAGTCCTTTCTCACGAATACTATAGAAAATAGTTAATGCAAATACTGACAACGCCATACCTAAAGTTACGTTAGGGTCAGTAGTTGGAACAATTTTAAAGTAAACATGATGCGGATCTACACCGAGCATAGAACCAATCACTTGTTGAGCTGTATACGGGATAAAGTCAACAGGGATTAAGTCCATCAAGTTCATGAGGAAAATCCACACGAAAATGGTTAATGCCAAAGGTGCAATTAAGCGTGACTTTCCGTGGAAAGTATCACGCACGCTTGAGTCAACAAACTCGATAATCATTTCGATTACAGACTGGAGCTTGCCTGGAATACCAGCATTTGCAGCTTTCGCCACCGTCCAGAACAACAAACAGAAAATCAGACCAAGTCCAATAGACCAACCCATTGAATCCAAGTGAATAGCAGTGAACCCCATCTCTTTGGCTTCAGCAGCAGTCTCAGCCAACTTCCATGTACCATCTGGCATTTTGCCATAGGTCATATTGGTCAAGTGATGCTGAATATACTCAGTCGATGTAAGGGTATGTTCTTCAGCAGCCATAAATCACACCTGGTTAATGTCAAATACTAAATTAGAAATTTAACGAACATCGCGTGCTGCTTGATATCTCGTTAAAGTTCTAAAAAAACTTCATTTTTGTTGCTTCTAAACTTATTTTTGTAAACGTGCTGCCAGAAACGGCGCGAACCACGTCATACACTGAACAAGAATGAAACCACAAAACAATGCAACCGCTGACAATGGCTTCACATTGCTTAGAATTAAAATGAATCCAACAATCACAATCGCAAATTTGCCCATCATGCCCCGATACATGTTCGAAAGAACTTGCTTGGAAGCTCGTGCACCTGCTGCTCGAAACGACTGCCAAGAAAAATAACAACTGGCAAGCCAACAAATAAATGCACCTAATGCTGCACTTAAAGCCGCAGTTGAGTCTTTCAAGACCCACGCTATCAAGGCTGAAACAGGAATCATTGATGCTTGTAAATAGACCAAAGCTTTTGCTAATCGTCGGTCAATCAAGCGACTAGTTCGGCTCATTTTTTATCCACTCACAACACAAATGCTTGACAAGTTTAGCTGATGATCGTTTTTAATCGCAGGCATTATAGAGTTACACCCCTGAACATGCAATCTTTTCCCGACCTTAGTCGTGTTTTTTTCAATATTAGCGTTGCTTTTCATATATACAATTGTTGCTTATTTTTTGCATCATTTCCGTGCATTTAGTACGCAATCTTGTGTTTCTCTTGCTAAAGCTTGCCATGCAACCACAAAATCTTGTTGTTTCGCTAAGGATTCATCAACTGTTTGAAATGAAAGTTCACCTAACTTTTTATATTGACTTGGGCTCGCATTCGCCTCTGCAAGTAAACACATTTTTTTGTAAGGACGTGTATCATTCAAATACTTAATCTGTGCAATAGTGGGTGCAACATGTGGATCATCAGTCATTGCACCTGCAAATTTTAAGTTTAAAGAGCGCTCTAGATATTGATATGCATCATGATATGACCAGTATGGTCGTGTTGCACCTATACCTATATATTTTTGTGATACCAAGAGCATTTCATTTGCAAATTTTTTCGCATTATTCCAATAAGCAGTTTTATTTTCTGGATATTGTTGTGAGCGTAATGCTGCAATAAAGAAACCAATACGTACAGCATTGTTTGGATCAAGCCAAACATGGGTATCAATTGTATTGTTGAGTGCAACGCCGCGCGTATTTCTCAAAGGCAATGCTTGAATAATGCCCGAATCTAAAATCGAAATTGCATTTGCATTTCCTTCCAATGCCTTTTCTAAAGGTGCTTCATGCGCCTTGCCCAACCAAATAACCAATGACGCATCTTTAATGGTCTTACGGTTCATTGGGGTGAGTTGTACATCATGTCCACTTTGTTTATCTAAAAGTAAAACAGGCTCTTCAACTCCTTGTGTTACTTTTTTAGAAATTAAATAGATGGCATGTGTTGAGACTACTAATGGCGATTGTGCCCAAGTTGCACTGATAAATAATGCACTAAAGCACAAAGCAATGAAGCGTTTCATGGAGAGTATTTTACCCAAATAATTTAAATGTTATAATATAACAAAATTTAAAAAAAACCTATGCTATTCGTAACATGATCTGGCTTCATGTTACTATTTGCGATCGTCTTATTATTTTAAACGTCTTTTGAGGTGTGCAATGAACCTATGTTCACACGAGCATCATGATACTTTACATGGCGTACATGACCATAAAAATGTCAAAGCTCGCCTATTAGAAGCAGAAAATATTTGTACTGCTGGCGGTGCTCGTCTCACACCCTTACGTAAAGAGGTTTTAGAATTAATTTTAAATGCGACAGGTCCTGTGGGTGCTTATGACTTATTAGCCAAGTTAAAAGGTACATCTGACCGCCCTGCTGCCCCACCTACTGTATATAGAACTTTAGACTTTTTATTAGAGAAAGGTTTTATTCATCGCTTAACTTCGATTAATTCTTATATTCCTTGTTGCCACCCTCGTGAAGGGCACCAAGCTGCTTTTCTAATTTGCTCGCAATGTCAAACTGTCAAAGAAGCTTCAGCAAAAGGCTTAATTGAACAATTAGATCAGTTAGCTGACTCTGACCATTTTAAAGCCCATCACAGTATTATTGAGATTTCAGGACTATGTCAGCAGTGCTCGAACAAGGTCTAACGCCATCATTGGTTCAATTACAGCAGATTAATGTTCGTATTGATGAGCGTGATATTTTAAAAAATGTCGATTTTTCTTTGCATGAAAAAGAAATTGTCACGCTTATTGGTCCAAATGGTGCGGGTAAATCCACACTCATTAAAGTGTTATTGGGCATTGTTAAACCAAGTTCTGGGCGCATTATCAGTACTAAAAAGCTTAAATTAGCTTATGTACCGCAAAAATTTAATCCTTCACATAGTTTACCTCTACGTGTTAAAGATTTATTAAATTTAGAAAAATGTGATAAAGCAATTAAAGCTGAAATTATCAGAGATACAGGTATTGCACAGCTTAATCATTCGAAAGTGCAACAACTTTCAGGTGGTGAACGTCAGCGTGTTTTATTGGCACGTGCATTATTACGCCAACCTGATGTTTTAGTGCTTGATGAACCGATGCAAGGCTTAGATATTCAATCTGAAGCTGAACTGTATGACTATGTTAGAAGTTTACCTGAACGTTATGGTTGTTCTATTTTAATCGTTTCGCATGATCTGCAGTGGGTCATGCAAGGTACTCAACGTGTTGTATGTTTAAATAAGCACATTTGTTGTAGTGGTTTACCTGAAAATATTCAGCAACATCCTGAGTATCAAGCAATTTTTGGAACGAACCGCGTTCTTTATCAACATCATCATGATCATTGTGCGCATGGTGACTCAGCTAAAACCTGTGAACATGATTCTCGTCCACACATTCACCCTGAACCGGAAGCCTAAGCCATGATGGAATGGTTACAACTCCTATTACCTGCATGGATTATGGGAACGTTGTTAGTTTTTCTAACCGCGCCCTTAGGTTGTCTCATGTTGTGGCGTCGTATGTCTTTTTTTGCCGACACAATGGCACATGGTACGCTCTTGGGTGTGGCTTTAGCCGCTGTTGTGAGTTTACCTCTTTGGGTCGGTGTAAGTTTTACTGCAATTTTGTTGGTTGGCGTATTATGGATTTTACATGATCCTCGTTTACCAAATGACGCATTGCTTGCTTTATGCTCTGCGACTCTACTTTGTTCAGGCTTATTGGTTATTCAACACTTACCTGCCTTGCGTCCTGAGTTATTAAGCTATCTTTTTGGTGATTTACTGACAATAGAATGGTCGGACTTGCCTGTATTTGTTGGTATTATTTTTGCAGCATTGCTTGTGTTGTTTAGGCATTGGCAAGCGCAAATTCAAATCGCCATTGACCCTGATATTGCCGTGAGTGAGGGTGTAAATGCTAAATGGCAACGTTTGATTTTTATGTTGTTATTGGCATTATTTACAGTCTTGGCATTACGTGCTGTCGGTTCGTTATTGATGGGGGCATTATTGGTGATCCCTGCTTTGACAGCTCGTCTAGTTTCGCATTCTCCTAAGCAAATGGTCATTGCTGCTTTTATTATTGCTCAACTTGGTGTCAGTATTGGCTTGTGGTCAAGTGCAGGTTTAAACATTTCAACAGGTTTAAGTATTGTTTTAACCATGTCAATTTTGTTTGCTTCAGTATTTACCATTCAGAAAATTAAAAAAATGAGTTGAGAATGTATGATTTTAAATCATTGAACCTGTTTGCAATATTCAATATTGTCTGTTTCATGATTTGTGTATTGATTCATCTGTATAGTTTTTTGAGTTATCTCCCCTTTTCCTTTGAGATTCTCATCAGTTTAGTTTTACCTTTATTTTTAAATACCTTTTGGCTCATTCTGAAGCAGAAAAATAATCAAAATCAGTCTTGGGCTTTTGCAACTTGGTCTAAAAATTTTCAATCTATATTTATAATTTTATTCATTTATGCACTGCTTCAATTTTTTATTTTCTATACACTAGTTGGGAACTTTCGAGTTGAAAAAGCTACCAATACTTATTATCTATTTGAAAGAAATCGTTTTATAACTGAAGTCAGTCAACTTGAATACCAAATCTATTGGGCAAGATCTGCAAGATTGTTAAGTAGTTTTCTGATTTTATTTTTTTCTTTTACAATCTATGCCTCAATCAAAAATTATGATCGACTGAAGTTTTGACACCAAGACCAATTAATCCAGAGCAAAATAACAATTGAAATCTATTCGATCACTGATGCACCAAACTCAACAAAGCTGCGGCACAACTAAATAATATAGCAAAGGTACGATTCATATATTTCTGTTGCTGAGGTGACTTCAATAATCGTAACACTTTAGCAGCCAAACCCGTGTAAGCTGCCATAACAATTAAATCAATCGTAATCATGGTCACAGCCATCGTCACATATTGAATCGGTTGTGCCTTATTTACATCCAAAAACTGAGGTAAAACCGCCAACAAAAATACAATCGCTTTAGGATTACTCATATTAATCAAAAAACCATGCAAAATGAGCATAGGAATGGTTTTAGGTTTATTTTCCGATTTAATTTCAATATTCTGAATTGGTGCTCTCCATTGCATATAGGCTAAATAAAGTAAATATAAAACACCGAACCATTTCACCACTAGAAATGCCCAAGGAGTCGTCGCAAATAGTACTCCTACTCCAGCAGCAACAATG
This sequence comes from Acinetobacter sp. 226-1, assembly GCF_030329325.1. Classification (NCBI taxonomy): domain Bacteria; kingdom Pseudomonadati; phylum Pseudomonadota; class Gammaproteobacteria; order Moraxellales; family Moraxellaceae; genus Acinetobacter; species Acinetobacter sp. 226-1. The sequence goes on from NZ_JACANU010000012.1 coordinate 28,755, forward strand.
CCAATTTGTACAAGCAAAGCCAATTGCAGCCCTAGTGCATTCCAATAACCGCGACGAAAACCATAATTTAAACCACTTGACATCGATGCGATCGCACCTGCACCGGGTGAAATACTAATCACCCAACACGCGAGCATAAATGCAAACCAAACTTGATAAGACATAAAATTGGGGAGACAATCAGAAAGACGTTATTATAGACATTTCATTGCCTTTTCTCGTGATTTATTTTATCGCTAAAAAATATAAGCGAAGCTCTACCGAGATATTTTTCCATCATGCACAATAGATTCATTGCATAAACAATAATTGAGGAGCCATCTTTAAAATGACAGCACAATCTGTAATTTTGCCCCTACCATCAGACCATGCCCGTTTTATTGTTTTACGTTTAAAAGATTTAGCCATCGCTGAATTAAAAGAAAAACTAGATGATCTATTTTCAACACGTGATCGTCTTATCACACAACATCCTGATGCCCAAATTAAAACGGCTGTCGCATTTGGATTAGATCTTTGGCAGCAACTTTACGCTGCTACACCTGAAGGTTTTTCTTCTCTTGAAGCAATTGATGGCACTTTTCCAATGCCCGCTGTTCAAGCAGACGTTCTTATTCACTTAGCAAGTGCACGTGCTGATATTTGTTTTGCACTGAGCCAATCCTTTTTTGAAGGTATTCAAGAGCGCGTTGAAGTCTTAGATGAGCGTGTATGTTTCCGTTATTTTGATGGTCGTGATATCACAGGTTTTATTGATGGAACTGAAAATCCACAATTTAAGGATGATCGCGCGGAAACAGCTTTATTAGGTGAAGAGACAGGTATTTTCCAAGATGGTTCGTTTATTTTTGCACAACGATATGCCCACGATTTAGAAAAATGGAAACGCCTTAAAGTTGATGCACAAGAACAAGTTATGGGACGTACTAAGCTTGAGTCAATTGAGCTTGAAGATGACCAAAAACCTGAAAATGCGCATATTGCAAGAACAGTCATTGAAGATGATGAAGGCGAAGAACTCGAAATCCTACGTCATTCTTTACCTTATGGTGATGGCAAAGGCGATCAAGGATTATTTTTCATTGCCTATACTAAAGACTTAACGCGTATTGATCGTATGTTAGAGCGTATGTTTGGTACGAGTGGTGATGGTGTTCATGACCGTTTACTGCACTTTGTTACACCACTCGATGGTGCTTATTATTTTGCGCCTAGTGAAGATTTATTGGCACAAATTTTAGAAACAGAGTAATACACAAAAAAATAAGATCAAAGATTTACGCGCTTTGATCTTATTTTCATACTTTTAAGGTGCATTAGAATCACGAACATCTAAAGCATCCAGACATTGTTTTTCTATTGGATAAGCAAAAATGCGATGCGCACCTTTTTCAATATAAATTGCATCTTCGTGCAGACCAAAAGCATGCTTTGAAATATCACATTGATAGTCTTTGAGTTGATAAAACTTGACTTGATGACAAATTGGTTCAGCACTTGCTTCATCAAAAGCAAACCATGTTTCAACACTCATCGTTTTACAAAAACTTTCTGCATCTAGTGGCGCTTCTTTTTGTAATATTTTTTCTGAATGTTTGATTTGTTCTACTTTAGTTTCTGTATGTGGTATGACTTTTGACTGCTCATCTCTTGCTCTTTCTGACTGATCATCACAAGCCACAATGCCTAGAACCATTACAACAATGATAGCTAATTTATTGAATTTTATCACTTAAATCTCACATCCTTGTATTCATTGACCATAACTTTCTTAAACTCTGCTTGAGCTGTGCTTTCAGCGTGAAGTATGGGCATACAACAAACAAGCAACTGTTGAGAGCGTATATTTTTTCATTTTCTACTCAAAATTTGTTTTAAGCGACCTATTTTTTGATATTCAATATCTTGAATCCGCATACAATTGTTTTCCATCCGCATTTTAAAATTGAGGATTTGTTCGCCCACTTTTAGTTTTGCCTGATGCTCGTTTGCCTCTAAAACACGAATCGCCACATCATCAGCCACATCTTGTGAATTACTTAAAATATTAAAGTCCAAATTGCATTGCCCATGTACTTTTGCCGCACATTTTTGCTCGCGTAACAAAAGCTGCACCAGATGGCTATCAAAATACTGACGCAAAACTTTTCGACTTGCACCTGCAAGATCTTTCGTTGATTGCACAGGATAATCTCGATACAGTTCAGAAATCAGATCACGGCTCGTTTGTACACAATACATCGTTTGTGCTGAAGCATGTACACTACTCAGCAATAAAAATAACCCTAAATACTTTTTCATTTTACTAGGATACGCTCTGTTTATTTATTTCTATCTTCATAAGAATAATGGGTTAAGTCTATCTTTCTTTGGAAAAGATTTTGGATCAAAATATTCGATAATTTCGGATTATTTCCCAAAGCAGCGCATTTCAAGTCAACTCCATGTTGATTTGCTGTTGCAGTCGGGATAAATTTATCATCTACAAAAGAGTATTTACCTAAATCTCTAAAAAACCCATACAGGTTATTGCTCGAATCTCGAATCACATATAAATCACTCAAATCATTTTTATAATAAGCTTGATATAAAATATATTTTTGCTGTCCCACTTGGATCGCATTACACTCATCAATTGCCATCCATTGACCATTTTTCGGCTTCAAATTCATCTTTTTGAGCAATGCAATCACTTTGGCATCATCCCAAATATAAGCACATTGTTGACTTTTTAACTTTTTGATTTGAACTGTGTTTTTTTGTTCCTCTTGCCACTGCTTTTCACATACATTTGCATGAGTAAGTGTTGTAGATATTAAAAAACAACTTAAAAAGCCAAAGATTATTTTTTTCATTGTGGGATCACTTAAAATATAAAAAAATGGAGCCTCATTAGACTCCATTTTATGTAATTTTACTGAAAATTTAAATTAAAAAGGAACGCGTTTATAACGGCGATATTCAGGCTTCCAGAAATTATTTTCAATATTTTGCTGTAATTGCTCATCACTAATTGCAGGAGCAACACCATCTGCAATCGCAGCTTGAGCCACTTTAAAAGCAATGATTTTAGATACGCTTTGCAACTCATCTAAATCAGGTAATAAATCTGCTTCAATATCATGTAGTTTTGGCGAACAATCTGCCAAAGCATTACTTGAAGCCATCAACATATTATCTGTTACACGGGTTGCTTGTACTGCCACGATCCCCAAACCAATGCCCGGGAAAATGTAAGAGTTATTACATTGTGAAATATTAAAAATCTTGCCTTGATAATTTACTGGAGTAAATGGGCTACCTGTTGCAATTAATGCACGCCCTTCTGTCCATTCAATAATATCTGAAGGTACAGCTTCTACACGAGAAGTCGGATTTGACAATGGTAAAACAATCGGATGCTCGCAATTGGCAGCCAAAGTGCGAATAATTTCTTCAGTAAATAAACCAGGTTGCCCAGATACACCAATGAGAACTGTTGGCTTGGCATTTTTAACGACATCAAGTAAAGAAATGACTTCCTCAGCATTGCCCCAATGTGCAACCTCATCCGTTTTTTGCGCTAACTTACGCTGAAAATCAAGAAGATTTGGCTGATTTTCAGTAATTAAACCAAAACGATCAACCATAAAGACACGCGCGCGAGCCTCAGTATCAGTTAAACCTTCTGCAATCATTTGCGCTACAATTTGCTCAGCAATACCACACCCTGCTGAACCTGCACCTAAAAATGCAACTTTCTGATCCTTAAGCTGCTTGCCTGCTGCACGACTTGCTGCAATTAAGCTACCAACTGAAACTGCGGCTGTACCTTGAATATCATCATTAAAACAACAAATTTGATTACGATATTTTTCAAGTAAAGGCATCGCATTTTTTTGAGCAAAGTCTTCAAACTGAATCAATGCTTTTGGCCAACGACGCTGAATAGCAGCAATCACTTCATCAACAAAGTTATAATATTCTTCGCCACTAATTCGAGGTTGGTTCCAACCTAAATAAATTGGATCATTCAATAATTGTTGATTATTTGTTCCAACATCTAAAGTAATTGGCAGAGTATAAGCAGGACTAATACCACCACATGCGGTATACAAGGATAGCTTACCGATTGGAATCCCCATTCCACCAATACCTTGGTCACCTAAACCTAAAATCCGTTCACCATCAGTGATCACAATCACTTTGACATTCTTTTTATTTACATTATGTAAAATGTCATCAATATTTTCACGATCAGGATAAGAAATAAATGTGCCACGATGACGACGATAAATATCTGAAAAACGTTGGCAAGCCTCACCAACGGTTGGCGTATAAATGATTGGCATCATTTCGCTTAAATGATTTTCTATCAGGTGATAAAACAGGGTCTCATTGGTGTCCTGAATATTTCTTAAATAAATATGTTTGTTAATCGCATCATTAAAATCACAATATTGTTGATAAGAGCGCTGACTTTGCTCTTCTATTGTTTCAATAACATGCGGAATTAAGCCATACAGATTGAAGTCTTTGCGTTCTTCTTCGGTAAAGGCTGAACCTTTATTCAAAAGGGGAAGCTCAAGTAAAGTATTCCCTGCATAGGGTGTATATAACGGTTTTTTAGCTTTCAAGTTTTCTGCGGTCATATCCCATCTCATTATGTGTAGATTTAGATGTAAATCTAGACAAAAATAGTAGAGTTTCATCTATATCGGGCTATAGATTAGCCCTTTTTTAGGGCTTTGGGGTATTTAGCAAATTTATAATGATATTAAATAGATTTAGACATTTAATAGAGCTTAAAAAACAATAGATCAGCTTATTTCGATGCTTCAGGTGGCGACATATCTACAAATAAAGCGGTTATTTTTTTCACAATTGGTAATATGATCAGTACCATAGGATATGCAACCAACCAAGATAACATCCAAGCAGATAAGAAAATTGAAAATAAATTTTCAGTCCAGCCTAAGTTCTTTACAGTATTTATCAATGAAATGATGCCACTCATTAATCCAGATAAAAATAAAGGTAAAATCCAAGCAGCGTATTTAGCTGGAAGCTTAGGAATATTGCCAACAATCATGGCTGGTTTATGATGCATAATAGACAACGACAGACTTTCATTTTAAAGCGCCACACCATAATTGAAACTCAGCGTTTTTAAAAGCTTTTGCGTTATATTGATACGTTAAACATTATATTTTGACCACATCAAACACTTCGCTCAAGCGTACAGACTTCATTCATCAAGTTATTCATCACTCTTTGATGAATCCATACAAATGGTTTTACCTAAAGACGCGGAAATTTGCTATATTCGTTGTTTTTCTGCGACATTTATTTTTCGACTGATTATGAATACGGCAATCCAAGCAGCTCTCGATCATGCGGTACAAGCCCTTCAAGCTGAAGGCGTACTTCCTTCCGACTGGAACAACACAGGTCATTTGACCCGAACTAAAGACCGAAGCCATGGTGACTTTGCGTCAAATATCGCAATGATCAGTTCTAAGGCTGCGGGAATGAAACCTCGTGATCTTGCAGAAAAAATTTTAGCGAACTTACCTGAAGTTGCAGATATCAGCAAAGCTGAAATTGCAGGTCCTGGCTTTATCAATTTCTTTTTAAATGCAGATCAACGTTTTGCAATTCTTGATCGCATTCAAGCTCAAAAAGACCAATTTGGTAAAACCCAAGCAAATGCTGCAAAAAAAATCCAAATCGAATTTGTTTCAGCAAATCCAACATCAAGTCTACATGTGGGTCATGGTCGTGGTGCAGCCTACGGTATGACTGTTGCAAATTTACTTGAGGCAACAGGTGCGACGGTTGACCGTGAATATTATGTCAATGACGCAGGTCGTCAGATGGATATTCTCGCAACTTCAACTTATTTACGTTACCTTGAGCTGACAGGGCAAACTTTGGTTTTCCCTAAAAATGCTTATCAGGGTGACTATGTCAAAGAAATTGCTCAGAGCATTATTGACCAAGATGCCGATGCATATGTACGCCCTGTTGCTGACATTTATCAGGATGTTCCTGAAGATGTGCAATATGCTGAAGAACTTGATGCAGACGGCAACAAAGTTATCCTTTCTGGTGATAAAGAAAAACACATTGATGGCTTAATCCACAATTCACAAAATGCGTTGGGTGAAGGTTATCGTGTTTTCCATCAGGCGGCTTTACATGCCATTTTAGATGACATTAAAGATGACCTTGGCGAGTTTGGTGTCACTTTCGACCAATGGTTCAGTGAAGCATCATTGACTGAAAAAATTGATGAAGCCTTACAAACCCTTGATCAACGTGGCTTCCTCTATGAAAAAGACGGTAACATCTGGTTTAGATCGACTGAATTTGGCGATGAAAAAGACCGTGTGGTTAAACGTCGTAATGGTCAAACCACTTATTTTGCGTCTGACATTGCATATCATTTAAATAAATTACAACGTGGCTATACAGAAATTATTGATATCTGGGGTTCAGACCACCACGGTTATATTTCTCGTGTAAAAGCTGCGATTGATGCAATGGGCTATGACTCGAAAAAACTGACCGTATTATTGGTTCAATTTGTCAGCCTATGGCGTAGCGGTGAAATGGTGCAAATGTCATCTCGTTCAGGTCAGTTTGTAACTTTACGTGATTTGCGTAAAGAAGTTGGCAATGATGCTGCTCGTTTTTATTACGTCATGCGTAAATCTGAACAACATATTGACTTTGACTTAGACCTTGCTGTTTCACAAAGCAAAGACAATGCTGTGTATTACATTCAATATGCACATGCACGTATTTGTCGTATGCTAGAAAAAGCGGCTGCAACTGGTATCAATTTTGATACAGTAAATGCACGTCAATTTGCTGCAAAATTAGAACTAGACGCAGAAACAGAAATTTTAGCAAAACTCGCAGCTTATCCAGAAATTGTGATTCGTGCTGCGAACAATTATGAACCACATCAAGTGGGGAATTATTTAAAAGAACTCGCTGCTTTATTCCATGGTTGGTACAACGAACATAAAGTATTAGGTGATGATGCTGAATTAACTCAAGCACGTTTATTACTTTCTCAAAATGTTCAACAAGTTATACATAATGGTTTAGAGCTTCTTGGTGTTTCTGCACCAGAGACAATGTAAAGTAGCCATCTATTTTCAAAATCTATTGAGTATCGTTCACCGTAGCGGTACTCAAAGACGTTGTCACATATAACGTTACTATTTAGTAAGAGGAATTCCACGTGTTTGGAAAAACGCAACGCGGCGTGTCTGAACGACCAAATAAGCCTAAAAAGCCCTTAGTTCCAAAATGGCTAGGGATGCTTGTGGTTATTTTAATCGTGCTCAGTTTTGGTGTAGCACTTATGCTCTGGAAACCGTGGGCTCCTGTAAAAACACGTAGTAATGAAGTCACTTCTGAGCATTATCAAGAAGATACCAATAAAGACTACCGTTTTTATGACCTTTTACCAAATCAACAAGTAACGCCTATTCCCGATCAGGCTGTACCTGAAACTCGTGTTCAAAGTCAAACTGTGATTGTAGAAGCACCTGAAAAACCTGCTACAAATGAGGTGAATACGGGTTTAGATGTATCTGAACAAGCACCTGCACCAACAGCACCTGAATATATTTTACAAGTACGTAGCTACCCAGACCCAGATAGTGCTGACGCACGTCGTGCTGAAATCATTTTGAATGGCTTATCCGCAGATGTCGTTCAAGCGACTGAAGGAAATCAAACTTGGTATCGTGTTATTTCAGGACCTTATGAATCACAAAATGCTGCCGTGATTGCACAGCAAACCTTGCAACATAGTGGTATTGATTCAATTGTTGTGAAGCGTTAAAAGCACCTCTTTATAATCAAAAAAATGGATGCTCAAGCATCCATTTTTTATCACATCTATTTTTATGATAGATCGTTTTAAACTTTCTTTTCTTCAATATTTAAAGCACTAATCGCCAATACTGCTTGGGTACGATTTTGCACGCCCAATTTACGGAAAATCGCAGTGACATGCGCTTTAATGGTTGCTTCAGAAACTTCCAGTTCATACGCAATTTGTTTATTTAACAAACCTTCCGCGACCATCATCAAGACACGGAACTGCTGCGGCGTTAATGACTGAATTCGTTCAGCTAAGGCTGCTTCATCTGCTGCACGTGGATCAAAACTCATATTGGCAGGTAAATTTGGTGGTAACCAAATTTCGCCCTCTAATACTTGACGAATTGCTTCACCAATATGGCTCGGATGCGCTGATTTAGGAATATACCCCATAGCACCATGCGCAATTGCACGCTGAATAATTGAAGTTTCTTCATGTGCTGAAACAACAATGATTGGCAGTAATGGATATTGCGCTCGTACATGTACTAGTGCAGAGAACCCAGATGCACCAGGTAAATTTAAATCCAATAAAACTAAATCAGGTTCAGGACCATTTTCTAAACGCTCATAAAATTCATTTACTGCAGCAGTTTCATGAATCTGAGCTTGCGGCAAACTATAACGTACCGCTTGAATTAGAGCATGGCGAAACAGTGGATGATCATCAACGATTAAAATATTCATAAGCGAAGCGAGAGCTCTCTAGCACAGTCTTTCATTCTAACCGCACTCTTGCTGTTAAAGATAATTAAATATAACGAATTTTTAACTGTTTTGTCGTCTTAAACGAAAATTCCCTACAAATTTTATGTTATTTATCATTTTTTGTATTTCATTATCGTTTTTAAATATAAATTAAATACTTAAAGTTGCTTTGCTTATAATCTAAAAAACTATCTATGCATATCAGTCAGTTAATATTTAAAACCTTCGATAAAATGTTTATTTTTTATTATATATAAAATTATGATAAACAATATGTTTTTGCTTATTTTACAGACTTAAACAAAGATTGATTCAATAAGAATTATTCCGAGATTAAAAATTTTAGGTCGTTAAAATGTCATTAAGCCCGCAGAAACCCTTAAATATTGTCGCTGTATCAGGTGGTTTGAATAATCCATCAAAAACAGAAAGTTTAGTCCAAGCAATTTTAAATGAGCTCAGTGAAGCAACGCCTATTAATGTACATTTCATTAAATTTAGTGAAATTGCACATCTACTAGGAGGTGCAATTTACCGTAATCAACTTCCGCAACGGGTACAAGATGATCTTGCTGCCGTTGAAGCCGCTGATGCACTCATTGTTGGTACACCTGTTTATCGAGCGTCTTTCACAGGATTATTTAAGCATTTTTTTGATTTTGTAGAACAAACTGCTTTAGTCGATGTACCTGTTTTATTGGCGGCATCAGGTGGTAGTGACCGTCATGCACTGGTACTTGAACATCAACTGCGTCCATTATTTAGTTTTTTTCAAGCACAAACTTTGCCTATTGGCGTTTATGCCACGGATCGCGACTTTACACCTGAATACACCATTCATAGTGAATTATTACGTGATCGTATCACCTTAGCAATTGCGCGTGCCTTACCAATTTTAGAATGGGCACCTGCTAAAGGGCAACGTGCAAATGTCATTAAAGAAAAGTCTCAACAAGCAGCACAAAATCTTGGTATTAATAAACAAATTGAACAAGAGGATGTATTACCATCCGCAGCAGTGCCAAGCCTAGATGCTGCTGAAGCTCGACTTCATCATAAAAAGCCAAAAACACAAGTGGCTTAAATCTATTATTAAAAATGCGAGGGCAAGCAACATGTCAAAAAATCAAAATATCACGTTTGCTTACTGGGTACCTAATGTAAGTGGCGGTTTAGTGGTCAGTAATATTGAACAACGTACAGATTGGAGCTATGAATACAATGTACGTTTGGCACAAGCCGCTGAAAAAAGTGGTTTTGAATATGCACTCACACAAATTCGTTTTACAGCAGGTTATAACGCTGAAAATCAACATGAGTCTGTCAGCTTTAGTCATGCAATTTTAGCAAAAACAGAAAAACTCAAAGTGATTGCAGCTATTTTACCTGGTCCATGGAAACCTGCGCTTGCCGCTAAACAATTAGCAACGATTGATCATCTCACAAATGGGCGTATTGCCATTAATGTGGTCAGTGGTTGGTTTAGAGGTGAATTTGATGCCATTGGTGAGCCTTGGCCCGAGCATGATGAACGCTATGTGCGCTCAGAGGAATTTATTCGTACCTTAAAAGGAATTTGGACAACCAATACTTATAGTTTTGATGGTAAATATTATCAGTTTAAAGACTACACGCTTTCACCAAAACCTGTTCAAAAACCACATATTGAGATTTTTCAAGGCGGAAGTTCTCGTGCTGCGCGAGATATGGCATCTCGTGTATCAGATTGGTATTTTACCAATGGGAATAGTCCTGAAGAACTGAAAAAGCAAATCGATGATATCCGTGAAAAAGCGAAATTAAATGGTCATCATGTCAAAATTGGTGTGAATGCTTTTATTATTGCTCGTGATACAGAAGAAGAAGCTCAAGCTGTTTTACAAGAAATTGTTGATAAAGCAAATGTTGAAGCTGTTCATGCCTTTGGCGATGCAACACGTGAGGCAGGTGCAGCATCTAAAGAAGGTGAAGGAAACTGGGCAAAATCTACTTTTGAAGATTTAGTCCAATACAATGATGGCTTTAAAACCAACTTAATTGGAACTCCGCAACAAATTGCTGAACGTATTCTTGAGCTGAAAAATGTCGGTGTTGATTTAGTGCTTTCAGGTTTTTTACACTTCATTGAAGAAGTTGAATATTTTGGTGAAAAAGTACTGCCTTTGGTTCGTGAACTAGAAGCCCATCAACAAACGATTACTGCTAAATCTGCATAAAACACATGATATTCGCCTTAAAAAGTTGATCCACTTTCCCTCTTGACTCGGCTTGAGGGATTTTTTTTGCATTTTTTGCATATAGCCGAGACCCAAAGCATGACCCTAAACCAGAAATAAAGTGTTAGCGATCCAGTTTTTTCAGTTGATCAAGTTGCCCAAATACTTTTGCAAATTCTTCTATTGTTAATAAACCTGTCTGTTTAGCTTGAACATCACAATCTACTTTTTTTAATTGTTTCGCAATTGACCACTCTGCTTTAACAATTGCACCCATCAGTGCAGTATGCCCTTTTTGATCTCGCACACAACGATTTGCACCATGTTCCAATAAAGTCGTGACCGTATTTTGATGCCCATAATATGTTGCCATTATCAAAGCAGTAAAACCTTGCTGATTTTGCATATCAACAGGAAAACCATGCTCTAGAAACTCTTTGATGACTTCATTATTACCTGTACGTGCGGCTGCAAAAAATAAATCAATTAATTCATTTTGTGCATGCTGTGTGACTTTAGCTTGTTCCTGCTCTATCTCTTGTGCAGAAACTGCACTTATTCCTAAGGTGAGTAATGTCATCATTACAATACTCAACAAAGATAGCATGATCCCTTGTAAATATATTTTCATTTCAAACACTCCTCATCAATATAACCAATGCCTGTAAAACTCCCCTAGGGTTGCAGGAAAGGATTCGAGTTTTACAGGACTTTTCGGAGGTGACATCCTTGATGCCCTAGTCACCAATACGCACAACTAGACCAAATTAATCTTTCAATTTCGCTGCTTTTGCTTGTACTTGTTTAAGATCACCATTTACCGCTTTCGTTAAACGTGTTCCATAATCAGCATCAGCTTTATAGAAATAAGACAGCATGATGTGCTTAGTTTCAGCATCTTTCACTTGACCCAAGTCCGCAGCAAGGTTACGAATCAAGTCCGTTTTTTCTAACGCTGAATATGAACGGTACAACTCACCTGCCTGTTTAAAAGGTTGCTCTTTCTGAATCGCTTGCTGAAGCACTTTGTCACCCAATGGGGTATTGATTGCTTTGGCATGTTCAGTTGCAGGTTTAGGCGATTTCAAGCTTGGTTCATAGTTCACATCTGAATCACGCTCAGACATGTTCATAAAACCTTCCTGATTGTTGTTATTCACGCTCACCAATGGACGGTTCACAGGAATTTGCTGGTGATTTGCACCTAAACGATACATTTGCGTATCTGAATAAGAGAAAATACGACCTTGTAACAAACGATCTTCTGACGGTTCAATACCTGGTACCAAGTTGCCTGGCGCAAATGCAGATTGCTCAGTTTCATTGAAGAAATTCTTTGGCATACGGTTTAAAGTCAACGTACCCACTTTGGTTTCAGGAATTAAATTGCTTGGCCAGATTTTGGTTGCATCGAGTGGATTGAAGTCAAAATTATCCAGATCTTTTGGATCAAGTACTTGAATATACAAGTCCCATTTCGGGAACTTACCTGCATTAATTGTATTGTAAAGATCATTGGTTAAATGGTTGAAATCCTTCGCTTGCATCGCTTGGGTTTCTTCCATGTTCATGCCTTTTAAACCTTGCTGAGTACGGAAATTAAATTTCACATATTTATACTCACCTTTGGCATTGTACAGTTTGAAAGCATGTACCCCAAAACCATCCAAGTTACGATAGCTTGCTGGTGTACCCAAGTTTGAATACACATAAGTCAGCATATTCACTGCCCAAGGCTGACTTTGTAAGAAGTCAAAAACGCGATTGGCATCTTGAACATTAGATACTGGGCTTGGCTTCATTGCATGAATAAAATCAGGGAATTTAATTGCATCACGGATAAAGAAGACAGGTAGGTTATTACCCACTAAGTCCCAATTACCTTCCTGAGTATAAAATTTAAGACCAAAACCATGCGGGTCACGCAATGTTTCAGGCGAACCTTTAGGATGAATGACCGTTGAAAAACGTAAAAATACTGGAGTTTTGGTTCCTGCTTTAAACAATGAAGCAATAGTTAAATCGGATAAATCTTTCGTTGCAACAAACTCACCATATGCCCCTGTACCACGTGCATGTACAACACGCTCAGGAATACGCTCACGTCCGAAACGTTGTAATTTTTGAACTAACTGTACATCTTGTAAAAGAACTGAACCATACTCACCTGCTGTAATTGAGTTTTGGTTATCGCCCACTGGCGCACCGTTGTCTTTGGTTAGCGGTGCTGCTTGAACTACTGCTGTTGCTGCTGTGAGCATGGCAACAAGTAATGAACGCTTAAACATGTTAATCTCTCAAATATCTACCTTTCCTGCTATACTTAAATTACACATTTACCATTAATTGATAAAACCGCTTATTATTATAAAAATAATCGGATAAATAGATTAATAAATCTACTCTTCATAATTCTCATATTTTTCAATACATTATATTTTTTCAGTCATTTCAATTATCTAAGCTCTAAATTTGATAAAATTCATATGGTTAAAAAATATCAGTCATGGTTCAAATATGCGCGCGTTATTACAACGAGTTTTAGAAGCAAAAGTAGTTGTGGATGGTCAAATCACAGGTGAAATCCAAACAGGTATCTTGGTTTTTTTAGGTCTAGGAAAAGATGATAATTTTGAAAAAGGCAAAAAACTGATTGATAAAATTTTGAAATATCGTTTTTTTGATGATGAACAAGGCAAAATGGGCTGGAATGTCAGTCAGGCTGGTGGTGGTATTTTACTGGTTTCACAATTTACCCTCATGGCACAGACTCAAAAAGGTCTACGTCCTGATTTTGGTCCTGCGATGCCGCCAAGTGAAGCTGAAGCACTCTACAATCAACTGGTTGAGTATACCAAAACACAGTTTGAGCATGTACAAACAGGTATTTTCGCTGCTGATATGAAAGTTCACTTGGTTAATGATGGACCCGTGACCTTTAATTTAGAAGTTGAGTAACTCATATTATTTCGATTGCATAGAAAAATTACCTGAAGCCATCACCTCCAATGTTGGGTCAATTTCCAGTTGAAGTTGACCTACTGTGCCCTTTTCAATCACAAAGTCCATATGCGTTCGATGCGTCAGTCCTTGTTGATCTATCACATCAATCATGAGGTCGGTGTCTTGTGAACTTGGTAAATACTGATGCAGTGTCGAAAATGCAGGTAACTGTTTAAAGCACAACTGACCTTGTTTATAAGTCACTTTGACTTCAACAACTCGTGTTATGGTTTTATTCAAAATATAGAGATCAATAAAAGTTTTAGCAGGTGTTGGTTTTAACTGAGTACATACGTTGAATAAACTACTCACCAATAAACTTAAAATCAGTATTTTTATATTTTTTATTTTCATTCTTTTATGTAGCAAGAAACTGATGCGTTTTATTCATCAGTCTCTATACTTCAAGCAAAATTAGCGACCTGTCTTTTCTTTAAGAAACTGACGTGCCAATGCAATTTTCTCTTTGACAGGTTTTGGCACTTTAGGTGGAATCAATTTAGCCACTTGGTTAAACCAAACCAATAAGCTGAAATCACCTTCCATTTTAATTGTACCGTTTTGCATGCCTGTCATAAATGCACTCGGGTCGCCTTTCATTAAAGTTTTTACACCTTGCTCACTATCAGCAAATTGTAAAATGAAATCAGCCTTTTCCTCAGCACCTGAAACCGTATCAATTTGACCATTATTTACAAGGATTTGACGTGCAACTCCTAAATCTGTCCCAATTTGAATACGGAATTGACGATCATGGGTCAACTCAATAAATTTTGGACTCGTACGTGCCAATTGCTTCATACGAAGTGCTAAACCTAATACGAGTAGATCAAGTGGATCTGTACTTGCATCTACGATTGGTAACTTCACAACTGGAATTGAAGAAAGTTTCATGACATTTAAGCCTGTTGTTTTAATATAAAAAAATCTATTCACCATCCTAGCATAACTTGTTATTTGCAATACAAGACTTCTAACAAAACTATACTCAGAAAAAGGTATATCATTCACTATACCTTTGAAATGTCTTTTTTCATTATTTTATTGAACTCTAAAGTCAGTCATTTAGTCTTGCTAATCCTCTTCATATACTGGGGTATGTTCAATATATTGACGATTTTGCAAAGTTTTTTGTGCCAAACGATCTGCTCTTAACAGCAAAACAATCAATGCACTCATGGCAATAATAATTGCGGTTAAATAACTATAGGGAACCGATAAATCAAAAAAATTCTGTACGTTAACCCGTATCGTCTCCAATATGCCCCAGAAGACCATTCCAGCAAACATAAATCCCAACCAATGACGATAAGGAGAAAAAAACACAGTAGCCAACGCTACGGCAATTAGACTAAATCCAATCAATGTTGCCCATGTCGCTGATACCATAGAAACCTCCATCAAAATGATACGTGAACCTCATAGAGGCGTTTACACAACCACTTTTATCAAGCCAATATTTTTTCTTTGCAATTTTACCAAAGCTTATATGCTGCATTATGGCGTATTTTTTTTAGAAGAAAATACCTGTTTTTAGGTAAGACGACACACTTTGTCGTCATAGTATTTTGTCATTACACTTTTCACCATGATTATTTTCAGAGACTCTAATCAAACTCAGCTTTTGCGTGTCATTACAAAAAAATCAAGTGACTTTTTGTACAAATGAGGTTTTTTTCAACTGTACAATTTAAAACCAAATAAAGTGTGATGTAACTCACACATGTAAATATATTTTATCAATAAAAAAGAGCAACTTAGCGTTACTCTTCTTTTAAAAAATAGCAATTTTGTTGTGTGCTTAAGCTCGGTTTAAATCTTTATCATGTACACCAAGTAAATATAAAACACCATCTAAACCAACACTAGAAATCGCCTGATTTGCATTTTGACGAACCAAGGGTTTTGCACGGAAAGCAACGCCTAAACCTGCAATTGAAAGCATTGGCAAATCATTTGCACCATCCCCAACTGCAATTGCTTGCTCTAGAGAAATGCCCATTTTTTCAGCCAGTTCAGTCAATAACAATGCTTTACGTGCACCATCAACAATATGACCTTTTACTTCACCTGTCACAATACCATCTTGTACATCCAAAATATTGGCATGTACTTCATCAATACCAAGTTTTGCTTGCAAATATTCAGCAAAATACTGGAAGCCACCTGATAAAATTGCTGTTTTATAACCCAATGATTTTAAGGTTTTAATTAAACGTTCTGCGCCTTCTGTAACAGTCAGGCGTTCTGCAATTTTAGGCAGAACAGAAGCATCTAGACCTTTTAATAACGCAACACGCGCACGGAAGCTTTGTTGAAAGTCCAATTCACCTTGCATGGCACGCTCAGTAATTTCAGCGACTTGCGCGCCAACACCCGCTTCTATTGCCAGTTCATCAATGACTTCTTGTTCAATTAAAGTGGAGTCCATATCAAAACATACCAATCGGCGATTACGGCGATAAGCATTGTCTTCCTGTACGGCAACATCAATGCTTGACTCGGCTGAAAGTCGAAGACATGCCGCACGCATGGCAGCAGCGTCTAACATTTGCCCACTTAAGCCAAATTGTACACATGAACGTTTTGGCTCATGGTCTTGTGCTTCTCTTTCAGGACGTCCCGAAAGACGAGTAACAGTTTCAATATTAAAACCTTGACTCGACACAATATTTGTTACTGCTTGTAAATGAGCAGCCGTAAGTTCAGGTGCTAAAGCCGTTACAATATAACGTGTTCTGCCACCTTCACTTACCCATTGATCATATTCCGCACCTGTAATTGGTTTAAATCGAACAGTGAGTCCAATATCGTGTGCTAAAATAAGGATATCTTTCATGGCTAAAGCCGTGGCGGTTTGGTCATCTGACGAAACTACAATCCCTAAAGTCAACTGGTTATGAATGACTGCCTGCCCTACATCTAATATTTGCAAAGAATGTACGGACAACACTTGCATTAATCGAGTAAACTGATTGGGTTGGTCAGGTCCTAAAAATGATATAAGAATGATTTCTCGCATGAATTGACTCGGGTCTGAGCTACAACTATTGTTAGAATCATAATCGAAATCGAATATTTTTTCTTTGGAAGTTTAAGTTGAATGCGCCAAGACAAGGGCTATTTGCTAGCCTACTGATTATAAGTTTTGCTTTACACACTTTTTTGATGGTAATTGCAACAACTCATCAACTCAATGCAAACCGCGCAAACCAAGGTCAACTCATGACCAGCCAGTTGGTTGCAGATAGTCTTTCTGAGCTTGAACCTGCCAATACAGTATCTTTAGCCCTGTTGGCAAATCGTTATGCGACTAATCCTAGCGTCGCTTCGATTCGCATTTTAGATGCACAGAAACAAGTGCTCGCAACCAGTGGCTTAGCAAAAACACGTCAAGGCGAAGTTTTTGTACGTGATGCATTACAAAATGAGAAAAAAGTTGGCAGCATCGAAATTACTTTAATTAAACCAAGTATTGGTGAAATTTTACGTACCCAATGGTTGGCGATTTTAATTTCACTCATCATTCATGGTTTAATTTGGCTAGCATATCGCGCCATTGCACGTCCTACACGTAGTGAATTTTTGGCACGTTTAAACAAAGAAGCGCGTTTAAAACATGAAATTCAACAACTAATGGAAGCATTAGAAGCAGAAAAAGCCGATAAAATGTTGGCAATTGCGCAAGCAAAACAACAAGCAAAACCAAAACCAATGAAAGTTGAGAAACCTGTTGAGTTTGATAAAAATCAATCAGTGATAGCGCTTAACATTCAATATTATGACCCTAAACAATTGATGAATACAGTCAATCAATCTGTTTCTGTTCCTTATTTTAATTTATGTCAAATTTTCTTAAATAAGAGTATTGAATTATCAGCACAACATTTCAAACTCAACTCGAAAGATTTCACAGTACATCAAGAGTTTAGCCAACAAGGTGCAACGATTACTGTTCCTACAGAAAAACCCAATGCTTTACCTTGTATTTTAATGATTGGTTCTGTTTTTCAATTATTATCTGAAGTTCTGTATAAACGTTACCGCGAAGACAAACGCTTCGTTTTACAAACACGCTGTGCTGTAACAACTGAGGTTGAAGCAATGCAGCTTGACGCCTTACAAGCGGCAGAGCGCTTATCCAATCATTTAATTGCTAAAGAAATGGCTTTATACCTAAGCAATGAGCTACTTAAACAAATTGGTGAGAACTATCAATTAGTTGCTATGCCAAATCCAACAAGCTTGCTCACGCGTCATGCATTTATGATCAATGGAATGAATGCTGAATCTGCAGAATTAGCTCAAACTATTCGTACTGAAATTTTAAAAGGTAAAAAGAAAGAAGTGATTTCAGCAGATTAAAATATCCAATCCATCTCAAGATTTTAAAAGCACTTTTTTAAAGTGCTTTTTTTATAAAAATCATATTTTTTGAATATGTATTATAAAATCAAGCTAAGCAAGTGTGGAAATATTAAACGAATTCTACCGAAAAATGACAGATCTAGCTTTTCATTTACCGTAGAGCTTGTGTATAACTATGTTTCTCAATGGAATGTGATAAGCATAGGCAAACTGCCACAAAACACGGTAGACTATGTCACAATGAATTAAATGAAAATGTCATACGACAGAACAAAAAGGTGAAGCTTGATGCCGATCAATACAGTTGAAGAGCTTGTAGCAGATATCCGTGCAGGGAAAATGGTTATCCTGATGGATGATGAAGATCGTGAAAATGAAGGCGATTTAGTCATTGCTGCAACCCACGTACGCCCTGAAGACATCAACTTTATGATTACTCATGCGCGTGGCTTAGTATGTTTAACCTTAAGTCGTGATCGTTGTAAACAACTCGATCTGCCGCTGATGGTTGACGCCAATGGCGCACAGCATGGTACGAACTTCACCTTATCTATCGAAGCTGCTGAAGGGATTACCACAGGTATTTCAGCGGCTGAACGTGCGCATACCATTCAAACAGCGGTTGCTGCACACGCTAAACCGACTGATATTGTACAACCTGGGCATATTTTCCCACTTATGGCACAGCCAGGTGGCGTACTGCACCGCGCTGGACATACTGAAGCTGGTTGTGATTTATCACGTTTGGCTGGCTTAGAGCCTGCTTCTGTGATTTGTGAAATCATTAATGAAGATGGCACAATGGCACGTCGCCCAGACCTTGAAGTTTTTGCTGAAAAGCATGGCTTAAAAATGGGTACCATTGCAGACCTGATTCATTATCGTATGACCAATGAACAGACTGTTGAACGTCTAGATCAACAAAGTATTAACACTGAATATGGTACGTTTGAACTTTATCGTTATCGTGAAATTGGTAATCCAGATATTCACTTAGCTTTAGTCAAAGGTGAACCGAAAGAAGGTGTTACCACTGTTCGTGTACATGGTTTTAATCCAACTCGCGATCTACTCAAGTTAAACAAACAAGAGGGTGAAGCAGCTTGGAACTTAGATAAAGCACTTAAAACGATTGCCAATAGTGATCGTGGTGTTTTAGTCTGGATTGGTCAACGTCATTTATCTGATTTGGGTCCTGCTTTAGAAGCTTTAGCTAAACCAAAACCAACTAAATCAAACGCAGCATTGTCACAACAATACCAAACCATTGGTGTAGGTGCACAAATTTTACGTGATTTAGGTGTTGAAAAAATGAAGCTGCTTAGCTCTCCATTACGTTTCAATGCATTGTCTGGTTTTCACTTGGAAGTGGTTGAATACATCACTGCTGATCAAGTTTAAGTTGTTATTTTTTAAACAAATAAATTATCTGTTAAATCATCGAGGTTGCTATGGCGATTCGCCGAATTGAAGGTTTATTACATCTCGCGAGCGAAGACCGTTACGCGATTTTAGTTGGTCGTTTTAACAGCTTTGTTGTTGAACATTTACTTGAAGGTGCAATTGATACGTTGCATCGTCATGGTGTTAGCGACGATAATATCACTGTCGTTCATGCACCGGGCGCATGGGAACTTCCTGTTGTTGCTAAAAAACTCGCAAATTCAGGTAAGTTTGATGCAGTCATTGCACTTGGCGCAGTTATTCGTGGTAGTACACCACATTTTGACTTCGTTGCAGGTGAATGTGCCAAAGGTTTAGGTGTGGTTGGTTTAGATACTGGCTTACCTGTAATTAATGGTGTATTGACTACGGACAGTATTGAACAGGCGATTGAACGCTCTGGTACAAAAGCAGGTAATAAAGGTGGTGAAGCTGCCCTTACTGCTATTGAAATGGTTAACCTGTTAAAGGCAATTTAAAGCATGTCGCAAACACTCCAAGCTACTTATGCAGCAAAACGCAAAGCACGTCGTTTTGCTGTACAAGGGATTTATGAATGGCAAATGAGCCACAACCCTGTGCATGAAATTGAAGCACGTACGCGTGCAGATAACGCTATGCATAAAGTGGATCTCGGCTATTACCATGAGTTGCTCACAGAAGTGATCGCAAACCATGAAGCATTGGATGCTTTACTTATTCCAGTACTTGACCGTGAAATTGAAGCTTTGGATGGTGTCGAGCTTGCGACGTTACGTTTAGGCGCATACGAGCTTAAAGATCATCTTGAGATCCCATATCGCGTCGTACTAGATGAAGCCATTGAATTGGCAAAACACTTTGGTGGTGCAGACAGCCATAAATATATCAATGGTGTATTAGACCGTCTTGCAACAACCTTACGTGCAGCAGAAAAACAACAAGCGAAATAAGTTGTTTGATTATGGCTGAGTTCTCAATTATCCAAACCTATTTCAACCGTCAACAAGATGATGTTGACTTAGGTGTGGGTGATGACTCAGCTCTGCTCACTCCCCCACCCGATCACCAACTGGTGATTTGTGCAGACACTTTAGTTGCGGGTCGACATTTTCCTTTAGATACTTCTCCTCATGCGATTGGTTGGAAATGTGTTGCTGTCAACCTTTCTGATATTGCTGCAATGGGTGCAAAGCCCCATAGTATTTTACTTGCATTGAGCCTACCCCAAATTGATCATGACTGGTTAAAAGATTTTAGTCAGGGTTTATATGATTGTTGCGATCAATTTGGTGTACGTTTAATCGGTGGTGATACCACACAGAGCCCACATTTGACACTCTCCGTCACAGCACTAGGTTGGATTGAAAAAGGTAAAGCCATTGCACGCTCTGGCGCACAACTTGATGATCTGATCGTGGTCAGTGGTACCGTCGGTGATGCAGCTTTTGCACTCGAGCATTTAGGGCATCCCTTACAACAACGCTTGGACTATCCAACACCGCGTTGTGAACTGGGGCAAATGCTAAAAGACTTAGCATCCAGCATGATTGATATCTCTGATGGATTAGCACAAGATTTAGGACATATTTTAAAAGCATCACAAGTAGGCGCTGTCATAAGTCTCAATAACTTACCAATAAACACAACAATTCACACTTTAAAACCTGAAAAACAATGGCAATATGCACTTTCAGGTGGCGATGATTATGAGTTATGCTTTACAATAAGCACGCAAAACTATCAAAAACTTTTGCAATTACAACCCAATGTACAAACTACAATCATCGGGAAAATTAAGGCACAACACGGACTAACTTTTGAAAAAGATGGCTTAGATCATCCTCTTCACTTTCACGGATATCAACATTTTGCATAAACCCCCTATTATCTTTAAAGAGATGACTTGGTCTGAACGCTTTATTGTGTTCTGCGGTGTTGGTTTTGGCTCAGGTTTAGCACCTAAAGCACCGGGTACTTTCGGTTCAGCCTTTGCTTTATTATTCATTCCCATTTGGCTAATGCTTGGCTTCTATGCTTCATTGGCTGCAATCATCGTTATGTCACTCGTTGGAATTTATATTTGTGGTCAAACCGCAAAGATTATTCATGTACATGATGATGGACGCATTGTTTGGGATGAATTTGCAGGTCAATCCATCACTTTTCTACCTCTGATTTATTTAGGAGCTATGGATTGGTTATGGGCATTGATCGGCTTTGCTTTATTCCGTTTGTTTGATGTTTGGAAACCTTGGCCTATTCGTGTCATTGACCGTCAAGTTGATGGCGGCTTCGGTATCATGTTTGACGATATCATTGCTGGAATTTGGGCTGCGTTGTGTATTGTGATTTATTTTTATTTTATGTGATTTAAATTTATTATCAGGTGTTATATGTCAACGACTGTAATCATTCTTGCTGCTGGTAAAGGAACACGTATGCGTTCTAGCCTGCCTAAAGTGTTACAACCTTTAGCAGGACGTCCTCTACTGGGTCATGTGATTGAAACAGCGAAACAATTACAAGCAAAAAATATAATTACAATTTTTGGACATGGCGGTAACTTAGTCCAAAATGCGTTTGCTGACGAAAATGTACAATGGGTTGAACAAACTGAACAACTCGGTACAGGACATGCGGTAAAAGTAACTTTACCCGTACTTCCTACAGAAGGTATGTCTTTAATTTTGTCAGGTGATGTACCTTGCGTACAACAAAGTACTTTGCAACGTCTGATTGATGCTTCTGCTACATCTGGCATTGGTTTAGTCACACTGACTTTAGCAGACTCTACAGGTTATGGTCGTATTGTTCGTCAAGATGGAAAAATCCAAGCCATTGTTGAACATAAAGATGCTTCTGACGAACAACGCCAAATCAAAGAAATTAACACAGGAATTTACTGTGTAAGCAATGCTAAATTGCATGAATGGTTACCAAAACTGAGCAATGAAAATGCTCAAGGTGAATACTATCTCACTGATATTGTTGCTATGGCTTTGGCAGATGGCATGGAAATCGCCTCAATTCAACCAGAACTCGCTTTTGAAGTTGAAGGTGTAAATGACCGTCTACAACTTGCTGCATTAGAACGTGAATTCCAAAATCACCAAGCAAAATTATTGATGCAACAAGGCGTGCATATTATTGATCCACAGCGTTTTGACCTTCGTGGAAAACTCAAAACAGGCAATGATGTTCGTATTGACATTAATGTCATTATCGAAGGTGACTGTGAATTTGGTGACAATGTAGAAATTGGTGCGGGCTGTATCATTAAAAATACTAAAATTGCTGCTGGCACGAAAGTTCAACCGTATAGCATTTTCGACAATGCCATTGTTGGAGAACACGTTCAAATTGGACCATTTGCACGTTTACGCCCAGGTGCAAAATTGGCAAATGAAGTGCATATTGGTAACTTTGTTGAAGTAAAAAATACGTCTATTGGTTTTGCATCTAAAGCAAATCATTTTGCTTATCTTGGTGATGCTGAAATTGGTGCTGAATCGAATATTGGTGCAGGTACAATTACTTGTAACTATGATGGTGCCAATAAACATAAAACCATTATTGGTAATCATGCCTTTGTGGGTACAAATAACTCATTAGTTGCACCTGTAACGATTGGCAATGGTGCAACGACAGGTGCAGGCTCAGTCATTACACATGATGTTGCAGACAACAGCCTTGCCTTTGAGCGTGCAAAACAAATTTCTAAAGAAAATTATCAACGTCCCCAAAAGACTACGAAATAAGAGGATATAACTATGTGCGGAATTGTTGGCGGCGTTGCAGAACGTAGTATTACAAATATTTTAATCGAAGGTCTAAAACGCCTCGAATATCGTGGTTATGACTCTGCGGGTGTCGCACTCGTTGATCACGGTCAAATTTTACGTGAACGTCGTGTTGGTAAAGTTGCTAATCTTGAACAAGCAGTTAATGAGTCCAATATTTTAGGTTCTCTTGGTATTGCACATACACGTTGGGCAACGCATGGCAAACCGACTGAAAATAATGCGCATCCGCATATTTCTGGTGATGTAGCCGTTGTTCATAATGGTATTATTGAAAATTATCAAGAACTTAAAAATGACTTAGAAGCTTTAGGTTATGTATTTACCTCACAAACAGATACGGAAGTTGTTGCTCATTTAGTCCATGAAGCACTCAAAACAATTCCAGATTTATTAAAAGCTGTAGAGAGTATCGTACCTCAACTTAAAGGTGCTTATGCCTTAGGTATTGTACATACTGCACATCCTGATGAATTGATCACAGTTCGTGAAGGTTCACCACTTGTGATTGGTGTCGGTATTGGTGAGAACTTTATTAGTTCAGATCAATTGGCATTGCTTCCTATTACCAATCGCTTTATGTACCTTGAAGAAGGTGATATTGCACGTTTAACACGCAATAGCATTGAAGTATTTGTAAATGGACAGTTGGTTGACCGCCCAATTAAAGAACTAGATGCAACGGTTAGCAATGCATCAAAAGGTGAATACAAACACTACATGCTCAAAGAAATTTATGAGCAACCTGAAGCGATTCAGCAAACCATTTCTCAAGCACTTAATGGTAATGCGCTGCGTGATGACTTCCTAAAAAATGCAGAAGTTGATTTTAACAATATTCAACAAATTCAAATCATTGCTTGTGGTACAAGTTACCATGCAGGCATGATTGCTAAATATTGGTTTGAGCAAATTATTGATTTACCTTGCCAAGTTGAAATTGCAAGCGAATTTCGCTATCGCTCACCTGTCATTGTAGGCAATACACTATATGTATGTATTTCTCAATCAGGTGAAACAGCAGATACTTTAGCTGCATTACGTGATACTCAAAAACGTGCAGCAGCAAAAAATCTATCAATTTCAACCATGACGATTTGTAACGTTGCAACATCATCGATGGTACGTGAAACCAATCATCATTTACTTACACTTGCTGGTCCTGAAATCGGGGTTGCTTCAACAAAAGCATTTACCACTCAGCTTGCTGCGTTAATGTTGTTGATCTTAAAAATTGGGCAAGTAAAACAGACCATTTCTGCTGAAAATATGGCAGAAATTACAGCCGCTTTATGGCATACACCAAAAGTTATTTTAGATACTTTACAAGGTGATAAAGCAATTTTACGCTTGTCAGAACTCTTTAAAGAAAAACAACATTGTTTATTCTTAGGTCGTGGTACTCAGTTCCCGATCGCACTTGAAGGTGCTTTAAAGCTCAAAGAGATTTCATATATTCATGCTGAAGGTTATGCTGCGGGCGAACTTAAACATGGTCCACTTGCTTTAGTGGATAATGATATGCCTGTGGTTATTCTCGCTCCAAATGATGATATGTTAGATAAGTTAAAATCTAATATGGAAGAAGTTCAAGCGCGTGGTGGTGAACTCTTTGTCTTTGCAGATGAAAATAGTGGTATTGCAGAAAAAGAGCGCCAACATGTTGTTCATATTCCAACAACAAATCATTGGTTAGCCCCTATTGTTTATAGTATTCCAGTGCAGCTTTTATCTTATCATGTTGCAGTATTACGTGGTACTGATGTAGATCAACCTCGTAACTTGGCAAAATCTGTCACTGTAGAATAATGAAGTAATACTGAAAATTTAATCTAATATAGGCTGGGTATAAACCAGCCTTTTCTTTATCAAACGAGAGAAGATATGAGCCAACTCACTTGCTTTAAAGCTTATGATATCCGTGGAAAACTCGGCACAGAACTCAATAATGATATTGCATATAAAATCGGTCGTGCTTATGGGCAAATTTATCAACCAAAAACTGTAGTCGTCGGTTGTGATGTTCGCTTAACCAGTGAAGAACTCAAACAAGCCACCATCCGTGGTTTAAATGATGCAGGTGTTGATGTCCTTGACTTAGGTATGACAGGTACGGAAGAGGTTTATTTTGGTGCTTTTCATTTAGATGTTCAGGGTGGGATTGAAATCACAGCAAGTCATAATCCAATGGATTATAATGGCATGAAATTAGTGCGTGAAAATGCACGACCAATCAGTGCAGATACTGGTTTAAAAGACATTCAAGCTTTAGCTGAAGCAGAACAGTTTAAAGATGTTGCTCAAAAAGGTACAACTCAAAAATACAATATTTTGCCTGAATTCATTGAGCATTTAATTACCTATATTGACCCAAGTAAAATTCACCCATTAAAGTTAGTCATGAATGCAGGTAATGGTGCAGCAGGTCATGTGGTTGATGCTATTGAAGAAAAATTCAAGCAGCTCAGTATTCCTGTTGAATTCATTAAGATTCACAATGATGCAGATGGTCACTTTCCAAACGGGGTTCCCAATCCAATTTTAGTGGAAAACCGCGATAGTACCCGTAATGCTGTACTTGAACATCAAGCAGATATGGGGATCGCATGGGATGGTGATTTTGATCGTTGCTTCCTTTTTGATGAAAAAGGTCAATTTATCGAAGGCTATTACATCGTAGGGTTACTTGCTCAAGCATTTTTACTGAAACAGTCAGGCGAAAAAATTGTGCACGATCCTCGTTTAGTTTGGAATACGTTTGATATTGTTGAAAAATATCAAGGAACAGCTATTCAATCTAAATCAGGGCATGCTTTTATTAAAGATGTTATGCGTGAACATAATGCGGTTTATGGTGGAGAAATGAGTGCACACCATTATTTCCGCGATTTTTCATATTGTGATAGCGGTATGATTCCTTGGCTATTGGCAATTTCAGTAGTTTCAGAAACCAATCAATCTTTATCTACACTGGTTGAAGATATGATTGAAAAATTCCCTTGTAGTGGTGAAATCAACTTTAAAGTCGCTGATACTCAACAGACGATTCAAAAAATATTTGACTATTTTGCGGATCAAAATCCAAAAATTGACCAAACCGACGGTGTGAGTTTAGATTTTAACGCTTGGCGCTTAAATGTTCGCGCTTCAAATACAGAGCCTTTATTACGCCTAAATATTGAAAGCCGTAAAGATAAAAACCCAAAACCAATGCAAGCTTATGTAGATGAATTAACAGCGTTAATTCAGGGCTAATCTGATTTTCCTCAAAAAATTTGCTAAAAAATGGGAGCGATCAGCTCCCATTTTTAAATACTTAAAAATTATTTTTTATATCCCTCAGGATTTTGCTTTTGCCAATTCCAACTATCTACAAGCATATCTTCTAAACTATATTTTGCAACCCAACCAAGTTCCGTTTGAGCTCGTGTACTATCTGCATAAAAACTCGCCAAATCACCAAAACGTCTTTCAACAAATTCAAAAGGAATTTTTCTGTCATTCACTTTTTCAAAAGTATTTTTCATTTGTAATACAGAAATAGGCTGCCCAGTGCCAATATTCCAAGCTCTACAACCTTTTGACTTTAACCGATGATCAAGTGCTAATAAATGTGCCTTAGCTAAATCTACGACATGAATATAATCACGCTCACACGTTCCATCTTGGGTTGCATAATCTTGACCAAAAATTGAAAGCTTTTCGCGACGACCTACAGCAACTTGGGTAATAAATGGCATCAAATTATTAGGAATCCCTTGCGGATCTTCACCAATACGACCACTTTTATGTGCACCAATAGGATTAAAATAACGCAATAATGCAATTGACCAACGCTCATCTGCTAAAGATAATTTTTCTAGCATTTGTTCAACGATAAGCTTTGTATAGCCATAGTTATTTGTAGGCATACCCAGTGGCATATTTTCTTGATAAGGCGAGGGATTACTTTCACCATAGACGGTGGCAGATGAACTGAAGACCAAATGAAAGACTTCAGCACGTTCCATAGCTTGCACCAAGCTAATTGAACCCGCAATATTATTATCAAAATAAGTCAATGGAATTTGCTGACTCTCGCCAACAGCTTTTAAACCCGCAAAATGGATCACTGCATCAATTTTATGCGTTGCAAACACTTGATCTAAAGCAGATGCATCCCGAATATCCCCCTCAACAAAAGTTAAACTTTTTGCTGTGAGTTCTTGTACTCTTAACAAAGCTTCTTCAGAGCTATTAGATAAATTATCCAGTACAATAACAGAGTGTCCTGCATTTAAAATTTCTAAACAAGTATGTGAACCGATATAGCCTGCACCACCTGTCACTAAAATGTTTGCCATAATAAAACTCTGTTATTTTTGAAGAAGGGTTTTGATTAAACCTTGTGTCGAAGCATCTAAGGCTGATAAGTCATGTTGTTGTTGATTTAAAATAGGCAATAGTTGATTAGCTATTTCCTTACCTTTTTCAACGCCCCACTGATCAAAAGGATTAATATTCCATATCACAGATTGCACAAAAACTTTATGTTCATATAAAGCAATTAACATTCCCAAACTATAAGGACTTAATTCTTTCATTAATAATGTGGTACTTGGCTGATTGCCTTCGTATTGCTTATATTTAGGTAAATCAGGCAATTCATTTTGATCAAGTGCTTGATTTCCAAATGCCAATAAGCGTGATTGTGCTAAACAATTTGAAAGTGCTAAATGATGCTGCTCAATTAAGGCTTCTGCATTTTCAGCATAAGTAAATTGATTCGCATTATAACGATTGATAGGTGCTATAAAATCACAACTAACCGAATGCGTACCTTGATGCAGTAATTGATAAAATGCATGTTGTGCATTTGGACCCACTTCTCCCCAAAGAATCGGGCAAGTGTCATACTCTACTTTTTCATTATTACGCTGAATGGATTTACCATTCGATTCCATTTCTAATTGTTGTAAATAAGCTGCAAAATATTTTAAACGCCCATCATAAGGAAGTACTGCATGTGTTTGAATATTTAAAAAATTATTATTCCAAACACCTAACATTCCCATCAGTACAGGTAAATTTTGTGCAAACTCTACCTGTTGAAAATGCTCATCAATCGTATAAGCACCTGCAAGTAATTGTTTGAAACCATCTATACCTATTGTCAATGCAATCGGCAAACCAATACATGACCACAGCGAATAACGACCACCGACCCAATCCCACAGCAATAATTGATTTTCAGGTGCAATTCCCCACTCAGTCATTTTCTCAGGTTTGGTCGAAATACCAATAAAATGATTTTTTAAAACTCCTTCACTCTGCCCTAAGGACTTTTCTAACCATTGGCGTACCGTTTGTGCATTCGATAATGTATCGATCGTACCAAAAGACTTGGAAGAAATAATAAAGAGCGTCGTTTCTGGGCGTAGCTGATGTAACAACTCTGAAAGCTGACTGCCATCCATGGTTGAAACAAAATGTACATTTAAAGGTTTTGCAGTATGAACTTTATAATCAGATAAAGCATGTGTGACCATCAAAGGACCTAAATCCGAACCACCCACACCAATGTTGACCACATTTTGAATAACTTCGCCTGTCACACCACGATATTGTCCTGCATGAATCTTTTCAACAATACGATACATACGCTCTAACTGTTCATGTACAGCTTGTACAATTTTTTTATTTTTTTTATTTTCAATGGGTTGACGCAGAACCCAATGCATTGCTGCACGTTGTTCAGTATAGTTAATCTGTTCTTCTGAAAATAAGCGTTGAATCCATTGTGCTAAATGTTTTGATTCAGCAAATTGCATTAAGTTTTTAAAAATAGTTTGATCAATACGATGCTTACTAAAATCAAAAGTAAGATCCTGATATTGCACAGAATAGCTTTCAAAACGATGAGTTTCTTTTGCAAATAATTCATTTAAATGGATATTTTTTTGAACTTCAGCCAAATGACTTAACTGCTGCCGAATATCTACTTGCACAGGAAATTTCTCGATATTGCTCATGAACGACCAACTCCTTGATATGCAAAGCCTTGAGATTTCACATACTTAGGATCATAAATATTACGACCATCCAAAATCAAAGGATGTTTCATTTTTTGCTTCAATTGTGCGTAATCAGGACTCCAATATTGTGCCCAAGCGGTCATTAAACACAGTGCATCTGCATTTTCAACAGCCTGATATTGATCCTCACACAAAATTAAATCAGCACGAACTCCATACATTTTTTTAATTTCTTTTAACGCTTGCGGATCATGTAATTGCACCGTAATTCCTTGTGCCCATAAAGCTTGCAACATAACATGAATAGGTGCATTTTGAATGCTTGAGGTATTCTCTTTAAAGGAAGCACCCCAAATTGCAACGGTTTTACCTTTTAAATGGCTATGGTAATAATTCCATAACTTTCTAAATAAAACTTCTTTTTGTTGCTCATTAATCGCCCATACTTGTTCCAGTAAATGACTATGGGCACCCATATCAGCCACAGT
Organism: Acinetobacter sp. 226-1; assembly: GCF_030329325.1. Taxonomy (NCBI): domain Bacteria; kingdom Pseudomonadati; phylum Pseudomonadota; class Gammaproteobacteria; order Moraxellales; family Moraxellaceae; genus Acinetobacter; species Acinetobacter sp. 226-1. The sequence continues at coordinate 58,661 of NZ_JACANU010000012.1, forward strand.
ATTGGATAAAGTTAAAATATCATGTGAAAAATTCTCACCGCCAAAACCTGCACCAGGGGATAAGTAAGTTGCCCCAATACGTGTATCGGCTGCTAAACCTTGACGAACATTACTAATATCTATTCCCAATTTTTCAGACACTGAAGCTAAGTCATTCATATAACTAATACGTGTCGCTAACATGCCAGAAATACTGAGTTTGGTAAATTCTGCATCCAAAATCGGCATAAACAAAAATTGCTGTTTAAACTGAAAGATAGGACGTAATAATTCAGACATCAAGTTTTGAGTTTCTTCTTGCTCTACACCAACGATGACTTGTTTAAGCTGCGTAAAACTCTGAATCGCATTACCCTCTTGAATTACATCAGGTAAATATGCCCAATAATCATGAGACAAAATACTTTTTAATTGTTGAGTGCCATGCAAACCAAAGGTTGAACCATTGATCATCAACTTTGGATGAATAATTGCCGAAAGGCTAATCTTTTTTGCAATATTTAGAGCAATATCAATCTCTGTTGGTGTAAATGAAAATAAATAAATATCTTGATCTAAATTCAACTCACCTATATCAACAATATTTAAAAAACTAAGTTGTATTTGCTTGTCGATCAGCTGATTGACTTTTTCATCTTGATATTTCAGTGTTTTGAGTGAATTTAAACACCATGAAACTTGATGACCAAACTCAGCCATCAAACCTGCCAGTACGCCTGCCTGTAAGGTCGTACCAAAAACACTAATTTTCATTTATCACCTAATTTTGAGTCTTTACAGCTCTAATTCTTGAATCAGTTGTTTAAACTCCGCACCCAGTTTTGGATGCTCAATTCCATAATGTAACACTGCTTTTAAGTAGCCAATCTTACTACCACAGTCAAAAGTTTGACCTTTCATACGGTACGCTTCAACCGTTGCAGTATTTTGTAATGCAGCGATCGCATCTGTAAGCTGTATCTCATTACCTGCACCTTTTGGCGTATTTTCTAAAAGTTGCATAATTTCAGCAGGTAAAACATAACGTCCTACAACTGATAAATTTGAAGGCGCAGTACCTACAGCAGGCTTTTCTACAATCCCTTGCATAACAATGCTTTCACCTTCATTCGGTGATTGAGCAATATCAACAATACCATATTGATCAACTAAATGATCAGGCACAGCCTCAACCATAATTTGTGAAGCATTTGAGGCTTCAAAACGTTGGATCATTAATGATAAATCATTTTGAGTATCAGTATCTTTTACTAAAACATCGGGTAATAAAACTGCAAAAGCCTCATCTCCAACGATATCTTTAGCACAAAGTACGGCATGACCTAAACCCAAAGGCTGAGGTTGACGTACACTAACAACACTGACATTTTTAGGTAAAATATCTGTAATCTCTTTGAGCAAGTCAAATTTCTTTTTATTTTCTAAAGTAATTTCTAACTCAAAGTTACGATCAAAATAATTTTCAATAGAGGCTTTAGAAGAATGAGTCACTAAAATAATTTGTTCAATGCCTGCTGCAACAGCTTCTTTAACAACATATTCAATGGCTGGGCGATCTACCACTGTCACCATCTCTTTGGGAATAGACTTACTTGCAGGTAAGAAACGTGTACCTAAACCAGCGACAGGAAAAATTGCTTTTTTGATCATAACTTACTTTACTAACACTTTAAAATTTATTGATGAGAATGTGGCTTTGTATTTGATGTATTGTTTCTACTAGAAAAGCGTTCAGCTCCAACTTCTTGATCTGGTGCATTAATCCCTTCCTTTTTCACCATGACTTCAACTGTTTTAAACATAATTTTAAAATCAAATAATGTAGATTGTTTTTCCACATATTCGACATCTAAATCAAATTTTTCTTCCCAAGATAAATTATTACGACCACTCACTTGTGCCAAACCTGTCATTCCAGGTTTAACCTCATGCCGACGCATTTGATGCGGAGTATAATGATCTAAAAATTCTTTCATTTGAGGACGTGGTCCTACAATACTCATATCACCTTTGAGTACATTAATGAGTTGCGGCATTTCATCTAGACTAGTAGAACGCAATTTTTGACCAAATGGTGTAATACGTTGATCATCAGGTAAAGGATGACCATCTTTATCAACAGCATCCTTCATAGAACGAAATTTAATCATTTTAAATAGTTTTCCATCTTTCCCTGGGCGCTCTTGATAGAAAAATATAGGTGATCCTAAATTTTTTTTTACTTTAAAAGCAACAAGTAAAAAAATTGGCGACAGAATACACAAAGCAGTCAAAGAAATTATAAAATCTATTAAGCGTTTCATCGCTTCCTCTTTTTCACAGTTACTAAAGCACTTCACCATTAAAGCTTTAAAAAATCTAGATCTAATGAAGTTTTCTTAATTATTGTTGAAAATGTCTCTAGTATACACTTTATCCAATACATCTAACAAATCATCTTCCAATCTGTTCGAAATTATAACATCACATTGTCGCTTAAACTGGCTTAGATCTTTGTATACTTCACAAGTATGAAAATTCTGTTCCAACATTGTAGGCTCGTAGATAACAACTTCTATACCATTTTTTTGTAAAGAATCTATGATTGTCTGAACAGCTGATGAACGAAAATTATCAGATCCTTGCTTCATAACCAATCTAAAAACACCAACAACTCTAGGCTCTCTTGCTAATATTTGATCCACTATAAATTGCTTTCTAGTATTATTTGCTTTCACAATTGCTGTAATAATTTCATTTGGAACATCTTTATAATTTGCCAATAACTGTTTAGTATCTTTTGGTAAACAATAACCACCATAACCAAATGATGGATTGTTATAATAATCACCAATTCTTGGATCTAAGCAGATACCTTCAATAATTTGTTTAGAATTTAGACCTTTCTGCTCAGCATAAGTATCTAATTCATTAAAGAAGGATACTCGCATCGCTAGATAAGTATTTGCAAATAGTTTAATTGCTTCTGCTTCAGTTGAATCTGTAAGTAAAATTTTCACATCTTTTTTTATTGCACCTTGCAACAATAAATTAGCAAAATTTTCAGCCCTATCTGATTGTTCCCCTACAATAATACGTGAAGGGTAAAGATTATCGTAAAGTGCTTTTCCTTCTCTCAAAAATTCTGGGGAAAAAATAATATTATCCGTCTCAAATTGATTTCGCATGTTTTGAATAAAACCAACGGGTATCGTAGATTTAACTACAATAAGCGCATTTTTATTTACTGATAGAACATTTTTAATTACTGACTCTACAGAATTTGTATTAAAATAATTTTTGTTTTCATCGTAGTCTGTAGGAGTAGCAATAACAATAATATCCGAATTTTTATAAGCATCTTGCCAATTTAAACTTGCTGTTAAATTAAGTTTTTTATTTCTTAAATATTCAATAATTTCACGATCATGGATAGGAGATTTACGTTGATTTACCAACTTTACACGTTCGCTATCATTATCAATGGCAATCACCTTATTATGTTGGGAAAGTAAAATTGCATTTGATAAACCAACATAGCCAAGTCCAACGATAGATACTGTTGTAGACATTTTTAAATCCTATATAATTAAATTTTAAACTTTTGAGCTAATTCAGGAAATTTTGTCCTAATTATACCTTTAATCATATAATGTGAAAAATAGTATATAGATTGGAAAAGAGATAAATGCTCAATATTACGATATAAATACCAATTGTATTGTGCAGCTTTAAATTTATTTGCAGATATAGAATCAGACCTAACGGTATAACTAGCTAAATCCTCATTAAGACCATATGCAAATGGCACTTTTTTCAAAATTTTTAGCCATAATGCAAAGTCTTGACGTTTACGAATTAGTGGAAACGTTACTTTACCTAATTTTTCTGCATCATACATTGCTGTTAAGCATCCTATAACACACGTTTTTAACAGTTCATTATAACTTATTTTTTCTGGAATATTGACGTTTGACAAATAACTACTATTTTCATCTACTTTATGATACGCAGTGTATGTAAATGCATAATTATTCTTTAACATAAAGTCAATTTGATGATTTAGCTTCTCAGGATGCCAAGTATCATCACTATCTAAAAATGCGATGAATCTTCCAGTTGCATATTCAATTCCTTTATTCCTTGCAACAGCAGCACCAGAGTTATTTTCTAATTGTATTAATTTTACTCTTGAATCAAGCTCAACAAATTTTTTCACAACTGTAACTGATTGATCTTTTGAACAATCATCAATGATTAGTAATTCCCAATTTATATATTTTTGATTCAAAATCGAAAGAATTGTTTTTTCAATATACGATTCAGCATTATATAGTGGGGTAATTACTGATACCAAGTGATTACTCATTTAACTTTCACCTTTTTTAAAGTTTCAGAATATAAGTTAATCATCATATCAACATTCACATTCCAACTATATTTTTCTAAAGCGTTCTGAAAACCAGCATCCCCCATGCTCTTTCTGAGAGAATAGTCTATTACTAGCTTTTCCAACATATCACAGGTATTGTTAATATCTTCACATTCAACAACAAATCCATTTATACCATTCGTGACTACCTCAGGTAACCCACCAACATTTGAGACTATAACTGGTCGACGAGCGGCATGAGCTTCAACCACAGCAACCCCAAAACTTTCCACTCGGCTTAAAGCAGCGAAAATATCAAAAGTTTCTAACTTTTTAGGAACAAATTTATGCTCTATACGTCCTGAAAATTTAATTTTGTCTTCCAAATTTAACTCTTTTACTAAAGCTTTTAAATGATTTTCTTTAGGGCCTTCTCCAACAATCTCAAGGAAAATTTGACGTTCAGATTTTTGCTTTTCTAACCTTTCAGTTAAAAGAGCAAAAGCCTTTATAAGTATATCAATACCATATTTATCCTCCAAACCTTTTATAGTTCCAATTAAAATTTCATTGGAATCTAACTTATAGTGAATGTCTTGAAATTGGCTAAAATCTACGCCGAAAGGAGTAATAGCAATATTATCTAATTTTTTAGACAATAAACTGTTCGTTTGTTCAGCCATAGCCAAACTAGTAGATGCAACACGATCTGCATATTTTAAATTTTTAACGACCACACTTTTATGTAAAAAGGATTTCATAGGGAAATCATAAACATCACTCCCCCAAACAGATAAAATTGTTGGATAACATTTTGCTAATCTTGCTAAGGTAGCATAACCACTTGCATAATGAACATTTACTAAATCTGGTTTTATTATTGAAATTAACTTGCGTACCTTACTAGCATGTATGTAATAACCTAACATTCCTTTATAAGGAAGCTTATAGAATTTGACTTTTGGATTTAAATCTTCTAGTGGTTCATGTTGTGAAATCAAATGGACATCTACATTTTTATTAGCCAATGCATTTGACCAACGTATGGTATGTATCGATGAAGCTCCAGATAATAAAACTATTTTCATTACTATATCTTACCTTTAAATCTAAATTAGAATTAATTTGATATCAACTTAACTCTTTCAATTTCTTTAATAAAACGTTTTTCCCAAGAAAGAATATTATTTTTAGAATATTCTTTCGCATTATTGCTCATTTCTTTTAAGTTAATTTCATCTTTAGATATTTGATTTAAAATTACATAAAGATCGTTAATAATGTTATCCTCATCAATTAACAAACCATTATACTTATCTATTATATATTTATTTGTATCCCCATTATTAACAGCAATCATTGGGGTACCACATTGCATTGATTCAAAAAATGGATTACCAATATTTGAAGACTCATACAAACTAAAAATAGCTGAGGCATTATTAATTAAACCATATACTTCAATATTTTTTACTGCCCCTGTAAAATAAAAATACTTATCAATATTTAATTTCTTAGTCATATCTTTAAGTATATCTAATTCAGGACCATCACCAACAATTAAAAAACAAAAATCAATTTCGACTTGTGATTTCTCAATAAAATTAGAAAAAGCTTCTATCATTAAATGTACTCTTTTAGTTTTAACCAGTCGAGACACCATGATAAAATATTTATCAAATATTTTATTTTCTAAAGAATCAACTTTACTAGATATTTCCAGATGTTCTTTTTTTATTTCCTCAACCCCATTGGAAATAAATAAATAATTTTTAAGAGACTTTGACTTAATTTTTTTTAATATTTGATCCCCTTGTGTTCCATCATCAGTCATGATTAATAAATCTGATGGTAACCAAAGTGCTATCAATGTATCCATATTAAATAAAAGATTTAAATACTTCTTATTCTTAAAATGTTCTTTAATATAATAAACTCCCTGAAACCTAGAGATATACTTTTTCTTATAAAAAAATATTTTTAGTAAATTTGACGCAAGCACTCCCTGCATTTCATAGCCATATATATAATCATAATCTTTTTCTTTACAAGCTTTTAACGCCATAAAAAAAAGTTTCCAAATGACAAAAAATGAAGCCAACTTTGAAAAAAATAAAAAAATAAATCTATTATTTGACTCTCTTAGCTGACTAAAAGGCCAATAGAATCTATTCACATTGACTTTTGGCAAATCTACAATCTGTTCATAATAATAATTACCAGACTTAGATTTATCTCTTGCAACAATATAATCAACCTCCCAATCTAATTGATTCCCATAAAATTCAGGAGTTTTTTTAACAATTTGTATTGATTTATCTTTAAAATCAATAGCAGATAAAAACAATATTTTATTCATTTCTAAAATCACTAGTCTTAGGGTATTTAAAAATACAGGTTAAAACAAAAAATGAGAAAAACAAAAAATTCCCTAAAATACTAGATGGAATGTTTGTTAGTGTTAAAAATAAGAATAGCAATAAAAACTTATTTTTATTATGATTTTTAATCAAGCTAAATATAAAAAGACTTAGAAAAATTAAACCAATATAGCCCAACCAATACCCAACCTCAACAATTAATGAATGAGGGTTTTGAAACATTAACTCATTAATATAAGATGCATCTGTAGTATTTGCAAAGGTACTATAATTATTTACTTCAAAAGTTCCAAAACCCAATTGACCGAGATTATTCAAAAAAAACTCATAAGATAAAGTACGTATACTGGCTGAATTATCAGAAGAAAAACCCTGTGTCGCAATATCCTTAATAGCTTCTAATCTAAGCAAAGCTCTATTAAACGTATCGCCCATGATAGTCTTTGCTAAAACAACTAACATTAAACCAGATAAAGCTAAAATTAAGAAAGACTTTAAAAATTTATAAAAATTAAAACCAGATCTAAAAATAAATAAAAGAATAGATAAAATTAAAGCAACTCGTGAAGCACATATTATGATTAAAATAAATATTAGAATAATTAAAAAAACAAACTTTTTACCACTTAAAGATTTTTCTAAATTCAAAATTGAATACAAAATAAGAACCAATACGGTAGCTAAATCATTAGCATTTGCAAAAGTCCCGGGAATCATTTTGGAGTCTCTAAACTCTTCTGGGATATAAAAACCTATGCCTACAATATAGTTTAAAGCTTGACCAACACAGACAAAAATTTGGAAATAAATAAAGTATTTTAATAAATTATATAAAAAATCCACCCTTCTATCATCACTTAATGTATTTACATATTGAATTGAAACTATGAGTGGGTAAATAACTAACAAAGCCAATATATGAGTATTAAAAAATTTATCTTGATAGGGATGTAAAATATATGAAGAAAGACATAATAAAATAAATGGTGTAATACCAATAAAGGTATAAAAATCTTTTTTGCTTAAAGTCCCTGTTTTAAAAAAATTATTACAAATAACAAAAAAACCTAAAAGCAAAAATGGCCCATAAGCTAGGATACCAAAATTTACTACAAAAGCTAAAAATGTAGAGAAAAACAACAATACAATAAATGATTTATTTAAACTAAACATATTTCATTATTTCCTTAACTATATCAAATATCTTTAAAAAATTAATAAAAATACTAATTTTAAATATATTACAATTACACTCATTTATAATGTCTCAAAAATTTAGTTTTTAAAAACCCCATACATTTAATTAAATCATCTTTATAATAGAGAACTCCTATAGATAAAAAAACACTCCACATTACAACAACATAATATGAGTTTTTCAAAAATAATAGATGCAACAAACAAAGAGTATACAGAATAACCATGATATAAAGTAGATTTACATGAGGAATTTTTTTCCAAACTATTTGAGAAATGCTCGTTCTCATAAATAAAAATACCAAGAAAGCAGTAGCAGTAGAAATTGCAGCTCCTTTCGCACCTAAGGATTTAACCAATATATAGTTTAGAAATATACTAAAAAGCATAGCTACAATAGAGCACAGCATAGCAAATTTAGTTTTCTTCACTATAGCTATTCCAATTCCTGTTACTTCAGAGATAGTATATAACATCGGTGCTAATAAACACATTGGAATAAGATATTGTATTTGATTATAATTTTCAGGTAAGAAATATGGTATTATCCAAGAAAATAGTCCAACCAATACCATAAAAAAATAAACAAACATTAATAAATATTTTAGTACTAATTGCATTTTTTGGTCATCATATTCCCCTGTAGCAACCCACTTATAAACCATAGGTGCCCAAATAGTATTAAAAATACTTGAGAATATCGTTACTACTGCTGCAATGCTCATAGTCACTGAATATATACCTAACTCAGCATAGCTTGAATAATGCCTTAAAAACAACTTATCCATCACATTTAACCCCCAAGCTGCCAAACCACCAGCTACTAGAGGTAAGCCAAAATGTAATAAACTCTTAAATTCAGAAAAATCAAATTTTTCTCTAAGTGCTTGCATCCATTCTTTTCGTGTATTCCAAAAAAATATCAAACAAGCCATAATCATAGAAATAGCATTGGCTGTAATTAAATTATATGTATCTCTTGAAAAACTTAACCATACTGTATTAATAATAATTAGAATAAAAATCAATTTAGGTAACAATTGACTCATTGAAAATGCAAAAGATCTGTCTTGCATCCTTAAAATCAAAGATAAAAACCTAGAAATTAATGCAACAAGAAAACAAACAATAACCAAAAGACTTAAGTATGTACTAGGAACATCAAACATTAACTTTGATATTAAATTATTATCATACAAAAAAATTAAAGTGAAAAATATTAAACTTAATACTAAACTTGGAAGTACTACAGTTTTGAACAATGCTGGTTTATTATTCGCCTCATGATACTCTCTTACATAAGCTTGATCCAAACCCAAGCAAAATAATAAAACTGAAAAATTTGTAAAAATTTGGAGCATAGAAATACGTCCAACATCTTCAACTGAATAAAACCAAGTAATAATAGGTAAACTTATAAAACCAAGTAATCCTGACCCAATTGGTCCAATAGCATAACCTAAAATTGTTTTTTTATTCATTGAAACCACTAGAATCTTTATAAACTATATTTAATCTCGATAAAACCGAAGTTTCACTAAAATTCTCCAAACAATACTTTCTAAGATAATCTGGTTTGTATTTTTCTAAATTATTATATATATACAAAATACCATTACTTAATTCTAAAATAGATTCATTTTCAACGAGTAAGCCCACTTCAGAATTAATAATTGATTCAGGACCTCCACATTTTGTTGAAACCACAGGTTTACCTAATGCTAAAGCCTCTACAACCACTACACCAAAAGTTTCATATTTACTTGAAACAACAAATAAAGCAGACTTTTGAATTTCTTCTTTAACTTGATCTCGAGTCAATGCCCCCAAAAATATTACATTTTTTTCTATTTTTAATTCTTTGACTAGCAATTCTAATTTTATTCTTTCATCACCTTCTCCGCCTATAACCAATTCAGCATTTGGAGAGGATTTTAAGACTTGTTCAAATGCTCGAATTAACAATTCTGAATTTTTATTTTTATTTAAATGACAAATACTAATAATTCTATTTTTTTTACTTTCAAAACTAGCATTAACTGTGAAAAAATTTTCACTCACAATATTAGGAATATATAACCAATTACTTTTTGGAAAACAATTATTCAAAAACTTACAAAACTGATGACTAACAGCTACACATTTTGCTGATCTCTCAACTACTGGTTTTAAAGACTCTATTACATCATCATTAACAAATCCTCGTGCAAAGGCACTGCTATGTTCTGTAATGACATATGGAATATTATATCGTGTATTAATTTGATGAGCTAGATAACCAGCATATAACATAGAATGTACATGAATTACATCTGGCTTACCATATCTTTCCATATAAGATTCAAATAACTTTAAGCCTATTTGAATCCAATGATTTTTACTAAAACTTTTTACTTTAGGTAAATAGTTAAAACTATGCCATCTAAGTACATTAATCCCTTCATCTAATTGAATATCTAAACCATAAGGCTTTTTCAAAATACTCTTAAAATCTTTAAGACTTTTTATCTGTGGACAAATTAAGCCTACAGATAATCCTGATTTTTTTAACGCAATTGCTTGCTCTCTAAAAAAGCTACCACTAACATCACCACTAAATCGTGGATACCACGATGGAATAATCAAAACATGCATTTTTTCTTCATCCTAATATCCACATTTTTACCCTAATTCAAAGAACTAACTATTTTTTCTTGCGCTTCAAGTGTCAAATAAGGATGCATTGGCAAGCTCATTACGCACTCTGCAATTGCATCACCCACAGGTAAACTTACATTTTCATTGGCTACTGCAGGCTGCTTATTCAATGGAATTGGATAATGTACAGCCGTCGGAATACCTTGTGCTTTTAGCTTTTCCTGAACTTCATCACGATTTTCCACTTGAATGGTATATTGCGCCCATGCACTTTGATTGTGTTCTTCAATATATGGTGTTGTTGAAATACCCGCTTCATTGAAAAGTCGTGTATATGTTTCAGCAACACGTTGACGTGCTTGCATTTCATCATCCAAAATTTCAAGTTTTGGCAGTAAAATTGCAGCTTGTAACGTATCTAAACGACTGTTCATACCCACACGAATATGATGGTAACGACGATCTTGACCATGACGTGCAATTTGACGAATGACTTTTGCAAGCTCATCATCATTGGTAAAAATAGCACCACCATCTCCATAGCAACCCAAAGGTTTACTTGGGAAAAAGCTTGTACATGCTACTGTACTTAAATTACAACTCTTACGACCTTTATATGTTGCACCAAAACTTTGCGCAGCATCTTCAATCACAGGTAGATTATACTTTTCAGCAATTGCATTAATAGCATCAAAATCAGCACATTGCCCATATAAACTTACAGGAATAATGGCTTTAGTACGCGGAGTAATCGCCGCTTCCAACTTTTCAATATCTAAATTATATGTTTTTGGATTAACATCAACATATACAGGCGTTGCACCCAATACTGCAACTGTTTCCGCTGTCGCAATATAAGTAAACCCAGGTGTGATTACTTCATCACCAGGACCAATACCAAATGCCATTTGCACGATCTGTAAAGCATCGGTACCATTTGCACAAGTAATGCAGTATTTTGCACCGACATAAGCTGCAAGCTTCTCTTCCAACTCTTTTACTTCAGGTCCAAGAATATATTGACCATGTGTTAATACATTTTGAATACCCGCTTCAATTTTATCTTTTAGACGAGTTTTTTGTGCTTTTAAATCAATAAATTCAATCATTTTAAGCCTGCTGCTTGGTCACAACCTGACCATCCAAACGGTAAATTGCACCTGTATGTGAGCATACTACTTCTGCCTGACCTGTGATTGGCAATGCCAATTGCTCACCAAATTCACTCATCCAGCCAATTTGTTTTGCAGGCACACCCACCATTAATGCATATGCAGGTACATCTTTATTAATGACAGCACCAGCGCCTACAAAAGAATATTCACCGATAGTCACACCGCACACAATCGTACAGTTTGCACCTAAAGTCGCGCCTTTTTTCACTAAAGTATCACGATATTGATCTTTGCGCTCAATAAGAGAACGAGGGTTATATACATTTGTGAATACCATACTTGGTCCACAAAAAACGCCTTCTTCCAAAGTCACATTATCATAAACTGAAACATTGTTTTGAACTTTACAATGATCACCAATAACAACTTTGTTTCCTACAAATACGTTTTGCCCTAAAGACACGCCTTGCCCAATTTTGGCACCGCCACATACGTGAACAAAATGCCAAACCCGAGAATCATTTCCAATTTGCGCGCCTTCATCAACAATCGCACTTTCATGTTGATAAAAACTCATAATAAAATCCCTGATTATTTTTTTACTTTCGCTAATAATGGGTGTGGGTTTGTAGGATTTTCTACTAATGGTGCCACACGGATCACTTCAACTGTTTCAATTGCAGCACGGTTTTCTTCAACACCGTAGCCTTTGCCTTCTAAAATACGTTGATAGCTTTGTGTATGAAGATCAGTGAAACCACCTGAGAACTCAAGCTCTTCATTTTCAATGGTAATGCTACGATAAGTTAATTTTTCACCTTGAACAGCATTTTCAGGTAAGTTATTTGCATCGATAGACAAGAACCAACGTACACGAGCACGTTCATATTCTAAATAACCAGAAGCTGTTTTTTCATCACGGTGATGGACTTCATTCTTCACAATTTTGCCAAAAATAAAGTGCAACATATCATAGAAATGCACACCGATATTGGTTGCAACACCACCTGATTTATTATCAACGCCTTTCCATGATTTTAAGTACCATTTACCACGCGAAGTTAAATACGTTAAGTCAACATCAAAAATTTTACCTTCGGGCGCTGACTGTACTTTATCACGTAAAGCAATAATCGAAGGATGTAAGCGTAACTGTAAAATTGAGTTTACTTTTGCACCATATTGTTTTTCGTATTCAGATAATAAGTTTAAATCTTCTGAACTTAATACCAATGGTTTTTCACAGATGACATCTATGCCATTTTTCAAGGCATATTTCATGTGAGGCGCATGCAAGTAGTTTGGTGAACAAATAGCAACGTAATCGAGCTTTTCACCTTTTAATTTTTGGTCTTCCACATATGCTTCAAATTCCTCAAACTCTGTAAAAAACTCTGCTTCAGGAAAATGGCTGTCCATGATTCCAACCGAATCGTTAATATCCATTGCAACAGCTAAAGTATTACCTGTTTCTTTAATCGCTTTAAGATGGCGAGGTGCGATATATCCTGCTGCACCGATAAGAGCAAACTTTTTCATTCTATATACTTCTTTCTTTCGATCATTAAAATTAAAGGCGGAAAACAGTAAAACCTTGTGCGACCATTTCATCACGATCAAACAAACTTTTCACATCAGACAAAACAGGTTTTTCTGTACGTACTAAACGACGTAACTGCTCAGCTGTCAATGTGCGGAATTCATTATGTCCAACAGCTACAATCAAGCTATCTACAGGATTGTTTTCATCAATAACCTGAAGATCAACACCATATTCATGTTTTACTTCTTCAGCATCAGCCCATGGATCAGCAACAACAACTTGTGCCCCCCAAAGTTCTAATTCTTTGACTAAATCAGACACTTTACTATTACGAATATCTGGACAATTTTCTTTAAAAGTTATGCCCAAAACACCTACTTTTGCACGAGGCACATCAATACCATTTTGCAGCATATGTTTGATGGTATTACGAGCAACATAACGTGCCATATTGTCGTTAATACGACGACCTGCAAGAATGACTTGTGGATGATATCCAACTTCTTCTGCTTTATGTGTTAAATAGTACGGATCTACACCAATACAGTGACCACCCACTAAACCTGGACGGAAAGGTAGAAAATTCCACTTACTTCCTGCCGCTTCTAATACATCAACAGTATCAATACCAATACGATCAAAAATAACAGACAATTCATTAACCAAAGCAATATTTAAATCACGTTGTGTATTTTCAATCACTTTAGCTGCTTCAGCTACTTTAATACTTGATGCTTTATGCGTTCCAGCAGTAATAATACTTAAATAAACACGATCTACGAGATCTGCAACTTCTGGTGTACTACCACTGGTAATTTTCTTAATTTTAGTTAGTGTATTAACTTTATCACCTGGGTTAATACGTTCTGGACTATAGCCCACAAAAAAATCTTCGTTAAATTTTAAACCTGAAAATTTTTCTAGAACTGGAACACAAACTTCTTCTGTTGCACCTGGATATACAGTTGATTCATAAACAACAACATCACCCTTGGAAATCACTTTGCCAAGTGTTTCACTTGCTTTTTGCAGTGGTGTTAAATCTGGACGATTCACATGATCAATTGGTGTTGGAACGGTGACAATATAAAAATTTGCGCTTTTTAAATCTTCTAAATCGGCACTATAAGAAAGATATTTTGCTGTTTTTAACTCTTCTGGGCTGACTTCTAAAGTATGATCTTGACCACTTTTCAACTCATCAATACGTTTTTGATAAATATCAAAACCAATCACAGAAGTTTTTTTCCCGAACTCCACTGCTAATGGTAAACCGACATAGCCTAATCCAATTATTGCTATCTTTAGTTGTTCAAGTTGAAGCATGCTTTTTAAATCCTGAGGCTGGTTCTAATGCAGTTAGTTATATAAAACAAAAACGATATTCTAAAGGAAATTACATTAAATATTAACTAAAATTACATGTTTTTAACTAAAATCACTCAGTTTTATGTATTAATTATATTTATGATAATTAAGTCTAGTAGGAATTTTATTCGTAATAGCATACAATTTAAGGCATAAGGTAATTCTAAGTTACAATTTAATACAATTAAGGGTTTTGAATGTGAAGTATCCACGCACCTCACTTTTTTTAGCAGTTTCATTTTTATTTACTGGCTGTGCAATGACTTCTGGTTTACAAACCTATGATGTTCCAGACCAAGGACTATATCAAACTGATCAAGGTGCAGAACTCAATGTCGTTCAGCTCACTCAAAATACTTTACCAAGTCAAATAGGTAGTCTTGACCAATCGTTTCAAAATGTAGCGTCATTATTTCATCATCAAAATACAATTTATCGCTTAAGCTCAGGGGATATTTTATCTATTCAGCTCTGGGCTTATCCAGAAATTACACCCCCTGTAACCCAAATGACCAATGATACTTCTGTATTAGCCAATGGTTATCGTATTGATCAAAACGGTTATATTCAAGCACCTTTAATTGGTTCATACCGTGCATCAGGCAAAACTCTTTCGCAAATTAATAAAGAGATGCGTAGTTTATTTGCTCGTTACCTCAAAACACCAGATGTTGTTGTGCGTGTTTTAGCTTATGAAGGAAAACGCTATTTTGTAAATGGTCAGGTGATGAAAAGTGGACAATACACTTTAAATGATCAACCCATTAGTATTTATACTGCTTTAGGACAAGCAGGTGGTATAAATTCTCAAACAGGTGATAATACTAATATTCAATTAATTCGTAATGGGCAAACTTATAATTTAAATACCATTACTTTAGAAAAGCAGGGTTTATCTTTACATAATCTTCTCATTCAACCAAATGACACTATTTTTGTGAATGCTAAACAAGATCAAAAGCTTTATGTATTAGGTGAATCTAGTCGTACTCAAGCTGTGAATTTACGTGATCAAGGTATGACTTTAAGCGATGTTTTAGGTGAAAGTGGTGGTATTAATCCAAACTCTGCAAGTGCAGCACACATTTATGTGATGCGTACAGATTTAAATACTAAAGTATCTACGGTCTACCAATTAAATCTGAGTAGTTTTGGTAATTTTGCTTTAGCGAACCAATTTGCAATGCAAAAAAATGATATCGTTTATGTGGATGCGACTGGATTAACACGTTGGCAACGTGTCATTAACCAAATTATTCCTTTCTCTAATGCTTTATATAACATTGATCGTTTAGGGCAATAATGAAAATTCAAAATATTCTTGTCGTTTGTGTGGGTAATATTTGTCGTAGTCCCATGGCTGAGTATTTTTTAAAAAATGCTCATCCTGACCTACATATCGAATCGGCTGGCTTATCTGCGATGGTTGGACATCCTGCAGATGATAAAGCAATCGCTTGCATGGATGATCAAAGCATCGATATGCGTGGACATCTTGCCAAGCAAATTAATACACAATTAATCAAAAAATCCGATTTAATTTTAGTCATGAGTCATAATCAGCAAAAACATATTGAACAAACTTGGCCTTTTGCTAAAGGTAAAGTGTTTATGTTAGGGCATTGGCAGAATATTAATGTGCCTGACCCATATAAGCATGATCAAGCATTTTTTATTGAGACATGCAATAATATTCAACGTTATGTCACTGATTGGCAATCACATCTTTAAATTTAAATTAGTTGTAGTCATATGAACCAAAATTCAAAAACGAATGATGATACGATCGACTTAAAAGAGTTATTTTTTTCATTAATTGCTCAATGGAAAGTGATTGCCCTTTGTGTAATTTTAAGTTTGATTTGTGCATTACTCTACCTACGTGTTACTCCAAATACATATTCAACAGATGCTTTAGTTCAAGTTGAGGACAGTAAAGGAGCAGGTGCTGCTGCACTTTTAGGTGATTTATCTTCTGTTGTCGATCAAAAATCTCCAGCACAAGCTGAGATTGAAATCTTAAAATCTCGTATGGTATTAGGGCAAGTTATTCAAGACTTGAATCTCAATATTCGAATCCAAGATGATGAAGACAGCAAATTACATCGCTTACTCACACAAGATGACATCTTATTAGATTATCGTAAAGACGGCGTATTTTACCAAAAAAATCAGTCCAATTTTTTAATTAAGCAATTTGATGTGCCACTGGCTTATCAAAATAAAGCCCTAACTTTAGACTTAACGGTACCTCAACAGTTTAAGTTAATTGATATTGAAAAAGAAAAAGTTCTTTTTACGGGTAAATTAAACAAACCTAATCAGTCAAATGGCTGGAATATCTACATTGATAGTAAAGCTCCATTTAAGCAAACATTTACATTGGTTAAACAATCTTTACCTGCTGCCGTAACTTCTTTAAATGAGGACTATTCTGTTGCTGAAAAAGGTAAATTAACGGGTGTCATTGGGCTGAATTACCAAGGTCAAGACAAACAACATATTACTGAGGTTTTAAATAATATTTTACATGTATATCATGCACAAAATATTGAACGTAAAACTTTAGAGTCAAAACAAACACTCAAATTCTTAGACAAACAGTTACCTGAACTAAAAAAACAGCTTGAAGAATCTGAAATTAAGTTCAATAAATTCCGTGAACAATACAATACTATTGATGTCACGCAAGAATCTGAGTTAATGCTCAAACAAAATGTTGAATTAGAAAAAACCCGTATTGAGTTAAAACAGAAACAAGCTGAACTTTCTGCAAAATATACCGCTAGTCATCCATTAATGGCTGAAATTAATGCTCAGTTAGCTACTATTGATAAAAAAGCCAATGAGCTCAATCAGGCTTTAAAACGCCTACCTGAAACTCAACGCTTATATTTACAACTTTATCGTGATGTAAAAGTAAATAGTGAACTATATACTTCTTTACTGAATAGCTATCAACAATTAAAAATTTCTGAAGCTGGTGAAATTGGTAATGTCCGTATTATTGATACGGCTGCTGAACCCATTAAACCTATTGCACCTCGTAAACTCATTATTCTGATTCTATCTATTTTTGTGGGTGGTTTTGTTGGGGTACTCATAGCATTATTACGTAACTTAATGCACACAGGAATTAAAGATTCAACTCAAATTGAAAATGAATTAGATTTACCTGTTTATGCTACTGTGCCTCGTTCTCCTGTACAAGAAAGTCGGATTCAAATTTTAAAGAAAAAGAAATCTATTCCTATTCTTGCGGTTAAAAATACCAATGACATTGCCATTGAAAGTTTACGTAGCATCCGTACCACGATTCATTTTTCATTAGCAAATGCTAAAAATAATGTCATTGCAATTTCAGGTCCTGCACCTGAAGTCGGTAAATCATTTATTTCGGCAAACCTTGCAACTATTTTTGCTCAAGGTAATAAACGTGTTTTATTAATTGATGCTGATATCCGTCGTGGTTATTTACATAAATATTTTAATCGTGATATCACACCTGGCTTAACAGAACTCCTCAGTGGTCAAAGTACACTGGCACAAACAGTCTTTAAAACCCAAGTCGATAATTTGGATTTTATTGCACGTGGTAAAAACCAAAATAATCCATCTGAAATGCTGAGTTCTACACAATTTAAAGAATTGTTAGAGCAACTTTCTCAGCAATATGATCATATTATTTTAGATACACCACCTGTTTTAGCCGTTACAGATGGTATTATTATTTCACAATATGCAGGCGTAAATTTAGTGGTTGCACGTTATGCAAAAACTCAAATTAAAGAGCTTGAACTGACTGTAAATCGCTTTGAGCAAGCAGGCAGTAAAGTAAATGGTATTATTCTAAATGATATTAATCGAGCTTCAGGTGGCTACAGTTATGGTTATAATTATGCTTATAGCTATACAGCACAAAAAGATGATTAATCTATAAAATAATGAAAATCCAGATCTTTTGATCTGGATTTTTAATTTAAAAACCCTGTATATTTTTGGTTGATTTACACGAATATAGATACCGTTTTAGTGTAAGACATTATATGCTTTGGTAGTTCAAGCTATAATTTATATGATTAGCTCTTGTAAGATAAAAATTTTTAGGAAATATCATGAGTAAAGCCTTACCCATCGCTGTTGCTGTATTATTAGGCGGTGCTGCACTTGTTCCTGTGTATTATGCAACTCAACACCCTGTTGATGTAAATCAAAGTAGCATTTCTAAAACAGCAAAACCTGTAGAAAAAATTAGCTATGCTTTAGGTTATGAAGTTGCAAGTCAAACACCTGCTGAAGTTGATGTTGATACATTTATCAGCGGTATTCGTGATGCACATGCGAAAAAAGAACGCTTATTTACAGATGAAGAATTACAAGTTGCCTATACTGAATTCCAAAAAGAAGTGCAGGCAAAGCAACTTGCTGATGCAAAAGCAAGCGTTTCTCAAAGTGATAATTTCTTAGCTGAAAATGCTAAAAAAGAAGGAATTCAAACCACTGCTTCTGGTCTACAGTACAAAATCACTAAACAAGGTGATGGTAAAGCACCCACTGCAGAATCCGTGGTGACAGTACACTACAAAGGTCAGTTACTTGATGGAAAAGTATTTGATAGTTCGTATGATCGTGGCGAACCAATTGAGTTTCCTTTAAATCAAGTTATTCCTGGTTGGACTGAAGGATTACAATTAATGAAAGAAGGTGGAAAAGCCACATTATATATTCCATCTAAACTGGCTTATGGTGAACAAGGTGTTCCTGGTACCATTCCACCAAACAGTACCTTAATTTTTGATGTTGAATTAATTAAAGTAAAATAAATCAGTAAAGGAGAGCATTTGCTCTCCTTTTTTGGATAGATATGATGAAAAAAAGTATTGTATTAATCGGTTTACTCATGACGTATCATGCAGGTCATGCTGCAAATATTAACAACAAAAGTTCTCAAAAAGACCAACTTGGTTATAGCTACGGCTATGTCATGGGTAGAACAAATGCAGATACACTTAAAGATATTAATTTAGATGCATTCATTCAAGGTTTAAAACAAGGCTCTATTGGACAAAAAGCCAGTTTAACTGATGAGGAAATGGCAAAAGCATTAGCCCAATACAAACAGCAAAGCGAAGCGAAACAACTGATTGAGTTTCAACAAGTCGCTCAAAATAATGCCAAGTTAGGTGAAACCTTTTTAGCTGAAAATGCAAAAAAATCAGGTGTTATCAGCACAAAATCAGATTTGCAATATCAAGTTTTACAAGCAGGTCAGGGCAAAAAACCTTCAGCGAACTCTAAAGTATCCGTCAATTATGAAGGTCGTTTATTAGATGGTACTGTTTTTGATAGCTCAATTGCACGTAACCAGTCTGTTGAATTTCAAGTCAGCCAAGTCATTGCAGGTTGGACAGAAGGCTTACAACTCATGCAAGAAGGTGCCAAATATCGCTTTTTCATTCCTGCAAAATTAGCATATGGCGAAATTGGTTCAGGCGATGCCATTGGTCCAAATAGCACACTGATTTTTGATGTAGAATTATTAAAAGTTTTACCGTAAAAAATGATTTAAATAAAAAAAACATCGCCAAATTGCGATGTTTTTTATTGTCTATTATCTTTATTTAGTGTTTAAGATGACGTGGTCTAAAACCACTTGCAAATAAACCAATCGCATAAGCCAACACACCTGCTAGACAAAGCCCTACGACTTCAAGAATGCGAATCCATTGTGCAACACTGCCATCATACCAAGTTAAAGCATACCAAAGCACAGTGACCATACTGATATTGGCAATAAGAAATTGAATAAATAGCTTTTTCCAATGCGCTCCAAAACGGAAAATATTACGTTTATGTAAATAAAAATACAGCATACCCGCATTCACCAATGCAGAACCTGAAGATGCAATGGCAAGTGCCATATGTTCAGCATGCCAGTCTATGAGTTTAAAAATTCCAATAAAAACAAGGTTTAAAATTGCGTTGGCTGCAACAGCCATTAAACCAACACGTACAGGTGTTTTGGTATCTTGAATCGCATAAAAACCAGGTGCAAAAACTTTGATTAACATAAATGCCAATACCCCTGCGCTCATACATTGCAACGCCATAGCTGTCATTTGTGTATCACGTACATCAAAAGCACCATGTTGGAAAAGCGCTTGAATAATCGGGGTAGATAACATAAATAATGCAATACTTGCAGGCACACCCACTAAAACAATAACACGAGCTGCCCAATCTAGCATTTTTCTAAATTTTTCTTGATCTTGTTCAGCTTTGCTCATCGACAAAGAAGGCAAAATGACGGTACCAATGGCAACACCAATTAAGCCTAATGGTAACTCTGTCATTCGCTCAGCACTATATAACCAAGACACCGAGCCATCTTGCATGAACGATGCCCAAATGGTATTGAGCAATAAATTAATTTGCGTGACTGATACACCAAAAAGCGCAGGCAACATTAATTTTAAAATGCGTTCCACACCTTCATGTTTAAAATCAACTTTTGGTGGAATCAGTAGTTTTTTGCGCCATAATTCAGGAATTTGAATCGCAAGTTGTAAAATTCCTGCCGCAACCACTGCCCAACCCAACGCCATAATCGGTTCAGCCATATATGGAGCAAGCCACCATGCCCCTGCGATCATAGCAACATTCAACAAAACAGGTGCAAATGCAGGTGTCGAAAATGAACCATAACTATTTAAAATACTGCTCGCAAATGCTGTCAGTGACATAAACATTAAATATGGAATGGTTAAACGAAACATATCGACAGCTAAATCAAATTTAGCAGGATCATCATGGAAACCAGGTGCATAAACATACAAAATCACAGGCGCTGCAATCATACAAAATAATGTCAGCAATGACATCACCGTCAGTAAACAGCCAAAAACACGACTAATTAAGATCTGAACTTCGGCATGTAATTTTGTAGTTTTATATTCTGTTAAAATTGGAATAAATGCTTGGGAAAATGCGCCTTCGGCAAACAGCCGCCGAAAGAAATTGGGGATACGGAATGCAACCACAAAGGTGTCAAAATCCTTACCTGCACCAAAGACATTTAATAAAACCATATCTCGGACAAGTCCTAATACTCGGGACAGCATTGTCATCGAACTGACAATAAAGGTGGATCGCCACAGCGCCATTGCATTCACCCAATTAAAATAAAATCGTTATTGTAAAGAAACTCAAAATAAATATCGTTGTTAAATCATGAATGATTTATCTATTGGAGCATAAAACCTCGCCGTTCAGGGCGAGGATATAAGCGACTGGCGTAAGTCATACGACATGAAGTGTCGTATAGAATATCTTTGGGTTCTCTATTTAAAAT
>NZ_JACANU010000013.1:0-69696 GCF_030329325.1 Acinetobacter sp. 226-1
TTTTATTTTTTTATGCATGACTGCTTATTTATTCTTCAAAATTGAAGTTTTTTGCTATTTTTTAAGCATTATTGGCATAAAAAATTTTTCATTTACATAGATTTTTTGAACTCATTATCATTTTTCATTAGAATGCAATCATTATTATTCTACTTTTATAATGATTATGTTGCAGAGTAAGCTGATAAAAATTTTGCTTGTAGGGGGATTGCTTGTATTTAGTAATTTCTCAATAGCGAACTCAACGCATAATATTTATATGATGACACTTTCTATTTTAAGTTATGTCAAATGGAACAACCCACCTGCTACTTTATGCGTTCTTGAAAATAATTATGCAACTCAACAGTTTTCTTCTTATCTAAAATCACAAAATTTAGCTTTCACAGTAAAAGATATTAATTCTAATGATGTTAAATCAACAAATTGTGATGCTATTTTTTTCTCAAATACAACACCAGCAATTGAACAAAAACTTATAAACATAGCTTTAACACAATCAATTCTATCCTTTAGTACAAGCAATAATGAATGTGAAATAGGTAGCGTTTTTTGCTTAAATAATGCAAAAAATGGCAATACAGTTTTTAAAGTTAATTTAGACAGCTTAGCCAGATCGAAAGTCCATGTGGATCCTCGCGTCTTACTCTTAGCCAAAAATTCGGAGTAATACAAATGATTCATAAATTTTATAAATCGACATCATTGCAAACTCTTTTTAGAAAGTCTCAATTTACTATTTTTGCAATTACTTTTTTAATTTGCACTTTTACTTTTGCCACAATTTCTGTTTTTACAGTCAAATCTTTTGCTGAGCAAAATTTACAATTAATTAGTCGTACTGTGTCTGAGCGGATTCAACCCGCACTCGTCTTTCAAGATAAAATTGCTTTATCACAAATCTTACATGAATACACTCAACAACATTCTGTGCGCTTGATTGAAGTCTATGATCATCAGGATCAAAAAATTTCTGAAAGTATTAAAAGCATAGATCATTATTCTGCATTACAAAATTTGTTTGATCATATTTTTTTACATGATGCGATTAATGTTGCGGTACTACATAATGGTAATTATGTTGGAAAAATTATTCTTTATGGTAGTTCCAATGAAATTTTAATTTTTATTATTAAAATTTTTGTTGGTTTAGGCATTGGAATGCTCTTTATGATTTTAGCGTTATGGTGGTCTGTAAATCTCACCTATCGCCATATCATGCAATCAATGACACCTATTGTTCAAATTGCTCAGCTCGTCAGCACACAAAGTGCTTACAATTTACGTTTTCCTAAAAATGATATTCAAGAGTTTAATCATTTAAATGGCGTATTTAATCAATTACTTGAAGAAATTCAATCATGGCATACACATTTGCAAAAGGAAAATCAACAACTTTCTTATCAAGTACAACATGACCACTTAACAGGTTTACCTAATCGTAGTTATTTTTATCAAGCGCTAATACATTCATTTAAAAACACTTCGACAAAACAACAGATTGCTTTGCTTTTCATCGACACAAATAATTTTAAAGTGATTAATGATCAATATGGGCATCAAGCTGGAGACGCTGTTTTAAAAGAAATGGCTGCTCGCTTAAAACAAAATATTCGTCAGGATGATTTTGTAGCTCGTCTAAGCGGTGATGAATTTGCCATCATTTTAAGCTCAATCCAACGTGTAGATCACTTAATTTCAATTGCTGAAAATTTGATTAAAAGTTGTGAAAAACCTTTGATCTATAAAAATCAAAGTATAGCTTTTAGTTTTAGTTTAGGAATCGCTTTATCGAATCAGGCAATTTCTCCTGAAGATTTAATTTCTCAGGCAGATCAGGCAATGTATAAAGCAAAATCACTGACTCATCATTGGTTTATTTACCATAACTAACTTTAATCAGGGGATACCATATGTTTACAACACACCTAAAGCTTCCAATTCTTGCCTTATTATGCTTAGCACTTACAGGTTGTTTAAATTTAGGAGGCTTAAAATACAATCAAGTCCGTGCATTAAAAAAAGAAGGTTTTGTATTAACAGATGAAGGTTGGAGTTTAGGGCTGCCTGAACGTCTATTATTTGATTTTGATCAGTCTGAAATTAAAGATCAAAACCGCGACTCTATTATGCATCTTTCAAAACAGTTGCAAAAATATAACTTAACCAAAGTTAAAATCGTGGGTCATACAGATGATGTGGGCTCAGCAAGCTATAACACAACGCTTTCTCAAAAGCGCGCCCAAAGTGTGGCGAATATCTTTATTGCTCAGCATTTCAACCCAAGTAATATTCAAATTATAGGTAAAGGTTCAGAACAACCCATTAAAACCAATGACAGCGAAGAACATCGCGCAGAAAACCGCCGTGTGTCAGTAATTATTATTCCATAATTTCACTTTCATCATTTTAAGGTCTGTCATAGACCTTTTTTTATATTCAAATTTCAGATTATTAAATTTTAGGCATAAAAAAACCGCTTAATTAGCGGATAATTTATATTTAAGTTTTAAACTTGGGTAAACTTAAATTGGTCGGAGCAGTAGGATTCGAACCTACGACCCCCTGGTCCCAAACCAGGTGCACTACCAGGCTGTGCTATGCTCCGATATCTCATAAGAGATTGGGGTGAATGACGGGATTCGAACCCGCGACAACTGGAATCACAATCCAGGGCTCTACCAACTGAGCTACATCCACCATTACAACAAGCTTCAGATTCTACAACATCAAGCAGCAAATTGCGCGCCTGACAGGATTCGAACCTGTGACCATCCGCTTAGAAGGCGGATGCTCTATCCAACTGAGCTACAGGCGCATGACTGATAATTTACATTATCAATTAACCTTTGCCTTGAAGAATTGGTCGGAGCAGTAGGATTCGAACCTACGACCCCCTGGTCCCAAACCAGGTGCACTACCAGGCTGTGCTATGCTCCGATTCATCTCAGCTTTCGTATCGAACATGTCGTTCGGTACGGTGTGCATTCTAGGCGTGACGCCCTTAGACGTCAACACCTATATTGAAAAAAAATCAAAAAAATACGTCAAATGTATATTTATCAAACATTTCTATTATTTTTTATACAATTTTAGCGTTTTAAACTCGCACTGAAGTTCAACATACGATCTAATGGTAGCTTCGCTCGCTCTGCTAATTGAGCATCCACAAAGATTTCTTGATCATTTTTTTGTAAAACGTCTAAGATGCCATCTAATTCATTCATTGCCATCCATGGACAATGTGCACATGAACGACATGATGCCCCTTCTCCTGCGGTAGGTGCTTCAATCAGTGTCTTATTTGGAACAGCTTGTTGCATTTTATAAAAAATACCGCGATCTGTTGCCACGATCAAAGTGTCGTGTGGCAAAGTTTGTGCAGCTTTGATCAGTTGTGATGTACTCCCCACCGCATCTGCAACATCAATAACTGATTCTGGTGACTCAGGATGAACCAATACAGCAGCATTTGGATAAATGGCTTTCATATTGGTAATACCGCGTGAGCGAAACTCTTCATGCACAATACAAGAGCCATCCCAAAGCAACATTTCTGCGCCTGTTTTCTTTTGGATATAGCGCCCTAAATGCTGATCAGGTGCCCAAATGATTTTTTCACCTAAACTATCTAAATATTCAATAATCTCAACTGCACAACTTGAAGTTACCACCCAGTCTGCTCGAGCTTTTACAGCAGCTGAAGTATTGGCATAAACAACCACTGTATGATCAGGATGAGCATCACAGAACGCAGTAAACTCATCTACAGGACAACCTAAGTCAAGTGAACAAGTTGCTTCTAAAGTTGGCATTAAAACCTTTTTTTCAGGTGATAAAATTTTAGCGGTTTCCCCCATAAATTTTACGCCTGCCACCACCAATGTTGATGCAGCATGATCTCGTCCAAAACGCGCCATTTCAAGTGAATCAGAGACACAGCCACCTGTTAGCTCTGCAAGTTCTTGTACTTCAGGGTCACAATAGTAATGCGCTACTAAAACAGCATCACGTTTTTCTAGCTCTGCTTTAATTTGTGCAAACTTCGCTTGTTTTGCTTCTTCAGTTAACACATTACTCTTAGATTCACCCAAACGATCTAAATGCGCTTGTACAATTGATTTTGCTTCGTTGGCAATTAAATTGGTCGCATCATTCATAAAACGTATTCTCTATCCGTATGCTTGTGATTAAACAAGCGTTTCATGTCATACACTGGCAATTTTGGCGTTGGCTCATTTGACCAGTTATTAAAAAAACATTGACTTATAAAAAAACCTCACAACGGAGGTTCTTTAAAATTTTTTAATTTTAAGAGCGATAGTCCGCATTGATCTTGACATAATCATATGACAGATCACAGGTATAAACTGTATCTTTCGCTGTACCACGACCAAGATCAATACGAATATTAATCTCTTTTTCAGCCATCACAGCAGCTCCTGCCTCTTCGGTATACTCAGGATTTGCACCACCATCTAAGCAAATTTGCACATCACCTAACCATACCTGAACCTTGCTAGTGTCAAGGTTTGGTACACCAGCTTTACCAATCGCCATGACAATACGTCCCCAGTTTGGATCTGAAGCGAACAATGCCGTTTTAATCAAAGGTGATTCGGCAACACTATAAGCTACATCACAACACTCTTGTGTGTTTTCACCACCTTCAACATGTACAGTAATAAATTTTGTCGCGCCTTCACCATCACGTACAATCAATTGTGCAAGACGATTCATAATACCTGCAAGTACATCTAATACTTTCTGATAACGAGCATCGCTTTGGCTTTGAATTTGAGTACCACCTGCCAAACCAGTCGCAACAAAGATACAAGAATCATTTGTTGAAGTATCACCATCAATGGTAATACGATTAAATGAGTGGGTTACTGTGGTTTGTAATAATGCCTGTGTCATTTCTTGGCTAATAGGTGCATCTGTTGCAACAAAGCTCAACATGGTTGCCATATTCGGGCGAATCATACCCGCGCCTTTAGAAATACCTGTCATCGTATAAGTAATGCCATCTAGCTCAAACTGCTCAGATGTGCCTTTAGGCGTGGTATCTGTCGTCATAATCCCTGATGCAGCATCAGACCAAGCATTTTCATTTAATGTATCTAAAGCAGGTTGTAAACCTTGTGTTAAACGTTCAAGTGGTAATTGCTCACCAATAACACCTGTTGAAAATGGCAAAATTTGATTAACTTGTACACCTGTTAATTCTGCTAATTTTGTGCAAGTTGCTTCTGCATTTTGATAACCAATCACACCTGTTGCCGCATTTGCATTACCTGTATTAATCACTAAATAACGCGGTGTATTTTCAGCTAAGTGCTTTTTACTGATTAAAACAGGAGCAGCAGCAAAGGCACTTTGAGTAAATACGCCTGCGACCGTTGTTCCTTGTGCAAACTCAAAAACAACTAAATCTCGTCGATTTGGATAACGTACATACGCCTCTGCTGAGCCAATTTTTACACCTTGCACCACATGCATGTGTGGCATAGTTACGTCACCAACTGCCATTTTCAAATATCCAGAATGAAATTAATAAAACAACAGCTTATTAGAAAATAGACAAAAAATCGAGCCTATAACGGAGTGAATTCATTTTTATTGTGATAGATCTTAAAAAAAGAAAAAACCAGCGTCCGACAACAACTGGTTTAGATATAGATTTATAACTTTTCAAGCATTATTGCGTAGCGACTTGATTTTGAGCGACCGTACTTTCTGAAACTAAAAGCGCCTGTTTTACTTTTTCTTGACTCGATGCTGATAAAGCTGGATTAGAAGCAACCACACGATTGATCGTTGCAGGTGTTACCGCAGCAATTGCTGCTGTTTTTAGAATAATTGGACGACCACCTGTATTTCCTAAAGTATAGCGAATACCTGTGCGAGGACTAATGACTGTCGTTGAATCATTTTTAATTTCTGCCTGCGCAGTAGTTACACCTGTTGCTGCCTGAACATTGGCAACCGTTGTAGTTTGTGGCTGAGTATCTGCAAAAGTCAGCACTGGCATTGCTAAAGCTGCGACAAATAATGCTTTGAATTGTATTTTCATTATCTTTCCTAAATCTTTAAACATGGACTGAGCAAGTAAATAACATTTAATCGTGAAAGGTGCAATAAATATTCACCTCCTGTAATAACTTGTAAAAAAAGCAGAACATTTGCCCTGCTTTTTTTAAAGATTACGCTAACGTTGGTAAATGTTAAATTTTACCGTGACATTGTTTATATTTTAAACCTGAACCACATGGGCATGGTGCATTACGGCTTTCAGGTGGTGTAAATGTTTGAGGCTTTTGTAAATTTAAAGGCTCATTTTCAGCTTGAGTACTCGTACTCAACTCACCAGTTAAACCATCAAACTCATCATGTGCAAAGTTCAAACGCATTGCTTCTGCTTGCGCTTGTTGTTGTGCTTCCATCTCTGCTAACTCTTCCGCAGTTGGAATATGCACACGAGAAAGATCAGTCACAACGTCTGATTTAATCACACCAAGCATATTTACAAATAAATTAAACGCTTCTTTTTTGTATTCTTGCTCTGGATTTTTCTGCGCATAGCCACGTAAATGAATACCTTGACGTAAATAATCCATTGCAGCTAAATGGTCTTTCCAGTGGCGATCTAATGAACCCAACAAGAAATGACGTTCTAAAGTTGCAGCAGACTCAGCGCCCATATTTTCACGACGTTGGCGATAACGTTGCACGACTTCATCACTGATACGCTCAACCAAAGCTTCTTCATCTAAACGACGATCTTCTTCAAGCCATTGTGATACAGGTAGCTCAATCCCTAAGTCAACACGCAAAGCATTTTCTAGACCTTCAATATCCCACTGATCATGAATTGATTCAGGTGGAATATAAGTTTCGATTAAACCTTTCATGACTTCTTGATGCATTTCTTCAATATAATCTTGAAGTGTTGCTTCTTCTAAAATCTCATCACGTTGTGAATAAATGATTTTACGTTGTTCATTATTGACATCATCGTATTTTAAAAGATTTTTACGAATGTCAAAGTTACGTGCTTCAACTTTACGTTGCGCATTTTCGATTGAACGTGACACCATTTTATGTTCAATGGCTTCATTTTCTTGCAAGCCCATTGCGCGCATCATCGCAATCACACGATCACCTGCGAAAATACGCATGAGGTCATCTTCAAGTGATAAGAAGAAGCGTGATACACCAGGGTCACCTTGACGACCTGAACGACCACGTAACTGGTTGTCAATACGGCGTGATTCATGACGTTCTGAACCGATGATATGTAAACCACCTGAACTCAACACCATTTCATTGTTTTTTTCCCACTCTGCACGAAGTCGTGCACTATCTTCTGGAGTTGGATTTTCAATTTTTGCAAGTAAAGCTTTCCAGTTACCACCAAGCAAAATGTCTGTACCACGACCCGCCATATTTGTTGCAATCGTTACAGCATTCGGCGCACCTGCTTGAGCAATAATATCAGCTTCACGCTCATGTTGTTTTGCATTGAGAACTTCATGGTGAATACCTGCATCACGCAGTTTATCTGAAAGAATCTCAGAAGCCTCAATCGTCGCTGTACCAATCAAAATTGGCGCTACGCCTGCAGCATGAATTTTTTGAATTTCTTCAATAATTGCATTGTATTTACCCTCACGATTTAAATAAATTAAATCATTTAAGTCCTTACGCAACATTGGGCGATGGGTTGGAATTAACACTACATCTAGGTTGTAGATTTCTTTCATTTCCGCAGCTTCAGTATCAGCAGTACCTGTCATACCTGAAAGCTTTTTATATAAACGGAAATAGTTTTGGAATGTTGTGGTTGCTAAAGTTTGGTTTTCTGGTTGAATTTCTAAACCTTCTTTCGCTTCAACTGCTTGATGCAAACCTTCAGACCAGCGACGACCAGGCATGGTACGACCTGTGTTTTCATCAACAATGATCACTTCGCCATCATTGATAATATAATGCACATTACGTTGATATAAGAAATGCGCACGAATTGAAGCAGTTACATGATGAACTAAGTTTAAATTTGCTGCTGAATATAAACTTTCACCTTCAGCCAACAACCCCATTTGAATGAGTTCTTGCTCTACTGTTTCATAACCGACTTCAGTCATTTCAACAGAGCGTTGCTTTTCATCAATCCAGAAATGCCCACCGTCTGCAACTTTTTCTTCTTTCTGTGGAGTTAATTTTGGCGGAATATTATTCATTAATTGATAAAGTTGCGATGAATCTTCACTTTGACCAGAAATAATCAAAGGTGTACGTGCTTCATCAATTAAAATAGAGTCCACTTCATCAATGATGGCATAACTTAACCCACGTTGTTTTTTCTCTACCATTGAGAAAACCATATTGTCACGTAGATAGTCAAAACCAAATTCGTTATTTGTACCGTAAGTAATGTCTGCACGGTAAGCTTCAGCTTTTTCCATTGGTGCTTGCATGGAGTAAATCACACCAACAGTTAAACCTAAGAACTCATACAGTGGACGGTTTAACTCTGCATCACGCTGTGCCAAATAATCATTGACTGTGATGACATGAACACCTGCCTCACTGATTGCATTGAGGTAAACAGCCAAAGTACCCATTAGGGTTTTACCTTCACCTGTACGCATTTCTGCAACTTTACCTTCATGTAAGGTAATACCGCCAATCAATTGCACGTCATAATGACGCATGCCCATGACACGTTTACCCGCTTCACGACAAACTGCAAATGCTTCTGGCATTAACTTATCAAGGCTTTCACCCTTTTTATATCTTTGTTTAAATTCTTCAGTTTTTGCAGATAAGTCAGCGTCACTTAAAGCAGATATTGTCGGCTCAAGCGCATTGATCTTATCGACAATTTTACGCATGCGTTTTAGTTCACGCTCGTTTTTAGTACCGAAGATTCCTCCGATCAGGCTTGCCAACATGTATAGACTCTCTAAAACTTGCTTATCAAAATAAATTTTTCTCAGACGTTATTATGGTGTTAGAAATTTGAAGTACAAGGTTTTTACACAAAACCAATTAAAAAAAATCTGTGCACCGACTTTCGCGTGTATGAGCTAAGGCGAACTAATGTAGCAAATTTGCACGATAGACAGATAGAACTATTCAGCAGAAATCGTGAATTTTTACATCTTGTTCAGGTTTTATATCTTATTTTCTCATAAAGAAATACAAAAACACTATTTTTAATTATAAGAAATTTAAGCCATAGTGATTTTGACGAGCTAAACAACAACTTTAAACATTCTAAATTTTGAGGACAATATCATGACAATTCGTTTGGGTGATACAGCACCTGACTTTGAACAGAACTCTAGTGAAGGGAAGATTAATTTTTACGAATTTTTAGGTAATGATTGGGGTATTTTATTTTCTCATCCCGCAGATTATACACCTGTGTGTACAACAGAGCTGGGTTATACAGCAAAACTCAAAGATGAATTTACCAAACGTGGTGTAAAAGCAATTGCGCTTTCGGTAGATGATGTGGAGTCACATCAAGGTTGGATTCAAGATATTAATGAAACACAACATACAACGGTAAATTTTCCAATTTTAGCGGACAAAGATCGTAAAGTTTCAACACTTTATGATTTTATTCACCCCAATGCCAGCGAAACAACCACTGTACGCTCTTTATTAATTATTGATCCTCATAAAAAAGTCCGTTTAATTATTACTTATCCTGCTTCAACAGGACGTAATTTTAATGAAATTCTACGGGTGATTGATTCATTACAACTCACAGACAACTATAAAGTTGCTACACCAGCAAATTGGCAAGAAGGTGAAGATGTTGTTATTGTGCCTTCAATTAAAGATGAAGCTGAGCTAAAAGAACGCTTCCCAAAAGGTTATACGGCGGTTAAACCTTATTTACGCTTAACGCCACAACCGAATAAAGACTAAATTAAACTTCAAAAACAAAAATTGTGCTTTCTCCATTGAACTCCACCTTTCTCAGATGGAGTTCTTTTTTTTCAAAAATAGCTAGACACTTTCATCCTTACACTTGGTACTGAGTGAATTGCATTGAATCACGTGCCTTCACTTGCTCAAACCATGCTGCAAGTTGGCTATATTTTATCTTCCAATCTTGTTCAGGAAATCTAAAATCAATATATGCCAACAAACACGCCACAGAAATTTCACCTATCCCAAAGTTTTTGGTGAAATTATCTAAATGTTGTTCCAACCAAATCAGTGTCGCTACCTGTGTTGCTTGAAAGCGTTGTAACATATCTTGTGATTGTAAATGTTCAGGTTTTTTAAACTCTGCATAGCATCGCCCTACGGCTGCCATAGCACCATCAGCTAATGCTTGTAACCTTAAACTTTTAAAATATTCAACACGCTCAGTGGGATAAATCAGTGCTTTATCTTTTAAGGTACTTAAATATTCACAAATTAATGCCGAATCAAATAAAACTTCTTTATGATTTAAAACCAAAGTTGGAACTTTTGATAATGGATTGATCTGCCTTAAATCTGGGTTTGTCCAAGGGTCAATCTTAATCATTTCAAATTGATCCTGAATTTTTAACTCTTGAATCAGCACACAAACTTTACGCGCAAAAGGCGATGTTAAAGAATAATAAAGCTGCATCCGTATTCTCCTTATTATGTTTGTTATATTTATGAGTATGCTATAGAAAATCATAAACATTGCAGCATTAATGACAATGTTTTGTAAGCATTGGTTGATTTGCAAAAATAAGGTATAAGAGATGTAGAATAATTTAACAATCAAAATAGTATGATTTATAAAATCCACCATTTACATTGTGGTAGTTTTTGCCCACTCTGCGCACCTCTTTTTGGGCAAACAGGCTTAAAAGCACACTTTGTCTGTCATTGTTTATTGCTTGAGACAGATCGTGGCTTAGTTTTAGTTGATACAGGTTTAGGCATACAAGATTATTTACATTCTAAAAAGCGTTTAGGCAAACTCATTCACTATTTTGCTGCAATTGTACCTGATCAACATTTATCTGCTTTCCATCAAATTCAACAACTGGGGTTTAAGCCCAATGATGTTCGGCATATTTTAGTCACGCATTTAGATTTTGATCATGCAGGAGGTATTGCAGACTTTCCAAATGCCACCGTACATATTTTATCGAATGAGTTTAATGCAGCACAAACGCTCTCTGCTAAAAATAAATTACGTTATCGTCCTCAACAATTTCAACAACATGCGTATTGGCACTTTTTAGAACACGCTGCGGGTGAAACTTGGTTTAATTTTCATCGTGTACAAGGTTTTAATATTTTTAAAGATGAAATTTTAATGATTCCATTATTAGGACATACGGCAGGACATTGTGGTATTGCGATAAAACAACAAGAAGGTTATTTACTTTTTTGTGGCGATGCCTATTACTCTCACTTAGAACTTAACCCCAAATATCGTGTCTGGGGTCTAAATTGGGCTGAACAATTACTTGCTTTTGATAATCAACAACGTCTTCAAAGCTTACAAGCATTACAAACCCTTGCCCAAACTCAACCACAAATTGAGATCATTTGCGCACATGACCCATTGGACTTAAAGAAATATCAAATATGATAAAACAATATTTTTTAGCGACTTTAATTTTAAGCAGTACGCTAACAGGATGCATAACAACTTCAACGCTTCCTGCCGACCAAAGACCCCAAAATTGGGGACAAGTCATTCAGTCCGATTATAATTTTTATAAAATGAGTGATAGCATTTTTCGTAGTGAGCAACCCAGTAAGCAATTAATTCCATTATTAGCTCAACATGATATTGATGTTGTGATCAATTTACGTAGTCGTGATAAAGATAGCTCAACACTTGCAGGTCAAAATTTAGAGTTAGTCCATATTCCCATTCATACATGGGCAATTAATGAACATGATTTACTACAAGTCATGCGCTCTATTCAAACCGCACAACAAAAAGGTCAAAAAGTATTAATTCATTGTTATCATGGCTCTGATCGTACAGGTGCTAGTATTGCAATGTATCGTATTATTTTTGAAAATTGGTCTACGGCGGATGCTTTAAATGAAATGAAACATGGCGGTTATGGCTTTCATCCCATTTGGGGCAATATTGAAAAGTTATTTAGCCCTGAAAAAATAAAATGGATTCGAGAACAGCTCTCAAATCCATCTTCAACTCAAGGATAAGTCTAAAACTTAACGCCTATCTAAAGGCACCCAATCAATCACCCATGCAGACTTCATACCTAAACTATCGTCTGAATTGATTTTTTTGCGTGTTGCATCAGCAGAATCACGATCTTTTGACGGTCCAACCATGATGCGAATACCTTTAGATGTTGGACTTTTTGTCACTTTATAGCCTTTTGCGCGTAATTTTGCAGCAACAGCATCTGCATTGGCTTCATTGGCAGCCAGTGCAACTTGTACCATCCATTGCTTGTCACCATTTTCCAACAAATCACGTGCTTTATCTGCTTCAGCCTTTTTCTTAGCATCCTCTTGGGCTTTACGCTTTTTTTCTTCCGCGGCTTTACGATCTGCTTCAGCTTTTTTCTCTGCTTCAGCTTTGCGGTCTGCCTCTTTTTTCTTGTCAGCTTCTAATTTACGCTTTTCTTCCTCTTGGGCTTTACGCTTTTTTTCTTCCGCAGCTTTACGATCTGCTTCGGCTTTTTTCTCTGCTTCAGCTTTGCGGTCTGCTTCTTTTTTCTTATCAGCTTCTGCTTTACGTTTTTCTTCCTCTAGAGCTTTACGTTTTTTCTCTTCTGCAGCTTTTTTCTCTGCCTCTGCATTATTTTGTTGACGCTTCTGCTCTGCTAACTTTTTTTCAGCATCTGCCTTTTGTTGCTCAAGTTTCTTTTGTTCAGCAGTTTTTTGCTGAGCTTTGGTTTTATCATCTTGATTGAGTTCAGGAGGAATATTATCCGAGCTTTCTTGAGCTGCTTTACGACGCGCATTTGCAGCTGCATATTCTTCTGCTGCCTTACGTGCTGCATCTGCTTCCGCCTGTTGTTGCATACGTAAAAAATCAGCTGCTTTCGCTTCTTGTTCAGCAACAGCCTTTTCACGCGCACGGCGTTGCTCTTCAAGTAGGCGTTTTTCTGTTGCAACATCTACAGTTAAAGGTTCAAGCTGCACGGACTCTAATGGTGCTGCTTTTTCCTTTTGCTGCACATTTGCAACAGGTGTCGTTGGTACTTGAGTTTGATATATTTCTTCTTTGCCTTTTAGAAGGAGGGCTGCTAATAACACACCACCACCTAATAAAACAACGCCACCCATCCAGCGCTGTTTGTTATTCATTGACATTCTTCTAAATACTCCCAGACCGCTTCTAAGGTATGGAACGAACCACACACCAAAATCAGCTGATTATTATTGGTTTCTGCAAGCGCTGATTGAAATGCTGCTTGTACACTCTCAAATTTTTCAACTGTCTCATTTTGTAAGCCAGCAACCAATTGTTCCATTGGTGCTGCACGAGCTACAGTCAATGGCGCAATTTTCCACTTTAATACAGTATTTTTCAATAACTTGACTACAGATTCTATATCTTTGTCAGACAACATTGAAAATACGGAGACAACTTCTGTGTACTGTTTATTGTATTCTAAGAATTTTCGCAATTGCTTTAACAAAAATTCAACACCGTGCGGATTATGTCCCGCATCGAAAATCACTGTTTTTTCTTGTGATTTATAATGAATTTTTCTAATTTCAAAACGACCTTGTAACTGTGCTGTTTCGATACCTTGCGCCATCGCTTGTTGTGATACATTCAAACCACTGGCTAAAATCGCTGCGACAGCCGTTGAGATATTATCTAAGGCTAACTGTCCCAAAGGTAACTTTAACGTCACACCTGAACTGGCAAAATCCCATGTTTTACCATCTTTGGTATCATCATAGAAGTAATCATGGTTCAGCGCATAGAGCGTTGCATTACATTCTGTCGCTTTGTCCTGAATGGCTTGTGGCAAACTTTGCTGTCCACCAAAAACCACAGGAATATTTGCACGAATAATGCCTGCTTTTTCAAAAGCAATTTTTTCAATAGTATCACCGAGCCAATCAGTATGATCTAGCCCAATATTAGTAATCACCGCAACATCAGGATCAATGACATTGACCACATCCAAACGACCACCTAAACCTACTTCAAGCACCCAGACATCGCACTGTTTTTGTTTAAAAATAACAAAAGCAGCCAAAGTAGTGGCTTCAAAGAATGATAAAGATAAATCACAGATACGGCGCGCTTGATCAACTTGTACAAAAGCATCAATCAAGGTTTGATCATCAACCTCTTGCCCTGCAAGTTTGACACGCTCATTAAAACGATAAATATGTGGAGATTGGTATAGCCCAACATTTAGCCCTTGTGCATTTAAAATTGCAGCAAGTGTTGTTGTAGTTGAGCCTTTACCATTGGTTCCAGCCACCGTTAAAACTTTGGCATTGGGTCGCATGACGCCCAATTGCTCTGCAACAGGAATGACGCGCTCTAAGCCCAAATCAATTCCTGTAACATGAACATGGCTCCAATAATTGAGCCATGTATTTAAATCATCTGTTTTTAAAGGTGCTGGATGGTTGTTCAAGGCAAATTCATCAGTTTCGCTACAATACGGTATACAGTATCACGTAATGCATGACGATGAACAATTTGATCGATTACACCATGATCAAGCAAGAATTCAGCACGTTGGAACGGTTCTTCAAGCTTCTCACGAACAGTTTGTTCGATAACACGTTTACCCGCAAAACCAATCATGGCTTTCGGTTCAGCGATATGAACATCACCCAACATTGCCAATGATGCAGTCACACCACCGTAAACTGGATGCGTCAACACCACAATATAAGGCAGATGTGCATCTTTCATTTTTTGGATCGCTGCAGAAGTACGTGCCATTTGCATCAAAGACAACATGCCTTCTTGCATACGTGCACCACCAGAAGCTGCAAAACAAACTAAAGGTTGTTTATCCTTAATCGCTTTTTCAGCAGCTTGAACAAAACGGTCACCCACAACCGTACCCATTGAACCGCCCATAAAATCAAATTCAAATGCGCATGCAATCAATGGAATATTTTTAAGTTGACCTTGCATGACCACTAAAGCTTCAGTTTCACCTGTTTTATCTTGCGCTTCTTTCATACGCTCAGGATAAGGTCGACTGTCTACAAAGTGTAATGGGTCTTTTGCTACAAATTCTTGACCGAGTTCTGCACTCACATTATCAAAGAACCAGTTTAAGCGATCACGTGCTTTCATTTTCAGATGTTCATCACATGATGGACAAACATAAGCATTAAAAGACATCGCAGTACGAGTAACCAATGCGTGACATTCAGGGCACTCAATGGTTGGTTCTGTAAATGTTGCTTTGAGTGTTTGTTGTTGATCAGGCACCTCAATCCCTGGAACAGAACGATCTGTCCACGGTGTTGATGCACTCAGGATTTTCCCTGATTTCACTTCTTGATTCATACTAACTCATCGAGCGCTGCTCGAAGCTCCTTGACTTTATTCACCGCTGCTTCCACAGCTTGTTCTGGTGCTAAGTTTGCAAAAGGTTTGACAAATGCACTGCCGACAATGACAGCATCAGCAACTTGCCCAACAGCTTTTGCTGAAGCTGCATCACTGATCCCAAAACCTACACCTACAGGAATATCTGTATATGACTTGATTTTTTGAATGCGTGTTGCGACTTCAGTGGTATCCAGTGTTGCAGCACCTGTTACCCCTTTTAATGACACATAGTAAATAAAACCACTGGCTTGTTTGACTACATGCTGAATACGTTCATCTGTCGAAGTTGGTGCAAGCAAGAAAATTTGATTCATGTCGTATTTTTTCAATACTTCATCAAAATCTTTTGCTTCTTCTGGTGGTAAATCTACGAGAAGAACACCGTCTACACCACATTCGTTGGCATAAGCGACAAATTTTTCATATCCAATCACTTCAACAGGGTTTAAATATCCCATCAAGACTACAGGTGTTGTGCTGTCTTTTTGACGGAATTCTTTCACCATGTTTAAAGCATCAAGGGTATTGGTTCCTGCTGCTAAAGCACGCTCTGCGGCAAGGGCAATCACTGGACCATCTGCCATTGGGTCTGAAAATGGCAAACCAAGTTCAAGTACATCTACGCCCGCTTCAACCATTTGATGCAACAAGGGTACGGTTACATGTGGTTGAGGATCACCCGCCATGACATAAGAAACCAATGCTTTACGCTGTTGTGATTTAAGCTGTGCAAATCGAGTGGCTAAACGTGACATAGGGTTGTACATTCCTTGAATTGTTAAACTTGAGGAGTTGGTTTTGTATAAATACAAGACGTTGCATTGTAACGCTATTTTTTACTCATTGGATAGAGTAACGCTGTAGCACAATGGTATCTCATATTAATACAAAATAACGAACAACCTATGACATACATTTAGCGCTATTTTATTTTTTTGGACAATGATCAAAGTTACCTATTTTTTGCTTTTTTAAAATTCGTAAATAAATTGAAAAACTTAAATCAAATCATTTAAATAACACCAGAACATGAACAAAATCTAATGCATTTTAATTTTTAAGAAATTGCAAAAGCTGTTTATACTATAGAAGCTACTCTTTTTTATTTTTTGAATATGACCACTCCCCCACACAGTAAAGTTCAAGCTCGTGGGCTTGCGCTGCTACCACTTATTGTCTTTTTAGCCATCTTTTTAGGCAGTGGTATTTACCATTCTATTATTGGTACTGAATTTGCGTTTTATCAAGTCAAAGCACCTGTTGCTGCCTTACCTGCAATTATTTTAGCAATTGTGTTGTATCGTGGAAAATTAAATGCAGCAATTGATGAATTTTTACAAGGTGCAAGTCATCCCAACCTCATTTTAATGTTTATGGTGTTTATGTTGGCAGGTGCTTTTGCCAGCGTATCGAGTGCCATTGGCAGTGTGGATGCCACTGTTCAGTTTGGACTATCCATCATTCCACCTGAGTTTGTATTGCCCATGCTGTTTATCATCTCAGCATTTGTGGCTACAGCCATGGGAACTTCGATGGGCACCATTGCAGCTTGTGCGCCCATTGCTTTTGGTTTTTCTCAAGCAACGGATATCCAACCGATTTATGCGATTGGCGCGGTGGTCAGTGGTGCCATGTTTGGCGATAACCTGTCCATGATCTCAGATACCACCATTGCAGCAACACGCAGTTTAAATGTTGAATTAAGAGATAAATTTCGGGTCAATATCTGGATTGCATTTCCTGCTGCTATTGTCACCATTGGTATTTATATATTGACCAACCATTCACCACAATCTATTGAATATAAAGATTATAACTTATGGTTGATCTTGCCTTATGTGGCA
Organism: Acinetobacter sp. 226-1; assembly: GCF_030329325.1. Lineage (NCBI taxonomy): Bacteria > Pseudomonadati > Pseudomonadota > Gammaproteobacteria > Moraxellales > Moraxellaceae > Acinetobacter > Acinetobacter sp. 226-1. The sequence continues at coordinate 17,392 of NZ_JACANU010000013.1, forward strand.
GTATTTCTTTTGGCTTTTACACGCTTACATGTTTTAGCAGTCTTAGCACTTGGCGTTGTGTTATCAGGTTTAATGGGGCTATTTGTCACGCCATCATTTGACTTATTAAAATTAAATACATCTATCTATTCAGGCTTCGAAGGTATGTTTGAAGTGACATTATTGTCGATGTTCTTGGGGGGACTCTCTGCAATTATGCAAAAAGAAGGTGGCTTAGAGTGGTTGATTCAACGGATTTATAGTATCACTCGATTATTTAAAGTTGGCACTCAACGCGCGGGTGAAATCGGCATCAGTTTTTTAGTTATTTTCTCAAATTTATTTGTAGCAAATAATACCGTTGCCATTATTTTATCAGGTGATATGGCACGAGAAGTTGCTAAAGAATATGGTGTAGACCCAAAACGCGCTGCTGCATTGATGGATATTTTTTCTTGCGTGGTACAAGGGATCATTCCTTATGGTGCTCAATTACTGCTTGCATGTTCTATTGCAAAACTATCACCAGTTGAATTGATTGGCTCAATTTACTATTGCTGGATTTTAGCAATTTTTGCGGTATTGGCGATTATTTTCAGATTTCCAAAACTCAAAATACGATAAAAAAGACTGCCTCTTTGTCTCAGACAAAGAGGTTTTTTCTTACTGTTTAATGATTAAATCTGTGGTATTGACCATAAAATATTATTCAAAACTATCACTATATCGACTAAATACCCATATCACCGCACCAAGTGAACCACGCCCTACACCATGATCTTGTCGTATAAATACTTGATAATCATTACAACGATATTGATACGCTTCTTTGTCCTGACTTAACACCCAACCCTTTTGTGGAAGTTTTGAGTTTTTTAAAATACTATTTTTGAACTGATTTAAAGGTGTTTCAAGTTGTGCATATTTTCCTTCATTGTAAGAGAGCGTAAAACCAATAATACGGTTTTTTACTGGATCAAAATCTATACTTCCGACTGAAGTGACTCCTGCATTTTCAAAAGCTTGATCAACATCTAAAATCTGAATTCGATCTTTATCTGGTTTAGCATTGCTATGTATTTTTTTAAATTGATCAAGACTTTGCATCAAAGTCATACTACCTACCGCCACTTGATTGAGTGGAATTTCACATACATTGGCTTGCACATTTGTATAAGTCATACATATAACAGCCGCTAAAATTAATTTTTTCATTTTAAATCCTCGTTATCCTCTTTTTTAAATTATTTCCTCTACAAACTTTTATATTTTGATGGATTGAGAATATTTTGAATAGAAAAGATACAATTTAAAACTTTTATTTTAATTGCTGTTTTTTCTGTAATAAAGTCTGCCCACTATATGCCTTATAGGCTCTTGCCAATGCCGATTGGTCAGAATAACCCAAACGCATCGCGATCTCAGTCAGTTGCAGGTCACTTTCGAGTAATAATTCACAACGCTGCATGCGTTCAATTTCCACGATTTTTTTAAATGATTGACCAAATTCATTCAACTGACGTTGCAAAGTTCGCGCAGAAATATTTAATTCTTGTGCAATATCTTCAATTTTAGGAGCTTGTTCTTGCAGCCTTAGATATTCTGCAACAATAAAATGTAGTTTTTGAGGCAAAGTTTCATAGCGCGTTTTTGAGGCAATGGCTTCCTCAGCTTGTTTAACCAAAAGTTGCATCAATGAGGGATCTGCTTGTTGAATTTTTGCATTTAATCCTTCTAAACCCAAAACAAAGCTATATTCAGATTGATTAAAATGAACATCACACGCATAAAATTTTTGATAATGATAAATCGCCATTTGTGGTGGATGAGCAAAATTTACCTCTAATAATGGAAACTGATGAAGCACAACAATTTTTCGTGCTAAATGCATCATTAAAGCATTGGTCAATTCATTAATGACAATATATTTTTCATGGTGAAAAGGCCAAATAAGATGAATATGTTGCCCCACCTGCTTCATTTTCATCGGAATAATATGATCACCATCAATCACTAAACGACTAAAACGTAGAATATTATGTAAGGCTTCAGCAACTGTGGTACTTCGTGTTGCCATATAGCCTAAAACCCCAAAGTGTTCAGGGCGAACATACTGCGCCATTTCAAAAATAATCTGAGGGCAATCTAAAGCAAGTTCAGTTTTTTTAAGAATTTGTTGAAAAAAAAGATAAGAAGACTGAGTATCAATTGGCTGAAGTAAAATTTTTTTTAAATGTGAATAATCATCTTTTAAAAAATCAGCAGTAAAAATGTCGATTCCCCGTTCAAACAAATAAGTCTGCCAAAGATGAAAATACCCATTCGGTATATGTAATTCCTGCATGATTGTCACTCAATCCCAAATCCATATTTGACATACTAAATTTTCATTCTGTCGTAAAATGTATAAAAATTGGCAAGATCTGTCAAAACAAAGTTGTAAAACACCGACATACTGAAAGCATCGAAGTAATGCAAGTAAAACAACATGAATGCATTGGTGAAATATCAAGCCGAACCTGTCGTTCGCACTCAACTCAATTTTAAGCTAGATGAGATCCCACGTTTTTGGTTTGGTGGAGATCCATTTAAAACCCGTATGTTCGATGCTTTGAGTCTGACTTTTCCAGATGGTGAACGTTACTTTATTGAATGTGTACGTTTATTTCGCAATCAAATCAGTGATCCTGAATTACAACAACGTGTTGCTGACTTTATTCGTCAAGAAGCCCAACACGGCATTGCACATGACAAAATGAATGAGGAGATGAAAAAGCAAGGCATGCCTGTTGACCAATTTATCCAATTTCTAAATCGTTTATTTAAATCTGAACTGAAAAATCGCTCTCCCCAGTACAATATTGCCATGACGGCTGCGGCTGAGCATTTGACCGCACTGATGGCAGAAACATTTTACAGTCGCAAAGAAACACTGGCAGACGCGCATCCCTATGTACGTGCTTTATTTGCATGGCATTCTATTGAAGAAATGGAACATCGCGATGTCGCTTTTGATGTCATGCAACAAGTGGGTGAAGTGCCTGAATCTTTAAGAAAATTTACCTTAGCTTTGACCACAGTTGCTATGTTTGGTTTCACCTTTTATCGTGCCAATGTCATGCTTAGTTATGATGGCTTTAGTCGTCTTGATCGTATCAAACTTGCTGCTCAAGGCTTGCCTTGGTTCTTTGGCAAACACGGCGTAATGACTCGCATGAAAAAGCAATATTTTGACTGGTATAAACAAGGCTTTCATCCAAGCCAACATCCGATCATTGCGCAATATCAGGTCTGGATAGACACCTTAGAACAAACTAATGATCCTATTCTAGCAGGTGAGGCATTTTGGCAAGCAGGTCAATAACCATTTGATCTACTTAACCATTCTATAAATTTAATTTGCGAGAAATAAAACAATGAATGCATATGTAAAACATCAGGTTGACCCTGTCGTCCGAAGCAATCTAGATTTTAAACTCAATGAAGTACCACGCTTCTGGTTTGATAATGATCCATTTCGTACCCGCATGTTTGACGCGCTAAGTCTGACCTTTCCAGTCGGTGAACGTTATTTTATTCAAAGTGTACGTGCCTTACGTGACAAAATCAGTGATCCCGATTTACAGCAACGGGTCAGTGATTTTATCAAACAAGAAGCACAGCACGGACTGGCGCATGACAAAATGAATGAAGAAATGAAGCGTCAAGGCATGCCTGTTGATCAGTTTATTAAATTCCTTGGCGGGCATTTTGACTACATTCTAAAAAACCGCTCTAAACAATATAACATTGCGATGACGGCTGCTGCCGAACACTTAACGGCACTGATGGCTGAAACCTTTTATAGTGAAAAAGCAACTCTGGAAAATGTCCACCCTTATGTCAGAGCATTATTTGCATGGCATGCCATTGAAGAAATGGAACACCGTGACGTTGCCTTTGATGTGATGAAAGAGGTTGGAGAAGTACCTGAGTATCTTCGGAACTTTGCCCTCGCCTTCGTTACCTTACAAATTTTCAGCTTTACGTTTTATCGTACCAATGTCATGCTGAAATATGACGGTTTTGGCTTAAAACAACGCGCCCAAATGGCTGTTAAAGGTTTACCATGGTTTTTTGGTCGTCAAGGTAAACTCTCTGCGATGCGCCATCAATATTTAGACTGGTTTAAAAAAGATTTTCACCCAAGCCAACACCCTGTCATTCGTCAATACCAAACTTGGGTAGATACACTGGCTGCAACGAATGACCCAATTCAAGCTGGTGAGGCATTTTGGCAAGCAGCGCTTTGAGTTTATTTTAGAACAGCATTATTGAGTAAAATTATTGAGCAGAACTATTAAGCAAAATATTTTACCATTTCGCATAATGCTGTTCTAAAAGAGCGTATTCATTTTTTAAAACAATAGTTTCACCTGTTTCAGTTTGGATCGTACCACTCACTTTTGACTGCCACTGACTAAATTGACTACCCACTAAACGTAAATTTAAATTTTCAAAACGGCGCCAACCTGTTTCAACTTGAAGTTTTAATTTGTCATCTAAAGAACGAATCGTCCAGTGTTGTTCTGATTGTTTTTCAAATAATACATCTGCTAATGGAAATAAAATGCCATTTATCCATAAGCAATTTTCATTACCAAAACTCTCATTCACACCTGATGCTAAATTTAACCCAATTCGCTGTCCTTGACTGTCCCAGAAATTACTGGATAACCAAAACCAAGCTGTTTCTGGTCTTAAAAAGCCACATGTATCATCTAAAGAAGCAAAGGTCTTGTCATTAAAATGTATAGTTTCTTGCTTTTTATTAATGAAAAAACCTTCTACGCCAAGTGTGGTGAGCTTCTGTGTATATGACCAACCATTAATTCCAGTCGGACTACACATACTTAAAACATCTGTTGCAGCGCAAAAAATGCGAGCTTTTAATTTTACATCACCATGCTTACTGATATTGATATAGCGCACACCATTGGCGTGTTGTATTTCAATATGAAAAGGTGATTTTTTAAAAGAACTCTGATTATATAAAGGTTGTTCATCGACAATGGTATGATGCCCTAAAACATTATTTGAATTCCACTCCAATACCTCATGAGTGTGATGGTCATAAATATAGATAAAACCATGCCCAGCCCAACCAATATCAACCACAGCAAAACCAATACTATAATGCTCATGTTGAATGCTGCAAAATTTAAATTTCTTATATTTTAGATTCTTACGCCAACCTTTTAAGGTTTTACCATAAGGTGTTTTATAAATATAACGCTCTACCGAAATCGAGGTAGGTAATTGACTAAAGCGACCATAACGAGGTAATCCATTCGTTTGTATTAAATCCATTTCACCCCAATCCTTCATTTTTAAAATTCTTAGACTTTAGTCTACATTTGGATTATTACCCATTTTAAAGGATATACACAATCATTCTCAGAACTTTCTTTTTTTATTTCTCAACAGCTTCAAAATCATTTTATTTTTTGTGAAAATTACTCAAATTTAATCCATTAAAAAAGCCCAAATCATCAGGCTTTTTATGAATAGACAATGTCAGTTGTAACTTAAATCACCACGTTCCTTCACCTAATTCTTGACCAATATAATCATATCTCATCTGTGAGCGAGAAAACTTAATTGGACAAGCAAGTTGGGGTTCTGCTTGTTCTGCATTGGCTTTTAGAGGAACATTGACCACCCAGTTTCGTTCCTGAGCCAATGGCGAACTGAGTGCCTCATCAAGGCTTAGTACAGGTTCAACACAGAAATCAAGTTGAGTAAAAATCTCACTCCATTCTGCCCATGTTTTTGTGAGAATTTTTTCCTGAATAGCCTCTTTCACCGTTTTACGATCTTCTGCATCAAACGATGCACCTTTTTGTAAAATAATCGGTAATTCTAAAGTAGCCGCTAAACCACTCATAAACTGCGGTTCTAAGCTACCAACCGACAGATAACGACCGTCCTGAGTACGATAATAATCGTAGAATGTTCCACCATTTAATTGTTCATTTTCAGCATATTGTTTTTGCCCACCTGCAATACTTGCAGCCGCAGCCATATTGTTCATACTGACCACACAATCGGTCATGGAAATATCAATATATTGTCCTCGTCCACTGCTGTATCGCTCTGTCACGGCTGCCAAGATCCCAATCACTGCATGTAAGGAACCGCCTGCAACATCCGCGATTTGAATTCCCATGGGTGGTGGACCGCTGTCTTGACGTCCACTATGCCCCGCGATTCCTGACAAAGAAACATAGTTAATGTCATGCCCTGCTTTATCTTTATAACGACCTGTTTGACCATATCCTGTGATTGAGCAATAAATCAATTTAGGATTAATTTCTGCCAAAGTTTGATAATCTAAGCCAAGACGTTGCATAACGCCTGGTCTAAACTGTTCAATCACAATATCAAAGTCTGAAATTTTTTGTTTGATCAGTTCTATGTTTTTAGGGTCTTTTAAATCCAAAGCAACAGACTGTTTATTTCGGTTTAAATAACTATGTGAAGTTGCTTGTCCATTGGCATATGGAGGGAATAAGCGTACCAGATCTGGACGGGTTGGAGATTCAATATGGATCACTTCTGCACCCATATCAGCAAGGTACATTGTTGCAAAAGGTCCAGGTAACAAAGTTGAAAAATCGAGTACTTTCAATCCTTTTAAAGCAGTTGTCATAATCGTTTTTACCAAATTTAGGTTGATTTTTATCTCATATTAGAAATATAAAACTAACATAACAATGTCATGTTCAGCCATTTACCTTGATCATTTCGGCAATTTAAGATGTAAAAAGGTGATATACAGTGTTGTAAATCGCCAATTAAATATTTTTTAGCGTCATTTAGGTCAATTTTTAGTGAACATCAAAGAGACTGAAGGATTTAACATGAGTCGTGATACGATTAGTATCCATTTCGTGAATGCAGCCCTAACAGGCGTAAAACGCCTAGGAATGGATGTTGACACCCTACTTTCACACGTGGGCATAGAAGCAGAATTACTCCGTCAACCTAAAGCACGTATTTCACCAGAGCAATATACACGCTTTGTCAAAATGTTATGGATGGTGACACAAGACGAGCATGTTGGCTTTGATATTCAGCCACGACGCTTGGGTTCTTTTGCCATCATGTGCCAATTGATCATTCATGCCAAGACCTTAGGTGATGCTTTAGAACTTTCTTCACAGTTTTATAAGCTATTTGGCGATGAATGGTCTGTTGCGGTTGAACGCGATAAACATGAAGCGCGTTTAGTTCCATTGATACCAAAAACGATGGATCCTGATCATTTTATTACCGAAAGTATGCTCATGATTTGGCATGGTTTGGCATCATGGCTCATTGAACGTCGTATTCCGTTAGAACGTGTACATTTTGGTTATCCGCGTCCAAATCATGCAGATGAATACGATGCGTTATTCTTTGCGCCAGTGATGCAATTTGACATGCCGCGCACTGAAATTACCTTTGCTGCGGATTATTTAGACTTGCCAATTCGCCAAGATGAAGCTTCATTAGAAGAATTTTTAAAAGCTGCACCTGCACAACTTTTGGTCAAATTCAAAAATACCAACTCGCTTACTTCTCGTATTCGTGAAGTGTTAAAGAGCCAAATTGGTGAAGAAATGCCAACCTTAAATGATGTAGCATCGATGTTGTATTTGTCACCGCAAACCTTACGTCGTCGTTTAGCGGCTGAAGGTAAAAGTTATCAAGGTGTGAAGGATGCTTTACGCCGTGATGCTGCCATTCATTTATTGTTAAATCCTGATTTAACTTTGGAAGATGTTGCTCAACAAGTTGGCTTTAGTGAAACTTCAACATTCCACCGTGCATTTAAGAAATGGACAGGTGTCACTCCTGGTTTATACCGTCAGTTGCATGGGTATCATTGACATAATAATATTTTTTCAAATAAAGCCTGATATAAGTCAGGTTTTATTTTATTTAAAATTATTTTGATCTTTTTCACACAATGATGGAGCTGCTTTAAAGCTTACCTTTTCTCCATTCTGAATGGTGGTAATTTCAGCCTGAGTGACTTGAAAATTTTGATCATATTCACAGGCTAAACTGCTCTGCCCCTCATCAGAAGTATGAGTACCGTAAATCATCCAAACATAAAAAAACAATAATAAAAGCACGCCCAATAAACTTATTGAAACAAGATATACCATCCATTTCACAGAGACCTTAAAATTAATTTTTAAACTCATTCAAATCTCATTACATGTAATATTTTGAACAGAACAATTCACTTGTAGGATTAGAATACGATGTCCTACAGGCTTCATTGTATATTTTTTCTTTGAATTCAATTGACCAAAACTATCAATTGACTTTCCCGTTCTCGTCATTGCACTATCAAGCTTATAAAGTACACTCAAAACACATAACAATTTTAGAAGTCATAAAAAGGAATAGCTATGAGCGAGGCTTATATCATTGATGCCATTCGCACACCACGCGGAAAAGGAAAGAAAGATGGTTCACTCTACAGTGTGAAACCCATTACTTTGCTCACAACATTACTCAATGAATTAAAAGATCGTCACAATCTAGATACTTCAAAAGTAGATGATATCGTGCTGGGATGCGTTACCCCAATCGCTGACCAAGGCGGTGATATTGCTAAAACTGCCGCAATTGCAGCAGGTTGGGACAATGATGTTGCAGGTGTGCAGATCAACCGTTTCTGCGCATCAGGTCTTGAAGCGGTCAACATGGCAGCACAAAAAGTCCGTTCAGGTTGGGAAGATGTGGTTGTTGCAGGCGGTGTCGAGTCAATGTCTCGTATTCCAATGGGTTCCGATGGTGGACCTTGGGCGCTTGATCCTGAAACCAACTTAAAATCAAACTTCGTTCCTCAAGGGATTGGTGCAGACCTGATTGCAACTTTGGATGGCTATAGTCGTACAGATGTTGATGAATTTGCGGCAAACTCACAGCGCAAAGCGGCTGCGGCACAAGCGGCAGGTCATTTTGACAAGTCCATCGTAGCGGTAAAAGACAAAGCGGGTGTGGTGATCTTAGATAAAGACGAATTTATCAAACCAACCACGACTGCTGAAGGCTTGGCAAAACTCAATCCAAGCTTTGAAATGATGGGCAGCATGGGCTTTGATGCAGTTGCATTACAGCAATATCCTGAAGCACAAAAAATCAATCATGTACATCATGCAGGAAACTCATCAGGTATTGTCGATGGTGCTGCGGTTGTTCTTCTTGCTTCTGAAAAAGCAGTCAAAGAACAAGGCTTAAAACCTCGTGCCAAAGTTTTGGCTACTGCACTCGTGGGGACAGATCCAACCATTATGTTGACTGGTCCTGCACCTGCTGCACGTAAGGCATTGGCAAAAGCTGGCTTAACAATTGATGATATTGATTTATTTGAAGTCAATGAAGCCTTTGCTTCTGTGGTAATGCGCTTCATCAATGAACTGAATGTTCCTGTAGAAAAAGTCAATGTCAATGGTGGCTCAATTGCCATGGGGCATCCATTGGGTGCAACAGGTGCAATGATCTTGGGTACATTGCTTGATGAGCTTGAGCGTCAAGGCAAAAAACGTGGTTTAGCAACATTGTGTGTAGGTGGTGGCATGGGTATTGCGACCATTATTGAGTTGATATAAGGAGAATAAGAATGAGCGCAATTCAATTTGAAAAAAATGCGGACGGCATTGTTATTCTGACTTTAGACTCTCCAAACCAATCTGCAAACACCATGAATGCTGACTTTCAAAAAGCATTGACGGAAACAGTTGAAAAATTAAAAGCAGAATCGGGTATCACAGGCATCATTTTCCGTTCAGCGAAAAAAACCTTCTTTGCAGGCGGTGATTTGGATGATTTAATTCAGGCACGTCCTGAAGATGCCAAAGAATTCATGGCTGTCGTTGAACTGATGAAAAAAGAACTACGTTACATCGAAACTTTAGGTGTACCTGTGGTTGCAGCACTCAATGGCACAGCGCTTGGTGGTGGTTGGGAAATCGCGCTTGGCTGTCATGCCCGTATCGCATTGAATGATCCGAAGTCTAAGTTTGGTCTGCCTGAAGTGACTTTAGGTTTACTCCCAGGCGGTGGCGGCATCGTGCGTATGGTACGCCTGTTGGGTCTACAAAATGCATTCCCATTCTTAATGGAAGGCAAACAGTTTGGTGTCGATAAAGCCAAATCTTTAGGTCTGATTCACGATACTGCGGACTCACTTGATGAGTTGCTGGAAAAATCCATCGCATGGGTCAAAGCCAATCCAAAATCACAACAACCATTTGATGTAAAAGGTTATAAAATCCCTGGCGGTGACCCTAAAACACCTGCAGTGGCACAGATTCTGGCAATTGCCCCTGCAATGCTGCGTGACAAAACCAAAGGTTGCTACCCTGCACCTGAAGCGATCATGGCGGCAGCGGTTGAAGGTGCTCAGGTCGATGTCGATACAGCGCTCACCATCGAATCACGTTATTTCACTTACCTTGCAACGGGTCAAGTGGCGAAAAACATGATCGGTACGTTTTGGCATGGTCTAAATGCCATCAAAGCAGGTGCAAGCCGCCCGAAAGATGTCGCAAAATGGCAAGCCACCAAAGTCGGTGTATTGGGCGCAGGGATGATGGGTGCAGGTATTGCTTACTCAACGGTGACCAAAGGCATTGCTGTGGTACTCAAAGACGTTTCTGTTGAAAATGCAGAAAAAGGCAAAGCATACAGCCAAAAACTTTTGGACAAAAAAGTTTCACAAGGTCGTATGACCGCTGAGAAACGTGACCAAGTCTTAAGCCTGATCACTGCAACGGCTGATGCAGCCGATCTACAAGGCTGTGATTTAATCATTGAAGCTGTTTTTGAAAATCAAGAACTTAAAGCCAAAGTGACTCAAGAAGCCGAAGCTTTCCTTGCGGATGGTGGTGTATTTGCATCAAATACCTCGACATTGCCAATTACAGGTCTGGCAAAAGCGTCTAAAGATGATAAAAACTTCATTGGTTTACACTTCTTTAGCCCAGTCGACAAAATGCCTTTGGTTGAAATCATCAAAGGACAAAATACCTCTGCTGAAACTTTAGCAAAAGCCTACGATTACGTTCAGCAAATTGGCAAAACGCCGATCGTAGTGAACGATAGCCGTGGTTTCTTCACCAGTCGAGTCTTCGGTACATTTGTGAATGAAGGTCTGCGTTTGCTTGCTGAAGGTGTGCATCCTGCACGTATTGAAATGGCAGCACTCAAAGCAGGTATGCCAGTCGGTCCATTGGCGATTCAGGACGAAGTTGCTTTGACTTTATCTGAACATGTAACCAATGAAACCCGTAAGGCACTCCAAGCGGAAGGCAAAGACTTAGCACACTCTCCTTCTGAAGATGTCTTGAAAACCATGATCCATGAGTTTAACCGTAAAGGTAAAGCGGCAGGCGCGGGTTTCTATGATTATCCAGAAGGTGGTAAAAAACATCTTTGGGATGGTCTAAGCCATTGGAAACAAGACGTTGATATTTCTGAACAAGAAATGATTGATCGTATTTTGTTTGTTCAGTCACTCGATACTTTACGTTGCTACGAAGAAAATGTATTGGAATCTGTGGTGGATGCCAATATCGGTTCAATTTTCGGTATCGGTTTTGCGCCATGGACAGGTGGTGCAATTCAATTCTTAAATCAATACGGTTTAGACAAAGCATTGGCACGTGCCAATGAACTCGAAGCTAAATATGGCGAACGTTTTAAAGCACCACAGTTGCTCAAAGACAAAGTAGCAAGTGGTAAAATTGATTAATCATTTAAGTTCTTAAAAAAGAGGTATTTATACCTCTTTTTTGTTTTTAAAATTAAAGCATTTAGAAACCCATAATAATTTTAAGGTCTTATTTAAAAAACTCGTCGGATAATTTCATATTTTGTGTTATAACATTACATAGATTCTCATTTTTTAAATTTGGAATACTCCCATGTCAAATGCTGTTGAGTCTCAAAAAATCGCAGATGAAAAAAAAGGTTGGAAAGGTCTTTTCATTGCCTTTATTCTAAGTATTTTATTTCTTGGTATTTTTTATTTAGCAATGGAAAATGAACCAGACTATATGCCAAGTAAACAACAGGCTGTGAGTAATCAAACTGCTTTTAAAAATGCACCTGTAATGTCACAAGAAGCACTCGCTGAAGCAGAAAAACAAAGAAACGCTGCATCAGGTGAAATGTCTCATATGCAACATGGCAATGCAGAGGCGCATTCAGAACATAATTCTCATTAAAAAAATATTATGGTTTTATCTTAAAAGACTTCTCTTTCACTAAGATAAAACCTTTTTTGTCCATTTTATCTTTTTCAATATCAGAATAAGATCAGAAAAATGGTGTAAATTTTCATCAGCATAATTAGAATTTATATTGATATCTTCATTAAAAAAGATCGTTTTCATTTTGGCTCTTTTTGCACCTAAAATATCTGCTTGCTCATGATCACCAATAAAAATGCATTGTTCAGGTTTTACACCCAGTCTTTGACTTGCCAAATTAAATATTGCAGTTTCTGGTTTCCGTATGCCTACCGCCTCAGACACAATAATGGTTGAAAAATACTCATTTAATCCTAAAGCCTTAAAGTTATGCTCTTGAAAAGGTGTTCTGCCATTTGAAACCAAAGCAAGTTGATAACCATCCTGATACAGTTGTTGAATACTGTGTTCAACACCCTCAAAAGCCAAACAAAAACGATTAAAATCATGCAAATATAGATCTAATAAAAATGCTACAGAAAACTGTGTGATCTTAAACTCAATGGTTAACTGTTGATAAACCACATCTTTCCATACTGAACCATTGGCATCAAGCTCAATAAAACGTTGTATAAACTGTTGTTTTTGAGCATTTGGTACAAGTTGCAAAAAATTGATTTGCCAGTTTAAAAATCGCTTTAGTGAACCTATTCGGTCTAAAAGAGTTTGATCTAAATCAAAAATAATGGCTTTTATCACCTTTCTACTCCTTTGTTCATGTTTAAAAAACAGGTTACAATTTTTAAATGACACTCAAATTTTAAAACCATCCAATCAATTCATAAAAAACATATCAACATGTGGAATCCCACAATCGAGATACTCCTCACCTTTCACTTCAAAAGCTAAACTTTGATAAAAACCAATCGCATGAACCTGTGCTGATAATTTTAAATAGGGTCTTTTTTGTTGTTGCCCAACATCCATAATATGGCGCATGAGTATTCGCCCTATTCCTTTGCCACGATATTGATTTAATACAGCAACTCGCCCAATACTATGATTTTCAAGTAATCGTGCTGTTGCAATGGCTTGATTTTGATCATATACAATAAAATGTAAAGACTTTCGATCTTCTAGATCCCATTCATCGGCTGCCGCAATATTTTGTTCTTTAATAAAAACCTCTGTACGAACCATTTTCGCTTCAGTTTCTAACAATGCCCAAGAACCACTACGAATGACATAATCTGACATCAAACTTTTTACCTTGTGTTTAATTTTCGATATTTTAAAACAGCTTTAACTTAAATCTATTTTTTATTTACTGTTCAATTTCTTCAATTAATTCTGTTTCAAACGTCTGATTTTAAAAAGATGCTTCATTCAAAGCATCTTTTTTTTTTCATCTCATTAACACTTAGAACCAATACCTTGTTGATCCCATTGATCGTTGAGTAAGAGTTCTAAAGAATGTTTTTGAACGCCATACATGTCTTTTAAAGCTGCAATTTGCGCTAAAACCTGTTCATCAGGTGCAGTAAAATTCTGACGTTTGGTCGCCAAAATCATTTTATTTTTACTGGTATGTTCCAAAGCAACAAATTCAAAAACTTTGGTGTCATAACCATAAGCATTGAGCAATAACGCGTGAATAGTATCTGTCAACATTTCCGCTTGTTGTCCTGCATGAATGCCAAACTGCAACATCGGTGCAAGCACTTTAGGGCTGTTTAATTGTGGGCGCAACTCTTTATGACAACATGGTGCGCACATGATCATTTGTGCATTCAAACGAATTCCTGTATGAATCGCAAAATCTGTTGCAACATCACAAGCATGTAAAGCAATCATGACATCTAGTTTTTCAGGTGCATAAGTACGTACATCACCTTGGAAAAAATCTAAATGCTTAAAAGCTGATTGTGTCGCTACTTTTTGGCAAAACTCGACCATTTTAGGATTGAGCTCAACACCTGTAACATGAGGAATAATCTGATTTTTTTCTAAATAATCATATAGTGCAAACGTTAAATAACCTTTACCAGAACCAAAATCGACCACTTGCAAAGCTTGATCTTGATGATCAATTTTATCTAAAGCACCTGAAAAGATTTCAACAAATTTATTAATCTGCTTCCATTTTCTTGCCATACTTGGAATAAGCTGTGCTTTGCTATCGGTAATGCCTAAAGGCTGTAAAAAGTAGCTGTCCTGATCTACATAACGATGTTTTTGACGATCATGTTGTTGCTCCTGTTGCTTCACTTGAGGTGCAGTTTTACTATAAGTTAATAATGCTTTTTTCTTATTTTTTTTCAGTTGAATTTCTTGTTCGGTGCTAAATAGATTGGCTTGTTTACATTGTGCAAAAAGTTGCTGAATGACAGCAAAACTTTCATCCATGGCGTAGTTTTTGGTCACATCTTGGGTTTTATAACGATATAAACAACTCATCATGAACTGATCTTGTAAAGAAATGATACGAAAAGTCATTTTTTCTAATTGTGCTAATTCACCTTTATATTGACTTAAAATTAGTCTATCAAAATCTTGTGTTTCAATGGCTTGCTGTACAGCATTGATAAATTGTTGTTCCTGCTCGGACATCGAAGCCAACTGTGACATAGTACAAACTCGTATAGATTCAAATTAGCATTTTAAATGTTCTTACTTTAAAGGTAAAACTCCATTATTATACAAATGTATTTTTAAGAAAATTATAACCATGAATTCAGATCTAATTCACGTCTATGCTCCCCAAGAAGAACGTATTAATGCAATTAGTCATGCTATTGGTGCAGTATTTGCAGCGATTGCGATGATTTTTATGTTGGTCAAAGGCAGTTATTTACCTTTTTGGCAATTTTTTGGCTTAGTTGTTTATGGCTTAAGCATGGTTTTATTATTTTCAAGTTCTGCAATTTATCATTTTTCCGTCGATGAAAAAAAACGTCAATGGTATAAAAAATTAGATCATACTGCTATTTATTATCTCATTGCTGGAACTTATACACCTTTCTTGGCAATTGCCATTCCTACAGCAAAAGCACATTACCTGCTTATTGCACTTTGGATCATTGCAGCAATTGGTACACTATTCAAGTTAGTTTTCATCCATCGTTTTCAAAAAATTTCACTGATCGCTTATTTGGTGATGGGATGGCTCGCTGTGCTTGTAATGGATGATATGCAACGCTTTCTGACCAATGGAGCTATTCAATTATTGGTCGCTGGTGGGCTTGCTTATACGATTGGCGCATTGTTTTATGCCTTAAAAAGAGTAAGATATACGCATGCTATTTGGCACATATTTGTGTTGATAGGGGCAGGATTACAATTCTTTGCAATCTATCTTTACGTTATTTAATCCTTAAACATTCACATATCAGCGACCCTGATCGAGTGTATTTGGATTGATCCCGTTGTTTTTTTAAGAAATTACGCCTTTTTTAAAAAGATTACGCTTTAGAAACTAGTTTTACTTTTAAAAGTGTAAGGTCTACCATGGCGTCATCTAATATTACTGCGACTGAAGAAGTTCAGACAAATTCAAAAACACGTGTACTTTTTGCAAGTCTCGTAGGTACAACGATCGAATTTTTTGATTTTTATATCTATGCAACAGCAGCTGTCATCATTTTCCCTCATCTGTTCTTCCCTGCAAGCACAGATCCAACTACCGCAACTATTCAATCTTTAGCAACTTTTGCCATCGCCTTTATTGCTCGTCCTATTGGTGCAGCTTTATTTGGGCATTTAGGTGATCGTATCGGGCGTAAAGCCACACTGGTTGCTGCACTCCTCACCATGGGGATTTCCACCGTTTGTATTGGTTTACTCCCAACCTATCATCAAATCGGAATCATGGCACCCTTATTACTGGCACTTTGTCGCTTAGGTCAAGGTTTAGGTCTAGGTGGTGAATGGTCTGGTGCTGTGCTTTTAGCAACTGAAAATGCCCCTGAAGGTAAACGTGCTTGGTATGGCATGTTCCCTCAACTTGGTGCTCCAATTGGGTTCATTCTTGCAACAGGTTCATTCTTAACACTCGGCGCTTTTATGTCTGAAGCTGAGTTTATGCAATGGGGCTGGCGTATTCCATTTATTGCCAGTGCTGCATTGGTGATTGTCGGTTTATGGATTCGTTTAAAATTACACGAAACACCTGCCTTCCAAAAAGTTTTAAACAAACAAAAAGAAGTGAATATTCCATTTAAAGAAGTGTTAACCAAACACTGGGGTATGCTCATTCTTGGGACAATCGCAGCGATCTGTACCTTTGTTGTGTTCTACTTAACAACTGTATTTGCTTTAAACTGGGGTACAACTCAACTCGGTTATTCTCGTGCAGAATTTTTAGAACTGCAATTATTGGCAACATTTTGCTTTGCTGCCTTTATTCCACTTTCAGCAATTTTTGCAGAAAAATTTGGTCGTAAAGCAACGTCTATAGGTGTATGTATTGTTTCTGCATTATTTGGTTTAGTCTTTTCAACTATGTTGGAATCTGGCAATACGCTTGTTGTGTTTCTATTCTTATGTACAGGTCTTGCTATCATGGGTTTAACCTATGGTCCAATTGGTACTGTACTGTCTGAAATTTTCCCAACTTCTGTACGTTACACAGGTTCAGCGTTGACTTTTAACCTTGCAGGTATTTTTGGTGCATCTTTTGCGCCATTGATTGCAACGAAACTGGCAACAACTTATGGTTTATATGCGGTGGGTTATTATTTAACGGCTGCGTCGATTCTTTCACTGCTTGCCTTCTTAGCAATTCGTGAAACAAAAAATGATGATGTAAATAACCAGATTTAATTCTTTGATTAGTAATAAAAAGCCTGCAACTATGCAGGCTTTTTATTTACTTTATTTTTTTTCAACTAAGATCATGAATAAAAAATGATTTAGCTTTTAAATGATTTATTCAAGTCAATACTGAACGTCCTGATCCTAACTTAACTGCCTAACATTTTTTCAGGCAAACTTAGCCTAGCTTAGTTCAACTCAATAATATCAATGGTTGGCGGCACACAAAAACGAAAAGGTACACCCACCATTCCTGTACCGACACTGACAAACACAGCGGCATTTTCATGCTGATACAAACCTCTTTTATGCCCCAAAATCGATACTTTTTTCATGACATAACTGGTGAGCCAAGGCAATTGTACCTGTCCTCCATGCGTATGCCCTGCCAGCATTAAAGGACGTGTTGGTAACTTCGGCACCATATCAACCGTATCAGGGTTATGCGACAAAATTAGCCAAGGTTTATCTTGTGGTAATAAAGGCATACTGCGCATATCAGTTTTACCTGCCCACAAATCCCCCACCCCAATTAAACGAAAATCGTCAAACTCAACCATCTGCCCTT
The DNA here is from genome assembly GCF_030329325.1 of Acinetobacter sp. 226-1. NCBI lineage: Bacteria > Pseudomonadati > Pseudomonadota > Gammaproteobacteria > Moraxellales > Moraxellaceae > Acinetobacter > Acinetobacter sp. 226-1. Next base: position 34,984 of record NZ_JACANU010000013.1, read on the forward strand.
CAATATCCATAACATTATTCACTTTCAAAGCATGGGCTAATAAGTCTTGAATGGGTGGACCAGGATATTGCTCATCATGATTGCCATTTACTGAATAAATAGGGGTTTCAATCTCTTTCAAAACCGCCAATTCTTCAGCGAGTTTATTTTCAGGTTCATACGTCCAATCACCAGCAACCACGACTATATCTGGTTTTTGTTCATTGATTTTACGTACAATTGTTTTTAGCTGACGCTCATGCCCTGAAAATAAACCAATATGTAAATCTGCAATTAAAGCAACTTTAAAAGGTCGCTGAAAAGCTTGATCAGGACTTAATTTATATTGTTGATAGTCTACACGAACCAAATGTGGTTCAATAAAGCGTGCATATATCAATAAACTCGATAACAAGAAAACAAAAATGCTTTGATGCAAAGAGAAATAATGAACCCAGCCTGCATATAAACTAAAAAAGAACAACGGAAATAATAAATAAGATAGGTAAAATGCCAATAAATGCACAAAGGATTTAAAAGGATGGATGGTTTCAGTACGTGATTGGCTCAGCCAAGCCTGTGCGATTCCCCATAAAGCAACAAGGATAAAACATAGGTAAAAATAAAAAATGATTGAATTGTTCATCAACATACTAAATCTCAAAAGGCGATTAACGCCTACTCGCTTTATTTATCTTTTGTACATTGCCAATTATACTCTAGCTCTGTTAATTCTTAGATTAAATTATGACGCAAACCAGTAATACGATACGACAAAGCCACCAAATGGCGAACAAACACAAAATTTTTAATACAAAAATGTTGTTACTTTCTGCCGTCATCGTTTGCGGTTTACCAGCATGTAATACCTTACCCAAACAGCAAATGACACATCCTGTTTATGCCAAAGATACCGACACTACAGCAACCACATTATCTAAAATTGTCAGCCCACTCAAAACTGCAAACCCAGATTTAACAGGTTTCCATATACTCTATGATCCTTTTGATGCAATAGCAGCACGTATACATCTGATTGATAAGGCAGAAAAAACCTTAGATTTACAATATTATATTTGGGACAATGACAAAATCGGCTCATTGGCACTGTATAAAATCATCCAAGCTGCGGACAGAGGCGTTAAAGTTCGTCTATTAATCGATGATAATAACGCTAAAAATATGGAAGCGGTCTATTTAGCATTAGATCAACATGCGAATATTGATGTAAAATTATTTAATCCTTATCATTTTCGTTCATTCCGTCCTTTTGAAATGGTGATTGACCTTAAACGAATCAATCGTCGTATGCATAATAAAACCTTCACTGCTGATCAACAAATCAGTTTGATAGGTGGGCGAAATATGAGTAATCAATATTATAATATAAGTGATAATTATCAGTTTTCTGATGTTGATGTCATGTTAGTTGGTCAGGCTGTTGAAGATATTAACCATTCTTTCGATGAATATTGGAACAATGATTATGCTTTTCCTGTACGTGACATTGTGAGCCATCAAAAATATACCTTACGTTATGAAGGTTTAAAGCAACAACTTACCGAACATTATCAAGAAATTACCACTCAAAATTATATGAATCTCAGTTCGCATTCAAATGATTTTGAAAATTGGTTAAATCAACATATTCAACTTGATTGGGTGAAAGCCGAAGTTATTAAAGATTCTCCTGAAAAAATAAAATCTAAAGCAAAAAAAGAAGAACATTTAAACTTTCAGATGCTCACGCATTTAGCAAAACCTGAACAAAGTGTAGATTTAGTCTCTGCCTACTTTGTTCCCCAAAAAGAAGGTGAAGAACGCCTGATTGAACTGGCACAAAGTGGTGTGCAAGTTCGAGTATTAACCAACTCATTCAAAGCCAATGATGTCGCGTTAGTCCATGCTTTTTATGCTAAATATCGAGAAAATTTACTCAAAAATGGCGTGGAATTATACGAGTTTTTACCTGCAATTCCTGAGGATCAACTCGATGAAAATATCAAAGAATTGTCTAAACAAACTAAAATTAGTCTAAAAGGTTTAAGCCGCTCAAGTTTGCATGCCAAACTTATGGCACTTGATGATAAACAAGTGTTTATTGGCTCTTTTAATTTTGACCCTCGCTCAGCAAACTTAAATACTGAAATAGGCGTCATTTTAAATAGTGAACCTTTAGCGAAGACAGTACATACCACTATGGACAAAAATCTTACGCGCTATGCTTATAAATTGGTTTTAGATTCACAAGAAAAAATCAATTGGATTCGCACAACGCCTACAGAAATCCGTACGATTCGTAAAGAACCTAAAATGAAATGGTGGCAAAAAGCAGGGGTAAAATTTATTTCTTGGCTGCCTATTGAAGGCTTCATGTAAATGACTAAACAGGTGAATAAAACCCTTATTCACCTGATAAAATTCATTAGAGCTTTACGGTTTTAGAACCTCTGCTTGTAATTGCATTAAGCCATCTTGCATTTTTTGTTGAACCAATTTGGTTAATGTATCTACAGTATGCCCTTCCACTGAGATCGCAGGCAATGTTTTTAAATGTGCTGTCACTTTCGGCATTTCAAGAACAGCTTGCACATGTTCAGCAAAGGTCGCATTTCCAATAAATGGTGCAACTGTATCAAGCTTGCCCTCTTGATTAACATAACAAATCAAACAAATTTGCACAGGCTTTTGTGCTTCTAAAGCTGCACCTAAGATGCGACCATGTACTTTTTTAACTTTACTGCCATCTGTTGTCGTGGCTTCAGGGAAAAACAAAACAGGGACATCATGCGTTAAAAACTCAGCAATTTGTTCACGAATACGAATAGAATCACCTGAGCCACGTTGTATAAATAATGTCCCACCACCTTTTGCCAGTTTGCCCAGTACAGGCCAATGTTCTATTTCAGCTTTTGCCAAAAAAAATACTCGTGCAGCCGAGCCTAAAACAGCAACATCTAACCATGACACATGATTACTGACCCATAAAGCAGGTTCACGGGCAATATCGCCATGAATTTTTACATCAATATTAAAAACATCACACAAGCGGCGACAAAAATATTGTACATAACGTGTATTTTTTGGATTATTTGGGTCTTTATAGAGTTGATGACGAAAAACCAAATAAAAACCTTGGGAAATAGCCGTTGTGCCTAAAGCAACTTTTTTAGAGTATAAAAAAACTTTAGATAATGCGCTTAACTTCGCAGTTTTTTGGATTATTTCAGTTGATTGTGTCGAGTTTTGTGGAGACATAGACGCTCACTAAAGCAAATATTAATCAAATTAAACTTCTTTACCATTGTATACAGATATACAGAAAGTTGCATTGATCATATAAACACAACAATCAGACAACTAAAGCGCATTTTTTATATACATATATCCAGATTAAAATAAATCAAATCGAATATAGGCAAAAAGAGAGATAATGATCACATGCAAATTCATAAAAACATCCATATTTCTGAATACCTTAGCATTAAAATACCTTTCAACAAACTCCTCGGCTATGTCATTTTATACTGCGGCAGCCTTGTTCTCACCTCTAAAATATTTATTGCAATTCTTTGACAATAACTACATTTTTCATAAAAATTTACATTAGAATGGAGCTTTATCTATTTATTTGAGAGTTTAAATATCTGTGGAATATTTTGATCGATATCAAGGTGGCGAACGTGCCATATTAGTCAGCGTTAATGTTCAACTTTTAGATGATATTGATACCGAAGAATTTCGATTATTAGCCAAATCCGCAGGTGCTGATATTTTAGAGCATCTTAGTGCCCAACGAATTAAACCAGATCCAAAACTTTTTATCGGTTCAGGTAAAGCTGAAGAAATTGCAGAATACGTCCAGAGTTTAGAAGCAGAGCTCGTTATTTTTGACCATGCTTTATCCCCTGCACAAGAACGTAATTTAGAAAAAATCTTAAAATGCCGTGTCATAGACCGTACAGGTTTAATCTTAGATATCTTTGCTCAACGAGCGCGTACTCATGAGGGTAAATTACAAGTTGAACTTGCCCAGCTTGAACATTTATCTACACGTTTAGTCCGTGGATGGACGCACTTAGAGCGCCAAAAAGGGGGGATCGGGCTACGTGGTCCAGGTGAATCACAACTTGAAACAGACCGTCGTTTACTCCGTATTCGTATGGGTCAATTAAAAGATAAGCTCGAAAAAGTGCGTCAGACACGTCTACAAGGTCGTGCAGCTCGTCAAAAAGCGGCTGTTCCAACGGTATCTTTGGTTGGCTACACCAATGCTGGAAAATCGACTTTATTTAATATTTTGGCAGACTCAGAAGTCTATGCAGCCGATCAACTATTTGCCACACTTGACCCAACCTTACGCCGTTTAAACTGGGATGGAATCGGGGCTTTAGTTCTTGCTGATACTGTTGGTTTTGTGCGTAATCTTCCTCATTCTTTAGTCGAATCCTTTAAAGCGACTTTAGAGGAAACCTTAGAGGCAACATTACTCCTTCATGTGATTGACTCTAGTAGTCCAGACATGATGGAACAGATTGATGCGGTGGAAAGTGTACTGAAAGAAATTGGTGCCAATGTTCCTACCCTACGTGTTTATAATAAAATTGATCAATCAGGTGAAGAAGCGAAGATTATTTATGATAAACCACACCGACCAGGTCGAGTTTATGTTTCTGCACATTCCAAGCAAGGTCTTGATTTATTAAAAAAAGCTGTCCAAGAATGCTTAATGGGACAGATTCAAAGTTTCCAAGTACACCTAAAACCTGAATATGGAAAATTACGCACTCAACTCTATGCATTAAATGTTATTCAGTCTGAACATTATGATGATGAAGGTAATCTAGATTTATTGGTGACGATGGCACCACATAAACTTGAACAGCTCATTAAACAAGCACATTTACCGATTGATCAAATCCTCGGTGAGAAAGCACAACAGTTTAAAAGACCTTTAGAAGAATTTGAAATTAAACGCTGAATGGGTTAAAACGTGAAATATAAATTTAATTGATTAAAAAATAGCATGAACTTGTTCAAAAAAATTGATTGGCAAGCATGGATCTTCACCATAGCCATGATTATTTTCTTTCGTGAAGCTTCTGTATGGGTCATGGGGCAACTCAATCATCCTGAGCTAGGAAATTTAACAGGTTTACTCAGCCTTTTGATTGTCTTGGTCATTTGGCGTAAATTCAAAAAAATTCCACCTCGCTTGGTTGATACCAACAATAAACTGATGAAAGAAAGTGGATTTGCTTTTTTACCTATTTGTGCAGGTTCATTATTGATGCTCGTCAATATGGGCAAAGAAATTCCATTATTTTTAGTCATTATGTTTGTCAGCACACTTATTCCGCTTTGGGTTTATGCCAAAATGGCAAAAAAATGGTTATAGGGAGTCAATTATGTTTAGTGTCTTAACAGGCGTCCTCATTACCCTTGTGGCTTATTTGGCAGCTAAACCTGTCAATAAACGCTTTCCACAAGTACCACTTTTAGTCATTGGCATGTTCTTTGTCATTGGAATTTTAATGCTCTTTAAAATTCCTTATGAACAATATAATACGCAAATGAATACGATTTTTAGCCATTTATTAGGCTATGTTACCGTGGCTCTTGCTATTCCTTTGGCTGCAATGCGTTATGATGATTTACCCATCAAATCAGTAGTCAGCATTTTAGTTTTTGCGAGTATAAGTGCGGTAGCTCTGCCAATGAGTTTGGCGTATTTACTACATATGTCAGAACCCACCATCATGGCATTTGCAACACGTGCGGTGACTACACCTATTGCGATTAATATTGCAACGCTATTACATTCACCAATTTCCTTAGTGATCTTAATTGTCATCTTGTCGGGTGTTATTGGTGCTGCATTTTCATCGATCATCCTTAGAAATATCAATGATGAACGTGCATCAGGCTTAGCTTTAGGACTCGCAGCGCATGCAATTGGTACTGCACAAGCTTGGCAACGTGGTGCTGTTGCTGGACGTTATGCGGCTTTTGGTATGGCAGTTAATGCGGTATTTACTGCCATTTGGTTACCAACATTTATTCTTTTTATTAAATAACAAATTATTCTTCATTTGAGATGGTGTTTAGATCTCATCTCAAATGAATTTTTATTCTTATAAAAAAGCCTTGCAATAAATGTCACTTTTGAACAATTAATGTAAATAAAATCACATTTATTAAAAAATATTTGATAAAAAGCAATAAAAAATACACACTTACCGTTATTCAAAAGAAAGTTATACATTTTAAAAATTAAATTGAGAAAATGGCATGAGAAATTTATTTAAAACCATTGGGGCATCTACATTCGCATGTTTGAGTATGATGGTATCTGCGCAGGATATTACAGGTTCTTGGCAAACCATCGATGACAAAACAGGAGCGACCAAAGGAATTGTTGAAATCAAAAAAGAAAGCAATGGTACTTATTCTGGAGTCATTGTTCATATAACCCCACACATTGGTTATCAACCCAAAGAGTTCTGTATCAATTGCCCTGCACCTTATACCAATAAACCTATTTTAGGTATGAAAGCCATCACCGACTTAAAAGCAATCAATAATTACGAATATGAAAGTGGTAAAATTTTAGATCCGAATATTGGTCGTATTTATAAATTAAAAGTCAAAATGTCACAAAATGGGACGAAACTCAGTGTTCGAGGCTATTATGGCTTTTCGACGATTGGACGTAACCAAACTTGGATTCGTATTAACCCAACTCAGCTACCACAAAGCAATTGATATTCATCATGTTTTTATTATTTAAAAATTAATACAATGAATATCTTATAACAAATCCGACAGTAAATTGCATTAAAAATAAGCGACCACTGCTCTCAAAACAAAGCCTTGACCATCGCTTGGTTTAATGTTTTATTTATTCGCTATGATACGTGATAACAAATCTTATCACAGGGAAAATAAGATGAAAATCCAAACTAAAATAGCAGTACTTCTTGTCGGATTATGGGCAAATACCACCCTATTTGCACAAGATATCTCTGGTCTATGGCAACAAATTGATGACAAATCAGGGGAAAATAAAGCTCAGATTTTATTAAAAAAAGACAGTAATAATCTGTACACAGGCACCATTGTTAAAATCAATCCTAGACCAGGATATACGCCAAAACAACTATGTACTGACTGCCCAGCACCATATACAAATAAACCCATTCTTGGGATGAATATTATTACAGGTCTAAAATTCATCAAAGACAAAGATTATGATCAGGGGCAAATCCTTGATCCTGCAACAGGTAAAATCTATCAACTCAAAGCAAAACTTAACCAAAATGGCAAAATGTTAAGACTTAGAGGATATATTGGTACTTCTGCATTAGGACGCAGTCAGACATGGATTCGTCTTGAATAACACCCAAGATCAAACCAACATCAATAATAAATTGTAAAATAATCCACAAAAATGTTTTAAATCATTTACCCCTCCTTCATCAAAGGAGGGAGATTTTTACAAATTTATCGCATCATTGGACTGAACTGACTGACATCAGCAGTGTGGGATTATTTTTAAATAAAGACTTAAAAATCCAAAGGTACAGGATTATCAACCTTAAACATCGTTTGATCTTCTAAACGATAAGCCAATAATTGATGCCCCCATACACAGCCACCATCAACATTTTGAATATTTGGATTAATCGTTTTGCCTTGTAACGCAGCCCAATGTCCAAACACAACTTGATGGCTTTGTGCCGCTTTAGATGGATATTCGAACCACGGTTGAAACCCTTCAGGCATTGGTTCGTCCAAAGCATCTTTAAAAGAAAATTCTAAACGTCCTTCTGCATCAGCCAAACGCATACGCGTCAAATAATTGGTAATGCAACGTAAACGTGCATTGCCTTGTAAATCATCTGACCAAAGATCTGGTTCTGAACCATACATTTTTTTTAGGAATGTATCGAGTATCTCAAAATCATCATTTGCCAATACAGCTTCAACTTCTTGAGCGAGTTTTGCCGTTTGTGCTACATCCCAAATCGCAGGAATACCTGCATGAGTTAGAACGGTCTGTGCATTGGGGAATAGACATAGCGGTTGTCGACGTAACCATTCTATTAAGTCATCACTTTCAAGCGCATGAATCACATCATCTATGCGGTCTTTATCCTTGAGTTTTTTAATGCCACGTGCAACCGCCAATAAGTTCAGGTCATGGTTGCCCAAAACCGTAGCAGCAGCCCCACGTTCACAGAGTTTTTTGATGAAACGGATCGCACCCACTGAGTTTTCACCACGTGCAACCAAATCACCTGCAAACCAGATAAAGTCCTGATCTGAATCAAACTGAATCTCTTTGAGTAAGGCTTTTAAGGCTTCAAAACAGCCCTGAACATCACCAATCACATAGTTATATCGAGTTGCACGGGTCATCAGTTAAGCCACCATTTGATCTGACAATGCGACAAATTGCGCCAAAGTTAAGGTTTCAGGACGTGCCATTGGGTCTACACCTGCATTTTCAAAACCATCTTCTGCCAACATGCCTTTTAAGCTATTACGTAAAGTTTTACGGCGCTGAGTAAAGACATGTGAAACCAGACGTGCTAAAGCTTTTTCATTTTTAGCAACAATTGGTTTAGTTGCGTAAGGTTCCAAACGGAACACCGCAGAGGTGACTTTTGGCGGTGGATTAAATGAACCAGGAGGTACTTCAAATAAAAATGTTGGCTTACAGAAATATTGAATCATCACAGACAGACGACCATATTCCTTGGTATTTGGTGATGCAGTGATACGATCCACCACTTCTTTTTGCAGCATAAAGTGCATGTCTTTAACTTTGTCACCAAATTCCAAGAGGTGAAAAAGTAACGGTGTAGAAATGTTATAAGGTAAATTTCCGACCACACGTAAAGGACGATTTTCCTGAAAAAGCTCAGTAAAATCATATTTCAAAGCATCTGTTTCAATAATCGTCAAACGCTCAGGATGCGGTACACGTCCAGGTAAACCTGCCGCCAAATCACGGTCTAACTCAACCACAGTTAAAGCCTCACATTCACCAATCAATGGTGAAGTCAGTGCAGCCAGACCTGGTCCAATTTCAACGATATTATCACCTGAACGCGGTGCAACAGAACGTACAATTTTGGCAATCACACGTTGGTCATGTAAAAAGTTTTGTCCAAAACGCTTACGCGTGTGATGCCCTTCGTCTTTGGGGTTTAAGGCATTAATTTGATACATAAAACATTTCCAACATGAGAGTAGTGATAAAAAATAGTGAAGAATGAGCGATTAAATTCAAACTAAAAGTTCTGAAAATATGGCATAAATGATGCCAAAACGCCGATTAAATGCTTCACCTAAGCCTGAATATTTTAACACAGGTCGACTTAGATCGTGATATATCCTGAAAAACTGTATGTGTATGCCGTCATTTTTTAGACCTATAACCATGAAAACTGCTCATCAATTATCTTATGATTCAAATATATAAAGTGATGATGATTCGACCTCTTCATTGAGTTTATTTTTATTGCCTTTCTACTCAGTTAAAATCTTCTTTTTATTATTTTCAAGACTTTAGCTTTCATCTATTGAAGAGGTCTATTTAAATAAAATAATTTATAGATTACGTGCCAACTCAAGTGCCAAATCTACCGCAACCTGCAAACTTGAACTTTTTGCTAACCCAGTACCTGCCAGACTAAGCGCAGTCCCATGATCAACCGAAGTACGAATAAATGGCAGACCTAAAGTAATATTGATCGCCTCACCAAAACCTTGTGCCTTTAACACAGGTAAACCCTGATCGTGATACATTGCCAAAACTGCATCTGCATCTTTTAAATTTTCAGGAGTAAATAAAGTATCTGCTGGTAGACTTAAACTCATTTTGATGCCATCTGCTCTATAAGTTTCAAGCACAGGGTTAATGGTGTCTATTTCTTCATGCCCTAAATATCCACCCTCACCAGCATGTGGGTTTAAACCGCAGACTAAAATATGAGGATGCTCAATTTTAAATTTAGTTTTTAAATCATGAATCAAGATGTCGATGACTTGATGCAAACGCGTTTTGGTAATGGCATCTGCAACATCACGTAAGGGTAAATGTGTCGTTGCCAATGCAACTCGTAAGGTTTTGGTGGCAAGCATCATCACCACACGTTCTACACCTGCAAACTCCTGATAATATTCGGTATGACCACTAAAATGGATACCTGCATCATTGATCACAGACTTTTGTACTGGTGCAGTTGCCACACCAACACTCTGTCCTTGCATCGCATAATAAGCTGAGCGACGTAATTGTTCTAATACATAAGCTGCATTATTTGGGTTCAGTTCACCTAAGACCACATCTTCATATAAAGGAACATGTTCGACATAAAGTTGACCTTGTACAGAAGATGCTGTTTGCCCCATATATTCAATGATTTGAATATTCTGTTGAAGTATCTTGGCACGATCACGCAGCATATTGATGTCTGCCAATACCACGATTGGTCGTTCATCAACACGACTTGCCAAACTCAAACAAATATCTGGACCAATGCCAGCAGGTTCACCACTAGTAATATATAAAGGACGCATAAGACTCACTCGAAAAGGTGACTTTTTGTAAGTATACCCTTTTCTGACATAGAAAATTCAGCGATGGCAACTCAACAAAAAAATCCTTTCTCACCTCAATGAGCTAAACATCAAAAGTGTTCGCCATGCTCATTCACTCAAAAAAATTTACGCTGCTAATCTCTCAGGTAAATAGCCATATAAAAGTTCACTTTTACACCAATACAGGAACAATTTAATCCATTTATTTTAAATATTTTTCATTATTTTAAAATTTATTAAAATTCAATATCTTATTTATTAAAATTTGATTATTTAACACTCATTTCTTTAAATATTACTTTAATACTTTCATTTATAGGTGCTTTGAATTAAGATAGTTGCCTTGAAATTCTATATTTCGATTGTGGATTCTTCAAGTTTCAGGTAGAATTCGCGCTCCTTTTGTTTGGACAGATTCCATAGTCCAAACCAACTATAATAGGTAGTGGTTTAATGAAAACTCTCAGCGCTAAGCCAGCTGAAGTTCAACACGACTGGTACGTTGTTGATGCTTCTGGCAAAACTTTAGGTCGCCTTGCGACTGAAATCGCTCGTCGTTTACGCGGTAAGCACAAAACTTCTTATACGCCTCACGTTGACACTGGTGACTACATCGTTGTTATCAATGCTGAGCAAGTTCAAGTGACTGGTAAAAAATCACTTGATAAGAAATACTATCGCCACACTGGTTTCCCTGGTGGTATCCGCGAAACTAACTTTGAAAAGTTAATCGCTCACAAACCTGAACTTGTTCTTGAAAAAGCAGTTAAAGGTATGTTACCAAAAGGTCCTCTTGGTTATGCAATGATCAAGAAAATGAAAGTGTATGCAGGTACTGAGCATCCACACGCTGCTCAACAGCCACAAGTTTTGGACATCTAAGGGATACAGCACATGGCTACTAATTATGGTACAGGTCGCCGTAAGACCGCAACTGCACGTGTTTTCTTGTCAGCTGGTACAGGCAAACTCGTAATCAACAACCGTACTCTTGAACAGTACTTCGGTCGTGAAACTGCTCGTATGGTTGTTAACCAACCACTTGAGCTTTTAGACGCTACTGAAAAATATGACCTTTACATCACTGTTGCTGGTGGTGGTATCGGTGGTCAAGCTGGCGCTATTCGTCACGGTATTACTCGTGCATTGATCGCTGCTGACGAAACTTTAAAACCTGCTCTTCGTCAAGCTGGTTTCGTTACTCGTGATGCTCGTGAAGTTGAACGTAAGAAACTTGGTTTACGTAAAGCTCGTAAACGTCCTCAATTCTCTAAACGTTAATTCGTTTACCGAATCGGACAAAAAACCTCGGCTTTTGCCGAGGTTTTTTTATGTTCTAAAAGGCTACATCTTTAAGACCCAATAAAACACACCAAGCAATACAGCAACTACAAAACTCCACATACTGATTTTCAAAGTAAGATTTCCGTACCTCATCCAACGATCAACATCTTCATCAAAATCATCCTCGTCTAACCACAATGCTTCACTACGCCAAAATGCACGACTAAAATACCCATTTGCTGTGCCTAAACAGATCATTCCAATCAAAATAAAGAGATAAATTATAATTTTTAGCATTGGTATTTCTTTTCTCTCGTTTTGTTGTGAAATAACATTGTTTCCGTGATTTTGCTGTCTAATTTTAGTATCCTATCCTATTCACGCAGCTCAGTTTTTGGAATATGAACCTCGAAAACACACAATTGCAAGGGATTACACTTTATAGTCATGCAGATGATTTTCGCTCGCATTGGGTACGGTTTGTCCTAACAGAGAAACAAATTAAACATAACTTGATTATTGTTGATGAGGATGATGAAGACTTAGCAAGCTTAAATCCATACAATCAACTGCCCATGCTCATCGAAAATGATTTAAAACTTTTTAATACTGCGATTATTTCTGAATATATTGATGATCGTTATCGTCAAAATAAACTTTATGCTGATGCGCCTGCACCTCGTGCCGAACAACGTCAATATATTTGGCGCTTTGAACAAGATTGGCTCAAACTTGCGGATATTATGTTACGTCATGCTGACACACTTAATGTTGAAGCACAAAAAAAAGCACAGAAACAGTTAAAAGATACCTTAATTTCACTGACTCCACTTTTTCAGCATTTTCCTTATTTCATGTCTGAAAGCTTTACAATTTTAGATTGTATGTTGGCACCTATTTTTATACGGTTAAAGCAGATGGGAATTGAGTTACCCAAACAGCAATGCCGCCCAATTCACTTATATTGTCAACGTATTTTTAATCGTCCTAGCTTTCAAAAGTCGATGACACTTCAAGAAAAAAATCGTTTTCAAGCCTTTTTAGCCAAAGAATAGAGCAATTTCTCATGTCTGAATCAGAACTTAATCTTAGCCCAACTCGCCCATATCTCGCTCGTGCAATATACGAATGGATTTGCGACAATAATCTCACCCCTTACCTACTTGTAGATGCAACTCAACCCTATACAGATGTTCCCACCCAGTTTATCCAAGATGGGCAAATTGTACTCAATATTGTGCCGCATGCTGTACACATGCTCAATATGAGCAATGAAGCCATTACTTTTTCAGCACGTTTTGGTGGTGTTTCTAAAGATATTTATGTACCAATCAATGCTGTTTTAGGTTTATATGCACGTGAAAATGGACAAGGCTTGTTTTTTGATCCTGAAGAATATGCTAATGTTGAAACTCGTGAAGAAACTTCAGAATCAAACACAACAGAAGAAGTTGAAACACCAAAGAAAAAACCAACATTAAGACTTTTAGATTAAAAACGTTCATATAAATAAGGAGAGCTACATGGCTTTTGATCTCGTACAATATTTTGCTGAGCAGATTAAGATCCAAAAGCCTCAGCTTCTCAACCAATATTCTCCTGATGAAAGAAGAACGTATTTACTTGAAATTAATGCTTTAACTTTAGGTAAACTCGTTAGCTTATGGAAACAAAATGAAAATGTGGTTTATCAGGAAATTCAACGTCTAGATCATTTATATGTTCAAGAGGTTGCCCGTCATTTAACAACTTCGCCGCATAATCGTTCTCGTTTAAATAAGACAGAATTAGAACAAGTGATTATTGAGCTCTTAGAGTTTCAGTTAAAAGAAATCAAGCAGCTTGATGAAACAGGCAGTTTTGGTCAACGTGGTCTGCGTGAACTAATTTTAGGGCAAGTAGAACATTTGGCAGGTCATGCTGATGATTGGGTTTGGTTAACCAATGACCTAAAAGAGCTAAAAGGTTCTAAAACTATTGAGCAGGAACAGATATCATTAGATGAAACAATGAAGGAGTTTAATCTCATGGTCAATATGCAAAAAGAGCATACTCAAGCTGAACCTTTAGCCCTTGAACCAACTGCACAACTGAATCCAACTTGGGCAAAAATTTTTGAACCAATCGTTGCTCTTGTTGTACTTTGGATTTTGTTTGAAGCCTTACAAAAAGTTTTTGCTTAAACTTAAGATTGTAGACTTTTTTAAAATTGTCTCTTTTAAGACAACTACATCAGGCTTAACCCGCTTTTTGTAGTTTTCTTTTTATATATTTTTGCAAAATAAATCCAAATATTTTTTCAAAATTAATGAAGAAAAACTTAAAAATCAGCTAAAATAGTCAATAAATATGATTGCTTTAAAGCATATCTCTAATATAATAATTCTATATTATATCTTTGATTTTTAAATAAATGTATTTTTCATCACGTAATTTATAAAAACGTGATTTAAAACACATATAAAACTATAGTTTATAAACATTAAGTTTCTTTTATAAAGACGGTAAAGCTTATATGAGAGACTTTTCTCTCCATGAGCGGTTCTATTTCTTTGAATATAAGGAATGATGATGTATATATCTGGTTTTTTTAAATTTCATTTATATAAAAGGTGCCCGCGTTTTTTTAATTTTTCTTAAAGTGATATTATGAACAAACCTCGTATCAATATCGCAATCTCTGGACTGGGTTTAGTTACGACTGAAAAGCTAAAAATAAAACTACGAGAAGTCATTCCTCAATTTTTTGAAATTTATTGGGGAAAAATGAACGATCAAGATATTCAACTTGTTTTAATTCACGAATTCTTTTTTGAAACTGAGAATATTCAGAAAATTATCTTTGGAAAAAATTTAGCCTATTTAAAAGTGTCTAAAGATGAGTGTGTGCAAACGCGTATTGAAGACAATATGCTCTATCTGCCCATCCAAGATATTGCACCTTTAAAAGACTGGATTCAGCAGAATGTTTTGAGTGCTCTTCAACCACCACCAATAGAAGAACAACCTCAAGCGATTGTTGTGCCTGAACAGCCCGTTTTACAACAAAACTTAGCGCCCTTAGATGTACAGTTCATTACTGATATATATGATCATTTTCAACGTAAAGTTCATGTATTTGATGAATTAGGTAGTTTAGCAATTATTGATCATCATATGCACTTAGCATGGATTAACCCTAAACGCACACTCTGGCAAACCAATGGCTCATTACAATATGCGCCTGCAACTATTGAAGATTTTATTGAAATTTCTAGAAAACACCAAGATAACCTTGAAAATTGGTTATTTGCTTTGGTCTGGAATTCACCAAATTTATGTGTGCCGCCATATGAGCTTGCCTATTTTAAATTAAAGTTTTGGCCTCAACCTACCTCTGAAGACCGAAAAATTATTTTGCAGCTTTCAGCTTGTTTTATGCAAGGTGCAGAAATTCAGCATGTTGCTACCAAACTAGGTCTCGAATTGCCTCTCGTACAACGGTTTATTACTGCCAATCTTGCAATTCAGAATGCTGAATTAGTGAGTGCCAAAGAATGTAAATTTGATCAAGATGCAAACCAACAAGAGAAAAATCAACAAGAAGTAAATGGGCTACGTAGCTTTTTTGGCAAATTAAAACGTCGCTTTGGTTTTTAATAGGACGACTTATGATCATTCAAAAATATAAAATTGTTTTTGCAGGCTCTATGGGGTCAGGTAAGACCGAAGCCATTAAAACACTTTCTGAAATTTCAATCTTAGAAACTGAAGCTTTTAATACAGATCAAGAACGTCATAAAAAACTCAATACCACCGTTGGTATTGACTATGGTGAAATCACTTTAGAAGATGGCAATAAAATTGGATTGTATGGTACACCTGGACAAGATCGTTTCGATTTTATGTGGGGCGTTGTATGTCAAGGTGCGATCGGAACAATTATTCTGATTGATCATAGCCATCCAGATAGCTTACATGAGTTAAAATATTACATTGATATCTTTAAAAGTTATGGTGAAAATATTGTTATTGGTATAACTCATGTTGATGAAAATACTGAAACTTCTACTCATCAATATCGAACTTGGTTAACTGAAAATAATTTAAATTATCCATTGTTTTTGGTTGATGCGCGTCTTAAAGATCATGTTTTATTATTAATTGAAACACTAATTACCACTCTAGAAATCAAGTACTTATAGGGAACTTATATGCTGAATATTGCTGAACAGCGCACTGCACCAGATGAGCTGATCGAATTTACCAAAGCACAAATTCATGATGTACTGATGAATGTAAAAGGCATCAACTTTGTCATGGCATGCTCCACTGATGGTTTTGAATTATGCTCTGTTTATAGAATAAATAAATACAATTCAAGTAAACTCGCTGCGGTAAGTAGTTCTATTTTAGCCATGGTCAGCGCATTTTTAGGTGAAATTGAACTCGTAGGTTGCCAGAGTTTAACTTTAGATGCAGAAAATGGTAAAGCTGTTTTAACAGCAGTTCCATGTGCCAAGCATCCTATGGTTTTAGTGACCTTAGCAGCAAAAGATATTTTATTAGGACAATTACTTTATAACCTAAAAACCGCAAGTAATAATATTGCAGCACATGGTTCATAAATAATTTTTAAAAGCCATTTCAAGTGAAATGGCTTTTATTTTGCGCTTCGATCAATCTTTATTGTGTATCAAATGCAATATTCAGTAAAACTTGACGTTTTTTCACCTGCTGCCCAATTTGTGCAATGATTTCCTCAACAATACCATCACTATCTGATTTAATTTGTTGCTGAATTTTCATCGCCTCTAATACAATTAAAGTCTGACCTTTTGTGACTGTATCACCAACATTCACCAAAATATTAATCATTGCGCCATCCATCGGCGCACGAATCTTGCCATCCCCTGCTACATCTGACGTTTCAGGCGCTGCATAAGTAACATTTTCAATACTGATATTACCATTCACAGCATCCAAATACAAACTCGTACCATCCAGAACATAATCAATCGAACGGCGTACACCATTTGCATCGTAAATCAGTTTTTGTGTAGTTTGCTCAAGAATCTGAATTGCAAAAGTCTGACCGCAAATCTCAACTTCAACCTGATTTTGATCACGTTTCACCAAAACCTGCAATTGCTGATCATCATGTTTAAGCTTTAATGGCAACGACAAAGCAATCCCTGTATTCCAACTACTATTGCTCGATGCATTGGTAAATAAAGCAGCCGTGATCGCCAAATGCTCTAAACCCAAAGTTTGTTTGTGCAAACTCACATCATCTTGGAAATGTTCTTGGATAAAAGCGGTATTAGTATCACCTTTGACAATAATTGGATGCTTTAATAAATTCACCAAAAATTGTTTATTGCTATTTACACCCAGCAGCACGCAATCATCGACTGCACGAGCTAAGAGGCGAATTGCATCCTGACGCGTTTTACCATAAGCAATGACTTTCGCGACCATTGGATCATAGAAAGGACTGATTTCATCTTGTGGACGAAGACCATGATCAATGCGCACATTCGGTAAATCCGCAGGCAACCAACGCTGTACTTGCCCTGTTTGTGGTAAAAAGTCCTGACGTGGATCTTCGGCATATAAACGCACTTCAATGGCATGACCTGTCAGCGTCAACTCAGACTGTTGTAAGGGTAATTTCTCACCATTGGCAACACGGAGTTGCCACTCTACTAAGTCTAAGCCTGTTACTAACTCAGTCACAGGATGTTCTACTTGCAAACGTGTATTCATTTCTAAGAAATAAAATTCACCTGATTGATCAAGTAAAAACTCAACTGTCCCTGCACCAACATAGTCACATGAACGCGCTGCGGCAACGGCTGCCTCGCCCATTTTTTGACGTAAAGCTTCAGTCATAACAGGACATGGGGCTTCTTCCACAACTTTTTGATGACGGCGCTGAATCGAACAATCACGTTCAAATAAATAGACATAATTGCCATGCGTATCACCAAAGACTTGAATTTCAACATGTCGTGGTGCGATCACGGCTTTTTCAAGGATTAATTCACCTGAACCAAAGGCATTTTCAGCTTCAGAACGTGCCGTTTTCAATGCTTCAACAATATCCGCTGAACTTTGCACCAAACGCATTCCTCGTCCGCCACCGCCTGCCGAGGCTTTGACCATCAATGGATAACCAATTTGATTGGCTTGTTGTTCTAAATATTCAATCTCTTGCTGATCACCTTCATAACCGGGGACGCATGGCACACCTGCTTGAATCATCGCGATTTTTGAAAGACGCTTACTGCCCATCAGTTCAATTGCAGGTGCAGGAGGACCAATAAAGGTAATCCCATTTTCAGCACAAGCTGCTGCAAAATCAGTATTTTCTGACAGAAATCCATAACCCGGATGGACTGCATCGGCACCTGTTTTTTTACAGGCGTCGATTATATTTTGAATCGATAAATAAGATTCTGAAACTTTTGAAGCGCCGATATATACAGCTTCATCGGCAACTTGTACATGACGTGCATGACGGTCTGCATCGGAATACACCGCTACAGTTTCATAGCCCATTGCCCTTGCTGTTTTCATCACGCGAACAGCAATTTCACCACGATTCGCCACCAATACTTTTGAAAATGCCATTCTCGTTTTCCCTATTATTTACTTTATATTATTCACTTCGACTTATTCTCAGTTGAATAAGACAAATCCCAACACAGTAAGAGTTCAATGTTTTAGCAATTTTTGAATTTATCATCTGATCTAGAAACCATTAATTTTTTTGACGGAGTCTTACATCTAAAATTTAAATTCAAGGTTTAGCCTTCGGCTCGACCTACTTTTCTTTCGGGAAAAGTAGGCAAAACCATTGTCATCCGCAAAACTCGTTCACTACCAGCTTTTGATTTCTTTATCGCAGAAACATTAATTATCAAAACTAGTCCTGCCTCAAACATGTTGCGGATGACCTTTTCACGTATCCAAATTGATCTAGACTTATTATTACCCACCATCAAACCAGTTCGGATTGCGCTTTTGAATAAATGCCATCGTACCTTCCATTCCTTCTTCACCACCAACTGCATTGGCAAATTGCTGTGCAGCATCATCCAATAAGCTATTTAAAGGCTCATTCAAAGTACGATGTAATAAGGCTTTGGTGACACGAGATGCTTGTGGAGCTGCTCGTTTAATTTGCTGAATCGTTTCAGACAATACTGCATTTAATGCATCTTCACTATTCACAACTTCATGGACTACACCGACTTTCAGTGCAGTCTGTCCATCAAAACGATTACCCAACAAAGCCAAACGGCGTGCCTGAGTTAAACCAATACGCTTCACCACGAAAGGCGCAATCTGTGCAGGAATCACGCCCAAACCTGTTTCAGGCAAACCAAATTTGGCATCGGCAAGACTAATAGCAACATCTGATACACATGCCAAACCAAAACCACCACCAAGAACGGCACCTTCAAGCACAGCCACCACTGTTTGTGGTGCTTGATCCACCTGTTCGATCATATAGCCAAATTGACGGTTAAAATCTGCATAAGGTTGGTTTGAACCCACATTCGCAGCTTCGCCACGCAGTTGCGTCATGTCTTTAATGTCACCCCCTGCACAGAAATGACCTCCTTTGCCACGCAGAATCACAGCACGGATCGACAGATCATTTTCAATGCTTTTAAAGACTTGCTGAATGGCTTTGACCATATTCAAGCTCATGGCATTGCGGCTTTCAGGACGATTAAGCCATAAATACAGAATACTTCCCTCTTGTTCCAGTTCAATACTGTCATCAAATTGTTGCGAAGTGAGAGAGACTGAAAGTGTCATACTGATTCTCCTTATTTACGCTTTGATGGCAAAATATCCATCAATTTACAAATAATGCCGAGCATGATTTCATCTGCACCACCACCAATTGAACCTAAGCGACCATCACGATACAGTTGCGAAGCAGGGTTATCCCACATAAAGCCATTGCCACCCCAAAACTGTAAGCAACTATCAGCCACTTCACGGGTTAAACGTCCTGCTTTGAGTTTTGCCATAGATGCAATTTCAGTGGCATTGCCCCCTTCCAAATGAATCTGACAGGCACGATAGGTCAAAGCACGCAAGGCTTCGACTTCCGTCATCATTTCTGCAAAACGGAAATGTACATATTGGTTGTTGATCAGCGGTTGACCGAATGTGGTACGTTCTTTGGTATATTCAATGGTTTGTTTAATCACATGTTCCACCCCCCCAATGGCATTTGCCGCTGCCCACATGCGTTCTTCCTGGAACTGCATCATTTGCATCATAAAGCCCATGCCTTCAGCACCAACAAGGTTACGCTGTGGCACTCGGACATTGTCAAAATAAACCTGTGCTGTTGTAGTGGAGCGCATTCCGAGTTTATTTAATGGCTCTGAAAAACTGATTCCCGCACTTTTTGCAGGGACAATAATCATTGATTTATTGACGTGTGGTTTGTCGTCAGATGTATTAGCAAGTAAGCAGAAGAAATCCGCTTGTAATGAATTGGTGATCCACATTTTACTGCCGTTGATGATGTAATCATCACCATCTTTTTTTGCTGTGGTTTTGATGGCTGCCACGTCTGAACCCGCATGTACTTCTGAAACTGCAATCGAAGCCACATACTCACCTGCAATGGCAGGAGTCAGAAACTCATCACGTAATTCTTTGCTGCCAAAACGTGCCAATGCAGGCGTTGCCATATCGGTTTGCACGCCTATCGCCAATGGCACACCACCACATGCTGCACGACCTAATTCTTCTGCAACCACTAAGTTATAGGAATAATCTAAACCTAAACCACCATTTTCTTCAGGTTTACAAATGCCCAATAAACCCAGATCTGACATTTTCTTAAATACATCGTGAATCGGAAAAATACCTTCCGCTTCCCAAGTTGAGATATAAGGGTTTAATTCAGTTTCTACAAACTGGCGTGTGGTACGGCGTAGCGCTTCATGTTCTGGAGTAAATTTCATTGTTTTGTCCTAAATTTATTTTTACTGTTCCATATGATCGTTTTTCAACGATCAATTTTTGATTTTTTAAAATCTGGATACGCCAAATTTTGATGTATTCAATTGACGAGCTCTTGACTCATAAATTGTTTTAAATAGAAAAATAAGTACTTTACGTGTGTCTCGTGGGTCGATAATGCCATCATCATGCAGCATTGCCGTATTAAATAAAGCAGTAGATTGCTGCTCTAATTTGACCGCTGTACTTTGTTCTAGAAAATCTAACATTTGTGCATTGGGTTCCATGCCCGCAGCTTTTTGCTTTTCTTCAGCCACAATACGTAGAACCTTACCTGCCTGTGCAGAACCCATCACGGCGACATGCGAATTTGGCCATGCAAAAATAAAATCTGGATCTAAAGGACGACCACACATCGCATAGTTCCCTGCACCATAAGAACCATGTGCCACGATCGAGACTTTTGGAACGGTACAATTGGTTACTGCTTGGATCAATTTAGAACCATGTTTAATAATGCCGTTCTGCTCCGCATCTGTTCCCACCATAAAACCTGTGGTGTTATGCAAAAATAATAACGGTCGCTGTGTCTGCTCACAAAGATGAATAAATTGTGCCGCTTTTGCCGCACCTTGTGTGGTAATTGGACCATTGTTAGTTATGATCCCGACATTCAAACCACCGATTTTTGACCATCCACATACCGTATGTGAGTCGTATTCTTGTTTAAACTCGAGAAAGTCTGAATCATCGACCAGACGGGCAATAATCTCTTTCATCTCTAAAGGTTGTTTTGGATCAGTGGGAATAATGCCCAGTAGTTCTTCAATGGCGTAACGTGGTTCTTTATAGTTTTCATCCAGTGAATGCGTTTGTTCTTTCCAATTTAAATGCTCAAGAACTTCACGAGCGATTCGTAAACCATCAGCATCATTTTCAGCTAAATATTCTGCAGTACCTGCAACTTGAGCATGCATTTCGGCACCACCCAATTCTTCAGCACTTGCCACTTCACCTGTTGCAGCCAATAACAAAGGTGGTCCAGCTAAAAACATCTCGGTCTTTTTACGCACTGAAATCACATAATCAGATAAACCCGGTTGGTAGGCACCACCTGCTGTAGCATTACCATGTACCACAGAAATCTGTGGAATACCCATTGCTGACATACGTGCTTGATTAGCAAAAGTTTTACCACCATCAGTAAATACTTCTGCCGCATAGGTTAGGTTTGCCCCACCACTTTCAGTTAAAGCCACGACAGGAAGTTTTTGCTTCATGGCAATTTCTTGGATACGTAGCGTTTTACGGACACCCATCGGGGAAATTGTGCCACCTTTAATTGCGCTATTGCTTGCTGTGACTAAACAGCGTACACCACTGACAAATCCAATTCCTGCAAGAATTCCCCCACCTGCATCAGAACCATCTTTATCATCATGCATGCCATAGCCGACCAAACCGCATAGTTCTACAAAAGGTGAATCTGCATCTAAAATAAGACGAACACGTTCATGTGGTAAGATTTTGCCTCGTTTATCAAACTTCGGCTTTGCTGTATAAGATTTTTCAATACTTTTATTTTGTACTGCACGAATTTCTGCAATCTGTGCAAGCAAGGCTTCTTTATTCTGTTCAAATTGCTCACTACCCACAGCAATTTCAGATTGGAGAATCGTCATGAATTTTCCCCTGTAGATTTATTGTGTTGTGTTTGCTCTTCCAATTGTGACTTCAATACATCTGGAATAAAGGCACGATGGAAACCATTGAACGAGACACTATTAGTCGCATCAGCAAGTGGATACATACGCGTACCGAGTGAAGCAGCACCATCGATGCGAATGGTCATCCCCGAAACAAAACCCGCAGCTTCTGACAATAGATAAACAATTGCTGATGAAATTTCCGACTCCGTGCCCATCCGTTTTAAAGGCACGTTACCAGCAAGACTTGGAATAATAAATTTGGCAAAATCACCCGAATAATTGTCCATACCTGAGGACACAATCCATCCCGGTGCAACACAGTTGACTCGAACGCCGGAACGCCCCCATTCCACTGCAGCAGTTTTGGTCAGATTATCCACGCCTGAACGTGCCGCACCTGAGTGCCCCATACCCGGCATTCCGCCCCACATGTCTGCCGCCATATTGACAATACTGCCACCATGTTTTGCCATCCATTGGTTATAGGCTTCTTTCATTAAGTAAAATGTTGAATGCAGGTTATTACGGATCACTGCATCAAAACCATTTGCCGAGATGCCTTCTAAATTTGAAGGGAATTGACCGCCTGCGTTATTCACCAAGCCATCGAGCTTGCCAAATTTTTCAATCACTTCAGCAATCATGTCTTTGACTTGTTGCTCTTCACGATTATCACAGACAATGAAATGAACCTTGCCACCATCTTCCGTGATTTCAGCACTGACTTTTTCCAACTTTTCAACTTTGCGTCCTGTGATCACCACTTGCGCGCCCAATGCCGCCAACTCATGTGCGGTACAACGCCCGATGCCTGAGCCACCACCTGTCACAATAACGACTTTATCCTGAAAAGCATCTGATCTAAATATTGAGTGATAATGCATTTTTATTTCCAATTTGTTTTCTTTGATTTCCAATTTTCAATATTCTTCAAGAAAATCCCCTCCACCTTTGAGGGATGAGAAGTACTGCTTCGCAAGGGAGGGGGCATTTCAAAAAGACCTTTCATGAATTCCCCTCATCCCCTTGCGGACTTTCAGTCCTCATCCCTAAGGGAGAAGGAGCTTTTATTTCACCAATCCCTTTGGCACTTTCACAGGCATATCCAACAACTGTTGTGCAAAGGCTTTACCTTGTGGATCGATACGCAGACTCGCGATACCACCACCACCCAAAGCATTTTCCAAAAGAATATTTAAGGCATTAAAACCTTCAATCTCATAGCGAATGACTTTGCTTGTTTCAGGATTGAGAACGTGTTGCATATATTTCGTGACATTTTCAGCAGTCAAATTGGCACGAATCCACGGTAAAAATTCAGGCTGACGTGCGATGACGCCGATATTGCTGTGATTGCCTTTATCGCCACTACGCGCATGCGCTATATCGACCAATGCAACCTCAACTTCATCACCTGTAAAGTGAGCGACTTCACCTACTGGTCGTTGTGTGAAAGATTGCTCTATGGAGCCTTGAGGAATAGCGACTTTTTGACGTTGACCATTGATGTCAATTTCAACATTGAGCTTTGATTTATCAACAAGGAAAGAGAAAAGTTTAATCACAGGTGAAGCTTTGGGACGACCACCAACAATCCCTGCCAATGCAGGCGCCATGCCTGTTGATGCTTGTGCAATTTCCGAAGCAAAGAACATACATGCTTCTTTAAACATGTGCTTCACTGCGATTTTCACCACAACTTCACGGCTGTCTGTATGACGTGCATTTGCTCCATAAGTACTTTCAATACCCAAAATTTCCACTGATTTCTCTTGAAATGGAGGCACTGAACGCAAAGCTAAGACGCGTTCACATTTATTTAAAATGGCATCGGCAATGACTTGTGCCTTTTCAGGGGCTTCACGCCCTGCGATTAAGAAACTGACTAAAACACGATAGCCATCAGGATAAGTTGCGCTGACTTTGTATTGTTGCGTTGGCGCACGACCCGTCGCACCCGTTACCGCAACACGATGTTCACCAACTTGTTCCAATTTGACCTGACTGAAATCACAGCTTACATCAGGTAATAAATAAGCTTGCGGATTGCCAATTTCATAAACAATTTGCTCTGCTACAGTTGCTGTTGAAACCAAACCGCCTGTACCATTCGGCTTAGTCACCACAAAAGACGCGTCTTCTTTAACTTCGACAATTGGAAATCCCATGTTGTCAAAGCCTTCAACTAAACGCCAATCGGTAAAATTTCCGCCCGTACATTGCGCACCACATTCAATGATATGTCCTGCCAATGAACCCTGCGCAAGCTTGTCATAATCATCAACTGACCACTGATATTCATACATCAAAGGTGCAAGCACAACGGCTGAATCGACCACACGCCCTGTAATCACAATATCTGCGCCTGCTGCCAATGCATCACGAATTGGAATCGCACCAAGGTAAGCGTTACAACTTGCTAAATGACTTGGCAACTCTTCGCCACTGAACATTTCCTTAATGTTTTGGCTTTTGAATTCAGCTTGTTTTGGCATCAAATCATCACCTAAAACCACAGCCACTTTTAAATCCAGACCTTGTGCTTCAATCACTTTTTGCAAAGCATCACGACATGCCAATGGATTTACCCCACCTGCATTGCTGATCACTTTAATTTTTTTATCACTGATTTTTTTGATCAATGGCGTCATAACACGACTGACAAAATCGAGCGCATAGCCATGTTCAGGATGGGTCATCATGGCTTTTGCCATAATGGACATGGTAATTTCTGAAAGATAATCAAAGACTAAATAATTGATATCGGATAAATGCACCAATTGGAATGCGGCGGTATTGGTATCTCCCCAAAAACCAGAAGCACATCCAATTTTGACTATACGTTGATCTTCCATTTTCGCACCCTTTCCACAGCTCGATTGTTTTCATTGTTGTGAATAAAATTTATACTCCAATCTACCAAGCAAGCGCTTGGTTTGTAAAGTACAAAATGTTATGCTGAATTGGCAAATGTGTTTATTTTGCTATAAAAAATCATAAATCATTCATTTATTTGGAAAAAATACCAATGATTGCCTGCTCCATAAATGAAATTCAACCGATTGCCTGCTTCGATGCAAGTGCTCGTGGGCGTTTATTACAAGGCGCTGCCTATTTGTTTCATAAGCAAGGTTATGAAAAAACCACAGTGCGTGAGTTGGCAAATTTTATTGGGATTCAGTCGGGTAGTTTGTTTCATCATTTTAAAAGTAAGGATGATATTCTTGCCAATGTGATGCACGAAACCATCATTTATAACCATGCTCGTTTGTTGGATGCCACTGCACAATCAGAGGATGCTGAGCAACAATTGAAGCATTTAATTAAAGCAGAATTGACTTCCATTACAGGCGATACAGGTTCGGCAATGGCGGTTTTGGTCTATGAATGGTTTGCGCTGTCAAAAGAACGTCAGGATGAATTGTTGAAACTGCGTCATGATTATGAGCAAATTTGGCTCAATGTCATTGAAACATTACGCCTACAAAATAAAATTCAGCATGATGCTTTTATTTGGCGACGTTTACTCGGTGGTGCGATTGCATGGACGGTGACGTGGTATAACCCAAATGGCAAAATTTCTTTGGAGCAATTGACAGAAATGGTTTGGGAAATGGTGATGAGGTAAAATAAATAAGATAATTGAACCCAATTAACGAGTATACCTATGCTTATCAATCTCATCGTTCTAAAAGTAGAAAATATCGAACGATCTAAAAATTTTTATCGCCAATTTGGACTTGAATTCCAAACAGAACAACATGGAAATGGACCTCAACATTATTCTTGTATGATGAATGGACTCGTTTTTGAAATATATCCTGCCGCCACTGATCTAAGCAATTTAACGCAAAATATAAGATTAGGTTTTCACGTTGAAAACTTAGTTGAATTACTGAAAAATATGATTGATATTGAAAAAATAATATTACAGCCTCAACTCACTTCATTTGGCTTTCGAGCAGTCATTATGAATCATGATCGACATATCATCGAATTAACTGAACGATCTAAATAAAAAACTAAACGACATGACTTAACGCAGCCGATTTAAAAGTTATTTTTATTGTCATTCATTTTTGCTAATCTACTGACTTTAAAACAATTAAACTAAAACAATGAATCCAGTACAACATGCTCAAATTTCACAAAAACGCAGGGGTGGCGAACTCGAAGATTATATCGACATTCACGCCTTAATCGACAGCACTAAAATGCTCTGTACCGACAACCGCCATCGAATTTTGCATACTTTTTGGGGTGTGCAAGAAGTCATTATTCCAATTTTTGGTCATCATTTTCAAAACAGTGCAGGCTCAAGTATTGAAGTCAAAGACCTCTGTGAAAAAGATCATTTATTGGTGGATTTTCATCATCGCTTTATTCCAACTTTGAGCGATTTTGTGGCAGCAATGCAAGATATTCCGACCAAAGGTTTAGCCAAACGCTTAGAAAAATTCCATACCGAAGTCATTGATGACCCAAAACTTTCAGCCACTCTACTTTCACCCTTGTCGGTGACAGGTCAGCTCAAGTCTTTACTGATCACACATAACAGTTGGTTTATTAACACTATTTTACCCATGATGGGCAAAAGTGAAGCCAAGTTCATCGAGTTTGATATTAGCCCTGCCATGTTTTTCAATCCGATGCGCTTTGAACTGTGGATGGACAATGGCACGGTTGTTCCACCGAGTGCATTAAAACTTCAAGAATTGAAAACAAAAATTGCTTAATTCTATTTTTAGAAAAGGAAAAAAATATTATGACCACTAAATACGTTATTCGCCAAAATAACTTTAGCTACAATGATGAATATTTCAGTACTTATAATGCTGAGCTTGGATATATCCAAGCCATCTATGACAATAAGCAAGAAGCTGAACAAGCCTATAAAACGCTGATTGTAGAAGCTTTATATCAACAAGATAGCTTATACGAATATAATGGTGATACTGAAATTGCACAGCAAGCTTATGAATTTATTGTAGAAAACAATATAGAAGTTGAACTTGAAGAAGATGAAAATTTAGATGACATTGACGAGTTTGAAACCCTCCCTCCAATGAGTGAGGATGATGCTTTTAAATTTGCCAAGCTTTCAGGTATTTTATGGTATCAATTGCTTGAATTTGAAGATAATCAACCGATTTATATTCTTTGGTCAAATACACAAAATGATTATCTCAAAGGAGAATATAACAATACTTTTGATAGTACAGATGAAAATTTTAGTACGCTTGAAAATTTTGAACTGAGTCTTTTTGAATATGATTTTAACGTTCATATTTTTGATAAAACTTTAGACCAAATCAGTGATAGCCCTGAAATACTAAAAACTTTAGCGACGAATACCCCAAATATTGTATATGCAGAAGATCGAAACAGTCTTGTAAATATTGACTGGGATGACCTTCACTTTACCGAATTAAAAGCACTCAATGCATTATTAAAACAACCGATTTTTGAAGTTAGACAAATTACCTTAGAACAACTCAATAAAATCAGCAATGGAGAAGAAGATGAGTAATAACAAATATGTGATTCGCCATCAATCATTCGGCTATAATGATGAATGGTATGATCTCGACTGGGCAATGCAAGGGGCAATTAAAGCAGTTTATAGTGACAAAACTGAAGCCGAACAACAGTACAAGAAGTTGATTGTACGTGCCTTATATCAAGATGATTACTACAATTTTTCCATTGCAAATGGCGAAGGTGATGACCAACAATATGAAGCCATTGAAGCCTTTATCTTAGAAAAAACAGGCGAAGAATTTGATGGCGAATCAATTCCCGAAATGAATGAAGATGATGCTTTTGAGTTTGCCAAGCTTTCAGGCATTTTGCATTATCAACTGATCGAAATTGATGATTCATTACCGAATTATGTACTTTTTAACCCAACAACCCAAAGCTATGTATATGCCTCTACACCTGAAGAATCCGTACTCTTAACAGGTCAAAATGAACTATTTTTATTTGATGATAAAAACTATGTTGAAGATTATTGGAAAGAACAAACCATTAACGAATTTTTTGGTGATTTAAAACTTGAGTTGAATGGTTCATTAGAAGAGCTGAGTGATTCACCCACATTATTACAACAACTCATTCATGACAATTTTTGGCTTAGTTATGAAAATCAACAATTAAAAGTCAAAAGTTTTGCTGACCAAGACTCATTTAATTGGATCAAATCACTCAATGCTTTGCTAAAAGAACCAATTTTTGAAATTCGTCAGGTGACATTAGAAGAACTAGCAACACTCAATTAAATATTTTTAACATCACATATGAAAAGCGGTGAAAATTTTCACCGCATTGATTTTAAAGCTTCAAGCAAACTAGTACCCTAACTGACGACTTGCCAAATCTTTCATAATTTCTTCAGCGCCACCACCGATCATATTTACTTTGACATCACGGTAAATACGCTCAGATTTTGTGCCACGCATAAAGCCCATGCCACCCAGTGTTTGCACTGCTGCATCTGCACAAAACTGCATGGTTTGCGTTGCAACATTTTTCAGCATGCAAATCTGTGCAATCAATTCATTGCCTTGTAACTCAGGTCGTCCCAAACGATAAGCCGTGTCTTCTAGCAAAGCGCGTGTCGTGGTTAAACGTGTTGCCATATCCACCAACTTATGACGAACCACTTGATGGTCAACCAAACGCTTACCAAAGGTTTTACGTTCTTTTGCCCACTCCAAAGCTTCTTCATAACAGGTCAAGGCAAAACCATAACTGCTCGCTGCAAGAAAGAAACGTTCCATATTGAAATTATTCATAATCACAAGAAAGCCCATATTTTCAGCACCCAACAAATTTTTTGCAGGGACACGGACATTGTCAAAATGTAAATGTGCGGTATCTGAAGCCCACCAACCCATTTTATCGAGTTTAGATTTGCTGATCCCTTCGCTATGTGCATCAATCAACAACATGGAAATGCCATTCGGACCTTTGGCATCAGGGTCAGTACGCACTGCAACCGTATAATAATCTGCTCGCATTCCCGAAGTAATAAAGGTCTTTTCCCCACTGACAATATAATCATCTCCATCCCGAACAGCTGTGGTTTTTAATGCTGCGACATCTGAGCCGCCAGTGGGTTCTGTAATTGCTAAAGCAGATATTTTTTCACCTGCCAATATTTTCGTTAAAACAGTTTCTTTAATTTCAGCAGATGCAAAATGATTAATCGGTGGTGCACCAATGGAGTGTGAAAGCAATGATGCGCACAAACCACCTGAACCTGTTTTTGCTAATTCAATCGAGGATAATAAAACATGAAATGCATCTGTCTCTGCAATACCACCATAATTTTCATCAAATCCTAATCCAAGTAATCCAATATCAGCTGCTTTTTGATACAGTTCACGTGGAAAAGTTTCGGCTTCTTCCCATTCATGAATATGTGTCATAAGTTCATTTTGAACAAATTTACGAACTGAATCTGCAAATGCGAAATGTTGCTCTGTGTAATAAACTGGATTAGGCGTCATTATAATCAATATCCTTATTTTATATTCAAAGACTTATCTTGACAGATTTTGAATATTTTTAAGTTGCGAAAATGTCCAAGTTAGCTTTTTCAATATGAATGTTTTAGCCAAGACTACTCTTACTCTACGTAAAATATTTATTTTTTATTCAATAAAATACGATTACAATCTCAGGTTATTTGTTTTTATATGATGTACTGATGATCACACTGTCTCAATTTTTATCTCACTTTAGTACTGTAACCATTCAACGCAGTTTAAATTATGTGAAAAAAATTGAATTGGCAAATTTAGATACACATCTTGAAAATAATTATTTGGAGATTGAAACTCAAATTAAAGGTACAGATTGGTATGATACTTTTATTCGTATTGACCTAAGCACCGATAAAATTACAGATAACGAATGTAGTTGCCCTGTCGGTTTTAATTGTAAACATGCGGCAGCATTAGCACGTTATTATTACGATCATCAATATCAAAAAACACTAAATAAACAAACAAATAATAATGCAAATCAAGCACAAGAAAATCATGCCACACATTACACAGCCAAAGCATGGTTAGAACAATTTCGTCAGCAATTGGCTATAGAAAAATCAAAACAAACAACAACATTGCCACAATTGGTTTATGTTTTTGAGCCAAAGAAAAACTCAAAAAAATTACAATTAATTGTCAATAAAGCACGTCGCACCAAAGACAGTCATATTAGTAAAACTGAACACTATACCAGTTATGACAATGTGCCGAATGGTCGCTTAAAAGTCTCCAATGAAGACAAAAATATTTTTAATCATCTCTATTTTTTTGCAAAATTAAACTTCAATAACACAAGTAGCTACAACTATCCTTCAACATGGGACATTTCAGGTATCTACCAAGAACAACTCAAAATGGTGGTTCAAAAAGGTGTTTGTTATAATTTAAATACTCAGAATCCTGCTTTAGTCTGGTCAGATGAACTTTATCAACTTGAGTTTGATTGGTATTCACACCCTAAACAACAGACTGAAAAATTAAAGGCACAATTTTTTGATCAAAATCATCAAAGATTAACAACTGAGCACAACCAAAATATTTATATTATTCATTCACATCCTTTAAGTTACCTTGATACTTTAAAAAATCAAGTCGGCATATTAGAGTCTTCTTATTCAAGTGAAATGATTAAAGAATTAATCAATATGCCGCAACTTCCTGCGGATCTTTTAGCTGAGTTTGAACAAGTCATTCAGCCTTATTCGATTTTTGAAGACCTGCCACAAGCACATTTGGCACAAAATATCGAAACCATCACAGGACAACCCGTTCCAATTATACGTTTTGGTGGATTTCCACAATATCATCGTTTAACCCATATGCATCACTATGCCATTGCTGAAATTGAATTTGAATATCCATCAGGACGAATCAAAGCTGGAGTCACTGAGGAATATATCATTCAAATTTTGAATGAAAAAGCAGTCAAACAACAACGTGATTTAAAATTTGAAAAACAGCAAGTTGAATCTTTGAAAAAATTAATCCCCTCTTTTCAATGGCTCACACAAATCAATAAAAACAAGCGTCCTGCCTTTGACACAACGACTGAAAACTCAATCATTTGTGCTGATCCAAAAGATTGGATTCATCACCTGATTCCTGAAAATAAAATTGAACAATTAGGATGGAAAGTTGAACATACACCTGACAGCTTATTTCAATTATTAGCGACACAAAATTTTCAATTAAATTTAGTCGAATCGACAAAAAAACAAAACTGGTTTGAAGTCGGTGCAACGGTTCAAGACCTTGATGGCAATACATATGATGTCATCCAACTTTTAGCATATCTTGTGTCTAAAATGCCAATTATGTTAGATCCTGAATTCATTGAAGAATTAGAAGATGATGGCTACTTTATCGTAAATTTAGGTGATCAAAAACCACAATTGACCTTAAAAGTACAAGAAATTAAACCTATTTTTATTTATCTTAAAGAGATCTTGCAACATCCTGATTCAGCAGAGTTTGATCGCTATGATGCAGCACAACTCATTGATTTACAGCATACTTTAGGTATGCCATGGCAAACTTCAGAACCTTTATACCAATTTGCTCATAAACTCAATCAATGCTACCAACAACAAATTGCAACGCCTCAAGGCTTTCAAGGTGAATTACGTCCTTACCAACAACAGGGCTTAGGTTGGTTACAATTTTTACGTGAAACTAACCATGGCGGTATTCTTGCTGATGATATGGGTTTAGGAAAAACTGCACAGACATTGGCACATTTATTGATCGAAAAACAAGCGGGAAGACTTGATCAACATCCTGCTTTAATTATTGCACCGACATCATTAATGCAAAACTGGCGCAAAGAAGCAGAAAAATTTGCACCTGAATTAAAGGTTTTAATCTTACAAGGTCAAAATCGTCTTGAACATTTCGAAAATATTCCAGATGCAGATCTTATTCTCAGTACCTACCCACTTTTAGGACGTGATGAAGAATATATCCTGAAATATCAATATCATATTCTTATTTTAGACGAAGCACAAAATATCAAAAACCCACGAGCAAAAGCAGCTCAAGTGGCAAGACAAATTCAAGCTCAGCATCGTCTCTGTTTAACAGGTACACCGATAGAAAACCATTTAGGTGAGCTTTGGTCATTATTCCACTTTTTAATGCCAGGTTTTTTATATACACAAGACGTATTTAATAAGAAATACCGTACACCCATTGAAAAAGAAGGCGATACAATAATCAAAAATCGCTTAGTTTCTCGTATTAAACCTTTTATGTTACGCCGTTTAAAAACTGATGTTGCTAAAGAGCTGCCAGAAAAAACGACGATTGAAGTAAATATTGATATGAATGAACAGCAGTCAAAGCTATATGAAGCTGTTCGTGCAACCATGCAAAAAGATATTCGTGAACTCATCGCGGCTCAAGGCTTTAAACGTAGTCAAATTCAAATTTTAAGTGCACTATTAAAACTCAGACAAATCTGCTGTCACCCTCATTTATTAAAGTTAGACTATCTTAAAGATGAAAATATTCAATCAGCAAAACTAGATCAACTCATTGAAATGATTACCAATATGGTCGAAGAAGGGCGTAAAATTTTAGTTTTTTCACAATTTACCACCATGCTACAACTTATTGAAAATCAACTCACTACTTTAAAAATCAAGCATGTTAAGTTAACTGGAAAAACTAAAAAACGAGATGAGGTGATCACTGCATTTCAATCTGGTGATATCCCTGTATTTTTAATCAGTTTAAAAGCTGGAGGGGTGGGTTTAAATCTCACAGCAGCCGATACTGTGATTCATTATGATCCATGGTGGAATCCTGCGGCTGAAGATCAGGCATCTGACCGAGCTTGGCGAATTGGTCAAGATAAACCTGTGTTTGTTTATAAATTAATTACAAATCAAAGTATAGAAGAAAAAATTTTAGCTTTGCAGAAAAATAAAGCCCAATTAACCCAGTCAATTCTCAGCACTGACCATGAACATGAAGTAAAATTAACTGAAGAAGATGTAATGAAATTACTTGAATAAAGATTGCATTATGTATCTATCACATTGTATTTTAAACAAACACATCGCAATTCTTTTTTTTCATTTGGAATAAAATAGATGGAAAATAATTTAGAACAACAAAACAAACATTCATTGAATGTAAAATTATATCCTGTAGAAAATTTACAATTTTTACTGACTGCAGGACCTGATTTAATCAGTACACAAATCAAAAAAGGACAATATTGGGATCAATTTACTTTAATTTTGTCAGAACATTTTTTAAGAGATATAGATCAACCTGTATTTATTGATATTGGTGCAAATTTAGGTGCTATTTCTATTCCAATTGCTAAACTTATTCAATCACGGCAAGGCGTTGTACATAGTTTCGAAGCACAACGAGGAGTATTTTATCAGCTCTGTGGAAATATTTTTGCCAATCATCTCACACAAACTTGTCATGCTTATCACCTAGCGATTGGAAATAAGCAAGGTACGATTGAAGTACCCATCTTAGATTTACATACAGAAAATAATGTTGGAGCTCTCTCTTTAGACGCCAAAATCCGAGCTGAACAAGCTGAACATCACTTTGCCCATCATCATGATAAGCAGTATGAGTCTGTAGATTTACAAAAAATAGATCATCTAACATTACCCTCTGCAGATCTTATTAAAATTGATGTCGAAGGCATGGAACTTGATGTCATTAAAGGGGCAAAAAAGTGGTTAAAACAGAGTAATTATCCACCAATTTTTCTTGAGATATGGGGTGACTATATGGAAAAACAAAAAACTAAAAAAGAGAAATTAATTAAATATCTAACCACTAATCTTGGCTATGAATTATTTTTTATTGGTGAACTTTGTGTTGCACAACATCAATCTCATAAAAAATATAATCTAATTTTAAATGATGATACGCATCAAGTGTATTTAGAAAAAATAGTATAATGCTCTGCATCATTTATCTATATATTATTTTAATTTATTTCCCTTTCCTTCCCCCATAAAAAAAGCCCCGTCGCTTTGAGGGGGCTTTTAGATTTAAAAGCTGGCGATGACTTACTCTCACATGGGTAACCCCACACTACCATCAGCGCAAAGAGGTTTCAC
>NZ_JACANU010000014.1:0-64024 GCF_030329325.1 Acinetobacter sp. 226-1
TTTTCTGACAAATATTTCTCAAATAAACTTCGAGTAATTTCTACCATCAATCAATGAAAATAATTTCGATCAATCAATCAGTAAAAATCCACACAAGTTGTTCTTCATAATCTCTTAATGATTAACTTAACACTTCGTCAGTGCTAAATAAACGCAAAAAACATTCAACAACCTAACCCTGTAAGCTAAGTTTGTTTGCTGTATCGCGTCGGGATGAGCACAGTATAGGGGTTTTTAAAAAGCTTGCAAGCACTTTTAAGCATCTGTTTTATCGAGTGTTGTTTTTTTACGCACCAAAGTGGAGCATTTTTTAACAATTTTAAGTGTAAACCTATAATTATAAAGCAAAAATATGAATAAAATATTTCTGCTTTATTTTTTCAATTATTTATTTGGAGCAACTTTATAACTTATGTTGATAATTTTAATAGACTGTTTAGGAACATTTTGATGCATGCCGTAATTTTCTGTTGGCACATTCACAATTTTATCAACTACATCCATTCCTTTTGTTACTTTGCCAAAAACCGCATATCCAGAGTTACCAGCTGACTTATTAAGAAAGTCATTATTTGCAACATTAATAAAGAATTGACTTGTCGCTGAGTCAGGGTGATTAGTTCTTGCCATTGCAAGTGTGCCACGATCATTCTTCAAACCATTTACTGATTCATTTTTAATTGCAGCCTGAGTTGACTTTTCAATCATTTTTTCATTCATTCCACCGCCTTGAATCATAAAGCCCGGAATGACACGATGAAAAATAGTGCCATTATAAAAATTACTTTTCACATAGTTTTTAAAGTTTGTAACTGATAATGGTGCTTTATCATCATAGAGTTCGATTTCTATTGTTCCAAAGTTTGTTTTTATTTGCATATCTGTATTTGCATAAGTTTGTTGAGCAAGTAGTAATACGCCTAAACTAAGTCCAATTTCCTTAATCATTGCATTGATCCTGAATCATTGATAAAAAAATATTTTAGTGTGCTTTTATAGAATGAAAATGAGTATTCAGCAAAACATCTATTTTTTATTTTTAAAAAAATTTTTACTCACAGTAAAACTTAGGCATAAGCTTTGAGTTGAATATTTTTAGGTCTGCTCATCATTTTTAGCACAAGTCTTCGTTTGCTATAAAAGATGACTTGTGCCCAGATTTCAATTTTATTGTTTATCCCAAAACTTACGGAACTCTTTGCTCATTTCGATCAAGTTCTTTTTGGCTTTTCGAGAGACAGGTGTCAAATTAATAAAGCCATGCGTCTGGTCTTCATACTCATGATAATTCACTTTAACGCCTGCTTGACGTAATTTGTAAGCGTATATTTTCCCTTCGTCATGTAAAATATCATGACCTGCTGTAATTAAAAATGTAGGTGCTATTTTTTTCAACTGACCATAAGTCGGTGAAATTATTGCGTCATCTAAATGAATATTAAATTTTGTCACATAATAGTCTGTCACATAATCTACGTCTAAACCCGTTAAAACTAAACCATCTTTATATGCAAAAAATGAAGGATGTCGACTTTTAAAATCCACTACAGGATAAATTAAAAATTGAGCTTGAGGTGCATAAGATGTATTTACAGTTCTTTGTGCAATCACTGTGCTTATATTTCCTCCAGCACTATCTCCTGCAACTGCAATTCTATTTTTTAAAATTTTAAATTGGCGACGATTTTGATAAACCCAAGCTAAAGCATCTTCACAAGACTGAATAAGTTCACGTGGTCCAGCTTCGGGTGCAAGGGGATATTCAACACTTAATACTTGTGCTTTTGCATAAGTTGCAATGAGTCGACAAACTTCATCATGGGTATCAACACTTCCAACAACAAAACCACCACCATGATAAAACACAATCATAGGTAATTTTTTACTTGGTGCAGGATGGTAATGACGCGCATAAATACTGCCACTTTGTAATGGTAAACGAATATCCTCAACAGATTGTACATAGGTTGGTTTGTTGATGATGGACTGCATTTGTACTTCGAATTGTTTACGCGAATATTCTACATTTGCACCAATAAAACCCATTTTTCCCTGTTTGAATTGGGCAGCCATCATGCATTTAGTAAAGCTGTCTAATTGTGGATACTGATAAGGATAGCCTAATAGTTTGACCAGTGATTCTTGTGCAAATTTAGGTAAACGATCCAAAGAACGAGCTGCAGGACCTTGTGCCTTTTCTATTAATTCTTGGATGTTTTTGTTAAAAGCGACCATAGTTCGTCCTTCTGCTTACTTGATTCTTCATATTTTCTACACGATCAGGCTTTAGCTGACTATATTCGTATAGAAGTCTAGCAATCTATATACAAATATAAAACTTAGATACGCTAATCTGACCTGATAGGACTTGTCATTAGCTTTTTAGCTTTAAATCTAACTTTTTTATGCTATTCATTATTCCATTAAGGAGGTCATTATGGCGATTAAAGCAATTATTATGTCTTTAGCTACCGCTTTATTGGCTGTGGGTTGTGTTGCTTTTCCTGAAGATGGCTCATATCGCCAAGGCGGCTATCAATATGGCGCTTATGATCGTGATCGTGGCTATGATCATAACTCAGATCGTAATCGCTGGGAACGAGAACGTGCTTATCGTTTACAACAAGCCCGACTCGAGCAAGAGCGTCAACGCCGTTATGACTGGGAACGCAGAGAAAGACAAGAGCGTTCTGAACGAGTACGTCGACAAAGAGCAGATTATCGTATTCAACAGCTTCCTCAACATACATGGGACCATCGTCAGCAACAAAAACCTGTGATTCCAAATCGTGCCGAAAATAATAAGAAAGATCAGCAGTGGGATCGTCGTGAACAACGTCGGGACAATGATCGTAAACGAGATCGTCGTGGGCAAAACAACCAAGACAGAGACTAATTTTCATTACAAAATGAGTTCTCCGTTTTTAAACATCAAAAGTAAAATTTAAATCATCTCAATTTTTCGTTGTATATAAAAACAGACAGGAATGGCATTCAATTTCCCTGTCTATTTTTGTATTTAAACCTTGTTATTGTGCTGCTGGTTGTTCAACAACATCTGTTTCAGGATTCACTTGTACAGGCTCTGCTTGTTGCAGTGTTGGATCGGATTGTACAGCGACACCTGTTTGTGAAGAATGATCTAGGGTTGAAGCTTGTGCAGAGTTTTCTTCAACTTGAGAACTTTGCTGAGTTGCAGCCGTCTCTGGTGTGCTCGTAGATTCAGTGGATGTACATCCAACAGCAGCGAAAGATACACCAGTTAATAATAGTGAAATTAAACCTAACTTTTTCATTAAAAAATACTTCCTTTTTAAACATTATAAACTTCACAAAGCGACGTCTTCTTTGTGTTGCCTATCATTCCTGATATTTTTCTGTACTGCGTGTGCTCTTGGTTAGACTTTTAAGCCAATCAGGTAACCACGTGTTGCGGTTTTATTAATAACTCAAACACAGCAAAAACCTGACACAAATTTAAATCAAATATTTGATTTAATTTATAAATTTAAATTTTATCTCAATTTAAAATGATAGTTTTTTCATTTTTGAGTTATATATTGCAATATAAAACAAGTTTAGTTTTACATTGTAAGTTGTCATTTTAGACAAAAAAAGCTTATCCAAGGAGTTTGGATAAGCTACGAAAAGGAATTTTAACAATTAAAAAGAAACTACAGCATGATAATTTGATCAAAAATCATACATAACTATTCACTCAATTAAAAATACATATTTCCTATAAGATGATACATTTTGACGATTAATCTATTTCTATAACTTTCATGTACATTTTATAGCGATAAAACAATCATCAACACATAAAACCTCACCAACACAAGAAAAATAGTGTATTTAGCTAGAAGGAAATAGAAATATTATCTATAGAGGACTTGAATTTTATTGGCTTGCCCATACCTTTTAACTATTCATGAATTAAACAATCATGGCAGTTCAGTATTAACGCAGTTAGCGCTGACGCCAAAAAGGACTGTACATGTTTAAGAACCCATTTAAACGGAGTAAATCAATGGCGACTGAGCAAAACCAAGACGCTCAAGATCTTCAACAAGAGCAAGCAGAACAGCAAACTCAAGCTGAAAATGAGCAAGCTGAAGTTGCGGTTGAAGATTTACAAGCACAAATCACAAATTTAGAAGAAAGTTTAAAGCTCGAAAAAGCACGTACTGCCAACGCAGTTTATGAAGCTCAAAAAAGCGTAGAACGTATTCAACGTGAATCTGAAAAGCATAAAGAGACTGTGCTAGAAAAATTTGCCAAAGAGTTATTAGAGTCTGTTGATAACCTTGAACGTGCAATTCAAGCTGCTGGTGAAGAAAATGCAATTGTTGAAGGGGTAAAACTTACCCTGAAATCATTGCTCACTACACTTGAGAAGTTTGGTGTTGTCGAAGCTGATACAGCAAACGGCTTTAATGCAGATTTCCATCAAGCTGTAGGTATTGATCCAAATGCCAAAGCCAATGAAATTGGTGTAGTGCTGCAAAAAGGTTATACCTTAAATGGTCGTTTGCTCCGCCCTGCAATGGTTATGGTCGGTCAATAAATCTAAAAAATTCGAGAGTTTTTTAAATTTTTTCTAAAAATGAACTTGAAAATTTTTGAATGGCTCTCATATCGGATAACAAGCGAAAACATTGTAAAAAAATTTAGAGGAACACATTAATGGCTAAAATTATCGGTATTGACTTAGGTACTACAAACTCATGTGTTGCTGTACTTGAAGGCGATAAAGTTAAAGTAATTGAAAATGCTGAAGGCACACGTACAACACCTTCAATCGTTGCTTATAAAGATGGCGAAACTTTAGTAGGTCAATCTGCTAAACGTCAAGCAGTGACCAATCCTAAAAATACATTATATGCAATCAAACGTTTAATCGGTCGTAAATACCAAGATCAAGCAGTACAAAAAGACATCGGTCTTGTACCATACAAAATTGTTAAAGCAGACAATGGCGATGCTTGGGTTGAAGTAAACGACAAGAAACTTGCACCACAACAAGTTTCAGCTGAAATCTTGAAAAAGATGAAAAAAACTGCTGAAGACTATCTTGGTGAAACAGTAACAGAAGCTGTGATTACAGTTCCTGCGTACTTCAACGATGCACAACGTCAAGCAACGAAAGATGCAGGTAAAATTGCAGGCTTAGAAGTTAAACGTATCATCAACGAACCAACTGCTGCGGCACTTGCGTTTGGTATGGACAAAAAAGAAGGCGACCGTAAAGTTGCTGTATATGACCTTGGTGGTGGTACTTTTGACGTATCTATCATTGAAATTGCTGACTTGGATGGCGACCAACAAATCGAAGTATTGTCTACAAATGGTGATACATTCCTTGGTGGTGAAGACTTTGATAATGCATTGATCGACTATCTTGTTGAAGAGTTCAAAAAAGAACAAAACTTCAACTTGAAACAAGATCCACTTGCACTTCAACGTTTAAAAGAAGCTGCTGAAAAAGCAAAAATTGAGCTTTCTTCATCGAACTCAACTGAAATTAACCTTCCATACATCACAGCTGATGCAACAGGTCCTAAACACTTAGTGATCAATGTTACACGTGCAAAACTTGAAGGTTTGGTTGCTGACTTGGTTGCTCGTACCATTGAGCCTTGTAAAATTGCGCTTAAAGATGCTGGTCTTTCAACAAGCGACATCTCTGACGTGATCTTGGTTGGTGGTCAGTCTCGTATGCCACTTGTTCAACAACAAGTACAAGACTTCTTTGGTAAAGAGCCACGTAAAGACGTAAACCCTGATGAAGCTGTAGCAATTGGTGCTGCGATTCAAGGTGCTGTATTGTCTGGTGATAAAACTGACGTACTTTTACTTGACGTTACACCATTGACGCTTGGTATTGAAACAATGGGCGGCGTGTTAACTGCAATCATTGAGAAAAACACCACGATTCCTGCGAAGAAATCTCAAGTGTTCTCAACTGCTGCGGACAACCAGCCTGCTGTAGACATTTCAGTGTTCCAAGGTGAACGTAAAATGGCTCAACAAAACAAATTGTTGGGTAACTTCCAATTAGGCGATATTCCACCTGCGCCACGTGGTGTACCACAAATTGAAGTATCGTTTGACATCAACGCTGATGGTATCTTGAAAGTATCTGCAAAAGACAAGAGCACTGGTAAAGAACAGTCGATTCAGATTAAAGCAAACTCTGGTTTGAGCGATGCTGAAATTGAAGCGATGATCAAAGATGCTGAAGCGAATGCTGAAGAAGATCGTAAGTTCGAAGAGCTTGCAAAAGCACGTAACGAAGCTGATGCTTTAGTTTCATCTTCACAAAAAGCAGTGAAAGATTTGGGTGACCAAGTGACTGCTGATGAAAAATCTGCGATTGAAACTGCTGTTTCTGAGCTAGAAGCTGTTGCAAAAGAAAACGATCTTGATGATATCAAAGCAAAAACTGAAGCGCTTCAAAACATCATTATGCCGATTACACAACGTGCGTATGAAGCTGCTCAAGGTCAAGGCGGAGCTCAAGGTTTCGATCCTAACCAATTCGGTGGTGATGCTGGTCAACAACAGCAGAAAGCAGACGATGGCGTTGTAGATGCTGAGTTCACTGAAGTTAAAGATGACAAAAAATAATTTGTCGCTTTAGCACAAAAGCCGTTCAAATCATTGAACGGCTTTTTTATTGGATTTATACTCAAAAAAATATTAAAAGAAATTTAAAAAAATGAACAATAAATTAAAATACGACATGTATATAAACGGTTTATTTAAAGTTATTTTGATAATTTTACTCATTCAATTACTTTTTTTCTTTGAAATAACATCGCATTTCATTCAACCTTATTTTTCAATTCATGAAGATTTAATCTTCATTTTATTTAATCTACTATGGTTATTTCTGGCAATTGATTATAAATAAAAGCACAAATAATTTTGCATTTATTATCATAAAAATGATTTAAAGCAATAAATGATTCAGTAGTTTTTTTATGCTGTGATTTATTCTATATTGATCAAGATCATAAAATGAGAATGACAAGAATGCAAAAACTACCAGTTATCACTGTACCTATATTTTACAGCCTCATTGCTGCACAGTTTATTTTACCGATTATTGCAGTTTTGATTGATGTACTCAATCCACAACCTGAACTGGCATTACTGGATAAAATTCTCATCATTGAGCCTCAAAACTTAGAATTTTTTATTATCTGTGCTGCATTTATTTTAGTTTGTATTATTACATTTGGCTTATTTTTGCGTAAGCATTGGGCTAGAAAAGCCTATTTATATACTTTTTTTCCTGCTTTTTTGTTGTATTTTTTACCTTCTATGCATTGGATTTACATGAGCAGTTTTGCTGCTATTTTTAATGATTTAGCTTTTGTTTGTTCAGGAATTTTACTTACTATATTAGCGACACCAATATTATATGAGCCATTATTTAAAGAATAATGACTCATTTTGACTCATCATATATTTTTCTGGTAGGGCTTGTGAATTTTTAAATTTCAGCTAAATTATTTATATTCCAACTCTTATATATAAAAAAATGCGCTTTTGGTTAATTATTTTCATTATTCTTTTTACCAGTTATTTTGCAATACAACGTCATTTACATCCTCAACTGAATCATAATTCTATAATTGACCGAATTTCACACCCCTTAGACCATCGTTTGCGTTATCGAATTGGTGAAATTGACCCACGCTTTAACATCAGTCATGAACAAGTCAAACTTTTAGCACAACAAGCGACTGAAATTTGGCATTTAGGTACAATGAAAAACTTATTTATTTATGATCCTAATGCAAAATTAGCGATTCATTTGATTTATGATGAGCGACAAGTAGAATCTTCCGCTCGCAATCAAGCACTGAATATTTTAGAAAATACCCAACAAGATCAAAATATTAAAAGAGAAAAAATTGAAAAGATACGTGCAGAATTAGACAAATCTAATCGTGAGATAGACATATATAAAGTAAATTATGAAACTAAAATGAGTCAATATAACCAATTTGTCAGTCGTATTCATCAATCCAATCAAGGCGTAACGCCATCTATACACGCACAGCTAGAACAACTCAAAAATCAATTACAAGCTGATCGATTGAATCTAAACCAAAAACTTGCTTTACATAATCAAAAAGTAAATCAACTTAACCAACAAGTAGATGCATTAAACTCAAATACTCAACAATTCAATCAATCTGTAGATCAATTTAATGCACGTTTTCAACCACGCCAATTTGATAAAGGCACATTTAGTGGTCAGAGTATTAATATTTATGAATTTCAATCTGATGCTGATTTAAGAGTCACTCTTGCTCATGAGTTTGGACATGCTTTAGGATTGCGACATAACTCCGATCCCAAAGCTTTAATGTATCCTGTGATGAAAGAGCAAGATTTACAAAATTTCCGTTTAACTTCTTCAGATTTAGCGATGTTAAATTCAAGATAAAAAGATTTTTTTATAAAATATTATGCTAATTTTAAATCCATATTTTTAATCAGTATTAATTTTATTTTTTAAAAATCATGCTATGGTAATCATTAGATATTTAAAGGAGATACCTGTGAGCTATTATCATATTATTCTAGAAGTAAATGATCATATCAGCACGATTGAACAGACTCGTGATATCGAAATTTTTGATATTACTGAACTTCAACCGTATCTCCATTCTATTTTATTACCCTATTTTAACGAGCAACTTATTGAACTTGAAGATGAAAATATCGAGTTCAATGACATTCTACACTTAGAAATTAAACAGACTTTGCTTCCAATTGAACATCTTATTGAAGAAGAACAAAAACAACTGCCAAGTGATACTGATGTCACGATTAGCGCTTATGAAATTTTCAATGATCGTGATCATACCCAAGATGTCACTGCTGTTATTTTAGATTTATTAGAGGCGGTTAAATTGGATTCTTCACCGATTGAGTAATGATGATTTATCGATATGATTTATTTATAAAAAGGTCTGTTTATACAGACCTTTTTTGATGTTAAAAATATGAATTATGAATTATTGCATCATACCTTTTGCTGCTTCATTTCTAAATGCTTTTAAAATTTGCTGTCCTGCTCGCCCAGTCGGATTTAGTCCTAATTTGCTTTGTTCCTGTTGAATCGCTTGGCGCGTTTTATCACCAATCAACCCATCAGCATCACCAATTGCATAACCTTTTTTCAACAAAAAGTTTTGGATTTCACGACGTTCCGCACGAGATGTTCCTGCATCATTCGTTGGCCATGCTGTTTGGAAAGTTCCCTTACCTTGTAAACGATCTGACAAGTGTGCAATCGCTAAAGCATAACTTTCAGCCGCGTTATAACTATAAATCGCATCAAAGTTTTTAAACACTAAAAATGCTGGACCATTTTCACCTGCTGGCATCATCAACCCTGCTTGTGAACTTCCTGAAAGATTGCCTTGAATAATTGGCGTACCATCCACTCGAGTAAAACCACGATTTACCCATGAATTGAGGGATTTTTTATTGCGACGACTTTCACCACCCACCGAAGCACCATCTGGAATTTTGACTTCAAATCCCCAAGGCATACCTGTTTGCCAACCACGCTTTTTAAGAAAATTTGCAGTCGAAGCCAAAGCATCTGATGTGCTGGAAACGAGATCACGACGACCATCGCCATCAAAATCTACAGCCAATTCCTCATAAGTTGACGGCATAAATTGAGTATGACCAAATGCACCCGCCCATGATCCTTTGAGTTGATCTTCACGTAAATCACCACGTTGTAAAATTCTCATCGTTGCAAAAAATTCGCCTCGGAAATAACTTTGACGACGACCTTCGCAACTTAAAGTACCTAAAGCTTGCAATAATGGATATTTACCTGAAATATTACCAAAATTACTTTCTACTCCCCAAACAGCAACCACTGTTTCTGCGGGTACACCATAAGCTGCTGCAACACGATTTAATACATCACGATGCTGTGCCAACATTTGGCGCCCTTGTTGCACACGCTCATCATCGACCAAACCAGATAAATAATCCCAAATTGGTGTTGAAAACTCAGGTTGATAATCTAATTTACTCAGAACAGAATAATCAGGTGTTAAGTTTTGAGTATAACGGTCATAAGTTGAACCACTCACACCTGATGCTGTTGCACTTGAGCGCAAATTTGCCAAACAACCTTGAAAATCACGTTGTGGTGTAAATGTTGAATTAGAAATTGTAGG
This sequence comes from Acinetobacter sp. 226-1, assembly GCF_030329325.1. Lineage (NCBI taxonomy): Bacteria > Pseudomonadati > Pseudomonadota > Gammaproteobacteria > Moraxellales > Moraxellaceae > Acinetobacter > Acinetobacter sp. 226-1. Next base: position 10,227 of record NZ_JACANU010000014.1, read on the forward strand.
TGTTGTTGAACTGACTGAAGATACAGGCTGACCATTAATCACAAGATCAGCATGTACATGCGTCATTGCTAATAAAGCAGTACCACATAAAAAATAAAAGCCACGCATACTATTCACAATATCATTGTCATTAAAATTATGTGTATAACATAACATTCTGTGGATAAATTTGTAGAAACAAAACGTAAATTTTAAATTCATTTTTCAATCAATTTAACTTTGCACAGAAAATTTAAATTTAAAAATTTTATCCACAAAATGCATTTGAATTTAAATCACTTTAAATTCAAATAAAAGAAATCGTTAAAATTTACAATAAAATATTAAATCACTGTTTTTATTGTATTTTTAAATTTTATATTTTAAAAAATGTATGGAAAAATTTAAATTCATAATACTTTTAAATTCATTTTTCTCGGTTTAAATTTAAAACTATTTTTTAAATTTAAACTTGTAGATATTTCCAAAGACCAATCTTATCCACAAGGAAGTCTAAAAATAAAAGGGTGCATCATACAGAAATGAAAAAAATAAAAAAGCGGTCAATTTGATGACCGCTTTTTTAATATCCAATTTTGGACTTAAATATTTATATCTTCACTTAATGCCAGTGGATTTGGCAAAATCTTCGCCAATTGACGGCATAAAGTCGTCAATTCAGCAGCATCTTTAGGCATTAAGGTAATATGACCAATCTTACGACCTTCACGTTCAGTTTTATTATAAAGGTGTAAATGTGCACCATTTAATGCCAAAACATCTTCAGATTTTGGATGCTGACCAATGATATTGACCATAACGGTAGGACGCACAACCTCAGTAGAACCTAAAGGTAAACCTGCCACTGCACGCACATGATTTTCAAACTGAGAACAGTCCGCACCTTCTATCGACCAATGCCCAGAGTTATGCACACGTGGTGCCATCTCATTGGCATATAAGCCTTTTTCAGTCACAAACAACTCAAGTGTGAGTACACCAACATAATTAAGATGATTTAATAAACGAGTGATGTAGTCTTGTGCCACAGGTTGTAAATCTGCGCTGTTCGGTGCAGGTACAATCGAGTGTGACAAAATACCATTGTGATGATGATTTTCAGCCAAAGCCCAGGTTCTCACATCACCATTTTGACCTCGTACAGCAATGATCGAAACTTCACGTGAGAAAGTCACAAAACTTTCTGCAATAAGCTCACCCGCAGGACCTAACTCTGCCCAAGCCTGATCAATTTGATCTGCTGAACGCAAAACAAACTGCCCCTTTCCATCATAACCACCACGAGAGGTTTTGAGGACAATGGGTAAACCCAGTTCAGCTACTGCTGATTGCAAACTTTCCAATGAAGTCACCGCTTTATACGGCGCAACTGGAATATTCAATTCATCAAACAACGCTTTTTCTGACAAACGATGTTGTGCGATCGCTAAGGCTTGACGTGGTGGATGTAAATCTTTTTGCTTGGTCAATACATCAACATCAATCAATGGTGTATTTTCAAACTCAAGACTAAATACATCTGCACTGGCAATAAAGTCTTGTAAACCATTTTCAGCTTTAGTCGAAAAAACTTGACCCAATGCCGCAGAAGGGCAATCAGTACTTGCTTCAAAGAAGGTACATTGAATATTGAGGGGTAATGCAGCTTGCGCCATCATACGCCCCAATTGACCACCACCAAAAATACCGATGGTTTTATCCATAATCTTTGTCCCGTTTTACGCTTGACCTGGAATATTTTTGCTTGCAACTTTATCGGTTTGCGTTGCACGGAAATCTGCAACATTTTTTGCAATTTCAGGGCGTGTTAAACCTAAAATTTGTGCTGCCATAATCGCTGCATTGGTGGCTCCCGCAGGACCAATCGCCAATGTACCCACAGCAATTCCCGCAGGCATTTGTACAATTGAAAGTAATGAATCTACACCATTTAAGATAGAAGATTTTACAGGTACGCCCAATACAGGAAGATCAGTTTTTGCTGCACACATGCCAGGTAAATGCGCCGCACCACCTGCACCTGCAATAATCACTTGAATACCGCGTTCACGAGCGGTTTCAGCATATTCAAACAAGCGATCTGGGGTACGATGAGCAGAAACAACTTCGGCTTCAAAAGGGACACCAAGCTGTTTGAGCATATTGGCAGTGTTTTCGAGAGTTGCCCAGTCTGATTGAGAACCCATGATAATTCCAACTAGAGGAGCGTCTTGTACAGCGGCCGCATTCATTGCAAATATTCCGTGACGAATGTAAGGAAGGATAAATCTTGGCGAATACCAAGCTTTAAATGAATTAGAAGCTCGCTATTATAGACTGATTTTTCAGCTCAATAAAATTTAAGCGATCATATCCGTCATTATTTTCAGTATTTTTTTGGAAAATAATTGGCTTTTTAGCTTTATTGACTTCTAAAGACAAAATATACACAGCCCATTAAGCATAAACCTGCCCACACATAATCCAGCTTAAAGGGTTGTTTAAAGAGAAAAATCATAAAAGGAACAAAAACTAAGAGTGTGACTACCTCTTGAGTAATTTTCATTTGCCCAATTGCCCAGCCTTGTTGTGCTAAAAGTTTAGTCGCAGGAATCATTAGACTATATTCAAACAGGGCAATCACCCAACTGAATAAAATCGCCTGCCAAAGCGGCGCATCGTGGGGTAAAAATTTTAAATGCCCATACCATGCAAGCGTCATAAAACAGTTAGCAAGAATCAACAATAAAAGAGGAATATACATAAAAGTACAGCCTAAAAATTTGGTGATATTTTTATATAAATTATCTAAAATTAGCCAGACAAAAATATAAATTAAAACTGAGAATTAAATGACCAATATCTTGCAAATGATCATTCATTTTTTTAAGCGCTTATTTGGTTCACGCCAATCTACCGTATCGAATGAAGAATTACCCGAAATTAATCTAGCATTTGCTGATTTGGCAAATATGCTTACTCATGAAAAAAATAATCCTGTTCCAAATTTAGAATTCTTTCATTCATTGAATATGGATTATTCCTTAGGAAGTATTCAACATATTGATGAGTATTTACTTTCAATTCGTGAAGATGATCTTGAGACTGAGAGTAAAATTATTCCCATTGTACTCAGAACAGCGGCGTATGTTGGAGAATCCATTCGTAAAAATGATCAGTCAAAAAAATGGTATTGGATCGATTTTGAAACTGCAAAACAGCAAAAGCCTGATTTTTTGAATGGTATTGACCATTCTCTTGAATATGCAGCAATTTTAACTGATGGAAATATGATGTCCTTTCCATTAAACAAAGTCTTGAAATTTCTAAAAAATGGTGAAGAGGACAGTTTATATAGTTTTGCCTATTTCATCTTAAATTATGACGAGTCAAAAGTTGAAAATCAGGTTTGATTTGAATTCACTTTATTGACACAAGAAAAACTATCTTTTCCCTTAAACCCTTGCTATCGTTGCTTTCAAATCGAATCAACCTTTTAAGTTAAATTTATAATGACAACAGCACAACAACAAAGTGATGTGTCTATAAAAGCAGTGGAGTAAGAACGAATGCATCTGCATATTTTGGGTATTTGTGGCACTTTTATGGGTTCATTGGCACTGTTAGCACGTGACTTGGGACATAAGGTGACAGGTTCAGACGCAAACGTCTATCCACCCATGTCAACCCAACTTGAAAATGCAGGCATCACCTTGATGCAAGGCTATGACCGCAGTCATTTACAACCCCATCCTGACCTTGTGATTGTGGGCAATGCCATGAAACGTGGTATTGATGCAGTAGAATATATGCTCAACGAAGGTCTACCGTATATCTCAGGTCCACAATTCCTTGCAGATCACGTATTACAAGGCAAACACGTCCTTGGCGTAGCAGGTACACACGGTAAAACCACAACCACAACCATGTTGGCTTGGGTACTTGATCAGGCAGGTTTAAATCCAGGTTTTTTAATCGGTGGTGTACCTTTAGGTTTTAGTGAAAGCGCACGTTTAGGCGGTGGAAAATACTTCTGTGTAGAAGCCGATGAATACGATTCTGCATTCTTCGATAAACGTTCTAAGTTCGTGCATTACCATCCCAAAACTGCCATTTTAAATAATCTTGAATTTGACCATGCGGACATTTTTGATGACTTAGCTGCAATTCAAAAACAATTCCATCATTTGGTTCGTACCATTCCAAGTGAAGGTCGTATTATTGCGCCAATCACTGAAACGAATATTGATGAAGTCTTGGAAATGGGCTGTTGGACACCTGTAGTACGTACCTCTTTAGATGCCAACGACGCTGCTGAAGTCTATGCAGAACAATTGTCTGCGGATGGTTCACATTTTAAAGTTCTTCAGCACGGCGTTGTGAAAGGTGAAGTCAAATGGAACATGACAGGGCAACACAGTGTAGCCAATGCTTTGGTAACCATTGTCGCTGCTGAACATGTTGGCGTTTCGATTGAAACAGCTTGTGAAGCCTTGTCTAACTTTGGCGGTGTAAAACGCCGTATGGAACTGCTTGATACAGTGAACGGCATTGAAGTCTATGATGACTTTGCGCATCATCCAACTGCGATTGATACCACACTTGAAGGTGCACGCAAACGTTTAGGCGAACGTAAACTGTGGGCGATCATTGAGCCACGTTCAAATACCATGCGTATGGGTTCACATAAAGATGGTTTGGCGCATTCTGCCCGTTTGGCTGATGAAGTAATTTGGTATCAACCTGAAGGTCTGGATTGGGATTTACAGCCTGTGATTGATGCTGCAGCGAATAAAGCTGTGGTTGCTCGTACTTTGGATGACATCATCAACACTGTAATTGCTGAAGCAGGTGAGGGTGATGCGGTAGTAATCATGTCCAACGGTGGTTTTGGTGGATTACATCAAAAGCTCATTCATGCTTTGAAAAATAAATAGTATCTATTTAAAAATCGAGTTTTCAATAAAACCCTATAAGTTCGCTAGATCTTATAGGGTGTTTTTAAGTATTTTCTTTGATCAAAAATATTTAAAAATAGTTTTGATATCCTCTATTTTGATAACCTATTGATGGTTTTATTGGTTTTTCTGTATTGGCTGTTTTCAATAAAATTTTTAAAAACTCATGAATATTTTCAGAATTCAAATGATGAGGTTCAAATTTATTTAGACCAATACTTTTAAAAAAATTGGCAATTTTGGTATTTGAATTTACATATTTCATTGACCACTGCTTAAATGTGATTTCACTAATTTCTTTGATCGCAAATTGTTGTACTTGATGATGTCTTTTATCTTGCTGGATCTTTTGAAATAAAGCTAACACATCCTCAACTTGCCCCTCTAAACACTGAAAAAATGAGCCATCGGCATAGTATAAAACACCAAATATTGAGTTTTCGGCATTAAAATTGCGCGCTGTAACCAAAATATCACTTAAATCAAGTAATAAATCATTTTCTCCTTCCACTCGAACACTGGCATAACATAACTGGATTAACATCTTTCTCTCTTTATTATCATTCATGCAACACCTCAAAATGTTTATTTTTTAAACAAATGTAATTCTTTTCTCACATAAATTATCGTCTTCAATGACTCCTTTTTTCAAGTAAAATCATTGAAAATATTTATTATATTTTAATTTTTGCCCTTAATGAACTCGATGATTAAGGGCTTTTTTTAAAGTGAGAATAAAAATGATTAAAAATTTAACCATCATCTTTGTGCTCGACATTTTTTATATTGGTATCATTTTATTTTTAAATAAAATTGGCATAAGCACTTTCGCTAATGTCGCAATCATGTCGTTTTTATTAGGTATATGTTGTTATTATCTGTTAAATGGCTGGTTATATAAAATACTCACATTTATCAGTATTTCTATTATTTTCATATTCTTACATGATTTATTTATGCTACAAGTTATGGCGAGTTGTTATTTTTTAGCCATTACATTATTGCAATTTAAATTAAATCGTTTATATAAACTTCATATTCAATGAATAGAGCTCATAAACTGCATATTATTCATCATCACCTTTTTATAAATGAGATAAATAGATTTAAATCTCTAAAAATAAAAAGGTTCACTCTTTAAGCCGCAACATCTATAAAACTTTTTTCACGTCTAAACATCACTTCTACATAGGAACATGTCGGTACAATTTTAAGTTTCTTTTCACGAGCAAAATCAACCAATGTATCGAGCAACTGACGTGCCACACCTTGACCACGTAATGAATCATCTACCCAAGTATGGTTTGCAACAATTGTGTGTTCATCACGCCAAATATAACTAATCTCAGCAATACGTTGACCTTGTTCATTATTTAGAAAAAACTCACCATGATCTTGCTGATGAATATGCTGAAATTGCATCATTTATTCCTATGTTGCTTAAAAATTTACAGTTGATCTCATATCACTTTCAATGAAGACCAACAGATGAAAACTCAAAAAATTATGAGAATAAAATATCATGTATTGACTGATCTTTATCAAAAACTGATTTTGCAAATGGGCACAGTGGAATAACGAAAATCTTTTTTTGACGTGCAAATTCAACTAAATTATCCAGTAATTTACGTCCTACACCTTCACCACGTAGTTCATCTTCAACCGTTGTATGATCAATAATAATTTTATCGTTTCCTGCCCATGTATATGTCATTTCAGCCAAATAATGAGCTTCTTCACCAATATAAAATTTGCCATTTTTACCATCATCTTTATGTTTGATTTCTAACATTTTATAGCTCTTAAAAAATAATCTATTTCCAACATGCCATAAATTTCAAATCATTTCTGTTTATTTTCTTTATGAATTAAACAACGTCAGTAAAACACTCAAACTGATAATGGATAAAATCGTAGACCATAAAATACTTTGTGAAATGGTTTTAGCATCTGTTTTATAGAGTTCTGCCAACATATAAGGACCTGTTCCTGTAGGCAAAGCACTTAAAATAATGGCGCTATGTGCCCAAGCAGTTGGCAACTTAAATACCACAATTGCAAAAAATGCAGTAATTAAAGGCTGTACGATCAGCTTTGTAACAACCAATGGAATAAAAGAACGAGTTTGTACACTGGTTTGCTTTTTCGCTAAAAATAAGCCTAATGAAATCAAAGCACAAGGAGATGTTGCAATAGCCAGCATATCCAATAAATGCATTAGAGGCGTTGCAATTTGATAACCTGTTGCTGCCCACATAAAACCTAATATCGGAGCAATCACAATAGGATTTTTGAGTAATGCCCAAAAAACATGTGTGATTGTTTGCACAACATTTCCAGTTTTTTGTAAGGCAAACTCAATGAATGTGACCGCAACAGCAAAGACTGCAACCACCACTACTAAAGTTGCAATCATGGCAGGTTTTAAACCAAATTCACCAAAAATCAATACGCATAAAGGAATGCCAATATACCCTGTGTTGGCATAGGCAGCACTTAAGCCATCAATACTCGCAACAACCAAATGATGTTTCTGTGCCAAGCGCCAAAATAAAATAGCAAAAAAAACCAGTATGCAGCCCATTACATAGGAGATGACAAAACCAGTATTCCAGACTTCAGAAATATGTGAAGTTGCACAAATTTTAAAAAGTAATGCAGGTAAAAATATCCATACTACCGCTTTATTTAATTCAGAAGCAGCGTGTTCACCTAACTTTCCAGAAGCACGACTGAGATATCCTAAAAAAATAATCAAAAATATAGGCAGTACTATGGAAAAAATTTCTAGCATTGGTTGTATAACTCTTTCATACTTCTTGATTCATCTTATTTAGAATAAAAATATTTAGCCACAAAATAACGTGAATAATTGATGTTACGCAGCAACTCTAAAATTAAACTTTGGAGCTAGAAAAATGTGGATACGCGAAAACGTCATCCGCAACGTGTTTGAGGCAGGACTACTGTGGATAGAAATGTTTCTGCGATGTATTTATCAATTTGCGGTAGTCGACGAGTTTTGCGGATGACAATGGTTTTGCCTACTTTTGCCGAAACAAAAGTAGGTCGAGCCGAAGACTAATCCCAAATTTAAACTTTAGATGTAAGACTCCGTCATGTAAATTTAGCTTTTGCTTTTTTCAGCTATTTAATTTAAATCTAATGCGTAACATCAGTGAATAAGACATTATAAATAGCGTGTTTCAATGTGGATCTAATTTCGGACCTAATTTCTACTCTCATAAGTTGATCACGATTTTTAGCTTAACAAGTCGTTTTAATCAGCCTAAAATTTATTCCTAATTTTTCAAAGTTCTGATTATGTCATCATCTCCCCAACACTCATCAATGCAGTCTTCACCCAGTGAGAAACAGCAATGGATTAGTGTCATTAGTCTTGCCTTTGCTGCTTTTATTTTTAATACCACAGAATTTGTTCCCGTTGCTTTACTCAGTGATATTGGTCAAAGCTTTGCTATGCCTGCAACAGATGTCGGTATTATGATTACCTTATATGCATGGGTTGTTGCTCCAATTTCTCTTCCAATCATGCTATTAACTAAAAATATTGAACGACGTTTTTTATTGATTACATTATTTATTGTATTTGTGATCAGCCATGCCTTGTCCTATTTTGCATGGAGCTTTGATATTTTATTGCTCAGTCGTGTAGGCATTGCTTTTTCACATGCTTTATTTTGGTCAATTACTGCTTCTTTGGCTGTTCGCGTTGCTCCCAAAGGCAAAGAATTTCAAGCGCTTGGGTTGCTCGCAACAGGCACAGCACTGGCGATGGTTTTAGGTATTCCTTTTGGACGTATGATTGGGGAAGCTTATGGCTGGCGCAATACTTTTGGTTTAATCGCAATCGGGGCAACATTAGTCTGTCTCATTCTTGCAAAAACCTTACCTCGCTTACCTAGCGTCAACTCAGGTTCACTCAGCAGTTTAAAACTATTTATACAACGTCCAGCATTGATGATGGTTTTTGCATTAACCATTATTGTCATCACTGCACAATTTACTGCTTATAGTTATATTGAACCTTTTGCCTTGAATATTGCAAATTTTAGTTCATCTCAAACCACGAGTTTATTATTAATTTATGGTGCAGCAGGTTTCTTTGGCTCTTATTTATTTGGCAAATTTGCAAAAAAATATCCAAAATTTCCTATTCCCCTGAGTAGTGCTATCTTGGCAATTTCAATGTTATTGCTAATTCCGCTTTCTTCAAATTTTACCAGTTTCAGTATTTTGAGCTTATTTTGGGGAATGGCAATTATTTGCTTTAGTTTAGCGCAACAAGCCAAAACTTTAAATTTAGCTTCAGATGCAACCGATGTTGCGATGGCTATTTATTCAGGACTCTATAATGTCGGGATTGGTGGCGGTGCATTATTAGGAGGTATCGTCACAACACATTATGGGCTAAATAATATTGGAATTATTGGTGGTGTTCTTGCTGTGATTGGGACAATTTTGGCAGTGATTTTGGTACAACGTCAGGATTTTAATGTGCATAAAAACTAGACAAAAAGTTTGCACATTTTGCAGAAATATGCGATTCTGTTTACACATTAAGAAATGAAATCTATGTAGTTCATTTCTTTACACAGTTTAGTTTGAACAAGGGGAGTAGCCTCCCAATCAGAATATCGTCATTACGCATTTTTATTTGTCTAAATAAAAAAGCCGGTATCTGAGCGTTATATCTTTAAATAAAGTTATAACGTAGGCAAGACCTTGATCATGTTGATACAGATGTTTAATCATCTGGCAACAGGTCAAGGTCTTTTTTTATGCCTGATTGCCAGATTTGGAGAATTTTTATGGAATCCATCGGCAATCCTTGGCTGTATCTCGCATTCTTTGCCATTGTAGCAATCATGTTACTCATCGACTTTCTTGGCTTTAAACAAAAAGAAGGGCAAGAAGTTAAAATTAAAACCGCAGCGTACTGGAGTATCGCTTGGGTCAGTATCGCTGCTTTATTTGGTGGTGGTTTATGGCTTTATTTACAACAAACAGTTGGTGTAAATATTGCGAATGCAAAAACTATGGAATATTTCGCAGGTTATTTACTCGAAAAATCACTTGCTATTGATAATGTTTTTGTTTGGTTAATGATCTTTGCGGCTTTCGCTATCCCACCTGCATTGCAACGTAAAATCTTACTGTATGGTGTCTTAGGCGCAATCGTATTACGCACTATTTTTATTTTTATTGGTGCTTGGTTCGTTCAAGAGTTTTCTTGGATTCTCTATATCTTTGGTGCATTTCTGGTCTATACAGGTTTTAAATTATTAAAAGGACAAGATGAAGAAGATGCCAATATTGAAGATATGGCAATTTTAAAATGGTTACGCAAACATATGCGCATCACGCCACAACTTGAAGGCACAAAATTCTTTGTCCGTCAAAATGGTCTGTTATGGGCAACACCATTATTCCTTGTTTTAATTTTAGTTGAAGCTTCAGATGTCATTTTTGCGGTAGATTCCATTCCTGCAATCTTTGCTGTTACAACAGATCCATTTATTGTATTAACTGCAAACTTAATGGCAATTTTAGGTTTACGCGCAATGTTCTTTTTGTTGGCAGGCGCAGCATCAAAAATGCATTATTTACCGTATGGTTTGGGTATTATTTTAGTCTTTATCGGCTTTAAAATGTTGATGCTTGATGTTTTCCATATGCCAATTTGGATTTCTCTCGGTTTTATTGTCATTGTCTTAACCATTACAGCTTGGTTATCGATCCGACATAATAAAAAGCAAGAGTTAAATACTTAATCTCTATTTTAAAAAGCCTTCCTTAATGGGAAGGTTTTTTATCTATCTATACTTCATGATACAAGCTTTAAGTTTTTCCATCGCACTAAAAACTGCTTTGAAACTACACGGTGCATAAATACTGCATGACTCACTAAACAGTCATTCCAACGTATTTTCAACTCAAATAGATCAGATAAACCAAATGGTGCAATGACATCAAGTTCATTATCTTTTGTTAAACGAACTGCAATTGCTGTCGCTGTTTCAGGCCATGTCTTTAATGCATCAAGCAATGAAAGATAAGGAGAAATTGTATCTCCTATTTCTGTTTTATACCATGTATGTACAAAAGCTTGATTTACAACATCCCACGTATTTTTAGGAAATTCTTCCATCATTTTTTGATAAATTTGATGACTCATTTCATGTTCTTTTTCATTTGCATCAAAAAAGATCACATCAATTTCACCACTTTCGATGGGGTAATTTTGCTGATGTAAAGCCGACCAAACTAAGTTACGAATAACACCTGCACAAAGATAGGCATCAGCATGAATACTTTGTAAATAACATAAGCGTTGCATCAATGTAGATTCATTGAAAATAATTTCTTTGAGTCTTTCATAAAAATTTTGATCAGCTAAAAGAAACAATGAAGATCGTCCTATGTCATTTAAAAGTTTTTTTTGTTGAAAAGAGTCACTGTACAATCAAGATACATCACCATATTATACAGCGCATAAAAACCTGTTTTAATTTTTATCCTGTTAAAAAGCAAATAGATAAAAATATTGAAAAATGCAAGGCAAATCATGCGTTCAAAAAAAATTAGTTTAGTGGTTGTTCCTTTATTATTAAGTGCTTGTAGCGACAACAAAACGCTCAAACAAGATGTATATGATAATCAATATGACTGTACGCTTGATTGGAATTATCAGCTATGTGACAAAGAGCTCAATCACGATGAATCAGGTGCGCTGTATATACGTTATATTGGTCCACAATATTATGCCAACAATCGTGAAGTAAAATATAAAGGACGTGTCGTTGCTGCATATTCACAAAGAAGCTCAAGACAGCCTTTGGTTTCAAAAGTCGTCAAAAAATTTGCCAAATCTCAACCCATACGCGGTGGTTTTGGTCGCGGTGGTGGCTCATTTGGGGGCTAATGACAACATATTATGAAAAGAAAATTATTTACACCACGACCAAATTGGCAACAAGAACACGAAAATATTGGCTTTGATTATTATAATTTACCTTCTTTAGATGGCTCAATTTATTGGTCTGAAGGAGTTGCGTATGAATTCACGTTAAAACAAATTGAAGCTCTTGAAGATGCAGCAAATGAACTGCATCAAATGTGTATCCAAATTGTGGCGGAAATGATTCAAAAGGGCAATTATCCTGAGTATTTTCAAATTCCTCAAAACGCGATTGCATTGATTGAACATTCTTGGCGTCACAATACAGCGATGTTGTACGGGCGTTTTGACTTTGCTTACGATGGTCGCCAAATCAAAATGCTTGAATATAATGCCGACACACCAACAGGTTTACTTGAGGCTTCAGTAGCGCAGTGGCATTGGCTTGAACAAGTTGAAAATATTCCAAATCGTGATCAATTCAATAGCATTCATGAAGATCTGATAAAACGTTGGAAAACTATTTTTCCAGCCACTTCACACCTGCATTTTGCAGCGTGCCAAGAAGCAGGGCGTGAAGATTGGGGGAATCTTGAATACTTGATGGATACAGCTTTCCAAGCAGGTTTAAATGTTTCAGAACTCTCGATGGAAAATATTGGTTGGGATGGGCAAAATCTCGTCGATTTAAATAATCAACACATTGAAAATTTATTCAAACTTTATCCTTGGGAATGGATTTGGGAAGAAAATTTTGCTCAATATGTCACACCAAATACCACTTGGATTGAACCTTGTTGGAAAATGTTGCTATCAAATAAAGCCATTTTGGTGGAACTTTGGAAAAAATTTCCTCATCATCCTTTATTACTTGAATCTTATGCATTTAACAAAGATTTAAAACTTCAAGGTAAATGGGTTAAAAAACCTATTTTGGCACGCGAGGGCGCAAATATTCGTGTCGTTCAGGACAATGTCGACCAAGGTGCAGCGTCGGGAAGTTTCTATTTTGATGATTATGATAAATATGGCTACATCGCACAGAAATGGGTAAATACACCATTATTTGATAAAAAATTACCCACTTTAGGTTTATGGATGGTTGGGCATACCTGTGCAGGTATGTCGATCCGTGAAGATGAGTTTGATATCATTGGCAATGATGCACATTTTGCAGCGCATTATTTTGTGGAATGATGACGATATAGAAAAAGCTTGCAATTTATATAAACCTCAAGCTTTCACATAAAATTTAGTATATTAAAATCAAATATTTACTTTATAATCCAACTGCAACTCATCAGCGTTCTCTCCACGAATTCCCCAATTTTCTTTAGGTGTTTCAAATATAGTGATTTCAATATCATTGGGATCAATATTACATAAATCATTTATATTCTTAAATAAAGTCTTAACGAATGCTTTCTTTGTATCTTTAGTTCGTCCATCAAACATTGAGATTTCAATAATTACATATGATGTTGTACGATCTTTAGGATAAATAAAATTTTCTGGTTCTAGCCCAATAAAGCGCTGAAACTTTTTTTCTTCAGGATATTTTAACTCTTTGATTAAAGCTTGATGAATCGCTTTACTTAAATTTTCTCGATGTGCTTCTATTGTTTCGTTTAAAGCATAAATTTTTATTTGAGACATTATTTTTCCTTATTTTTTTAAAACCGATATCAAACTATCGGTTTTTTATTCAAATCTATTATTAATTTTAAATCGTATGCTCTGCCACTCGTTTCATATATTTATTTAAACGGGTAAAAAATAAAATCTGTAAAAATATGGTAAATGCCGAGACACACCATTCATACCATAGGTCAAAAGTGGTATTTTCAAGTTGGAAAAATTGATAAATTCCCAGTAAAACTAAGCCAAACACAATACCTGCGACTGTGGTTTGTAACAAAATCGGGAAGGAAAGTGCAGTGACTCGGTTCATAAAATGCACACCATTGTCACCACCATTGGCAACATAGGTTCGTTGAATACCTATAAACATAATCATTAAAGTTAATACAGCTTCAACACCAATCACACGTACATCATAATAAGGCGATAACATCCCATAGTAATAAGCAACACTGACCACCAAAGCAGCAATTAAGTAATAGTTTTTATAATGGCGTTTTTCAAGCGTATCTTCTGACAATTCATGTGCCAAAGCTTTGGTATTCCAAAAATACATAAATCTTTTTATCTCTTATTTGATCATTTGCGCACACTTTACGCATTCTGATCATAAAGATAAAGCCCAAAAATAAAGAGACCAATATTGATTACATTTTAAGCCCACACAAAAGTCTGAAGCATTTTTTGAAATGGGCTACAATCAACTGAAAAAATTCAAAAACGCAGGTTAAATATGTCTTCTGTAGTTACAACGACAGCGATTCGTGGTCGCTTTCTCGATATTCAGAATACAGTTGCCCAAGCGCGTGATCTACACGACCAAGTGCGATATGTAGAAGATGGTCTACTCATTACGTTAAATGGAAAAATCAGTTGGTTTGGTGACTGGCAAACAGGTCAACATCTGATTCCGCCCAATACCCAGATTGAACATTATCCTGAACATCTGATTGTTCCGGGTTTTATTGACACGCATATTCATTTTCCACAAACCGAAATGGTGGGCGCCTATGGTGAACAGCTTTTAGAATGGCTCAATACCTATACCTTCCCAACTGAAATGCAATTTGCTGATAAAAACTATGCAGATCAGATTGCCCATTTTTTTGTCAATGAATTACTGAAAAATGGTACGACCACGGCATTGGTTTTTTGTACGGTACATCCACAATCGGTTGATGCTTTATTTGAAGCGGCTGAACGTCACCAAATGCGCTTGATCGCAGGTAAAGTGATGATGGATCGTCATGCACCTGAAGAGCTCACCGATAGCGCTGAAACAGCTTATAGCGATTCCAAAGCCCTCATTGAAAAATGGCACGGCAAAGGGCGTAACCTGTATGCGATTACCCCACGTTTTGCTCCGACCTCAACCCCTGAACAATTAGAGCGGGCAGGGCAGCTCAAAGCTGAACATCCTGATGTCTATGTACATACGCATCTAAGTGAAAATAAAAATGAAATTGCATGGGTCAATGAACTCTTCCCTGAGCAAAAAGGCTATCTGGATGTATACCATCACTATGGCTTAACAGGGGAGCGCTCTGTATTTGCCCATTGTGTGCATTTGGAAGAACATGAATGGGATTGTATGCATGACACAGATTCAGCCATAGCGTTTTGCCCAACTTCAAACCTGTTTCTTGGCAGTGGCTTATTTCCATTGAAAAAAACGTGGGAAAAGCAAGTCAAAGTTGGACTTGGAACTGATATTGGTGCAGGGACATCATTCTGTCAGTTACAAACATTAAATGAAGCCTATAAAGTACAGCAACTACAGGGCGATAAACTGTCTGCTTTTGAGTCGCTTTATCATGCAACTTTGGGTGGTGCCAAAGCCTTAGACTTGCAAGATAAATTAGGCAACTTCAATGTCGGCAAAGAAGCAGATTTTGTAGTTTTGAACTTAAAAGCGACAGCACTACAGCAGTTACGTCAGCAACGTGCCAAAAATATTGAAGATGCGTTATTTGCCTTATTTACTATGGGTGATGATCGCAATATTCAAGCCACCTATATCTATGGAAATAAAGCTTATGAACAAAGCTAAGTCGCCACAGCAAAAGCCGAAAAAATCCAAGAAAAAACTGATTTTAATGGCAACAGTTTTTGTGGTCTGTGTGCTCTTACTGAAAAAAGATGCACACTAAACTTTAGTGCGTTTACATTTCAACTGGCAAAAAAGATGCATCTTCAGTCGATATGTTTTAAAATTGATGCATCTTATAGGTGTTGCTCGTCAACACCTTTTTTAATTTGCGAATTTGATATTTTTTAGTTTTAGGTATTTCCCATGACTGTTGAAATGAAAGTAATGATTTCTGCTGAAGAAATTCAAGCAAAAGTTCAAGAACTTGGTCAGCACATTAATGCGCATTATGCCAATAGTGATAAAGAATTGGTATTAATCGGTTTATTGCGTGGTTCAGTAATTTTCATGGCAGATCTTTGCCGTACAATCAACAAAGAACATGAACTCGACTTTATGACTGTGTCGAGTTATGGCGGTGGTACAACTTCAACACGTGATGTCAAAATTTTAAAAGACCTTGATGGTGAAATTCGTGGCAAAGATGTACTCATCATTGAAGATATCATCGACTCAGGTAATACCTTAAGCAAAGTATTGGAAATTTTAAGCACACGCCAACCCAACTCTATTGAGCTTTGTACTTTGGTCAGCAAGCCTTCACGCCGTGAAATTGAACTCGATGTGAAGTTTTTAGGCTTTGAAGTCGAAGATAAATTTATTGTGGGTTATGGTTTGGACTATGACCAGAAATATCGTCATCTGCCTTTTATTGGTGAAATTGGTCTGTAATTCAGACTTGATATAATTTCTCAAATAATACTTAAGCGACTTCGGTCGCTTTTTAATTTCTCTTAGAAACCAATAAAAAAATTTTAAAATGCACAAAAACACAACAACTTGTAGCAGAGTAAATCTTTTATTTTTCATCAAAATATTCAACTATTAAATAGATCGAATTCCTTTACTTAGATAAGATTAAAACAAGGAGAAAGATGATGATGGCATTAATTGGCGCAATCATTATTGGTTTTTTTGCAGGTCTAATTGCACGAGCAATTCATCCAGGAAATGACAAAGCAGGCTTTCTTGTTACTACTGCACTAGGGATCGTCGGTTCTTTAGTCGCAACATATGGTGGTCAGTTATTAGGCTTATATCCTAAAGGTGCATCAGCAGGCTTTATTGCGTCAGTCATTGGGGCAATTGTCGTATTATTTATCTATAATATGATTGCAAAAAGAACTTAAGATGCTTTTTAAAGCATCCATAAAACGGTTTAATTTTCATCAAAAAGCACCGAAATTCGGCGCTTTTTCACTGCATTTAAAATGATTTTAAATCAATTTACTGTCCCATGGATTTCCATATTTTTTCTATTTGCTCAGCAGGGTAGGCACCTAATACCACCTTTCCATTGGAGAAAATAATAGCAGGTGTGCCGTGTAAACCTAATTTTTGCCCCAAAGCCAGATTACGTTCAATTGGATTATCACAAGTAGACTTTGCTATAGGCATAATACCTTTTTGTAATAAATTCCCCCAAGCAAATGCCTTGTTGTCTGAGCACCATACTTGTTTGGATGGAATCATAGACTGTCTTTTTATGGGATAAATAAAGGTATAAATCGTGACATTATCCAGTTGAGCTAAATTGCCTTCAAGACTCTTACAATATGGGCAATTTGGGTCAGAAAAGATGGCGAGCTGACGCTTACCATTCCCCCTGACGGTCTTAATTGCATCATTAAAAGGTAGCTGATTAAAGTCGACAGTATTTTGTTTCGTCACCAAATCTTTGGTTAAGTTCTTTTGGTCTTGTAGCCGAATCATTGAACCAATAAACAGATGTTGTATATCTTCATTGACGTAAACCACCTGACCATCGAGACTTCCACTATACAAACCTTGCATTTCAGTGGCTTGTAAATTTTCAATTTTAACCTTGGGATACTGTTGCGACAGTTTGGCTTTGACACTGTCAACATTGGCAAAACTGCTGCCACAAACAGCGAAACTTAAACTCAATGCGATCAATTGCTTTAACATATTGAATAAATATCTTAGAAATTTAAATAATCAAAATATTAAAGCATAATCCGTCCAATGAGATGTTGAAGAACTGTTGTTTCAATGCGTTCCACGTGGAACAAAGTTAAACATTGCAGGACGATTAATTTCCACAGAAATATGTACCAATTCCGCATGGATTGATAATGCCTGACGAATACGATCTGCGGTTAAATCCTGAAGCGGTGTTTGTAACGCTAAAATTACCGAAAACTTGCCTTTACCCACTTTCCAGACATGCAGATCTGTAATCTGAATATCCAGTTTTAAATCTGAAATCACTTCACGGACTTCATCGACTACAGGATGATCCATTTCAGCATCCAATAAGGTTTTCCCAGTTTCTTTGATCAGTCCAAATGACCATTTACCCACCAGAATTGCACCGACAATTCCCAATAAAGCATCCAGAAAATCCCAACCAAAATATTTTCCTGCAAATAAAGCAATGATGGCTAAAACAGAGGTTAAGGCATCTGCAACCACATGTAAAAATGCCGCTTTTTGGTTTAAATCATGCTCGTGATGGTCGCCATGTTCATGTGAATGATGGTGATGGTGATGGTGATGGTGATGGTGATGGTGATGGTGATGGTCATCATGCAATAACCACGCACAAATCAGGTTAATCAGCAGACCTAAAACCGCAATAACAATTGCTTCATTATAATGAATCTGTACAGGATTAAATAAACGCTCAACCGATTGAAAAGCCATAAATAAAGCCACGACCATCAACAAAATTGCACTGCTATACCCTGCAAGAATCTCTATTTTCCAAGTCCCAAAACTAAAACGGGCATCTTGTGCATAATGCCGTGCTGCACGATACGCCATGTACGCCAAGCCCAGCGCTAACATATGGGAACTCATATGCCAGCCATCGGCTAGTAAAGCCATTGAATTAAAAATCCAACCGCCTGCAATCTCAAAAATCATCATCAGCCCTGTCAAAATCGTGGCAAATAAGATTTTCTTTTGTGCTAAAGGATTACCTTGATCAAATTGATGAGAATGCTGCCGTTGAATGGTTTTAAATTGCATGTGAATTGAATCCAATATACTCCCCTAGAGTATATTCTCGAATTTTAAAATATACTATAAGGGAGTATATTTTTTTGGAATCAATAGATGGGACATTTACATCAGGATCAAAAGGTTTTAAATCGGGTCAAGCGTCTCAAAGGGCAGATCAATGCTGTGGAAGAATCTTTAACTCAACAGGACAAACCCTGTATTGAAGTTTTACAACAGGTTGCTGCCATTAAAGGTGCGGTAAATGGTTTGATGAATGAACTGATCGAAACACATTTAAGAGAACATGTTATTTCAGATCATCAGGCTGTGGATGAAGCAGAGCTTGAGATTTTTATGCAATTGTTAAAACGCTATGGATAATTTGACCAACTGCTCAAAAACACATTGACCTGTTACTGATTAAGTTTTAATCTGATATTCGATCAGACTCCTCCTGCCAAACTCAATTTCCTCGAGCTTGGCTTTTTTTATCTGCAAGTTTTTTACAAATTAAGTGCTCAATACATGAATCAGCAATCATGGCGCCCATTTTTAATGGTGAGCCTAGCCCTGTGTATCGGAACAATTGGAACCGCGTTAGCAAGTCCCTTATACCCGATTTATCAACAACTTTGGCATCTGCTTCCAAGCCATATTACCTATATTTTTGTGGCGTATATGTTTGGTTGTTTGACGACTTTATTGTTTTTAGGACGCAGCAGTAATAGTTTTGGATTTATTCGTACCCTGCAAGCAGGTTTAGCCTTTGCTATCGTTGGCTTGGGACTTTCTGTCTTTGCAAGCAATGCTTATTTTTTAGGATTTGGACGCTTTATTATTGGAATTGCCTCAGGTCTAATCAGTACCTCGGCAATGCTTGGGCTAATTTACACCATTCCAGACACACATAAACAAAGTGCTGCACAGCTCAGCTCCATCATCACAGTATTGGGTTTTGGTTTTGGTCCTCTGATCGGTGGCGCAATTGCACAAGTTTCAGATGTGCCCTTGGTTACGCCTTATCTTCCCGTGATTGTCGCGGCTGCGATCAGTTTTTTCAGTTTATTTAGCATCAAAACCATGCAATTTGAAAAACAGGCTTTTTCGGTTGCACCACATTTGGAACTGCCTGAAATACATTTTAAAACGCTGTTTTATCTTGCCAGTTTTACTGCTTTTTGCGCCTTTGGTTCATTCAGTTTATTCGCTTCACTTGCACCCTCATTTATTAAAGATGTGATTCCTTGGCATGGTCCTTTGGTCAGTGGTGCGACCATTGCCAGTATTTTATTGGTTTCAGCCTGTGCCCAGTTTATGGCGAAATCGCTCAATATGCATAAAGCATTAAATGCTGGTCTAATCTTGTTATTAATCAGTTATCTGATTCTTACGATTTGTATGACCATGCACTTGAGTTTTTTATTCTTTTTGAGTGTGATTTGTGTAGGAATGGGACATGGCTTAGGTCTACTTGGTGCTTTTGCTCTGATTCATCACATGACCAACGTAGATAATCGCGCAGCAGTAGTCTCCACGTATTTATTTATTGCCTACTTTGGCACCATCGTCCCGATCATTGGTGCAGGCTATTTGTCAGATCATTTCGGCTTAATGACAGGCGTATTGGGCTTTTGTGCAGGAATGGGTTTACTGTGTCTGTATTTATTGATTCATCATTTAAAAATTAAAACAATTCAAAGCACAATTCACAAATAAAATGAGAATGTAGGGATCATTCATTGCGCCATCCCTACATATTCTTATACCAAAAATTTAAGGTAAAATTTCAACCTTTACCACATCAATATCTGTTGGTTTATAACGGTGTGTATCTACTTCACCAATCACTTTGACCTGTGTTCCTGCCTTTAATTTTGCAGCATTGACAAGATCATCATCCACTTCAATATTAATGGTGCCTGTATGATCTTTTAGCTCATAGTGCTCCGCTTTGGTTTTACGTACAATTTTACCTGTCAGCGTTACTGCTGTTTCATCCTTGGCTTTGAGTGCTTGTCCAACAGTCAACTGATTCTTTGCCGCTTCTTGAATGATGACATGATCATCTTTACCTGCCCAGACATTGGCTGTTAAACCAAGTAAAATAACAGAAAGCAATAAAGGAGATTTTTTCATGCAAAAGTACCTTTGTTCAATGTCGATCTTTAGCTTAAAGAGGATGTTTTGCCCTGTAAATCAAAGTTACGCAATAATAAAAATTGATAAAAAAAGCTGACATTTGGTCAGCTTTATTCAGTGAATTGGGTTGTTATTTTCCAATACAGAACGATCCAAAGATCACCCCAAGCAGATCATCGGCACTAAAGTCACCTGTAATCTCACCCAAAGCATTTTGTGCCAAACGCAATGACTCTGCGACCAATTCTCCCGCATGATAAACCACAAGCTGCTCATGTGCTTCTGCCAGATAGCTTTGTGTACGCTTCATTGCGTCTAAATGACGCGTTCTGGCAATAAAGGTATCTTCTTCTGGGTGGAAGCCTGCATGCGCTGTAATCGCCTCTATGAGCGCCTGTACGCCCATTTCCTGTTTAGCAGAGACGGTAATATGTCGAAAACCGTCAAAATCGCTTAATTCAGGTGGTTGTGCAGTTAAATCACATTTGTTACCGATCAGCATCAAGCGCTTCGGTTCCAAATGATCGGCAAAATATTCCTGCGCCAAAGTCAATGGATGTTCGCCCTGACTTAAATCATAAACCAGCAATAATAAATCGGCTTGTTCAATTTCCTGAATCGCACGACGAATACCTTCACGCTCAACCACATCGCCTGTTTCACGTAAACCTGCGGTATCAGTTAAGGTAATCGGTAAACCATTTAAGGTGATTTTTTCATGTAAAACATCACGGGTTGTTCCTGCAATATCCGTCACAATGGCACGATCATTGCCTGCCAAAGCATTGAGTAATGAAGATTTACCTGCATTGGGTTTACCCGCAATCACCACTTGTAAGCCTTCGCGCAGTAATTGACCTTGACGCGCAGATTGCTGTACCGCAGCCACCGAAGATTGCACATCTTCCAATAAACTCAGAATTTTACCATCGGCTAGAAAGTCGATTTCTTCTTCAGGAAAATCAATGGCTGCTTCAACATGTAAACGTAAATGAATCAGTTTTTGTAAAACGGTATTTACTTTATTGGAAAATGCACCTTGTAAGGAACGTACCGCAGAGCGCGCAGCCGCCTGTGAAGTGGCATCAATTAAATCGGCAATCGCTTCAGCCTGCACTAGATCCATTTTACCATTTTCAAAAGCACGCATGGAAAATTCACCTGCTTTTGCCGCAGTCGCACCCAGTTCAAGTAAACGTGCCAATAAAGCATTTTGAATCACAGGTCCACCATGCCCTTGTAATTCCACCACATCTTCGCCCGTAAATGAATTTGGATTTGGGAAACAAATCACCAAACCTTCATCCATCACTTCATTGCGTTCATCTAAAAACTGACGAAAACCTGCAAAACGGGCTTTAGGCAAGCTTTTTTGAGTGAATGCCTCTGCAATGGCATAAGCTTTCGGTCCAGATAGACGAATCACACCTACACCACCACGCCCTGGTGGCGTCGCAATGGCTGCAATTGTGGTTTGGCTGATAGGGTTACTCATCTAGATCACTCAAATTTTGACAATAAAAAAATCCGCCTAAGATTAACATCTCAAGCGGATTTTTTCAGCTATTGCTGTGTGATTAACTCACTTAGGCAACATCTTTGGTCAGTTTTGCTTTTTCAACAGATTTGTTGATAAACCATTGCTGTAAAATTGTGATCGAGTTGTTCACAATCCAGTATAAAACCAAGCCAGCAGGGAAGAACAGCATAAATACTGTAAACATGATTGGCATGATTTTGAAAACTTTGGCTTGCATTGGATCAGCAGGTTGTGGGTTCAAACTTTGTTGAACAAACATGGTTACACCCATCAACAACGGCAAGATGAACCAAGGATCCATCGCTGACAAATCCTGAATCCAAAGCATCCAAGGTGCATGACGAAGTTCTACAGACTCCATGAGTACCCAGTACAATGCTAAGAAAATCGGCATTTGTAGCAATAGCGGTAAACAACCAGAAAGTGGATTCACTTGTTCGCGTTTGTAAAGTGCCATCATTTCTTGTGAGAAACGCATACGGTCTTCACCAAACTCTTCTTTCATGCGTTGCATTTCAGGTGCAATCACACGCATTTTCGCCATTGAGCGATAGCTCTTAGACGATAATGGCCAAAGAATCAGTTTCACCAAGACAGTCAATAGAATAATTGACCAACCCCAGTTGCCCACTACGTTATGGAACATTTGCAAGCCCATAAACAATAATTTGGCAATTGGCCATAACCAACCATAATCTACAGTTTGGTTTAAGCCAACAGCTAAGTCTTTCAATTCAGATTGAATTTTAGGACCCGCATAGAATGTTGCATCAATGCTCATGGCTTTGCCAGCAGGAACATTAATTGTTGGAGAAGTAAAACCAATGATATTCATACCATCAGAAGATTTACGTGACTCCAATTTTGCTGTGTATTCTTGACCACCAAAATGACCAGGAATCCAAGCACTCACAAAATAATGTTGAACAACTGCAACCCAACCACCTTTCGCTTGGGTATCCAATTTTTCTTCAGAGAAATTGGCAAATTTTAATTTATTATAATGCTCATCAGGTGTACCCCAGGCACCGCCTAAGAATGTCCCTAAAGTAAAGATCCCTTGATCAGATTTGCCTGGATCTTCAGAGTTATCACGTTTGAGCTGCCCAAACATTTGACCCTGCCAATTTTGCGCGCTACGGTTCACCACCTGATAGCTGACTTCAATTGGATAAGCACCTTGTTTAAAGTTAAAGCTTTTAATGATTTCCACGCCATCAGCTGTTTTAAAAACCATTGGCACAGTTAAAGTTTTAACAACTTTACCATCTTTATCTTTAACATCTTTTGAGTCTGCTACGGTATATGCCGCTTTTTCAAACTCATAATTTGGACGTCCTGCACGACTACTGTCTGGTCCATTTAAACCAATTAAGCCTGATTGAGCGACATAGGTACGCTTAGCATCACTTTCAAGCATAACAAAAGGTTCATCACTGTTTTTACTTTTGTCATGGTTGAGCAATTCAATACGCACAATATCACCACCTTTTGGACTAATCCAAACATGGTAAAGGTCAGTTTGTACTGAAATCAGTTGTTGATTTGCTGTTGCGGGTGCAGTATTTGGTTGTTGTGCAGCAGCAATATTTGCTTGCGGAACATCGCTAGAAGCCGCAGTCGTTTGACCATTTGGTAAGTCGGCAGAAACATCATGCGCTACGACCGCAGCAGGCTGCGCTTTCGTAGGTTCTACATGACCATAATCTTTTTGCCACGCCAAAATGAGCAAATATGCGACGACAAACATGGCCCCGAGAATTGCAAACCTGGCCCATTGTTGCATATCTATTACCCCAAGTGGTTAGAGTGATGTTGGTTCGAAAAACGTTCACGCAAGGGTACAGCAACATGAAACGTTTGAGAATCTATTTGCTGAAATGAAATAAAACGAATTGCTTTTTTAGGCACAGGATCATAACCAAATCCTCCCCATGGATGGCATCGGCAAATACGCTTTGCAGCGAACCAACTACCCTTAAAGGCGCCATAGCTATGGATTGCTTCTAAGGAATACTGAGAACAAGTTGGAATATAACGACAACGAGGTCCAATGAGGGGACTAATCGCAACTTGATAGAAACGAATCAACCAATGCAATATACGAACCATTGGCTTTCTCTATTTTTGAGGAGAGGAAATTGCTGTTTTATGGTGCTTTTTAACAAGGCGTTGCAATTTCTGCCATGCAAATTTTAACTGCTCATGCAGTTCAGCATTGGAAATTGTGTCTATCCCCATTTTAGGCATGACGACAATATCTAATAATTCAATATTTTGCTGATTGAGGCGAAAACTTTCACGCGCCAAACGTTTTATTCGATTTCTTTCATGTGCACGGCGAACTTTTTTCTTAGCAACAACTATACCCAAACGGCTTTTAGGCTGTTCGGTAATTTTTGCTAAAAATAAGAAATGGGGTTGATGCACTTTAAAAAGCGCACCATCAAATACACCTTTGTAATCTGCAGCACAGCGGATTCTTACCTCTGGACTGAAACTATAAAGTGACATAACACCCAAATCGTATAACTTAACTATTTAATAAATTAAACAGTTAAGCTATGACGACCTTTTGCACGACGACGAGCTAATACTTGACGACCAGCTTTAGTAGCCATACGAGCACGGAAACCATGAACGCGTTTGCGCTTTAATTCAGATGGTTGGAATGTACGTTTCATGTTGAAACTCCAATGTTGATCTTTCTCTAAAGGTTCGCGATTGTATTGTGCATTGTTTATGCTGTCAATGAATATACGAAGTTGTTACTCTTTTTTTACATATTTAATTTTTTTATTGTTTTTGTTAAAAATGATATTTACAAATAAAACATGGTTAATCAAAGAATAAGTTATTGATTTTTAACATAATTAAGTTATCCATAAGAATACCCACAAACTTATCAACAGGTTTACCCATAGTTTATTGATTTATTCACAATTGTATCTCTATTTTTTGAATTTAAATTTAAAATAATGACTTATCCACAAATTTCTTTGGGCTTATTAATAAATTCAAATTTATAAATTTAAATTTATTATTATTAGTACTGCTTTTTTCTGAGGAAAAGTAATTTTTATTTTTATTAATTATATATTTATACTGTGTATAACTTTGGATATTTCTTGTTGATAAATTGTGGATAAGTTTTAGTTGTATTTTATCCACAGCTTATGTTAGAACTTATCCACAGTGGATTTAAATTTAATTTTTATTGGTGGAAAGTGGTTTTTTTATACAATTCACTGTGAATTAATCATGACAGATGTGGATAACTTGGTTAGAATGGCGACCCCCATCGTTATGGGTTATCTTTTTTAAACTTTGAATGGAAGGAGTTTCACATGCTTTGGACAGACTGCTTAACTCGCTTGCGACAAGAGCTCTCTGATAATGTCTTTGCCATGTGGATTCGTCCTTTGGTTGCAGATGAGACAAATGATACCTTAAGACTTTATGCGCCTAATCCCTATTGGACGCGTTATATTCAAGAGCATCATTTGGAACTCATTACTATTTTGGCAGAGCAATTGTCAGAAGGGCGTGTTTGTAAAGTTGAAATTTTAGTTGATTCTAGACCAGGTGCTATTCTTTCTGCGGCAGAACAACCAGCGACAACGACAGCAGCTTTAGAGACGACTCCTGTTGTTAACACTAAAGTGAAAAAAGAAAAAGAAGCCGAAGTTGTTGGTAATAAAAATTTTAAGAAGAAAGTTCTAAATCCGTTATTTACATTTGCTTTGTTTGTTGAAGGTCGCTCTAACCAAATGGCGGCAGAAACATGTCGTAAAGTTTTAACTCAACTGGGTGAATCTCAGCACAATCCATTATTTTTATATGGACCAACGGGTTTAGGTAAAACCCATTTGATGCAAGCAGTTGGAAATGCATTATTGCAAGCAAAACCAAATGCACGTGTGATGTATATGACTGCTGAAAGTTTTGTTCAAGATTTTGTTAGTTCTTTGCAAAAAGGCAAAGTTGAAGAATTTAAAAAAAATTGCCGTTCATTAGATTTGTTATTGGTCGATGATATTCATTTATTGGCTGGTAAAGAAGCGAGTTTAGTTGAATTTTTCTATACGTTTAATGCTTTATTGGATGAGTCTAAACAAATTATTTTAACGTCAGATCGTTATCCAAAAGAGTTAACCGAGCTTGATCCACGATTGGTTTCACGTTTTTCGTGGGGTTTATCTGTTGGAGTTGAGCCACCTGATATCGAAACACGAATTGAAATTTTGTTGAAAAAAGCCGAAAGCAATGGTGTTGATTTGCCTCGCAACTGCGCATTGTTTATTGCTCAACAAGTCGTTGCCAATGTGCGTGAGTTAGAAGGTGCATTGAACAAAGTAGTCGCTATTTCACGTTTTAAAGGGGCTACTATTGATCTGGATATTGTTCGTGAATCATTAAAAGATGTCTTAGCGATTCGAGCACGTACAATTAGCACTGAAAATATTCAGCGTGTTGTGAGTGAATATTTCCGTATTCCTCTTAAAGAATTAGTTGGACCTAAGCGAACTCGTATTTATGCACGTCCACGTCAACTTGCAATGGGTTTGGCGCGTGAATTAACAGGGGATAGTTTTCCTGAAATTGGCATGGCTTTTGGTGGGCGTGATCATAGTACAGTGATGCATGCTTGTGAAAAAGTACAAAGTTTATGCAATGAAGATCCTATTTTTAATGAGGATTATAAAAATTTAATGCGTTTACTTCAAAGCTAATTTTTGATCAAATTCTGCTCTTGCAATGCGGTATAATCTACCGCATAGTACAGGGCAAATAATATATTTACCCCCCATTTTTCAGTTGTAAAATTTAGAGGAATTCCACCGTGCGTTTGAAAATCGCGAAAGAAAGTTTGCTCAATGTTTTGTCTAATGTTGTAGGTGCTGTCGAACGTCGCCACACATTAAACATTCTTTCAAACGTTAAAATTCAAGCGACAGAACAAGCTTTGATTATTACAGGATCGGACTTGGAAGTGGAATTGGTCGCAAGTACAGCCCTTGCTGAGGGTGCTTGTATCCAAGCAGGGCAGACAACTGTACCCGCACGTAAATTAGTTGATATTTGTAAGTCTTTACCTGCTGCTGCATTGATTGATTTACAGATTACTGAAGATCAGCGTTGTATTTTGAAATCGGGTAATAGTCGTTTTGTGTTAGGCACTTTACCTGCTGAAGATTATCCATTGTTAACGACTGAAAATACTCAAGGCACACATGTTCAAGTGACTGAGCGTGAATTAAAACGTTTATTTGAAAAAACGGCATTTGCTATGGCTGTGCAAGATGTCCGTTTTTATTTGACAGGTACTTTGTTGGAAATTGACCAAAATCAGTTACGTGCAGTGACTACGGACGGGCATCGTTTAGCATTGTGTGAAACATTAGCAGAGTCAAATGCAACTCAATTAGTACAGGCAATTGTGCCGCGTAAGGCTGTAGCTGAGTTGCAGCGTTTGTTAAGCATTGAAGATGATAATTTAACGTTGTTGATTGGGCGTGAGTTATTGAATGTCATGATTCAAGCACCAAGTCGTGATAAAGAACAGGGTGAAATTACTGTACGTTTTACCACTAAGTTAATTGATGGAAAATTCCCAGATTATCGTCGTGTTATTCCACGTGGTGGTGATAAAAATGTATTCATTACTCACGATGTATTTAAACAATCATTACAACGTGTTGCGATTTTAAGTAATGAAAAGCTGCGTGGAGTTTTCCTGAATTTTAATGCAGATTCTTTACAATTACGTGCAAATAATCCAGAGCAAGATGAAGCAATTGAAGACTTAGCAATTCAATATAATAATACACCAATGGAAATGTCATTTAATGCACAATATATTTTAGATGTTTTAGGTGTATTAGATGGTGATGATGTATCTATGACGATGTCTGAGTCAAATCAGTCAGTTTTGGTACAAGATCCAAACCAAAACAATCAAACTTATGTTGTTATGCCAATGCGTGTTTAAGTTTAGCTTAGATCATTTCATCACATGCATATTACACGCTTAAATATACAACGTGTTCGAAATCTAAAAACGGTTGCACTCCACGAGTTGCAGCCGTTTAATGTTTTTTATGGCAAAAATGGTTCAGGTAAAACTTCAATTTTAGAAGCGATCCATTTGTTAGCAACAGGGCGTTCTTTTCGTACCCATATTCCCAAACATTATATTCAAAATAACAGTACAGATGCTTTGGTTTTTGCTCAATCGACAACTGAAAAAATTGGCATGCAAAAATTACAAAGTGGTGAACAGCTTATCAAGGTCAATGGTGACTCTGTTGCAACACAAGGGCAGTTAGCCAAGATCTTACCTTTACAACTGATCGACCCACTGAGTACTGATATTATTGATCATGGAGCAAAACCTCGGCGTCAACTTTTAGACTGGTTAATGTTTCACGTGGAACCTGAGTTTTACCATGCATGGCAGTATTATTCACGTGCACTGAAACAACGCAATAGTTTGCTGAAAACCAAGCGTAATTTAAGTTTAGCTGAGCTTGAACCTTGGAATAAAATGTTAAGTGAATATGGTGAGATCCTGCACTCTCAGCGTCTTGAAATTGTGGAACAATGGAAAGTTTATTTGGCACAAGACCTGCAAGTTTTATTGCCTAATTTGAGTATTGAAATGGACTATAGTGCTGGCTTTCATGTAGAGCATGGTTTGGCACATGACCTGATCAATTATCATCAAAAAGATGTGGAGCGGCGTTATACTGAATATGGACCACACCGTGCAGATCTACGTTTGAAAACACCAACAGGAGATGCTGATGTTGTTCTTTCTCGTGGGCAAAAAAAGTTATTGATCATGGCATTAAAACTATCACAAATTGCCATGCTACATGCTTGTAATAAGGAAACTGTGGTATTATTAGATGATGTGACAGCAGAATTAGATTTAACTGCACAACAGCGTTTAATTGAACGATTAAGCCAACTTGGAAGTCAGGTTTTTTTGACCACATTGGACCAAGATTCAGTAAAAAAACACTTACATGATTTGTCGATTTCCTACCAATTATTCAATGTTGATAACGGTCAAGTTCAACTTGTTGTGCCATGATTTTTTATTTTAAGCTAATTCTTAATAGACCTATTTTTCGCTAGGGAGAAACCATGAGTTCAGAAGATCAAATCGCTTCTCAAACAGAACCAACCACTGAAAAGGCTTATGATTCCTCTAGTATCAAAGTATTACGTGGTTTAGACGCTGTACGTAAGCGTCCGGGAATGTATATCGGTGATACGGATGATGGTTCAGGCTTACACCATATGGTGTTTGAAGTTGTCGATAATGCCATTGATGAAGCTTTAGCTGGTCATTGTGATGAAATTATTGTCACGATTCATGAAGATGAGTCTGTGAGTGTGTCTGATAATGGTCGTGGGATCCCAACAGATATTCATCCTGAAGAAGGGGTATCAGCAGCAGAGGTTATTTTAACGATTCTGCATGCAGGTGGTAAGTTTGACGATAACAGCTATAAGGTTTCTGGTGGTTTACACGGTGTAGGTGTTTCTGTTGTAAATGCTTTATCTAGTAAACTTGAGTTAACCATTCATCGTGCAGGTCATGTTCACCAACAAGAATATAAACATGGTGATCCTGTTTATGCTTTAAAAGTGATTGGCGATACAACCATCAGTGGAACGACTGTACGCTTCTGGCCAAGTGCTGAAACGTTTAGCCAGACGATTTTTAATGTTGATATTTTGGCACGTCGTTTACGTGAACTTTCATTTTTAAATGCAGGGGTACGTATTGTTCTACGTGATGAACGTATCAGTGCTGAACATATTTTTGATTATGAAGGTGGTCTGTCTGAGTTTGTAAAATATATTAACCAAGGCAAAACTCATCTCAATGATATTTTTCATTTTACGACTCAAACGCTTGAAACAGGCATCACTGTAGAAGTGGCATTGCAGTGGAATGATACGTATCAGGAAAATGTACGTTGTTTTACGAACAACATTCCACAAAAAGATGGTGGCACACATTTAGCTGGTTTCCGTGCTGCGTTAACACGTGGTTTAAACCAGTATATGGAAAGTGAAAATATCCTTAAAAAAGAAAAAGTTGCTGTTTCTGGTGATGATGCACGTGAAGGTTTAACTGCGATTGTTTCAGTAAAAGTACCTGATCCAAAATTTTCTTCACAAACCAAAGAAAAACTAGTTTCAAGCGAAGTAAAATCTGCAGTTGAACAAGCAATGAATAAAGCGTTCTCTGAATATCTTTTAGAGAATCCTCAGGCTGCAAAATCAATTGCAGGTAAAATCATTGATGCGGCACGTGCGCGTGATGCTGCTCGTAAAGCCCGTGAAATGACACGTCGTAAGAGTGCATTGGATATTGCTGGGCTGCCTGGAAAATTAGCAGATTGCCAAGAAAAAGATCCTGCATTATCTGAACTTTATTTAGTGGAAGGTGACTCTGCGGGTGGTTCGGCAAAACAAGGTCGTAACCGTAAAATGCAAGCGATCTTGCCGCTTAAAGGTAAAATTTTAAACGTAGAGCGTGCCCGTTTTGATAAGATGATTTCTTCACAAGAAGTCGGTACTTTGATTACAGCATTGGGTTGCGGCATTGGACGTGAAGAATACAATCCTGACAAATTGCGTTATCACAAAATCATTATCATGACCGATGCGGACGTGGATGGTTCACATATTCGTACGCTTTTATTGACTTTCTTCTTCCGTCAAATGCCTGAATTAGTGGAACGAGGTCATATTTATATTGCACAACCACCGCTGTATAAATTGAAAAAAGGTAAGCAAGAGCAGTACATTAAAGACAATGACGCTTTAGAAACTTTCCTGATTTCTAGTGCAATTGATGAATTAGAGTTACATATTAGTGCAGATGCACCTGCAATTCGTGGTGAAGCATTAGCAAATGTCATTGCTGATTATCAAACTTCACAGAAAAGTTTACAGCGTTTAACCGTACGTTATCCTGCGACTTTACTTGATGGTTTATTAGGTTTAGAAGCATTTAAACTTGACCAAAATCATGATCAAAATTATGTGAAAGAGTGGGGTGAAAACCTGCGTCTTGCGATTGAAACAGCACAAGCAAGTTTACGTCCTGAACTGAGTCTTGAAAGTTTTGAACGTGAAAATGCTGAGGGTGTTCGTTCGACGGTATATTTCCCACGTTTAACGATTTATGTGCATAATTTGCCACATCATTATTTATTAGATGCCAATTTATTAGCATCAAGTGAATATATTCGTTTGTTGAAAAACTCAAAAAGCTGGTTCACTTTATTGGAAAATGGTGCATATTTACAAAAAGGTGAGCGTAAAATTAACGTATCGACATTCCATCAAGTTTGGCAACAAATCATCTCTGACTCGCGTCGTGGCATGATGATTCAGCGCTATAAAGGCTTAGGTGAAATGAATGCAGAGCAGCTTTGGGAAACAACAATGGATCCTGAAAATCGTAATATGTTACAGGTCACAATTGATGATGCGATTGAAGCAGATCGTATGTTTGCATGTTTAATGGGTGATGATGTTGAACCTCGTCGTGCATTTATTGAAGAAAATGCTTTAAATGCTGATATTGATGCTTAATTAAGTTTATCCCTGTTTAAATAACCCTAAATGATATATTTGGGGTTATTTTTTGCCTGTAATTTTGTATCAATCTTAGGATTATTTGTATATCTAAAATTATTTTATCAAAGTGACTTATTTCTATGTCAGTATTTATTTCATAGACAATATTATATAAAACAAGAGGCTAGAATGATGGATAATCAATTAGAGCACACCCGAGATATTTGGGTAAATGCTTTTTTTACAGGAAATTATGATGTTCTTGCTCAGTATGAAGATGAGCATTTTAAAGTGATTTATGAAAAAGATGGACGTATAGAAGGGAATTTTACACGTTATGAAAAGATCGCTCATGCTGTGAAAAATGGTGTCTGGAAACCTCAAAAACCCAATGTAAAAAGTGAAGAATATGAGTTTAATCGTGAGCAAACTTTATGTATGGTTTTGATTCATTTAGAAGATAGTACGACAGTCATTCAGGAGCAATGGGTATATGAACAAGAATGGAAAATTACTGAACTGCGTTTTTTAAAAAGTTAATTTGAGCGCTTTGTGTATAAATAGAGATAGGCTGTGGATAACTTTTCTGTTATCCGCAGATGTAGATTGACTTATACACAAGTGGATATTTCATTGTATTGGGTTGTTGTGCTGGAAATCTGAGTTGCGTTTTTTATTCTGCTTTTAGCTAAGATTTGATGACTGAGGATAACTTGGGTTTTATCCATAAAAACTGTGGATAACTTTTTTCAAATTGGGGAAAAGTCTAGTGTTATACACATCAAAGCGATGTATATAGATGTATAGAAATGGCATAGCTTATTTACATGTTTTAGCTTAATCGATGGTACCGCGATAACCGACTTGTTGATCGCGTATGGTGTAATCTTCACAGCAGAAAATTTCCTGATTACAAAAATCAACTGCATCTAATTGCATATAATCATCTTTATTTTTTACTGCCAAATAGTTTGATTTTTGCTGTTTAAAACACCCCATACTGCCCATTTGTGCTTGCCCATAAACACTATAATCTGCATATAAACAGCCATAACAGTTTTTAAAGCGATATTTTCCTTGAAACTGTCGTTGTATTTGATCAAATAAACCTTCAAAGTCGCTATGAGATGCTGAGTAGCATTGACCTGCTAATTCAAAATCTAAGTGTGCGCTATATACGGTTTGGTGCATTTCAATCTGTAAATTAGATCTACATTGGAAAATTTGCTGATTTTCAATTTCAATGATGGTTAAGGGGAGATTGATTTGAAGTTTATAATTGATCAGAGCATCTTTTTTCCAAATAAATTGCTGAGCTTGGTCTTGGGTTAAAGTACTTGTATTGTAAATGGTTAAATCATCAAAATCAGTTGCGATAAAAGAAATATTACGGATTTTAAAACCTAAAAATTTGAAATTATTGATAATCCTTATAGGGACAGAACCGAATATATCTGTGTAGATACCCTCATAATATTCTATTGTCATTTTTATGATGAGTGCAGAGAAAAGAGAAAGTAGTTTAACACTACTTCCTCTTGGCTAAGGGGTTAATCTTCAAAAGAACTTTCTAATTCTTCTAATTCCATCATCAGTTCTAACATTTGCTCTTCAGCATGTTCTAACTTGGCTTTCGATTCAGTCTGCTCATTCATCAACTTGAGTAAGTCATCTTTACGATTTGCCTCATAAAGTGCGGTATCACCAAGTAAGGTTTCAATTTCAACAAGACGAGGCTGAATTTTACCAATTTGTGCTTCTATTTTTTCAATATTTTTACGAATTGGGCGACTCACCTCACGACGGCGTGCCATTTCTTTGCGCTGTGCTTCTTTATCTAATTTTGAAATGGTTGGTTTGACTTGAACTTGTGATTGCACAGGTGCAGCAGGTTTCTGCCCTTGTTTGATTAAATCAAGACGAGCTTGGCGTAACCAGTCTGCATAGGCTGTCAAATCACCATCAAATTCACGGCTTTGCCCATTGTGAACTAAAATGAGTTCATCACAAACACTCGCAACCAATTGGCGTTCATGCGAAACCAACACCACAGCACCTTCAAAATCTTGTAATGCCATAGTCAATGCATGACGCATATCTAAGTCTAAATGGTTGGTTGGCTCATCGAGAATCAAGACATTTGGGCGTTTCCACACAATCAGTGCTAAAGCTAAACGCGCACGTTCACCGCCAGAAAAGCTTTCACTTGGCGTATCCATGCGTTCGCCACTAAAGCCAAAACTACCAAGAAAAGATCGAAGTGTTGCTTCACTAATTTTTTTGTCTGCAATACGAGCCAATTGTAGCATTGGGCTTGCAGTACCATCTAAAGCATCCATTTGATGCTGCGCAAAATAACCAATATTGAGCAGTTCAGATTCTTTACGATGTCCTTGTATTAAAGCTAAATCACCAACAAGAGATTTGATCAGGGTTGATTTACCTGCACCGTTCATTCCCAATAAACCAATACGACTGGTTGGTGTAATTTGTAAATTGACATTGGTAATAATAAGTTTATTGCTATAACCAATATCGGCATGTTCAAGCTCAAGCAGTGGTGAACTCATTTTACTTGGTTCACGGAAACTAAAGGTAAAGGGTGTATCGACATGTGCAGCAGAGAGTTCTTGCATACGTTCAAGCTGTTTGATACGGCTTTGTGCTTGTTTAGCTTTGGTGGCTTGTGCTTTAAAGCGATCAATATATTTTTGCAAATGTGCACGTGTTTCAAGCTGTTTTTCATAGGCTTGTTGTTGTTGTGCTAAACGTTCGCTACGTGTGCGTTCAAAGGTTGAATAATTACCTGTATATAAAATCAATTCTTGATTTTCGATATGTAAAATATGATCTGTAATCGCATCTAAAAAATCACGGTCATGTGAAATTAAAATGAGTGTACCTTCATAGGCTTTGAGCCAGTCTTCTAACCATAAAATAGCATCTAAATCTAAATGGTTGGTTGGTTCGTCAAGTAGCAGTAAATCTGAACGACTCATCAATGTACGCGCCAGATTTAGGCGCATACGCCAACCGCCCGAGAAGCTTGAAACATCAAGTTGTGACTGATATTCAAAGAACCCTAAACCTGCCATTAACTGTGAAGCTTTTGCAGTTGCTGAATAACCATCAATTTCATCAAAACGACCATAGAGATGTGCAAGTTCATCATTATTCAGTTGTTCAGGGTGTTCAAGCTGATGTTGAATTTGCCAAAACTCTTCATCACCAGAGAGGACGAAATCAATTGCTTTCATATCCAAAGCTTTAATTTCTTGTGCCATATGTGCCACAGTCCAAACATCAGGACGATTCAGGCTACCATGATCAGACTCCATTCCGCCCAGTAATGCTGAAAATAGCGTTGATTTACCAGCACCATTGACACCAGTTAAACCAATTTTCCAACCAGGATGGAGTTGCATCGATGCTTTTTGAAAAAGTACACGCCCACCGCGACGTAAAGAAAGTTGTTCTAGCTGAATCATGAATAAAAACTATACTGCAAAATGTATGCGCTATCTTAATAGATAAATGAGTTTGCACCAAAGAATAAAATATCCACAGCAAGTTTCTCAGTTTAAAATAAAAGAAATCATTTTATGCTTTCGTCTATAAAATGGTTAAAATTGTACATAAAGTATTGGTTTTATGATACAAATCACATTTATAAGTATTTTAATTGAGTTTTATAAATAAAAAACGTTGTAGGAGAAAATGATGCATAAAATAAATACACTAAGTTCTAGTGCCTTATTTTTATGTACTTTAATGGCATCAAGTTTAGTTGAAGCTAAACAAAATGTTTGCGTATTTGATTTGCTTGGAAAAGCAGGGGAATCTTATAAATTAATGGAGGAGTGGGCACTTGCTTCAAAAAGTTGGGGAGCAAATGTTAATTTAGTTGCATATCGTTCAGAGGCACAAGCAGAGCAAGATTTTAAAACCCAAAAATGTGATGCTGTTGCAATGACTTCAATGCGCTCACGTCAATACAATAAATTTGGTGGTTCTATTGATGCTTTGGGGGCTGTTTCTTCAAATGAAATTGCACATAAGGCAATTGTTTATGCTTTAGATAAACGTAATGCGCGCCGTTTAGTCTCCACACAAAATGGTGTGAAATATGAATTAGCAGGAATCAGCCCTTTAGGCATTGCTTATATTTTTGTCCGTGACCGTGCGATTAATACATTATCGAAAGCCAAAGGTAAAAAATTTGCTTATTTACACTACGACGATGCACAGAAAATGGCAGTTCAACAAGTGGGTGCTATAGGTGTTCCTTCTGATATTTCAAATTTTGTTAAAAAATTTAATGATGGGCAAGTCGATGCAATTGCTGCACCTGTATATGCCTTTAGACCTTTAGAAATTTATAAGGGTTTAGGCGATAAAGGAGCAATGTTCACTTTTCCTGTTGTGAATGTAACGGCTGATCTGATTTTAAAATCAGACCAATTTCCATTGGGTTTCGGTGAAAAATCTAGAGCGTGGTCTGTACAGCAACTTCCTAAAATGTTTAAGAAAATTCAATATATGGAGGCTGATATTCCTGCTAAATACAAACTCACGATCTCCAAAGAAGATCAATTAACCTATCAAAGATTATTACGTGATGGACGAATTGAGCTTACAAAACGCGGTATTTATGATGTAGATATGATGACGGTTCTAAAAAGAGCACGTTGCACGGTTGATCGAACAAATTTTGAATGTTCACTTTCAGGCGAATAATCAATTTTTTAGATCAAACAGAAATATGATTTTTGAACGTTTGATTTTGATATTTGACCTCAAAAATCATATTTAAAAAACCAGTTGTCACAAGAGTAAATAACATGAGTTAAATCAAAAATTAATTTTATTAAGGGAATAAAAAAATGAAAAAAATAATCGGCGTTGCTTTAATGACATTCATGTCATGGCAAACAAATACTGCTGTTGCAAAACAAAATGTCTGTATATTCGATTTACTGGGTAAAGCAGGTGAATCTTATAAATTGATGGAAGAATGGGCATTGGCATCGAAGGAATGGGGTGCGAATGTAAATTTAGTGGCTTATCAATTTGAAGAACAAGTCGCAAAAGACTTCAAAACCAATAAATGTGATGCTGCGGCAATGACCACGATGCGTTCGCGAGAATATAACCGTTTTGGGGGTTCAATTGATGCTTTAGGAGGTATTCCAACCAATGATATTGCACGAAAAGCGATTTTATATGCGATGGATAAGCGTAATGCAAAACGTTTAGTTTCAGAAAAAAATGGTGTGAAATATGAGTTAGTAGGAATTACTCCACTGGGTATTGCTTATATTTTTGTGCGAGACCGTTCAATCAATACTTTAGAAAAAGGTAAAGGTAAAAAATTTGCCTATTTACACTATGATGATGCCCAAAAAATGGCAGTTGAACGTGTAGGTGCCATCGGTGTTCCTTCTGAAATTTCTAATTTTGTGAAAAAGTTTAATCGTGGTGAAGTCGATGCAATTGCTGCACCTGCTTATGCGTATAAGCCCTTAGAAATTCATAAAGGCTTAGGGACAAATGGTGCAATGTTTACTTATCCTGTGGTCAATGTGACTGCGGATTTGATTATTAAAGCAGATCAATTCCCAGATGGTTTTGGTTTAAAATCACGTGAATGGTCAGTTAAACAATTACCAAAATCTTTTAAAAATATTGAACGTATGGAAGCAGAAATTCCTGCCAAATATAAGTTTGATGTCTCTAAAGAAGATGCGCTTCGTTATCAAAAATTATTAAGGGATGGACGTATTGAGCTGACTCAAATGGGCGTTTATGACCCAGTGATGATGTCTGTTTTGAAAAGAGCGCGTTGTACAGTAGACCGCACAAACTTTGAATGTAGTACGGCAGGTGAATAAGTGACTAAAATAAAGATGATCTTTTTCATATAAAAAGCCATCAATTCGATGGCTTTTTAAACTGAAGTGAAAGTATTAATCTACAAATGTCACTTTAGCAATGGCTTTTTTACTTGCCTGAATGATCAGCGTACCGTTTTCTTTCACAATATAAGCTGCATCAACAACTACCCAATCGACTTTCACGGCTCCACGTGAAACAGCATCTTTTGATTGCGCTGAATTTTTGGTTAAACCCGCTGCACGTAAAATTGAAATAATTGAAACTTCACCACCAAACTCAGAACGTGAAATAGTCACTTCAGGCGTACCTTCAGGCAATTCACCTTCAGTAATCAGATTACCTGCACCTTTATGGGCATGTTCAGCTGCTTCCGCACCATGGAAACGTTCTACCAATTCAAGCGCAAGAATTTTCTTGATGTCTTGTGGATTACGACCTTCAGCCATTTCTTTCAATAAGACTGCAATGTCGTCCATTGACTTAAAGCTGAGTAACTCAAAATAACGCTCAATCAGGCTGTCAGGCATAGACAGTACTTTTTGGTACATTGCGCCTGGTGCATCAAATACACCAATATAGTTACCCAAAGATTTAGACATTTTATTGACGCCATCTAAACCTTCAAGAATCGGCACAGTGATACACACTTGCGCTTCTTGATTATAACGACCTTGTAAAGTACGACCCATTAACAAGTTAAAGGTTTGGTCTGTACCACCAAGTTCTACGTCTGCTTCAAGTGCAACAGAGTCATAACCTTGTACTAAAGGATATAAAAACTCATGGATCGCAATTGGCTGATGATTATTATAACGTTTAGTGAAATCGTCACGTTCAAGCATACGTGCTACAGTTTGCTGTGAAGCCAGTTGAATTAAATCTGCTGCAGTTTTGCTTGCAAACCATTCAGAGTTAAAGCGAACTTTAGTTTTATTTGGGTCAAGAATTTTAAAAACTTGTTCTTGGTATGTTTTTGCATTTTCTAAAACTTGTTCACGTGATAATGGTGGACGTGTTGCGCTTTTACCTGTTGGGTCACCAATCATCGCGGTATAGTCACCGATCAGGAATGTCACGTTATGACCAAGATCTTGGAAAGTTTTTAGCTTATTAATCAGAACAGTATGACCTAGATGAAGATCAGGTGCAGTTGGGTCAAAACCTGCTTTAATATTCAAAGGACGATTTTCTTTGAGTTTCTTTAATAAGTCCTCTTCAGAAATAATCTCGTGTGTGCCTCGTTGGATGAGGGCAAGTTGTTCTTCCGCTGGCAGGAAATTAGACATCACAAAATCCAATACATCAGTTATCTCATTTGTGCGATATACTAACATTTTTTCAGCACAATGCAGGCGAAGAATAACGCATGACAACAATCTATATTGGCATAATGACAGGAACAAGCATGGATGGTGTCGATTTTGTCGCAGCTTCATTTGATCCTTTACAGATTCATGCCACTTTGACTGTGCCATTTGAGCCTGACTTACGTGCTGAACTGATGGCGTTGACTTTGCCTGATGACAATGAAATTGATCGTATGGGCAAAGCTGATGTTGAACTGGCGACCATGATTGGCAATGGCGTCAATCAACTGATCGAAGAAAACCAATTGGATCGTTCACAGATTAAAGCCATTGGTTCACATGGGCAAACCATTCGCCACCGTCCTGAACATGGATTTACCTTACAAATTGGTGATCCCAATATCATCACTGAAATCACGCAAATTCCTGTGATTTCAGATTTTCGTCGTCGTGATATGGCAGCAGGTGGGCAAGGTGCGCCTTTAGTCCCTGCATTTCATCAGGCATTATTTCAACATTCAAGTATTCATCGGGTGATTCTGAACTTAGGCGGTATCGCCAATGTCAGCATGTTACCTGCGGGTAAACCTGAAGAGGTTTATGGTTTTGATACAGGACCTGCCAATATTTTGATGGATGCATGGTGCCATCGTTATACAGGTCAGCCTTATGATGAAAATGGCAATTGGGCAGCGTATGGGCAACCGATTCGTAGCTTGCTAGACCGCTTACAGTCACATGAATATTTCTCTAAAGAACCGCCAAAAAGTACAGGGCGTGAAGATTTTAATCTGGAATGGCTGGATGAGCAGGTTGCGGATTGGCGCAATGACCTTGAATATGATGAGCTTGAAGATACGCCTGA
Source organism: Acinetobacter sp. 226-1 (assembly GCF_030329325.1). Classification (NCBI taxonomy): domain Bacteria; kingdom Pseudomonadati; phylum Pseudomonadota; class Gammaproteobacteria; order Moraxellales; family Moraxellaceae; genus Acinetobacter; species Acinetobacter sp. 226-1. Next base: position 50,198 of record NZ_JACANU010000014.1, read on the forward strand.
GAATGTCCAAGCCACGCTCATGAAGTTAACTACGCGTGCGATTAAAAAAGCCATTTACCGTTCACCATTGGACACAGGTGAAGTCTATGTTTGTGGTGGCGGTGCGTATAATTCGCATTTATTGGAACAACTTCGTTGGCGTTTGCGTAAACATAACTGGTCCGTACAAACCACCTCGGCATTGGGTTTAGCCCCAACTTGGGTCGAGGCAACCGCATTTGCATGGCTAGCCATGCGTTTTGATCAAAGGCTGAGTGGTAATTTGCCTGCGGTGACAGGTGCGAAAGGTGATCGTATTTTAGGAACAATTACAGCAGTATAAGTAGATGGGTTAATGAGGTTGGAAAATTGTCAAACAATCATCGACCTGTTTAACCCTTAGACTGTCCTGTTCAGCCGTTTTAAAATTTTTAAGAAAGCATCAAGATCAATAAAAATTAAAATTGAGGTCATCATGGGTTTAGATATAAACAACCAACGCATCGAATCCTTTCAACGAGAAAATCTAAGTTTTGATGTCATCGACACAGGTCCTTTGCATGGACAGATTTTTGTGTTGCTACACGGATTTCCTGAAACCAATAAAAGCTGGCGTGAAACGTCTGAAATTTTAAATGCTCAAGGCTATCGAACTTTAGCGGTCAATTAGCGTGGTTATAGTTTGACTGCACAACCACAAAAACGCCGTGATTATCGCAGTTCAGCTTTGGTGGAAGATGTAAATGCGTTACTTGAACTGATTCAGCAACCAATTATTTAAATCCTATTATATGGGCTTGTTTCAGTTGCCTAAAATTCCTGAATTATTATTTGAAAAATTACCGAAAATTGGACAGGCTTTATTAAAAGATTCAGGCATGACCGCACAACAGCTCAATGATTTTCAGCGGGAAATTGTACAGGAGAAGCGTTTAAGCTCAGCCCTGAACTGGTATCGTGCGATTCCTTTTAGTTCCAGTAAAAAATTAACTCAGGCGGTGACTGTGCCCACCTTATTTATCTGGGGTAAACATGATTCAGCCATTGGTGCAAAAAGCGTTGCGTTGAATAAACACTACGTCAAAGCGCCTTATAAAGAAGTGATTATGGACGCAACACATTGGATTCCTGTGCAAAATGCAAAAGCACTTGGCCAATATGTGCTTGAAACCATCGCTTAAAAGATGACGCTTTTAATACTTTGTGGATGAGTGAATGGAAACGGCAAAGTTGATATTTTCATTGGAGAAAATATATGTATCGAAAGCATTTTTATTTTATTGACTCATTTTAGCGATTTCATCGCATTTAATTAAACTGAAAAGTTTGATCTTGAATATACTTCAATCCATTGATGTCAAAAAAGCAGGTCATGATTTATGCAATTTAATTCTATCTCACCCATTCCTGAAGATGATGAAGAGCTACATTTACCTGAATTGGTATATTGGTCTTCTTTGGGAGATTTTGAACAAGTCAAGAAATGTTTGGCTGATGGCACAGATGCCAACACAACGGACGATGAAGGTTATAGTGCATTGCAGGCAGCAGCAGAAAATGACCAATTGGAAGTCGTAAAATTATTACTTCAACATGGTGCTGATCTTCAATATAAAGCAGCTTATACCGCTTTAGAACTGGCTGAAATGGCAGGTCATCAAGAGATCGTTGCTTATTTAAAAAGTTTATAAGTGGACAATTTAAAACAGCAATAAAAAAGAAAACCCCATCTTCCTGATGAGGTTTTCTTTGTATTGGTTAGTTAGATCTGACTCCTGTCGAATCTCACGTTCCTGATGCTCAGACCAATTATTGTTGTTTTATGTCTGGGAAACTTCCTGTTCCCTATGAATATAGAATAAGGATTTTGATGTTGTAGAACTAGAGGAAAATTACTGTATTCTGTGTACGTTATTTCCTACAAAAATCAAACATAAAAAAAAGCAGACTCTAAGATCTGCTTTTACATAGAAGGGATATATTTGCAAATTAGAAGTGAGCATCTAAACCGATATAAGGACCTTTAAATTCAAACTTCATATCACGTTTATCTAGATCACTCAGTTCAATGTTCATGACACGATAGCCAACTTTAGCACCAACATCGAGTAAAATGCTTTGTACAAAGTTATACTGAACTTCGGCTTGTGCATCAGTAATTTTCACGTCGTTTACGTTGGTATAAGTTGCTTCAGCTTTTGCACTTAAACCTGTAAATGGTAGTTTGACTCCTGCTTCTGCATAAACAATCGGCGCATATTCATCAACATCAAAGCTTGTACCGAATTGTTTAACATCACCATTTAAGCGCGTTGCACCAACACCAACATCGGCTTTCACAACATTGTCTAAAATTTCGTAATATAAAATAAAGTCAGTATGATCAAGATTTAGATCAGTTTTTGTTAATGCATCAGTGTCGGTTTCTGTATCTAATTTTGTATATTTTACTTTGACATTTGGAATCACAGGAATTGGATGTTCAAAAGCAACAGAAGCTTGAACAGTACCTGTGCGGTCTAAATCTTGATCCGCTAATTTTTTCTCATCAATATTGGCTTTGCCATCAATATTCCAATAACTGATATCACCTTTTAAGCCAATAAAGTCAGCTTGTGCAAATGAACTTAATCCTAAAACTGCAAGAAACAGGGGTAATTTTACTAACTGCATAACATCCTCTGGCTGAAAATACGTATTTTTTGGCATGATTGTTACTTAAATACATTTCATAGTTATAAAAACTGAAGGCATGATATAGGGGTTTCAGCCATTTTGCATTATCAGAATAGAGATAAAAGGAGATAAGTTATGGCAGTATTGGAATTTCCATTATATGTTGCAGGCAAGCCAGTAAAAACAGAACAATGGTTAGAAGTAAACAATAAATTTAGTCATGAAGTTTATGCCAAAGTTGCATTGGCAGATGAAAAAACCTTAGAAAAAGCAATAAGTTCAGCTGTTAAAGCAGAAAAAGAAATGGCAGCTTTGAAACCATTTCAAAAACAAAAAATTCTTTTACATTGTGTACAGCGTTTTCAAGCATTGCGTGAAGAACTGACCGAATTACTTGTTATAGAAGGAGGAAAGCCAAAAAGTGCAGCATCAGCTGAAGTTGAGCGCCTCATTAATACTTTTCAAATCGCTGCGGATGCTGTCACACAGCTAGAAGATGGACGTTTAATGCCACTTGCAGTGACACCCGCAGCAGCAGCATTTCGTAGCATGATTCAATATGTGCCTATAGGTGCAGTATCTCTCATTAGCCCTTTTAATTTTCCATTAAATTTAACAGCACATAAAATTGCTCCTGCAATCGCAGCAGGTTGTCCTTTTGTTTTAAAACCTGCCAGTTTAACACCGATTTGCGCACTTAAAATCGCTGAAGTTTTGGCTGAAACAGACTTACCCAAAGGTGCATTTTCAGTTTTACCATGCCCACGTGAACACGCTGATGTTTTAGTGACAGATGACCGTTTTAAACTGTTAAGTTTTACAGGTTCCGATGTTGTCGGTTGGGACATGAAAGCACGAGCAGGACGTAAAAAAGTCACTTTAGAGCTCGGTGGAAATGCTGCGGTCATGATCGAGCCTGATACAGAAATTACAGATGGATTGGTTGATCGTATTATTGGTGGGGCATATGGGCATGCAGGGCAAGTTTGCATTAGTGTGCAACGAATCTTAATTCATGCTGATATTTATACTGAACTCAAGAAAAAATTAATTGCGAAACTTAAAAAAATTAAAGCTGATGATCCTGCTTTAGTCAGTACCTTAGTTGGTCCTATGATTAAAGAAACAGAAGCGTTACGTTTGAAAAAATGGGTCGATCAGGCAGAGAAAAAAGGTGCCAAAGTATTGATTGGAAATACACTTAAGGGGGTAATGTTTGAACCTACTTTATTGGAAAATGTCGATGAAAGCCTAGATATTTACCAAAATGAAGCTTTTGGTCCTGTGGCTATTTTAGAAAAATATAAGGACTTTGAAAAAGGTATTCAAATCATTAATAAAAGCCGTTTTGGCTTACAAGCAGGTATTTATACGCAAAACCTAAGCAAAATGTTATATGCATGGGATCATTTACATGTTGGCGGTGTCATCATTAATGATATTCCAACATTCCGTGTTGATAATATGCCTTATGGTGGCGTCAAAGACTCTGGCTTAGGGCGAGAGGGTATTCAGTCTGCAATTCGTGATATGCAAGAAGAACGTTTACTTGCCATTAAACAATAAAATTGATGACTTTGATAAAGAGGTTTCGACTTCTTTATCAATGGTCTATTGAGGAATAATAACGTGATAAAACCAATTTTAAAATTTTTTAGTTTTTTATTCTTACTGAGTACTTCAGCATTATTATGGGCATTTCAGCCTATGCAGTTGGTGGATGATGCGCGGTCACAAATTTGGAAAACATTATATTACGACCCTGCTTATACACAACTTACATATCCTATGGGAGATGTGCCTCTGGTGAAGGGCGTTTGCACAGATGTCGTGATTCGTGCATTACGACATCAAGGCATAGATTTACAACAACGCATTCATGAAGATATGAAAGCAAATTTCAAAAAATACCCACAAAAATGGGGCTTAAAAAATACAGATAAAAATATTGATCATCGTCGTGTTCCCAATATCATGACTTATTTTCAGCGACAAGGTTATGCTGTGAACGACCAAAACTTTAAAGCAGGCGATATCGTAATGTGGGATTTAGGCAAAGGTTTGGTGCATATTGGCATTATTTCAAATAAAACAACGATGCTAAATAAAGTCCCTTTAGTCATTCATAATATTGGTCATGGAACGCGTGAAAATGATATTTTATATGAATATAAAATTACAGGACATTATCGCATTCCTAGTACCGTAAAATAACCATGAATAAAATAGATATTTGTAGAGGATGAATAGGCAATAAAAAAGTAAAGATTAAGTTAAAAATGATTATTCTAAAGTCGAATTTAGTGTAGAAATTACAGTAAAAGGCAAGGAAAACAGGTATTGTTGCGCCATTAAACAGTTTTTTTTAAGATTTTCTTTAAGCAAGAAATTCATAACTAAGAACTGGTTTGAGATAACAACAAAGCACTCACAAGGTGCCGTTTTATTCAAACAACAAAGAATTTAGGAATTGGTCACTTTTTTGTACGCAAAAGACAAAGACAACATGCGGCAATTGAGTGCTCACGGATTTAGGTATTTTCTATGTCAGATAATCGTGAAAGCTGGTCAGCACGATCAGGCTTTATTTTAGCGGCAATTGGTTCAGCCGTGGGTTTAGGTAATATTTGGCGTTTTCCTTATGTTGCTTATGAAAATGGTGGTGGTGCATTTTTAGTCCCTTACTTGATTGCAATTTTTGCAGCAGGTTTGCCATTACTGTTTTTGGACTATGCAGTGGGTCATAAGTATCGTAAAGCACCACCAACTGCGTATAAAAAATTAATGAATAGTGAAGCATTAGGTTGGTGGCAAGTGATGGTTACACTGGTCATTGGAATCTATTATGCAAGTGTTTTGTCATGGGCTGGCAACTATATGTACTACTCCATTGGTCAACAATGGGGTAGCAATACAGAAACCTTTTTCTTTAAGACCTATCTGCAAAATGGAGAAGGTTTGGCTTTAGGTTTTGTACCCACTTTATTTTTTGGTTTAGTCATTGTTTGGGCTGTGGTGATGTTCATCCTCTATGGGGGAGTGCGTCGCGGTGTGGAACTTGCCAATAAAATCTTTATGCCTTTATTGGTCATTTTATTCACGATATTGGTGATACAAGCGCTACGTCTTCCGGGTGCGGCAGAAGGCTTAAATGCATTCTTTACACCCAATTGGGGGGCAATGATGAATTATAAGGTATGGTTGGCAGCCTTTGGTCATATCTTCTTTTCATTGTCTGTTGGTTTCGGGATCATGCTGACCTATGCATCGTATTTAAACAAAAAAGCCAATATGACAGGTTCAGGCGTTGTGGTTGCATTAGCCAACTCATCATTTGAAATTTTAGCAGGAATTGGCGTCTTTGCTGCTCTTGGTTTTATGGCACAAAGTTCAGGTGTTCCTGTAAAAGATGTGGTTTCAGGAGGAATTGGTTTAGCCTTTATTGCATTCCCGAAAATCATTTCAAGCATGGGTTCAGGCGGGGATTTATTTGGTTTCTTGTTCTTTGCTTCACTTGTGGTTGCTGGGATCACTTCAATGGTAAGTATTTTACAAGTACCGATTGCAGCTTTCCAAGACAAGTTTGGCTGGTCTAAAAATAAAGCTGTGACCATTGTTGGTGGAATTTCTGCGGTGATTTCAACGCTTTTATTTTCTACACATAGTGCAATTACCTTTGTTGATATTATTGATTATTTTGCCAACAATATTGGGATTGTCGGTGGTGGTTTATTATCAATTATTTTGGTGTCTTGGTTACGTCGTCCATTGATGCAAACACTTCAAGCACATGTGAACCAATATTCAAGTATTAAATTAGGAACGGGCTGGAATTTCTTATTAACAGTCATTACACCATTGTCTTTACTCATCGCTTTATTGCTCACCATTAAGGCTGTGATCACAGATGGTTATGGTGGATATCCTGCTGCAATATTATGGTTAGTCGGTGGTGCTGTATTGGCATTCTTTGTGCTGGGTGCAGTGATTTTAAGTATGATGAAAGACAAAACATCGGAGGGAAATTAACATGAATACATCTGCGATTATCATGATGATTTTATCAATTGTTCTGCTTTGGGGTGGTCTTATTGTTGCCACTATTCATCTTATTAAAAATCCAGATGAGGCAGAAGACTAACGCTGTATTGTCTTTACTCATTGTATGAAAAAAATGCCCGATATGATCATCGGGCATTTTTTATTGTGTTTTAAGCAGATAAATATTTATGCAATTTTCTGAATCTTACAATAATAAAAGCCATCACCAAAACCCGTTTCAGGTAATAACTGACGACCATGCGTTTGAGTTAAACCCCATTTTTCCTCAATTTTAATCTCTTGTGCATCTGCATGTTCAGCAAAAAACTCAATCATTTGCTGTTCATTTTCAGCTTTTAAAATCGAACATGTAATGTAAAGCAAAGTACCGCCAACTTTAAGTTGTTGCCACATTTGATTTAAAATTTGTTTTTGCAATTCAACTGTTTTTTGAATATCAGTTGATTGGCGTAAAACACGAATATCTGGGTTGCGACGCATAACGCCAATTGCTGAACATGGTGCATCTAATACAATACAATCCACTAATTCAGGGCTGACCCATGTTGTTGCATCTGCTGTTAAAATTTCAACTTCAGTCACATCATTTAAAGCCAAACGTTCTAAGTTTTCAGAAACACGTAAGAGACGTTTTGCATCCTGATCTAGAGCAATCAGCTTTTTAGGCTGAAAACGCTCTAAAATATGAGCAGTTTTTCCACCGGGTGCGGCACAAGCATCGACAACAATTTTGCCATTTAAGTCAGGCAATAATGTTGCACACAGTTGAGCGTGTTCATCCTGAACAGAAAAACCACCCTCCTCAAAACCAGGTAAATGGGTGATATTGGTGTTTTGTTCAAGCACGATACCCACTTCAGACAAATCACATTCATGTGCTTTGATATCGGCTTCATCTAAAATTTCAAGATATTCATCACGGCTAACTTGACGTTCATTCACTCGTAAAGTCAAAGGCGCACTTTGTTTTAAGTTATGGCAAAGTTCCTGAACATCTTCAGACCAGTCTTTCTTTAACCGTTTATATAGCCAGCTTGGTAAACCATGTGCTTCTTCTAGTGCAGCTTGAAACTCAGGTGTTTCACGTGAAACACGGCGCAAGATCGCATTGACTACGCCGCCCATGGCTTCATAACCGAGTTGCTTGGTCGCTGTTACTGTTTCTGAAATTGCTGCATGCGCAGGAATTCGAGTGCAGAGTAACTGGTATAAACCAAGATAGAGGCAAGTTTCAATTGAAGGGTTATTTAAAGGCTTATTGAGTAAAGGTAAGGTAATGGCTTTTAGCGCATACCATTGACGTAATGTACCCAAAACCAATTCATGAAATAAAGCACGATCTCGTTCTGTGACTTGCTCTAAATTTTGATGTAAAAAACTATTTAAAGATTTTCCATCTTGTACAGAAAGTAAAGTGCGAACCACTTGAGCACGTAAATTCACCATTTGCTTAGACGCGTGATGTTGTTGGCTCATGCGAAAATATGTCCTATGTTTAACTTTTGAGTTTGAATGATTTGTACCGCATTTAGAGCTTTACCACCCGGCCATTGTAACTGAGTGATACAAATCGCTCTCTGATCACCACAAACCACATGTACGCCATGTTGATCGATTGCAACCACTTCGCCTGCAACCGCATTTTCTGTATTTACATCAGACAATGATGAATGCCAGACACGCAAATTATTACTTTCATCTATAGGTGTAAAAGCAACAGGCCAAGGGTTAAATGCTCGAATATTACGATCAATTTCTACAGCAGATTGAGCCCAGTTAATTTTTGCTTCAGCTTTTGAGAGCTTATTTGCATAAATCGTTAAAGCTTCATCTTGTACTTCACGTTTTGCTAAATATGTTTGTAAAATGCTTTCAGATGCCAATACTGTGCAAATCGCTTCTGCACCTTGTAATGCAAGTTTGTCATGTAAAGTTGCTGATGTATCCGTTGCTTCAATTGGACAAACTGTTTTTAACATCATATCGCCAGTGTCTAGACCAGCCGCCATTTTCATAATCGTCACACCAGTTTCTACATCACCTGTAGAAATAGCACGTTGAATGGGTGCTGCACCACGCCAACGTGGTAACAAAGAACCATGAATATTAAGACAGCCATATTTTGGGGTATCTAAAATGACTTGTGGCAAAATTAAGCCATAAGCTGCAACCACCATGACATCGGCATTGAGTTCTGCCAATTGTTTTTGTGCAGCCAAACCTTCCTCTGTAGAAGACTTAAAATTTAAAGGTTGATAAACAGCTAAGTGATGTTCCAGTGCGAGTTGTTTGACCGCAGAGGCTGTGATTTTTTGCCCACGTCCCGCTTTACGATCTGGTTGTGTGTAGACAGCTACAATTTCATGATCAGTTTTTAAGAGTGCGTTGAGTGCATGGGCTGCAAATTCGGGTGTACCTGCAAAAATGATTTTCAAGATTGAAGCTCTAAAAAAAATTAAAAAGAAGTATAGCAAAGCTAGCCCAAAGCAGACTCTTTTAATAAATTTTAATAAAAAAATAAAAAAAAATGTAAATGTGAAAAGACTTAATATTACAAATAAGAATTGCTTCATTGGAAAAATAAATAAAATCAATATCTTGTTTTTTAAATTTTATCATTTGTAAGAAAAATTAATCAATTTTATGTGATTGTTAATGTTTTGAATAATAGTAAATTTTTGATTAATATGATTGAATATTACGCAGTGAATATAAAAATGCGATACAAGGGTTGTAATAAGAGCGATAGTGTGAACAAAGTCGCATAATTTTGTTGATTTTTGACGCCATTCGTTATTTAATTGTAATTAATTTTGTGTGTTTTATATGCGCTTTTGAAAGAATACTAAAAAACTTCTAAGTGCCACCCCAAAGAGGAATATCTAATGAATAAGATTTACAAAGTGATTTGGAACGCAACCTTAGGTACATGGGTGGCAGTGTCTGAAATTGCAAAGGGAAAAACCAAATCATCTAAAGTTAAAAAAATTGTTGGTGCTGCAACGGTAAGCCTAATAGTGACCTTTAGTTCAGAAGCTTCTGCTAACTTAGCTGTTTGCGGCACTATTGCATCAAGTGGAACAACGGGTGCTGTTGTAGGCAATTCTAATAGTACAAGTTTAGATGCTAATTGTGGTAGTGGTACTGCTGTAGCTCAAGCAGGTATTGGGGGAGCTATCGCAATAGGTGATAACCAGTCTAATCCTACAACTGCGATTGGAAATGACAACTTAGCCATTATGTCGGGCGCTACAGCGACAAGTGGTGGCAAAAATTCTACAGGTAATAATATTGCCATTGGTCACAATACCAAAGCAACAACTACACTTAACGATGGAGGGCGTGCTACTGCTGTAGGAGCTTTTGCTGAAGCGACAGCGGCATATACAAGTGTATTTGGTGCTGATAGTAAAGCATCTGCAGTTGGTGCAAGTGCATTTGGTTATGGCGCTAAGGCAATTTCTACACGTACTGTAGCAATAGGTCAAGATGCTTATGCGGCAGGAACAGCATCTATTGCAATTGGTGGTGCACAAAACCCTAAACTAGCAAGTGGTGTTATAGGTAATCAAGTAGTAGGTTCTAGAACATTAAGTATTGCAACAAATAGTGCAACTAAGTTTACAGGAACTACAAAAGGCTCTTCAGGACAGTTTGATTTTGATTTAACAATTGTCAATGGTGTTGCAACAGGCGGTACATATAAAACACTCACGAGTGGTGTAACAAAAACTTTAGATGCAGCAGCAGCACAAACTTTATACCAGACTTTGACTACAGGAGCAGCAGCTGCAGGTTCTGGTTCTGGTCAAGGTATTGCAATGGGGTCATCGGCTCTCGCATTAACAACCCAATCAGTTTCTATTGGTGCAGACTCCCAAGCATTAGGTGAGCAGTCTACAGCATTGGGTGCAAATACTCGAGCACATGGTGATGCATCGGTTGCCATTGGTGGTGATGACATCACTGCTATTACAAATATACAAGCCAATAAAGACCAGTTTAAAACATTAACAGGTAATGATTTATCTGGTGCTTATGTTGCTACTGAAAGCTCTGGTGGTGCTGCGGTTGCAATTGGTGCAACAGCAACAGCAAAAGGTAACTTTGCTACTGCAATTGGTATGACAGCGACTGCTGGTGGTGCTGGTGGTGTGGCTATTGGTGCAACATCTGTAGCTTCTGGCGATGGATCTATGGCAATGGGTCTAAATGCAAAAGGGGTGGGTAAACAATCTCAAGCATTAGGGACAGCAGCACAAGCTTTGGCTGAGAACTCAACAGCTTTGGGTACAAAAGCAATTTCGCAAGGAACTGATGCAGTTGCAATTGGTGTTGGCGCAGTTGCAGGTACAAGTACAACGGTAGGAAATGAAGCAGTCGCGATAGGTAGTGATGCAAAAGCACTTGCAACAGGTTCTATTATTGTTGGTGGTAGCTCAAGTATTTCGGCAACAGGAACAAATTCAGTTGCAATTGGTAATAATATTACGGTAACTAACCAAAACAGTGTTGTTTTGGGTGCAAACTCTATTGATAAAGCAAATGTTCAGCATTCAAATCAAACTGTAAATGGAATTAAATATAATTTTGCTGGTACTTCTGTTGGGGTTGTAAGTATTGGTGCGGTAGGTGCAGAACGTCAAATTGTTAACGTTGCACCTGGGGAAATTTCAGCAACAAGTACAGATGCGATCAATGGTTCACAGCTTTATCAAACCAATACAGCATTAGAAACTGCAAACAAAAGTCTTGCTGATGTGATTGGTGCGCAAGTGAATACCAATCCTAATGGTACAAGTTCAATAGTTGCACCAACTTTTAATGTAAATGGTAAAAATTATACCAATATTAAAAGTGCTTTAGATACATTAGATAATGGTTGGAATGTTAAATCTGATGCTAATCCAGCACAAGCAGTGAAAACTGGTGATACAGTTGATATCGGTCTTGCAACAGGTGAAAATAACTTAACTGCGACACAAACTGCATCAAATGGTACAACAACTATTGATTTTGCTTTAAAGAAACAACTTGATCTAGGTGCAGCAGGTAGTGTTACAACAGGCGCTACAAGTATTAATAATATAGGGATAAATACGCCTCAAGTAAAAATAGGCGATGTAACAAATAATACGGTATTAACAAGTACAGCAAATGGTCTCGATGTTGGTGGTGATAAAATCACGAATGTTGGCAAAGGTGATGTGTCTGCAGCATCAACAGATGCGATCAATGGTAGTCAGTTAAATGCAGCACAAGGCAGTACAAGTAGTATTATTGGTGGTGGTGTAACCAATAACGCAGGAAACTTGAGTGGTCCATTCACTACCAATGGCAACACCTATAACACTATTGCTGAAGCAATTGCAGACCAAGCGAAGAAATCAAAAACCACAGTTACCCAAGGTGACAACATTGTTGTAACCTCAGGTACCAATTCGGATGGTTCTGCGAATTATCAAGTCGCAACGGCTAAAGATGTTAACTTTAATAAAGTAACTTTAGGCGATACGACAAATAATACGGTATTAACAAGTACAGCAAATGGTCTAGATGTTGGCGGTGATAAAATCACGAATGTTGGCAAAGGTGATGTGTCTGCAGCGTCAACAGATGCGATCAATGGTAGTCAGTTAAATGCAGCACAAGGCAGCACAAGTAGTATTATTGGTGGTGGTGTAACTAATAATGCAGGAAACTTGAGTGGTCCATTTACTACCAATGGCAGCAGCTATAACACCATTGCTGAAGCAATTGCAGACCAAGCGAAGAAATCGAAAACTACAGTTACCCAAGGTGAAAACATTGTTGTAACCTCAGGTACCAATTCGGATGGTTCTGCGAATTATCAAGTCGCAACGGCGAAAGATGTCAAGTTCGATAAAGTGACTGTGGGCAATGTGGTAACAGATGGTGTAACAGGCAAAATCAGTGGCTTAACTGCAGGAGATGTCTCTGCAAGCGCTCAACAGATGCCATCAATGGTAGTCAGTTAAATGCAGCACAAGGCAGCACAAGTAGTATTATTGGTGGTGGTATAACTAATAATGCAGGAAACTTGAGTGGTCCATTTACCACCAATGGCAGTAGCTATAACACCATTGCTGAAGCAATTGCAGACCAAGCGAAGAAATCGAAAACGACAGTAACGCAAGGTGAAAATATTGTTGTAACTTCAGGTACTAACGCTGATGGTTCTGCAAATTATCAAGTCGCAACGGCTAAAGATGTCAAGTTCGATAAAGTCACTGTGGGTAATGTAGTCACTGATGGCACAACAGGCAAAATCAGTGGCTTAACTGCAGGAGATGTCTCTGCAAGCTCAACTGATGCCATCAATGGTAGTCAATTAAATGCACAAGGCGAAGGTATTAAAAACATCATCGGTGGTTCAACAGTTTATGATCCAATTACAGGTGCATTAACCAATACAAATATTGGTGGTACTGGTGAAAGTACGATTGATGAAGCGATTAAAAACGTTAACACAGCAGCCAATGCAGGTTGGAACGTGACTGGCACGGGTAAAAATAGTGCCAATATTGGACCGAATGGCAAACTTGATGTTGCAGGGACAAACAGCAACATTACTGTGAGCCAAACAGGTACAGATGACGATGCCAAACTAGAAATCGCATTGGCAGACAACCTTGATGTGACCAGCGTTAAAGCAGGCGATAGCACACTAGATACAACGGGTTTAACCGTAGGTGCAGCAGCAGGACCACAAACCACGATCACGAAAGATGGCATCGTGACAGATGCAGTGACGGGTCTAAACAATACGACCTTGGGTGGGGCGACATTTGCACAAGATGGCCGTGCAGCGACAGAAGAACAACTCAATGCAAGCCAAAACAACCTTGAGACAATCTTGGGTGGTAATGCAACCAATGTTGGTGGCAACGTAACAACGACAGACATTGGCAATACAGGTAAAAACACCATTCACGATGCGATTGACAGCGTGAACACAGCAGCCAATGCAGGTTGGAACGTGACTGGCACGGGTAAAAATAGTGCCAATATCGGACCGAATGGCAAACTTGATGTTGCAGGGACAAACAGCAACATTACTGTGAGCCAAACAGGTACAGATGACGATGC
>NZ_JACANU010000014.1:64124-67040 GCF_030329325.1 Acinetobacter sp. 226-1
AAAGATGGCATCGTGACAGATGCAGTGACGGGTCTAAACAATACGACCTTGGGTGGGGCGACATTTGCACAAGATGGTCGTGCAGCGACAGAAGAGCAATTAAGTGCAGCCCAAGACAGTACCAGCACAATTATTGGTGGCGGTGTTACCAATAATGCAGGTAGCTTGACAGGTCCATTCAATGCCAATGGCAGCAGCTATAACACCATTGCGGATGCAATTACTGATCAAGCGAAGAAATCAAAAACCACGGTGACTCAAGGTGACAACATTGTTGTGACTTCAGCGACCAATGCTGATGGTTCAGTGAACTACGAAGTGGCAACAGCGAAAGATGTCAACTTCGATAAAGTGACTGTGGGCAATGTGGTCACAGATGGCGCAACAGGCAAAATCAGTGGCTTAACGGATGGTACGGTTGCAACAGGTTCAACTGAAGCTGTGACAGGTAATCAGCTCAATACCACGGCACAAAGCACAGGCGATCTTATTGGTGGCGGTGTTACTAATAATGCAGGTAGCTTGACAGGTCCATTCAATGCCAATGGCAGCAGCTATAACACCATTGCGGATGCAATTACTGATCAAGCGAAGAAATCAAAAACCACGGTGACTCAAGGTGACAACATTGTTGTGACGTCAGGTACGAATGCTGATGGTTCAGTGAACTACGAAGTGGCAACGGCGAAAGATGTCAACTTTGATAAAGTGACTGTGGGCAATGTGGTGACAGATGGCGCAACTGGCAAAATCAGTGGCTTAACGGATGGTGCGGTTGCAGCAGGTTCAACTGAGGCTGTGACAGGTAATCAGCTCAATACCACGGCACAAAGCACAGGCGATCTTATTGGTGGTGGTGTGACCAATAACGCAGGTAGCTTGACAGGTCCATTCAATGCCAATGGCAGCAGCTATAACACCATTGCGGATGCAATTACTGATCAAGCGAAGAAATCAAAAACTACTGTGACTCAAGGTGACAACATTGTTGTGACTTCAGGGACTAATGCCGATGGTTCAGTGAACTACGAAGTGGCAACGGCGAAAGATGTCAACTTTGATAAAGTGACTGTGGGCAATGTGGTCACAGATGGCGCAACTGGCAAAATCAGTGGCTTAACGGATGGTACGGTTGCAGCAGGTTCAACTGAAGCTGTGACAGGTAATCAGCTCAATACCACGGCACAAAGCACAGGCGATCTTATTGGTGGTGGTGTGACCAATAACGCAGGTAGCTTGACAGGTCCATTCAATGCCAATGGCAGCAGCTATAACACCATTGCGGATGCAATTACTGATCAAGCGAAGAAATCAAAAACCACGGTGACTCAAGGTGACAACATTGTTGTGA
The DNA here is from genome assembly GCF_030329325.1 of Acinetobacter sp. 226-1. NCBI lineage: Bacteria > Pseudomonadati > Pseudomonadota > Gammaproteobacteria > Moraxellales > Moraxellaceae > Acinetobacter > Acinetobacter sp. 226-1. The sequence continues at coordinate 65,476 of NZ_JACANU010000014.1, forward strand.
CTTCAGCGACCAATGCTGATGGTTCAGTGAACTACGAAGTGGCAACAGCGAAAGATGTCAACTTCGATAAAGTGACTGTGGGCAATGTGGTCACAGATGGCGCAACAGGCAAAATCAGTGGCTTAACGGATGGTACGGTTGCAGCAGGTTCAACTGAAGCTGTGACAGGTAATCAGTTAAATGCACAAGGCGAAGGTGTTAAAAACATCATCGGTGGTTTAACAACGTATGATCCAAGTACAGGTGCATTAACCAATACAAATATTGGTGGTACTGGTGAAAGTACGATTGATGATGCGATTAAAAACGTTAACACAGCAGCAACTAAAGCGAAAACGACGGTCACTCAAGGTGACAACATTGTTGTGAATTCAGGGACGAATGCTGATGGTTCAACGAACTATGAAGTGGCAACGGCGAAAGACGTCAACTTTGATAAAGTGACTGTGGGCAATGTGGTCACAGATGGCGCAACAGGCAAAATCAGTGGCTTAACGGATGGTACGGTTGCAGCAGGTTCAACTGAAGCTGTGACAGGTAATCAGTTAAATGCACAAGGCGAAGGTGTTAAAAACATCATCGGTGGTTTAACAACGTATGATCCAAGTACAGGTGCATTAACCAATACAAATATTGGTGGTACTGGTGAAAGTACGATTGATGATGCGATTAAAAACGTTAACACAGCAGCAACTAAAGCGAAAACGACGGTCACTCAAGGTGACAACATTGTTGTGACTTCAGGCACCAATGCTGATGGTTCAACGAACTATGAAGTGGCAACGGCGAAAGATGTCAACTTTGATAAAGTGACTGTGGGCAATGTGGTCACAGATGGCGCAACTGGCAAAATCAGTGGCTTAACGGATGGTACGGTTGCAGCAGGTTCAACTGAAGCTGTGACAGGTAATCAGCTCAATACCACGGCACAAAGCACAGGCGATATTATTGGTGGCGGTGTTACTAATAATGCAGGTAGCTTGACAGGTCCATTCAATGCCAATGGCAGCAGCTATAACACCATTGCGGATGCAATTACTGATCAAGCGAAGAAATCAAAAACCACGGTGACTCAAGGTGACAACATTGTTGTGACTTCAGCGACCAATGCGGATGGTTCAGTGAACTACGAAGTGGCAACGGCGAAAGACGTCAACTTCGATAAAGTGACTGTCGGTAATGTGGTAACAGATGGTGCGACAGGCAAAATCAGTGGCTTAACGGATGGTACGGTTGCAGCAGGTTCGACTGAAGCTGTGACAGGTGGTCAGCTCAATACCACTGCGCAAAGCACAGGCGATCTTATTGGTGGCGGTGTTACCAATAATGCAGGTAGCTTGACAGGTCCATTCACAACCAATGGCAGCAGCTATAACAACATTTCTGATGCGATTGCAGATCAAGCGAAGAAATCGAAAACCACTGTGACTCAAGGTGACAACATCACGGTGACTTCAGGTACCAATGCTGATGGTTCAGTGAACTATGAAGTTGCGACTGCGAAAGACGTGAAGTTTGATAATGTGACTGTGGGTGGTGTTCAAATTGATGGCACAACAAACAAG
>NZ_JACANU010000015.1:0-53116 GCF_030329325.1 Acinetobacter sp. 226-1
GGATGATCAGTAAATAAGGTAAGCAAATGGAATGGACTCTGTTTTTCCTTGAAATTTTATTAGTCGTGAATGGATTTATATTTATTAATTTTAGCGTATGGAGTTGGTAGGTTATTACCTACCTTGGAGATGATTTAATGATGACTCAGAATTTTACGATTGAAGACTATTTATTTTTAAAATATAAAACACTTGTCATACAGCTAGACGATGTATGTAAAGAGTACTACCCTCACCTGACAAAAAAAGTAATCTACGAACGCGCTAGTAAACAGGAATTTCCCTTTTCCTGTTTTAGACTAGATGGAAGTCAAAAGTCACCTTACTTTGTACATATTCGTGAACTTGCAGTACTTTTCAATCAAAAATATGAGATCGCTAAAAAAGATTACGCTACACTTCACCGATAAGGTGTAGCACATCTTCAATTTGTAGGATGTCCTTTCTTTTCTTTACGGAAACATAGATCTGCAAACATTTCCAAGACTCATGTAGACTCACCTGTTGTAATTGAGGGATTGTAAAACCTTGCTCAGCAAGTCGTGTACACCCCTCATGTCTTAAATCATGGAATTTAAGATTTTCAATATTCAGTAATTTACAAGCTTCTCTAAATTCTTTTGCCAAAGTATTAATGTTGACTGGAAACAAGAGTTGGTCACTATAATTTAGCTCTAACATGCGATTCCTATATTCAGGTTTCATTGCTAAATCAATAATCGCCTTACAAGGCTCTAGCACATTAAATTCCTTATTATTGCCTTTAGATCCTCTTGGATTTTTTAAATCTTTCACAAGCCAAGACTGATTAAACTCATCATAATCACTGAGCTTTAAACGACAAATTTCTGATATTCGTCTACATGAAAAAATTGCAAACCACATAATTAAATGCATTGGGTAAGCACTACCTTTTGCACGTCGGTTCCATCTCTCTATAAAGTATTTGGTTAATTTTAATAATTCTTTTGGTGTGGGTAGTCTGTCACGAGATCCTCCGAGTGCCAGTTGTCTTGTTTTACGCATTTGCGCAGTAACACGATCAAAGGTATTTAGATCAACTTCGACATTCCACATGACAGCAGCATGTACCAATACACTACGCATATTGAGAATTTCTGTTTGGATCGCTGTTGGCTTATTTGGTTTGTATCCTAAATCTTCGCTACCCGCTCTACGTAATTTAATATGATGAGACAGATGATCAGAACTAATATTTTGAATTTTACATTTTGAAATTGGAAACTTTCTTAATCGTTTTAGTGCAAGTATCTTAGATCGACAATATACACTTTCCACTTCTTCCAAATACTTATCTATTGCCTGATGCAAAGTATAGTCGATGATCGTGATATCTTTTTTTAATAAAATCTCTGGATTTTCTTCAATCTCAGCTTCTCTTTTAACTAGCCAAGTTTTTGCAACCTTCTTTGATGCAAATGTTTTGCTTTCTTTATAAGCAGGTAATCCCTTACGATTGATACGGATCTCAGCACGATATTTGATTGTGCCATCTGTAAGCTGTCGTGATGTGACGGTACCCATGTTTTACACCTCAATTAACTAAATTCACTATGGCGTAAATCAAGGCGTAAATAAATCGACAAAAAAAGCAAAATAAAGCAAAACGAAGCAGAATAAGGCAAAACGCGAACTTCTATAAATATTTGTTTTTTCAAGGTTAAATTAACAAGTTATTGATATATAATAGTATTACATACTATATGAATGAATTATGGAGTAAAATTACACTCGAATAATTTTTCATCATTGAAAATGAAAGATTGTCCCCTATAATCTAAATGATAAGTGACAATCCAATATGTCCAATTGAGGTTAACTCATGAAAAAACTTTATGTTGCAACACTTAGCTTAACAGCAATGCTGATCGGTTCATCTACTTTTGCAGCAGATCCTGCACAAGAATGTAAAAAACTCCAAGATGACTATAATGTCATTTATGCATCGAAAGGTTTTTGTTTTAAAGATCCTGAAGCTAAAGCTAAATTTGGTAATGATAATTGCTTTACCTCAAAACCTAAGTTTTCAGATAAAGAACAGCAAAAGCTTGATCAAATAGCAGCTCGTCAAAAAGAACTAAATTGTAAATAGCTGTTATAGTAATAATTAATACGTTAAAACAGTCATTTAGCAAGGAGTAAAAGATGACTTACGATGATCAAAATATATTTGCACGAATTTTACGTAATGAACTTCCAGCAATCAAAGTTTATGAAGACGAATATGTTCTTGCATTTATGGATATTATGCCTCAAGCCGATGGTCATACTTTAGTCATCCCCAAAACCCCAGCAGTCACCTTACTTGATTTACCCCCTGATGCTGCCGCATATACCATTCAGATTGTACAAAAAATTGCCAAAGCAATAGAAAAAGCACTTGGTGCTGAAGGTATTGTCTTAATGCAATTATCAGGTACTGCAGCAGGTCAAACTGTGCCACATGTACATTTTCACTTAATTCCAAGCTCAGTACATGAACTTGGTAAACACGCAGCACAATTAGGTGATCAAGAAAAAATTAAAACATTAGCTGAAAAAATTAAAGCCGCTCTTTAATTTTTGGCAGCTCTTAATAGAGAAAATAAGAGGCATCTATTGCCTCTTTTTTTATTTGTATTCATTGTCTATTTTAGTAATTTTTTTGATTGATTTGGTTTTTCGTCATCAAAATGTCATCTGGTCTTCACCCATTTGTAACAAAGTTTGCAGATACTGCATCCAAGTGAGTAAGTCTCGTAAAAATTTGTTTCTTGCTTACTCAATATAAAAAAGTGACAGGCTCATGCCCGACAGAATCGATTTGGAGAAATCTCAATGAAAAAAGTGCTACTCGCTGCCGCAGTTGCATCATTCGGCTTAAGCGCAGCGCAAGCAGCGCCAACATTGTACGGTAAGCTCAATGTTTCGTTAAATCAAGTTCAAAATTACGATTTTGCAGACAACGATGAAACTCAATTAAATTCAAATGCTTCTCGTATTGGTGTTAAGGGTGAAGAAGCATTAACTGATAATATTTCTGCTGTATATCAAGCAGAATGGGCTGTTTCAACTGATGGATCAGGTTCAGATACAGATTGGAGCGCTCGTAACCGTTTCTTAGGTCTTAAATTTAAAAACATTGGTACAGTAAAAGCAGGTAACTACGATTCTTATTTCAAAACTGCTGCTGGTAAATATCAAGATATTTTCAATGATGATACAAACCTAGACATTACCAAAATGATGCATGGTGAAGAACGTCTAAAAAACATTGTTGGTTTTGAAACAGATAAAAACCTTATTATTCCAGGTTTACAATTTAACCTTATGGCGCTTGTAGGCGAACATAATTCAACCGAATATACAACAAAAGAAAATGACAGCTTTAGTGGTGTATCGACGTCAATTACTTACGAAAATAAAGACATCGGCTTAGCTGCTGCAATTGCGGGTAACTTTGCAGTTCCAGGTGACTATGCGGCACTCAGCTTAAAAGATGTTGAATCTGATGCTTATCGTGTTACGGGTTCTTTAGATTTAGGTGCTTTAGGGGCTAAAGGTTTAGTCTTCGGTGCATTATGGCAACATGCTGAACTTTCAGACTCACCTTCTGCTGCTGCATTAGCTGCGGCAAAACTCAAGCCTGAAGCTGCTTCTGCTGAAGAACAAGCATGGGCAATTACTGCGGGTTATACTATTCCAGATACTCCTGTGACATTAAAAGCACAATATCAATCTGCTGAAACGACAGCTGATAGCATGGCAGACCGTAAAATTGATCAATATGGTGTAGGTGTTGACTATAACTTTAACAAACAAACGCGTTTCTATGGTGTCTTAGCACAGCAAAAACAAGATTGGAAAGCTGAAGATAAGAAAACTGTGGTTGGCGTAGGTATGGAATATAATTTCTAATCATAATCAAACCACAAAAATAAAAGGAATATGAGCAATCATATTCCTTTTTATATTTCCATTTTGGACAATATTTTTTTCTCTATTAATCAATGGTTATTATTTTTAATAAAAGAGATTTAAAAACTTAAATCCCTTTTACTTTTAAATGGTATCAATTTTATTTCAAAATACTGGTTTTTCCATACACTTCTTTTGGCATTTCAGCAATTTCTACACATAATTGTACTTCTAAATGAACAGCTTGATAATTTTCAAAATTTTTCAGACATTCAAGTAATTGCGCTGAGATGAATTGACGTTGTTCTAACGTACGCCCAGTCATCATTCCTAAACGCACATGAATATATGCTTGATTGTTATCACCAAAACCAATTAAAAAATCCTGATTTGCACGAATACGTGTTTTGATATTAAAAGGATGATCGACCAAACCTGTATCAAACAAAGCATGATTCAATTTTAACATTAAATCTTGATAATCAAGTTGATCAATATTGTCTGAATATTCAACAATCATTTGTGGCATAACAATAAAACCTTGATAAAAATAAGTTTTGGTTCAGATTATATCATGACGCTGATAAAGGAAATATAAAATAAAATTCACATAAAAATATTTTCAACATTGATTTAAATATAGTTTTTTATGTTATTTTTCATTAAAAAATAAATAACGCTGTTCAATATAGCATCGTATTAATGACCTATTTGTTGATATAAATTTATTTAAGAAAATATTTGAAGCTGCTTTTTTTTACCTAAAAATAATTTAAACAAGAAGAATCCCTGTTGAGATTCTTCTTATTGTATTATTGGAACAGCAGTCGCTAAAATACTGTATTTTTAACTTATTATTTAATGAGTTACACGATTCCAAGCATCTCGTACAGCATGTTTCGCTTCTTCCCAAGTTAAACGTGAAGTACCCTTCACCTGTTCCCACTTCAACTTTAAGTCATGTTCCGCATCTTCAAAGCGCGTTTCAGCAGGATATTCACTACGACCTGTATAACCTAGATGATAAGCTGAGCGATAATCTTTGTCGTAATCTAGATCATTATAAGTATTTAAGGTGTCTGCATAATAAGAAGTATTATTTGCTGTACTACGCCAATAAGCTTCTTCTTCTGTTGGATTGACTGCTTCTGCTGCACCTTTACCAGCTAAACCACCCACGACAGCGCCGACTACACCACCTACAACAGCGCCAATTGGACCACCAACAGCACCTACTGCCGCACCAGCTGCTGCACCACCAGCCGCTCCAAGACCTGTACCAACAGGATGAGCTCCTGGTTCACCTGTAATAGGATCGGCATTTAAATCATCTCTTTGTTCTTTTGGTAAATCTTTAACTACTTCACGATCAATTTCAGGTCTATTTGGGTTAGTCATCTTCTTATTCCTCTTAAAATTATATTGATTTTCTTTTTAAATACAGCATCTGTGTATTTTAAAAAGTAGTCTCTACTATATTGCGCACATTATTTTTATGATGTATTTCCAGTGTAAAAAGCTTTATATTTTTTAAACCTTATATATTATTTTATGTATTTAAAAAATAGCATTTAAATTAATAAAATATAGCTTTCTATTTAATCTATTTGAAATCTCTTATTTTAAATTTACATAGCATAACCTTCACCCACACAAATATTAATATTTTAACAATAAAAAGTTACAAGGTTTTAAGCTTTCTTAAACTAAATTTAAAGTTCTACACCTTATCTACTCTACTTTAAGAGAAAATTATGTTCAAATCGAACTTTAAAAAAATTACCCTTATTGGTGGTCTTGTTTTATTAGGCGTAGCAACTTTAGTTAATGCAAATACTGATGATATTCCTACAGTACAACGAGTAGATCTATACAAATATTCTGGACAATGGCATGAAGTTGCTAGAAAACCTTTATATTTCCAAAGAGTATGTGATTATAATGTAACTGCAAATTACTCATTAAATGAGAAAGGAAATATTGTAGTTGATAATAAATGCTTGAGTAAAAGTGGAAAATTAAACCAATCAATTGGTGAAGCTTTCGTAAAAAATGCTCCAAAAAACAGTCAACTCAAAGTAAGTTTCTTACCTAAAATCATTCGATGGCTACCTGTTGGTCGTGGTGATTATTGGATTTTGAAATTGGATGAAAACTATCAAACTGCTCTAGTGGGTAGTCCTAATAAAAAATATTTATGGGTACTAAGTCGTGATCCAAACATTGATCAGCAAATATTAGATGAATATCTAGATTATGCTAAAACACTGGGTTTTGATTTATCAGATATTATTTACACTAAACAAAAACCATAAATATCTTTAAAAACTAAATATATTGACTATATATAAAAATACTATAAAAAATAATATTGGGTAGCATCTTCTTCTACCCAATAAGTTAATTTAATAGTTTATTATCTTTAAAACTAGACTACTAAATTACTTTACATAATCAATCAAAACATATCAAAATCAATAAGTTTAAATATAATAACTCATAGAATTAAATTATTTAAAAACTACTAGATATTATACATCAATAGAAATAAGCACATAAAAATCTATATTCTCTATAACTTTCTATATAGAAACTCGATAAAGCTGATTCATTCCTAAATAAAAAGAATGCCCATCAATATTAAATCGACGATTCTCTCCTGATTCTAATTGTATTTCCTTTCCAACCTCAACTAAAATAGTTCCTTCACGACTATTTTGCGACATTTGCAAAGGAACTATCTTCACACGTATCTTATCACCATTTAAGGCGGTGGCTATTGTCCAGCCATTTACTTTATTCAATTTAAAAACTCACTTTGAGCTTTTGTAAACAGAGAAGTATTAAATATTAAGACTAACTAAAGCTATTTGTAGAACTAACAAAAATAAGACGATCTGTCTTATCTCACACTTATGATATTTACATCAGCATATAAATTGCGAAATAGAGTTGAAGCCAACCTTCAATTCTAATGATATTCACTTAATATAGACATACTACGCCCAATAATAGGTATAAGCAAATAACTAAAAAACAACTCAGTATCATTTTTAATAATAAGCTTAGCCTACCATTTTCATAAATTTTAATGAGAAAATAAATAATTTTATTTGATCATAATAAAATCTAATTAAATGATTAAGATCAATATAAAAACCCACAGTTTATCACTATGGGCTTTTTGGATCGGCATGCTGCAATCTCATGCTCTGCGTCAATTGTTTGAACTTAAATCTATTTATAAGGAATACGCCATTCCATTAACAACTCAAACACCACCGTTTTGCTTACGGATTCGATCAATCTCACAATAACATCTAAATATTTAAAATGCACGATTTAAAAGTTTTATTTTTAATTTATATTGAAAAGCTTTATTTTATATAAAAAAATACCCAAGCCTTAAGAAGCGCAAGGGTATATAAAACTTTGAATAAAAAATACTTGTACTATAATAGGGGTACAAGTATATAAATCGATAAAAAATATCTACTATGCTGTATTAAATAATAGATATATGAACTTTAAAATTCTTCGTGGTAGCGGGAGCTGGATTTGAACCAACGACCTTCGGGTTATGAGCCCGACGAGCTACCAGACTGCTCCATCCCGCATCAACGAAATGACTTTATACGCCCTAAACACCAACAAAGCAAACTTTATTTAAAATAAAAAATTTTATGATAAAAATCATATAAAAAATATTTTAAAAAAACTAACCAATATCTCCCTGAGTTATAAAATTTGGATGTGAGGCTTTATATGAGTTTAATCTCATCTTTTCATTTTCTAAAAATATTTTAGGCTCTTCTCCCCATGTCGGTTTTCTTGAATCCAAACCTGAATGATTTAAAGCCCAATCAGAAACAATACTATAAACAAAAGTATCATCAGCAAAAATTAACTTTTTTTTCTTCCAACACTACTTACAAAAACCTTATGCGTTGGAAGGGAACCAAATGTACCCATTTGGGTATGAAGATATTTATAAGTTTCAGACATAGATAAAATAACGCACTTAATTAACAGTCCACTATACCCTTTTAATTATTTAATAAAACCCACCTTTTTAATGAGTATCAAATATTGTTGCTTTTACAAGCATACAATTGAAGTTATATATCCAGTTGATTTTTAAAAAATTAAAATAAATTAAATCTAAATAAGCTTGATAATCTTCCAATTTCATTAAAGTATTTTGTATAAGTTTCTATATCAAATCATTACTATTGAATATTAACAATAAATAAAAAGTACTTATAAATTCCTTATTTTTGTTTAGTATGATTTTCTAATGGATTCATTAAAACTTTAAGCTGATCAACTTTTGAAATCGCACTTAAACTATTTTCTTCCAACTTCAAAGACGTCGCTTTTTCTAGATAATCGTGGTGCCTCGTAGGCGCTTTAAATTTTCTATTTTTAATCATGTCAAAGTGTTGATCTGTAAAAACTGCTTGCTCTATTTTCATCATTGCTAAATGTAAATCTTCAAAAGACACTTGAGTATGAGCATCTGTGATATCTATCTCATCAAGTGAATGATTAATGAGCTTTTTAATTTTATCTGGGCTAATATTAATACTATTGGCGATACTAGAAAAAGTACGTCGTAAATCATGGTATGTAAATTCGATACCACTTAATTCAGTGATCTTATATCGTGCCTTACTACGATTGGTCACATGACCATCACCTTGTCTTGCCTGAAAAACATAAGGCTTGCCACCAGATCGTTCAAATCTAGCCTGCATAATATGTTTTAAAATAGGTCCCATTGGTAAAGTAATTGGCTCACCATTTTTAGGATCTACAGAGGTTACTGTTCCGTATTTTAAGTCAACATCTTGCCATTTTAGACTTTCTGTTTCTTCACGGCGAAAGCCTGTTAACAGTACGATGAGTAAAAAATCCTGATTGGTATAAGCATTATGATTATAATAATTTTGACCTACCCATTCAGTTGACAGTACTGTGTGAACCCAATCGTGTATTTGGTCTTTACGTATATACCCTTTTCTTCTTTTAATTTTATTCCAAGCCTTTTTTGCATTGAGCGTTTTTACTGGATTATCAGTCGGTAAAATTGGATGCCCATTATCATCAAGATAATATTCTACAGAAAAATTATAGATAGCTCGCAATACTCGCATTGCCATATCAGCTTGCGCCTTTGAGTTTTTTGATAAATTTTCATGTTTTTCTTGAATCATTTTTCTTGAAACTTCATCAAGCTTAATGTTTTTCCAATCTTCAAGATATTTATCACGCACAATTGTGTAATCTTTAATTGACCTCGGTTTTAGGGATTTAAGATCAAAATACTTATCGAATGCCTCTTTTACTGTTGGTTTTTGTTTTTCTGAATTGGTACAATTTTTTTCCTTCGATAGTTTTTTCTTTTTTTCATTATTGGGGTTAATACCTTGCGACATGAGAAAAAGTTGTTCACGAGCCAATTCTCTTGCTTGAGCTAAGGTGATATTTCCATCTAGCCCAAGAGTAGAACGAATCGCCTTTCCTAATACCTTTTTTTCAACAATATATGTTTTATAATTATTATTCACACGTACAGCAAAGCCAATCAGTTCACTATCCCTATATATTGCAGGCTTAAGCTCTAATTGATCAATAAATGACTTTGTTAGCTTTACTCTTTGTGATGACATATATAAAATCGCAATTTGTCGCAATAACAACCAATATATCATAATATTTTCTCTGGTCTACTATGCGTCTACTTGAAGAAAACACTTGATATTCTCTGAAATTTTGGTTAGTATTGCAAACATTCCAAGTAATTGATATCAAATCATTTCACTTGATAAAGGGCCTGTAGCTCAGTTGGTTAGAGCAGCGGACTCATAATCCGTTGGTCCCCAGTTCAAGTCTGGGCGGGCCCACCAAATAAAACAACCACTTAGGTGCATTAATCCTAAGTGGTTTTTTAATATCTAAATTTATGTAAGCACTATGTCAACAAAGTCTATCTATATAAAAAATCAATAACATTACCATTTCATAGACTACTTAACTCTCCAGAGCTTTATTGCAAAAACTTGTTCATCATAATTTATGCGGTGTACTCAAAATTAGAGAATTTTACTGTAGGATATTCTAGGTAGCGAAACTTATACTCTTATCAAATAAAGATAGATTTTCTCTATATAAGAATCTCTTATTGATCAATCAAAATAAATCACACTACAATGATTATTGCTCGTACTTCATTTTTAAATAATGAATTAATCTTTATACTTATAAAAAAACCTATATAAATATAGGTTTTAAATTTTATTTTCAGCGACTAAGGATTTAAATAAAAATAACTACATAATATTGCCAACCCCAAAGTTGCTAAAACTAAATATGTATTTACAGTATTAAAACTTGCTAAAAATTTCACAATATTCATAAAAACAACAATAATCAACACAAAATGAACACACAAATTATACAATAATATAATGAAGCATTCAGCTCTTTCTTAAACTACCCTTAAAAACAATCACTTTATAAATAAAATATTAAACATTAAATATTAATAACTTAAACACTCTATTCTAAATAAAATATAAATAAAAAATAATTATCAATAACATTAGTTACATTTATTTACATTAAACCAAGAAAAATTCTTATTAACGTAACAATGACCTAGACTTTAAATTACGTCTATATTTTAATTCATCATAATGCTCTATATCATTTTTAAGGTTTAAATTTAGATTAAATAAATACTATTAAAACTATAAATTAAAAATACATACATTTTTGTCTTAGAAAATCATATAATTCAGCAATAATTCACTTTTAAATATTAAATATATGTCGCTTATTATTGGAATTGATCCAGGTTCACGATTAACAGGTTATGGAATTATTGAAAAAGATGGTCAAAAACTAAAATTTGTAGATGCAGGCACAATTCGCACTGAAACTACAGAAATGCCTGAACGTTTAAAGCGAATTTTTGCTGGTATTGATCGTATTGTAAAGTTCCACGGTCCTACAGAAGCTGCTGTTGAACAAGTTTTTATGGCACAAAATCCAGATTCCGCTTTAAAACTAGGACAAGCACGTGGTGCAGCAATTGCAGCTTTAGTTAATCTAGACTTACAAGTTGCAGAGTATACTGCACGACAAATCAAGCAATCTGTCGTTGGTTATGGGGCTGCAGATAAAGAACAAGTTCAAATGATGGTCATGAAGTTATTAAATCTTTCCATTCATCCACAAGCTGATGCTGCCGATGCTTTAGCAGCAGCAATCTGTCACGCACACGCCTCAGGTAGCATGAGCAAACTCGCTGTGCTCAATGCTTTAGGTGGTATGGCACGTGGACGTAGTCGCAATAGTCGTAGACGATAAGATACAGAATTTACACATTATAAATATGGCGCACCATCTTTTTTTATTTCTCGAATCGAAGGTGCTTTGCTATAAGTCGCAATCAACATTTTACCGATTGTTCTCAAGTTTTTTTGTTGATTTGGATCTATTCGAATCAACATTAATTCTTCATCAACTCGACTATTTTCAATTTCCTTACAAATCACGATATTCTCATTACGTTCAATCACTTTATATTGCGGAAACTCCTGCTGAATTTTTTCTTTTAAACTCAACTTTTTTTTAGATTTTGAATGATCTCGTTGAGTATAAATAATCATGAGAATACATGCCGCAAAAACTATTGCGACAACCAAATACTTTTCTGCCATTTTATTTCACTCAAATATATTTCTGTTGATTTTTAAGATAATCATGCCTAGAGCTTTCATGAATTGTAAGAATATAAAATTTTATCAATACATTATGCCGCATAATTTACCACATAATAAACTGCCTCACTCATATGATGTGCCTGTAAACCACGTTGACCTTGTTGTGCTAAATGATCACCAGCTAAGGCATGCAAAGTCACAATATCATGTAAGCTAATTTGATCTGAAAATTGGGCTTTTAAACTCGCAATCATTCCTGCAAGCACATCCCCCATTCCACCTGTTCCCATGCCTGCATTTCCTGCTGAACAAATCCATAAAAGCTGCTGTTCAAGTGTCAAACTACCTGAACCTTTTAACACCCATTGCCCTGCATATTTTTCTTTTAACTGATAAATCGCAGCAATTCGATCGGTCTCTATTTCAGATACTGAACAATTTAATAACTTTGCAGCTTCGCCAGAATGAGGGGTTAAATAGGTCTGCGCATTCACTTTGATTGGATGAAGGGCTAAAAACCATAGCGCATCAGCATCTAAAACAACATGTAAATGTGTGGTTAAATTTATTTTAGAAAACCATTTCAAAAATTGTTGCTCTGCCCAAACATCACGTCCTAATCCCATTCCTAAGCTGATCGCATCAACTTGATCTAATAAGTTCTGAATGGTTTCATCACTTAATTCATTGATATCACGTAACATGATATTGGGAGATCGTGCCAAAATTGCAGCATGATGTTTTTGATGACAAACCACTGTGACTTTACCTGCACCCGCACTAAATGCTGACTCGGCTGCCATCATCACTGCTCCACCCATTTCAGCATGCCCACCAACAACTAAAACGTGCCCATAACTCCCTTTATGACCAAATGCTTTACGTGGTGGTAAACAAATTTTCGTTGTAGCGAGTTGCGCTAAACTTTGCAACTCGGCATCTGGTGGAATCGCAGAAATAACATCAATTTTTCCTGCATATTCTCGACCTTGTCCTGTTAATAATCCTGCTTTTAACCCCAACATGCTATAAGTCCAATCCGCTTTTACTGCAATGGGTAAGCTTTGTCCTGTATTTGCATGTAAACCGCTCGGTACATCTATGGCAATTTTCAAACCTGTTTGCTGATTAAATTTTTCAATAACAGCTTGCCACTCTTTATTTAATACTCGATTTAAACCAATACCAAACAAAGCATCAATATGACAATCAAACTGCTGATGCTGTTCAAAACCTTGTTGAATATTCACTTGATTATTTTTTGCCAATTGCATTGCTTGATCTAAGTCTTCAGAATGACCCAAAGGTGCAGCAAAAACGGTGACCTGATAACCCAATTGTTGTAAATATTTTGCCAAACAATAACCATCTCCAGCATTATTTCCTGCTCCACACCAAATGGCTATGTTCTGAATTTTAAGCTGATTTTGGGAAAGCTGTTGAGAAAATAAAGTCAATAAACGCTGTGTGATTAACCATGCGACTTGCTGCATCAAGCCAAAAGAACTATTTTGCTGATCAAACCAACGCGCTTCCCATGCTTGAATTTCATGGCTGTGATAAACTTGAACGTGCATTATTCTTCCCTATATCTTCTATGTCAGCTTCTTTATCTTCAACTTCTATTGCATTACAACAGATTGATCCGCAACAACTTAAAATGTGGATCAAGGAACAAGCTTTGCAACTTGGCTTTGCTGATTGTGTCATTGCCAAACCTGATGCTCAAGCAGAATTAGCACGATTTAAAGAATATTTAAAACGTGGTTATCATGGTGATATGAAATTTTTAGAAGAAAATTTAGAAAAACGTGCTGATCCAACTTTATTAGTCCCTAACACAAAAAGTATCATTTGTGTGCGTATGAACTATTTGGTCGAAACGCCAAAGCCGCGTTATGTACCTGATGCACCCAATTCTGCCATTATTGCACGTTATGCTCGGGGGCGTGATTATCATAAAGTCATGCGTGGACGACTAAAAACGCTAGCAAATTTAATTAAAGAAAAAATTGGTGATTTTGAATCGCGTCCTTTTGCTGACTCTGCGCCTGTTTTTGAAAAAGCACTGGCTGAAAATGCAGGAATGGGCTGGACAGGTAAACATACTTTACTCATTCATAAAAAATCAGGCTCATTTTTTGTTTTAGGTGAATTATTTACTTCCCTAGATTTGCCTTTTGATGGACCTACGACCAAACATTGCGGTTCATGTACAGCATGTATTGATATTTGCCCAACGCAAGCAATTGTTGAACCCTATATGTTGGATGCTCGAAAATGTATTGCGTATTTAACAATTGAATATAAAGGTGTCATTCCTGAAGAATTAAGACGAGGCATTGGTAACCGAGTTTTTGGCTGTGATGATTGTCAACTGATCTGTCCATGGAATAGCTTTGCAAAAAAAACCAGTATTGAAGATTTCAACCCGAGACATGGGTTAGATCAAGTTTCACTTTTAGACTTATGGCACTGGGATGAAGCAACTTTTTTAACTTGCACAGAAGGCAGTCCAATTCGGCGCACAGGATATCAAAGTTTTATGCGAAATATTGCGATTGGTTTAGGTAATGCACCATTTTCACCCCAAATTTTACAAGCTTTAGAGCAACAAAAATCTACTCATGATGAGATTGTGCAAATCCATGTTGACTGGGCGATTGCCGAACAACTGAGAAAATCTAAGGAAAATATCTAAAAAATTTATTTATTTTTCAGCCTCATTTTAAAAGCACGTTCTTTACCAAGTTACTGATATTTGTTTTTTTTAATGACGAATACACTGAAGTTAGCAAAAGTTTCAAACTCATTTATGCGAGTAAATGACGTAAAAAACAGTCAACTTTGTAAGTAAATTACTATTTTTATTTTGAATTTATATGATAATCTTAAGTCAATATGCCAATTACAATTTGGACGTTTTTGCCCTTTGGCTTTGGCATGATTTGTGTATGATAAATACAGATAGCGAGATTTTCAGGGATTTGACCTATGCCTTTAGTACGAAATGATTGGACACGTGACGAGATCCAAGCCTTATATGAACAACCTTTTCTAGACTTGGTGTTTAAAGCTCAACAGATTCACCGTGATCATTTTGAGGCAAACACGATTCAGGTCAGTACACTACTTTCAATCAAAACAGGTAAATGTCCTGAAGATTGTAAATATTGCTCACAATCAGTACATTATGACTCTAAGCTTGAAGCTGAAAAACGTATTGCTGTAGATAAAGTTATTAGTGAAGCAAAAGAAGCATTAGCTTCTGGTTCATCACGTTTTTGTATGGGCGCTGCTTGGCGTAATCCGCATGAACGCGATATGCCTTATGTGCTCGAAATGGTACGTGAAGTCAAAGCCTTAGGTCTTGAAACCTGTATGACTTTAGGCATGCTCAACCAATCTCAAGCTGAGCGTTTACATGAAGCAGGTTTAGATTACTACAACCACAATTTAGACACTTCACGTGAATATTATTCACACATCATTAGCACACGTACTTTTGATGACCGTTTAAACACGCTCGATCATGTGCGTAGTGCAGGTATGAAAGTGTGTAGTGGTGGTATTGTTGGTTTAGGTGAAAACCGTAATGACCGTATTGGTTTATTGCAAGAGCTTGCGACTTTACCTACACATCCTGAATCTGTGCCAATCAATATGCTTGTTCCTATTGATGGTACGCCATTAGCAGATGTAGAGAAATTGGATGTCACAGAATGGATTCGTACCATTGCAGTGGCACGTATTATCATGCCAAAAAGCTATATTCGCTTGTCAGCAGGACGTGAAGCTTTAACGGATTCAGATCAAGCTTTAGCCTTCATGGCAGGTGCAAACTCATTATTTAGTGGTGAAAAATTATTAACCACGCCAAATGCAGGCGAAGGCAAAGACAAACAACTTTTCAATAAACTTGGTTTAAAAGCTGAAAAAGCCAAACCTACAGCAGCCGAACTCTCTGTGGATGCAATGGCAAGCTAAATAAAGTTAAGTCAAAAAGTCATATTTTTAATGAAAAAGCGATATTTAACTTATCGCTTTTTTTATGTATAGAAAAATATGAATCGTACAAATTCATCAGACTTTATAATGAAGTAATCAAAATGCCATATTTTGCATTTAAGTACATCCCTTCTCGGATAATATCTTTGCCATTGGCATGGTTGACAATTAATTCTTGAGTAAAAGCATCATATTGAAAAGAATCAAAGCAATCTTGATGATGGCATAGCCACGTTAAAGTATCAGCTAAGCTTTGATCAACAACGTAGCTATCTAGAGAAAAGTTTTTAGACATTTCAATAAAAATTCAAAATATGAGAATCACTTATTTTAACTGAAATAAAAAGATAAAAACTAAATAAAAATATTGCGATAGATTTATATTATTTTTTCAATATCATCACACTACATTGCACATAATGTGATGATATTCCGCTTGTATTTTCATATAAAATTAATGAGAAATACCACATTTACGACATTCTTTAGTCACAACAGAGTATTCATTAATCTCATATTCAAATTGGTGTACACACAAAATCTTTTTGATCTTTTGAAACATTCATAACCTCCCATTGTTGAACCTTTTCATGTTTTATCCTAAAACATATATTTTTATAAAGGTGTCTCATATATTTAGCATATTTGTGAACTATTTCAAGTTATATTTACATTATAAAAATTAGACTTTAGTCTATATATTGCTACAACATTTTCAAATAATGATAATTTCATAAATCTTTGTTTTTAAAATTAAATACCTTTATTTTCGTTACAAAAAAAATGTTAATTTTTTGATTGCTTTCAGCTTATTTTTCGCTAGGATGAAGAAGTATTTTTTCTATTTGATGCTT
Source organism: Acinetobacter sp. 226-1 (assembly GCF_030329325.1). Classification (NCBI taxonomy): domain Bacteria; kingdom Pseudomonadati; phylum Pseudomonadota; class Gammaproteobacteria; order Moraxellales; family Moraxellaceae; genus Acinetobacter; species Acinetobacter sp. 226-1. The sequence continues at coordinate 16,511 of NZ_JACANU010000015.1, forward strand.
TTTAAATAGAACGGATTATCTAAAGACCAACCAATTTACAACAAAATAAAGGATAGTATATGCAAGGAAATATGATGCTTCAGCCGCTGCTGATTAGTAATTTAATTGAGCATGCAGCGCGTTATCATGGTGATACAGCAATCATTTCTAAAAATACAGATGGCACAATAACAACAACTGATTGGACACATGTTGCTGAAAATTCAAAACGTTTTGCGAATGCTTTAGCAAGTTTAGGAACAGCACATGGCGACCGTATTGCAACAATTGCATGGAATAACCATCGTCATTTAGAATCTTGGTATGCCATTTCAGGTAGTGGCATGATTTGCCACACCATTAACCCTCGCCTATTTCCAGAACAGCTTGTTTTCATTATTAATGATGCTCAAGACAAAGTTGTTTTATTCGATAAAACTTTTTTACCTTTAATTAGTGCCGTTAAAGCACATACCCCAACTGTTGAGCATTTTATTTGCTTAGGTGCTTTTGACCAAGATGTAGCGACTGCACTACCTGAAGTAAAATTTTACGATGCACTTATTGCAGAAAACTCTGCTGAGTTTGATTGGCCAAACTTTGACGAAAATACAGCAAGTTCTCTTTGCTATACATCAGGTACAACAGGCAACCCGAAAGGTGCTTTATATAGCCACCGTTCAACGATTCTACATACTTATGCTATTTGTTTACCTGACTCTTTAAATCTTTCAGCAAATCATGTGATGTTGCCTGTAGTGCCAATGTTTCATGTGAACGCTTGGGGGACACCTTATGCTGCTGCAATGGTCGGTTGTACTTTTGTTCTTCCTGGTCCAGGCTTAGACGGTGCAAGTCTAGTACAAATGATTGACCAGTATAAAGTGAATATCGCCTTAGGTGTTCCAACCATTTGGCAAGGCTTACTTGCCGCAGCAAAACAATTGGGTAGTAGCTTAAACAGTCTCAATCGTAACGTTGTGGGTGGTTCAGCTTGCCCACCTGCAATGATGAAAGCATTCAGAGATTTATATCACTGTGAAACTATTCACGCATGGGGTATGACTGAAATGAGCCCTCTTGGCACCAGTAATCAGTTGAAAGCCAAACATCAACAATTGTCTTCAGAAGAACAATTAAAAGTTCGTCTGTCACAAGGTCGCCCACCTTTTGGTGTCGATATTCGTATTACAGATGAAGAAAATGGCACTCATGAAGTTGCACGTGACGGTCATACCACGGGTAACTTACAAGTAAAAGGTCATTGGATTATTGAGTCTTATTATGGAAAATCTAACAGTGCGACGACAGCAGATGGTTGGTTTGATACAGGCGATATTGCTTCAGTCAATGAAGACGGCTACCTCCTACTCAGTGACCGTGCTAAAGACCTCATTAAATCAGGTGGGGAATGGATCTCGTCTGTAGAACTTGAAAATATTGCAATGAGTCATCCAAATATTGCGATGGCAGCCGTCATTGCTGCAACTCATCCAAAGTGGGATGAACGTCCTATTGTGATTGCAATCAAACAACAAGGTGCTGAAGTCACTGAAGAAGATGTATTAAACTACTATTCAGATAAAATTGCTAAATGGCAAATTCCAGACAAGGTTATTTTCGTTGATGCAATTCCATTAACAGGTACAGGTAAAATGCTGAAAAAAGACTTACGTGAACAGTATGGTTCTGTACTTTTAGAAAGCTAAAATATTTTTTTATTAAAAATAGCAAGTCATAACTACGCTATAAAGCCACGTTCATCGTGGCTTTTTTATTGCCGATGTTTGAACTTTTAATCATAAATAATTATCTGCAACACTCCTGATTTATGTTATTAATAAAGATAATTTTTCAAAATTAAGATGAGTGTAAAATGTATACAGGTATTGTTCTTGGTACTGAAAAAATTCAAAGTATTGAACAACATGATGGTTATATCACCATTCTAGTCAATAATAGCCAAGGCTTTTTAGATGATGTTTTTATTGGTGCAAGCGTTGCAATTGATGGAACATGCCTAACTGTTACAGCCATTCATCCAGATAAAAAACTGGTTAGTTTTGACATTTCAGATGTAACGCTCTCATTAACAACATTAGGCTTTTTAAAAGCAGATGATTTAGTCAATATTGAACGTTCATTTAAAATTGGTATGGAAAATGGCGGACATAATTTATATGGGCATATTGAAGGTACAGCCCAAGTTACAAACATCATTAAAAATGGACAAACTTTACATTTAGATATTGAAATTCCAAAAGAAAAAATTAAATATTTCTTCTTAAAAGGCTTTATTGGTTTACATGGCTGTAGTCTTACAATCAATCAGGTCAATCAAGCCCAACAGCAAATTTCTGTAGACTTAATTCCTGAAACAATTCGTTTAACTAAATTTGGGCAACTCAATATTGGCGACTATTTAAATTTTGAAATTGACCAAACAACACGTACTTTGGTTGATACACTTGAAAATATTTATGCTCAGCGTGGGCTAAATGCAGTTTAATTTTTTAACTGAGATGGTGCATGATAAGTTTGTTGAATTAATTCTTTTTTAATTTCGATAAGCTTGTGTTGATTGTTAGGTTTAAAACCTTCGATCAACCAAGCACCATCCGCAGCATAACGTAATAGCTGTAAATGCATACTTTGATCAGTGATTTGATGTTTGACTAAACGCTGCTCTAACCACTGATTCCATTGCTGACAAAAAGTATGATCTGAAATAAAAGTCATGCATAATGCTGACCATAATGATCCGATCCCAAAATTTTCACTTGTTAATGTTAATTCAATATAAGCTCTTGTAAAACAACCATATTGGTCATGCTCAACTGCTACATATTTTTCAATTTCTTGATCTATTTTTTGCATTGCAGTTTCAATCATTGCCGTAATTAAAATTTGTTTATTTGCAAAATGATGAAATACGCCACCTTTGCTCACATCGGATAAAGTTGCAACAGCTTGAATGGAGACACCACTAAGACCATTTTCCGCTGCGAGGCGCATTGTGTTTTCTAAAATTAATTGACGGACTTTTTCAGGCTGTTTTTTCCGCTGATGTAAGTTACTCATTTTATTTTATCAATGCCCCGCTGTTGAAGAAAATAAATTAATAACAACAACCCCTGAAATAATCAAGGCTATGCCCAATATTGCCGCTAAATCAAGAGTTTGCTTAAAGACAAAGAAACCAATAAAAGCAGTCAACACGATCCCAACGCCAGCCCAAATTGCATAAGTGATTCCTAAAGGAATAACTTTAACAACTTGAGATAATAAATAAAAAGCGATGCTATATAAAACAATCACTGCAAGCGACGGTAGCAATTTGCTGAAACCTTCTGATTTAACAATAAAGGTTGAGCCAATAACTTCTGAAACAATTGCTAAAGCCAACAATGCATAAGCATTTAATAATGGACTCATCTTTTTCTCGCATACATAAACATACCATCTGGTTGGTATCTTATATAGAGATAAATTATTTGTCTTATTTAACATGACTTTTTATGTTTATAAATGTAAAAATGAAATCTATTTTTTAATTTAGCTATTACAGTATTATTCACATTAAATTAAAAAAACTAACCATGAAATAAAAGTAATTTGAACCAACTTTACACAAAAATTGAAGTCCTTTTCTCATAATTTCAATCCATAATAAAATACATTATTGATCAATTATAAAATCTGTTGATGCAATTTTTGCAAAAAGGCATCCGCATCTAATTTACTCATAAAAGATTTTTGATAAGACCCTGTTGCTGTCTGATGATTAGGCGTATATTCAATTTCGATTAAGAAATTTTGATTTATCATACTTTTAGAAACATGTATTGCAATAATATGCGATGAGTTTAAATAAAAACCATCTTCAATTTTAACCAACATTACAGTACCTCAACATCTTACAGGGAGAAATAATAAAAAAGCCCATCTTTAGATGAGCTTATTATTTAAATAATTTAAGCATGAATTTTACTTCAATTTAACACTGATGAAAAACTTTTATCCCTGCTACATTCAAATATATATAAAATAAAATGTAACTCAGATGTAAAGTAATTAAACTAAAACAACCAAAGACAATCAATCCAAACAAAATTGTTAGACACTTTCTGATTTTGTCAAAAAAATTTAATGTTAGAGTAAATATTAAGTGATGCAAGTCACATTATTAATAAAAGATATTTAATTTTAAATCTCTTTTATGGAGGTTATTCACATGAACTATTTAATTATTTTAAACTCTCTCTACCCAGATCATTTTGATGAAGTAAATAAAACGATTGAAGATTATGATCATTCAATTCGTGTTAACCAATCAACATGGCTGATCAATACCAAGTATGATGCTGTAATTATCAGACAACATCTGGCTAATGTTATGAGTATTCATGATTCATTATTGGTATTTAAAGTCAATAATGAGTTTTCAATTGCCAATCATCTTGATATCAATGATTGGTTAGAAGACATGCAATACAATACTTTAGTTGCTATTTCTTAACCCTTCCCCCCCTCTTTTAAAAATGAAGGATGGATAAGGCAAAATGTTCAAAAGTCATTTTTCAGGTTATTTCCTTCTTTTTCTACATCAGTAGTCAAATTGTAGAAAAAGAAGGCTTAGCGACTTATTCAAAATTTCTTTATAAAATCAAATTCATAACAAAGTATAATGAAGTGAGCCGTTATTGCTCAAGACGAACTTGATAGCCACATTGTGTTGCTGAACAAGTTGCATCTGTAATCACAGTACCATCATCTTGTGATAAATAGTCAACTGTTCCACCTTCTGTGATCGCCGAATATAAACTTTGCCATTCCTCTCCTAAAAGTTTTTTACTTATTGTTTTAATCTGTTGATTTGTTTCTGAAGCTTCATTTGGAGATTTTTTAAATGACCAACTCACATCAATAAACTCTTTTGCAATTCCAATAACTAAATCATTGTTTTTAGAGTCTTTATAATAGTAACTGGTAATATTATCTTCACTTTTTTCTGTTTTTAGTACAGGTAAAGTGATCATTTTTAATAGATCTTGTGCATTTTGAGGGGGTTGGGCATAACTCAATGTGCTGTAACAAAATAAAGTGGTTACACCTAGCGCTATTTTTTTTAAAAGCACTTGCATTTTTCAGTCTCATTTTTATCTAAGTGCCCAATTTTACATTGAAATATAAAATAAAAAACGGCTTATTTACAGAAATCAAAACATAATTTATATACCGTCTTTTATTTTTATCATAAAAATACTCAATAAAACATTGAACAGCATTTTTTAATAAAAATTCAAAATATCTCTCACTATTTTATCATTACAAGACCTAAAGCAAATAAAAAAACATTTCCAAATACAACAGTGTAAATATATTCAAACCTTTAGTAAGATTAAGAACCGCTTTGTATCCCTTTTATTACAAATTAAGATTTAAAAAATATTTTACTATACGGTAAAGACTCAATCACATTTGAAATAGGAATTGTTCTAATGACTACGATTAATGTTGAAAGTATCAATAATCATGCTGATGTTATTGCATCTTGTGGAACTAAAGTTGGTGAGGTTGATCATTTACATGGCAATGATCAAATTAAATTAACTAAACATGGTGATGGGTATCATCATTTGATTCCAACATCATGGGTAAGCCAAGTCACTGATAATAAAGTGATACTCAATAAAGACTCACAAGAAGTGAAAGATAATTGGGTTCAAATCTAAATATTCTTTTAAATGCTAGTTGATAGCTTTCATCGCAAAGCTATCCTTTTTTAATCTCAATGAATGTATTCAATACCTAATGATATCAATCCATTAATAAGCTTTCTACTTTGACTTGTATAACAAATTGTTAATCATCAAGTTTAAATCCAAATTATATTAAAAATCATGTGAGTAATAAATATTACTCACTTCATCTCCATCCATGTATGATCATCTTAATCTATGCTATAAATTATTGATATTAATAAATTATATCTTAACAGACATGTTACAACTCAAAAGGTAGCCCTATGTTGAAATCAAGAACAAAGAAAATATTATTTATTAGTGGTCTGATTTTATTAGCAGCCGTGACCTTAGCCAATATCGGTGCTGAAAAAATACCTACAGCACAACAAGTAGATTTAACAAAATATTTAGGAACATGGCATGAAATAGCCCGTAAGCCCTTATTTTTTCAGAAAAAGTGTGATTATAATGTGACAGCACATTATTCTTTAAATGAACAAGGCAATCTTAAAGTAGATAATCAATGCTGGGATCAAAATCATAATTTACAGCAATCAATTGGTGAAGTTTTTGTAAAAAATGCCCCAGAAAACACGAAACTTACCGTAAGCTTTCTACCGAATGCGATTCGTTGGTTACCTGTAGCTCGTAGTGATTATTGGATTTTAAAAATTGATCAAAATTATCAAGTCGTTTTAGTCGGTAGTCCAAATAAAAAATACCTATGGATATTAAGTCGCTCACCAAAGATTGAGCAGACCGTACTGGATGAATATTTAAATTATGCTAAAAGTTTAGGTTTTGATTTGTCTGATCTGACTTATACAGTACATAAATCAAAAGAGTAATTGTAATGTAATAAAAAATGCCAACTTTATATTGGCATTTTTATGATCTGTGAAGACATCAAAACTTAGCATTTAATACTTGATTATTTATTTTATTTTTCCAAAGATCACGTAAAATAGGTAAATAGAATTTCTCACCAAGCTCCACCAATTCAGCATCAATCAAAGCATGAATCTCATGCATAAAAAGATAATCCAAATCTACTGTTTTAAGTTGTTTTTGACTTTGCAAGAACGCTTTACGTTTTGCTTGAGCTGTTTTTACCAACTGATCCGCATAGTTTTTATCTTTAAATTGACGAATCGCTTGTAAACGTAATTCAATCACCCCCCAACCGCTTAATAATAATTTAAATGTCTCAAAATCTTGTGTTGTTGATTCCCAAGTCATATTTTCTAAATTTTCATCTTGTGGAAGAACAGGCAACAACAACTCCATAACACTCGGAAAAATCTTTTTAAAACCTAAAATAAATTTAACAGGATGTTCACCTGGATAATCTTTAAATTGAACATTTTTTTGAACATCTGTTAAATAGATAGAGAGCATTAAGAAAATCCTTAAGTAAGATACTGTTTTTAAACACCTTATATTTACACCTGCAAAATAAATGCAAAATAAATGCAAAATGAGAACAGAAAAAGAAAGGCATTTTAACAATTTTGACAGTTTATTCAATGTTAAGTGATTATTTTAAAAGCACATCTATTGTTAAATAACCACGACAAACTATGTCATAGCATATGATTTTAGAGGTTTAATTCTTATTTTAAAACGATATTATTTTGTATGTCTTAATATCTGGGGATAGGTATGAAAAAGTTTGATGGAAATGTTAAAAGTATTCCTCGTTTAACGGATAAGCAATTAACGCAACAACTAATACCTAAGCGTTTTGCCCCTCCTACTCCTCCAGAGTATGAGGGTAAAAATATGGTATATATTTTTGATAGCGCAGATTCTTTTAATCTGACTTATGATGAATTGGTTGAGATCGTGTCAAAGGCCAGAAATATGGGGCCAAGAATGATTCCTGTTCTTGGAACCATTGGGTGACTAAAATATTTCAATTCTATTTAGGAGTGACATTTATGTTTAATAAAAAAAGTATAAAAATTTGTTCTTTCATAATATTTACATTTTTATTTTCTGGCTGTGCTGCGAATTCTGGGGTCATACCAATGGGAAACAATACATATCTGGTCTCTAGACAAGCAGCAACAGGATTTACAGGAATGGGGACACTTAAAGCAGAAGCAATGAGAGAAGCTTACACTGAATGCCAAAAGACAAGTAAAGCCGTTAAAGTTTTAGAAACTATTGAGGCTAAACCGCCATTTATTTTGGGTAATTTTCCCAAAACTGAAATTCAATTCAAATGTGTCAATACTGAATAATAAATAGACCCTCAATTGAGGGTCTATTTATTTCAAACCTCACTAACCTTTGTTGCACTCACCCCATCCAAAAGTTCCAAATTATAACGAGACTCAGCAGGTCGGCTTGTTTTCCCATACCAACGAAACTCTTGAAATTCACCATCGGAATATAATGCATAAGAAACAGCATTACTTTGGTTACCACCTAAGCAGACTAATTTTTTAGTTTTTTGATCACGACCAACAACAAAACAAACATGACCACCACCCTTGCGAGTTTTAATTGCAACACATCCATAGGCAGGCTTTGCGAGTTTGGATCCGTAGTTCACATAATCTAAGGCGCGGTACCAATGTTTTGGATATTTCACACCTGCAGTCTTTAAGCAATGAGCTACGAAAGTTCCACACCACGGCGTTTCATCATCAGTGAACCAACCACCAAGTCCTTTGATCCATCCTAAGATAGTTTTGTTATGTTGTTTACCCACAATTTCACGCAAGCCAATATGTTTTTTCGCTTCAACCATCCACGCCAAATCATTGGTTGCTTGTGGGGTAGCTAAAAGGCTATTAATGCCATTTAGCTGCGGTGCATGTAACTCTGGTTGATAGATCTTCTTGCCGATCAAGCCAAGCAATGGAATTACAATTCCAATAATGATGCCTTCATGCTCTTTTGGAATGAGTTGGAAATCTAATGCCCATTCTAAGAGCGGAATTAATACAAGCATAAAAAAAGCTCCCAACATTGGGAGCTTCACGCTTAAGTATTGCCATGCACTTTCATTGATTAATTTCATGTTTTAACTCACTTTTTGAATTCTTCATTCGTTGTTTGTATTTAGCTTCACACATTTCAATTTCATGCAGCTCTTGTTCACGCTTGTCTTTACGTTTTTGAAATTGGCGATTTGATAAGAAGTTCATGAAGCTAATAATTAAGCCTGCTAAACCAATACCTACACCAATTAAAAAACCCCAATCCAATGCTGCTGCCCATGACACTAATGTCACCCCTGTACCTGTTACTGTTGTTACTTTCCCCGCAATTGCTGCTGATGTTTCTGCAACTGCGGTTGTGGTTTCTGACATTGGTTTCTCCTATTTTTGGTAATAAAAAAGCCCCGATTGGGGCTTGGATCACTAAAGCTACTAACTTTAACTTAATCATCTTTTTGAAATGCAAGTTTAAAAAAACTAAAACTTAGATATGATGCTATCAATAATAATATACCTATCGCTACAAAGTATGTATCAAAGAAGATACCTACGATCAGTGAGACTATTGCTATCAAAAGTAATATATAGAATATAATCCATTGAATCATGTGATTTCTCGACTTATTTTTAATCTCTGCAAAATCTATCATATTTTAAAACGTAAATATTAATTTATGATTGATTTAGCTTTTTATCAAAGTATCATAACAACCTCTTTAAAATAACTTACTTAAGTTTATGTCAAAAATAAATTCTGCAGAAAGCATACGAGGACTTGCGTGTTTAGCTGTTGTCTTTTCACATCTTTCATTAGTTTTCTATCCACAACTGCACAATGACAAGCAATCCGGATTACCGAGTTTTGATTTTCTCCAGTTTATACACAACTCACCACTTGCATTTTTCTTTGCTGGAAATGCCGCTGTTTATGTTTTTTTGTACTAAGCGGCTTTGTCTTAAGTTATGCAATTTTAAATAAAAACAAAGATATTGAGAAAAAAATATTTTCAATGTCTGTTAAGCGATATCCACGCTTAGCTATACCTGCATTAATCGCTGTGCTTTTATTCTGGTCAGCATTTCAACTAGATTTAAACATGACAAATGCCTCTGCCTGGGTTGCTCGACTCGGAACACAGTCTGGACCTTTTTTAGATGCAATTTACGATGGTACTATTCGCTCTTTTATTTTAGGAAAATCTAACTACAATTGGGTCTTGTGGACAATGCAAGTTGAATTGTTCGGCTCATTCATAGTTTTTTCTATCATTTACTTATACACAAAACAAAAAATACTAGCATTCTTATTTGCAATGTTTTCTATTGCTATTTCTGCTGCTGTTTTTTCAATAAATTTTGGACTGGGCATCAGTTGTTTCATTATTGGTGTTATTTTTTATTTGTATGGTAAAAAAATTAATCTATTAACAGCAACCCTTATGTTGTCAATAGGGCTTTATCTTGCAGGTATTCATAATACAAGTTATTCATACCAGTGGATTTACAAAGTATTAGGTGAAAAATCATATATTTTAATAACGATAGCTTCTGCCCCTTTCATTGTTTACAGTATATTAATGAATGAACAAGTATCTAATCTTCTGGATAAAAAGCCGCTTGTTTTTTTAGGTAAATTATCATTTTCAATTTATCTTCTTCACTTGTTGGTAATTTATTTGTTTGCAATGCCTCTTTATAATTTTTTATTAGAAGATTTGGGTTTTTTAATAAGTTCATTAATAGCTAGTATCTTGACAATATTAGTTTCAATATTGGTTTCCATTCCTTACAGTAACTATATAGATGATTTATCAATCAAAGTAGGAAAAATGATTGAGAAAAAATTAATAAAATAAAAAAGCCCTTATGGGCTTTTTTTTAACCCCATGATTTCGAAAGTTCAGTAATTTCTTCTTGTGACAGTACACGATCATACACAACAAGTTTTGTAATAATTCCGCGCAAACCGTTTTGACCGATTGGACTTGCATAGCCTGTCCCGAACATAATATTCGTAATATTCAGCGGATCTGAAACAACTAATTGAGCTTCACTCATTCCACTGTATGCTCCAAGTGCTTTACCTTCGCCGAAAGCAAGCGCGAAAGTATGAGCATGAAATCTATTTTCTGCGCTAAACGTTCCTTTAAAAACCGCGCTGTTGTTTGTTGCTGTTGAGTCAATGAAGTTTTTTAAATAACCCATATATTGCTGATTTGACAGCCCACACTGCTTCATTAATTTAAAAGCAGTTCCACCCTCCAAGACAAGCTGTGAAGCATAACTGTTTGCAGAATTAATAGTTGGATTATATGCAAGAGTCTGAGCAAGAATAGTAAATCCGTTTTTGTTTGCAATTATTGAATCAAAAAGCGATTGCTTTACTTTCACATACTCGCGCGGTCTTTTTACAATTGCCCCGCCTGTTTTAATTTTTGAGCTTGCTGTATGTTCACCAACTGCAACTTCAACTTGAGCGTGCGTTAAACTGCCATTTACAGTTATATTTAAATTGCATGCAGCCGATGTGCTTGTTCTTGTAAAAAGATACGGTTTATCTTTTGTGACAATCGTTCCTTTTTCTGAAATATCGCCATTCACAGTCAAGCTGCCTGCCCCTTCGCATGACACCGCAATTCGAGAAGCGGCAGCGGGAAGTGTCACGGTTTGGGTAGCTGGAGCAGAACTGTTTAAAAAGAAATTATCGTTTTCATCTTCTGAGAGCAAACCGAAACGTCCATTTTTTAATAAGGCTGTACGCACTTCTGTTGTTGATGTAATTGCTCGCTCAATACCACTTTTATTGATTGAAATCGGCGCACCGTTTAAATTTTGACGACTCGCTTCAACAACATCAGATAGTAAATAATCTTTTTTGATCACATCATTTGATTTTGTTGAATAAACCTCATTTTCAAAATCCAAAAAAATAGACCAGTCTTTAGCGCCTTTGATGCCATTTATATTGCCCAAGCTTGCAGTCGCAATCTTATCTGATTTAATAATTACAGACATTTTTATACTCCATCTCTTTGCATATTTAAAATAAACTCAATGAATTTTTGAAAAGTTTTTTCAATTTCCTCATCGAGATACACGTTAGTTTCATCTTTCTTAAATGCATCAGCATTGATAATGTCTTTTATTATCTCTTCAAAATCATCCTGGTGTGTTCTCATTAATGTAACTCCATCTCAACATTCATAAAATTAGTTTGATGCATATACATTCTCCATTTTTCTGACAAATTTTCAGGTTGTGCGTCAGTTGAATAAAGAATTTTTAAAGAAAGTTGATTTTGATCGTTGATTTCAGGAACGAATGACGATTTATAGCAACTCGTTTCACCGTATTTGTTTGCTGACCACGTGAAATCTATAAAGTTATCAGCTATTCCGAAATACAATGTGTTATCGGGTGGATAGCAGTAGACAAGCATTACAACTTTATCGCCAACAAACTTAACTTCTTGATGCCACGGCACGAACGGGGTTGTAATTTGTGTCACATACTCCCAAGCATCTTCGTTTAATTTCTTTGCTCGGAATAAGCGCAAATCTGTAGAGCTAGGCGCTAAGCGAGTCAAATACATATACCAATAGCCACTTTTCACATCGTATAAAATTGCAGGTGAGCCAGCAGCATTCGACTCTGGGTGATTTGTGTTAAGAAAGATACGTTCTTTCGCTGTCCACGTTTTGCCATCTTTTGTTTTCCGCATCCAAAGGCAATCTGTACGCACACCATCGTTGTTCGGATTTCTAAGCGTTTGTCGCCAAATGCAAATTAATTCACCCGATCTCGGATCGTATGTCAACACGTTATCTGAATTGTGACCGTTGCTAAAGCTCGGCATCGGGCGTGGGTCGAGTGGTTGTTCAAAACCATCTAATAGATCGAAATTAATCAAATCATTAGAGCCGTAAATGCACGGATTTTCTTCAGCTTCGTTTGTGTTAAAATATGGTGTCATGCAGACAATATAACGATAACCAAGAAATCCATTCCAAAACTCTAAAATGTTCGGATGACACACGCCATCATTTGTACGATACGGACTATCAATTTCTAAACGTGTCGAATTTGCAAAAGTGATTTGATTAATATCATTAATCCACGTCTTGTTTGTTCTAAAATTATGTTTGAACAAATGCAATGGCACTGGAGCTTTTGCGCCTGTTTCTGCATACAGTAAATTATTTAAAAGTGTCTGCGTTTCACTCGTGAATGTGTCACGATATGAACGTGTAAGCGCTACAGATGTATCTTTTATTGAGCCTGAATTATTTTTTAAATAACTCACAAGATCAGTATCTAAGCCGACAAAATATACTTTTCCATCCAAGCCAATTTTTAAGAAAATCTCACCGTCTTTATCACTAAAGATAAATGCACTTTCAGCATCAGAATAATGAAAAGTCGTATCCTTTAATGTATCAACATGATTAGAAAGCGTTGCAACTTCAAGTTGAACTGGTTGATCAAGACCAGCGATAAAAAGCATCGAATCTTTATCAATGTAAGCGACAATTTCATCATTTGAGTCAACAAATATATGTAATGCAGTTCCAGCAATATCTGCATAAATATGTTTTTTCACTACATTTAATGCAACATCTACTTCGTTTTTTACATTATCAACTTGTTCAACAACAAACTCTTTCGCTTGATTCAACTTCTTACTTGCAATCACATCTGCTTCAGTAGCAGCTTCCTGCACAGCCTCTTGCTTTGCTGTACTGACATCATCTTTAGATGAGGCATTATCAATAAAATCACCTAAAGCAGTTTTAAACCCCTGCTCTGTAACATTTGCACCAATCAGTGCACTCTTATCTGGTAATGGCATAAAAATCTCATCCATAAAAAAAGCACCCGAAATGGGTGCTCATGTTGTTAATCAAATTTAAGTTTCAGAGGTACTTTGAACATACTGATCTGAATAATTCCAAACTGTATCTTTCCACACATCACGTGCAGCAACTCGCACGTAGTAAATCGTTGTAGATGTAAGCTTTTCAAAGGTATGAGATAGGTCTGATCCAACCCACGTTGGTGCAATCGAACTCGGATCAAAGTTTTCCATTTGACTCATCCAAACTGCATAATCTTTTAAATCAGGTGCTTCACTTGGATTCCAACTTACAGTTAATGTATCTTTAGTTGCTGTGGTATATACATTTAAAAGTTTTGCAGGAACTGGATTACTGATATTCAACTCTGCGAATGAACTCACATTGCTACCACTAACACTAGCCACCCGAATTGTATAGGAACGCCCCAAACCATCAGATTTCGCTTCCTCAAGAGAATAACTATAGTCTGTATTGGTTGTTTGAACTTCACGTAGCAAAATACCATTTGAAAGTACTTGCACAACATAGCCTGAAGCACCCACAACAGTTTGCCACTGCACTTTAAAACTCGTACCAATAAATGGCGACTGTAATGAGAGCCCTTTTACACCTGTAGGCTTTCCACCCACCAATGTGTAGCTATAAGCAGTCACTTCATCCAAGGTTTGCTCTTGCTGCTGTAAGCCATTAAAACTGGTAAATTTCAAATGGATCTGTTTACCAATAAGATTTTTATTAAAACTATGTTCAAAAATAGCTTTATCAATACGGACAAATGGCTCACCTGCAATATGTACTTGAGCATCATTAAACCGTCCACGTAGTACATCATCTAATGTATACAGACCTGATCCATTGAGTGTTGCCACTTGATAGTTCAAATATTCGCTACCCAACAAACATAATGTCGCATCCGCTTCAGCATCTTCCAAAGTCCCACTGAACATTTGACTGGGTGTGTTAAGCTGGACTTGCAATGCCGTGTCATCTGTATCAATAGCTGCAACCAATTGACCATAACGCGCTGAACCATAAATGGTCCCAATCATGTCATAAGTAGTGTTGTCTAAACTCGCCCAGACATTACAACCACCAAAATTAACCCCACCTGATACGGCGATCCACACTTGATTGATCCCATTGGTCAAATCTAGAGGTGGTTCAAAAATGACAGGTGCATTCACATGTCCTGGTTCTTCATTTCCTCCCTGATAACCATTAGATGCTTGTAGGTCATACTCAATCGCTGAGTAAGATCCAACGGACAACTCATTTGCTGTAACGGTGAGTAAGCCCTCATCGTCTTCTTCAATCCGTGTAATTCGTACAGGAAATTGATCCAACCCTAAAGAGATGTCTGTAATCGTCACAATATCCATGGGTTCTAGTCGGCAGTACTTCCAACCAAGCTGAAACTCATATTCATTTCGTACATACAACAATCGCTGTAAACGTAGCTGACAGGCATGCCGAGCAATTTTGGGCTCACAAAAGAAATCAAGTTTTACCGCATCTTCTGTACGTAAACCAAACATTTCAATATTCGCTTGGTCTTTGGCTTCCACTGTTTCCGTATTGTATTGGTTATAACGGTTGGTATATTCAATTTGCGTATGATTAAAAGCATCCGTATCACGACTACGGCGCACTCTAATAGGCTCATCTTCACCAATAAAATCATCATCTGTTAAATGATAAACAGGAGTTAGATCAGGTGTGAATGTAACTCCATGTCCAGTCAAGGCAGCATCACCATAGGTTTTAATTTTTAAACCATCTGGACTGGGTACCACTGCACAATTCACCGCCTCAACAATCGTATTGATCGTTTCATACGCTTCAGCTTGTTCTGTAAATGCAGGACTAATTAATAAATTTGCTGCTCGGCAATAGGTTCTAAATTCCGCCAAATCAGCCATATTTAAAATAGGTGCCGCACCGTAACGTGGATGTGTAATAAAATCCTCAATCACATCCGCAGGATTGGCATCATGCACTGTATCTGACAGTGTAATATCACTAATGACTTCAAAAGTATGATTGGAAAGACTTGCGCTATTCCCTAAATCATAATTCGCACAGGCAACATAACCAAGAAAAGGATAGTGTAATGCCTGATCTGGATGCTTGGTCTGTATATATCCCCAACGTGGATTATCATTACCATCAAATAATTCAAAACCTAACTGATCAATAGGGCTTTTGGTTACACCATTTTCAGTTTTATTGATAATCTGATCTTTGTCTCGCCATACAATCCCAATATCTCGGATCTTATTTTCACATAGCCCAAGCATCAATGAAGCATTGTAGGTAAATGTTGTATTGCGAGTTTTAGAGCTACCACCTTTCCCCCCTGATTTAGTCACAGTGGTATGTGGTGTTGCAGCAAAATCACCATACCAAAACATATTGGCAGTCACTCGATTTTTACCATATACCAATGGTTGACAAAGACCATACGCAGATTGCTGAACACGCATGGAGTTAATACGCGTTTCAGTTGTACTTGTGGTACCACCACCAAATAATCCACCCATATTATTCTTTTAGCCTCTTCATACGAAAAAACCCAGCAATTCGCCGGGCTAAACTTCCTTTGGTACCATCTTGGATAATGACACCCTGATGGATATATGAGTGGATCACCGTTGGCCATTCCACAACGATGGCACCATGACTGATGCACTTTCCAAAGTGATATAAAACAATATCTCCCGGCTGTGGTTCATCCACTTCAAAACATACACCCTTCACATGCTCTAAGTATCGTTGCCCCAATTGATGCATGTGCCAATCAGGGGGATAAGGTCGTGGATCCAAATGATCCATTAAGCCCACTTTTTCATACACTTCACAGATTAAGGTACCACAATCTACCCCGACACCTTTTACTCGCCCTTGGTGATGGTATGGTGTACCCAACCA
Source organism: Acinetobacter sp. 226-1 (assembly GCF_030329325.1). NCBI lineage: Bacteria > Pseudomonadati > Pseudomonadota > Gammaproteobacteria > Moraxellales > Moraxellaceae > Acinetobacter > Acinetobacter sp. 226-1. Next base: position 32,972 of record NZ_JACANU010000015.1, read on the forward strand.
AGTCTTAGCTTCTTCAACTGCTGCTAGATTTTTCATACAGCAGTCTCCGGCACAGGAATAAATGGTTTCCCTGCAAAACGATTACGATTATTAAAGCGATTAGTGCATGTATCTAAACGTTTATCGCATCCAGGATACACTTTGATTTGCTGACCTGCTTTGGGTTGTTCAAGTAAAGGTAAAGTCAAAATTAATGCTCCTGATTCATGTAAACGAATCGTGCGCTTCAAACCTTTATTCCCACCCTCTAAAAATTCCACTACGCCTTGCGTAAACCAACCTTGTGGTTGTGTCAAAGTACATACAATTTGTGAAGTACTACTGTTTACCTCGATCGTTGTGCTTATAGCAAAATTATCACGCAGCAAACCACAACCATAATCGAATAAAGTATTGGAACAACTTGGTTGGTATAGGTTACGTGGCATTTGAATATGAAGATCATCAATATCTGATGCCACATTAAAATCAATCACATTTCGATCAAGCTCAGGTTCAATAATTCGACCTTCAAATAATTTTAAGGTGCCTGCACTTGTATCTGTAGGCGTATGCATATCCATAAAGATCCGTTCTAACTTAAAACGCGCACCATCCATTTGACCATTGTGAAAAGCCTGAACCACACGCACATCATTAAAATGCTGATCATTTATAGTATTAATGCTGACAGATAGATTATCGACCTCAATCCCTAGTGATAAACTGATTCCCTCACGGCTAATTATAGGTCCATCGGCTTTAAAAACTTGGTTGGCTACAATTAAGTCATAATCATAATTGGTGTAGCGGTATACATCACCTTGTACTGTGGTAATCGTATAAAGGTCTGCCATTAGGAATTGATCTTGATCCAATAAGGCAATTAATTGTGCTGATGCTTGTCTCATACCTTTACTCCTAAAGAGCCAACCAATTCAATTTTTTGTGCTTTCCACAGTTTGGCCATAAAATTGGAATACTGTTGTTCATCATCAGCAAAACGACAACGATAAAAGAATGTGCCTTTGACTGTGACCACCTCACCGACTGCCAACGGTGTATTCAGCATATATTTCCCATCCTTACTAATACCCGCCATTTCGTTATTCCACATGGGCTTTTCAGTGTTGCTATCCCACATATTTTTGGTTTCAACTTGATTCCACATGTTAGGATTAATCGGTTGAGTCATCTGCATCGTGTTGCTCACTGGCATATGTAGAGAATGCATTTTTTTGAAGATTTGGTAGGTTGTTGTGCTTCCATCCCCAACAAAAGTACATTCAAACTGATTGTCATCTGGCATCTTGTAGAGAAATGAATCAAAAGCACCACGGCGCTCGGTAAAGAAGCCTTCTAGTTGCTGTAACTCATTTCGCCCTTTGCTCTCTCGCAAGAAAGCAAAGGACATAGTGATGTTATATTTTGGAATTGCTTGATAACTCGCTCTAAGCTCACGACCATTGATTGAGGTCATAATTTTGGTATTAAAAATGGGAGTCTTTGTCAGCTCCCATTCCAATCCTGGTAATTCAGGAAATAATTCATCAGACACGCACTACTCCTTATTTGCCAAAATTACGCCCATACCCTTTTAGACCGCCCGCCAATTCACGACCATGTTTTTTCATAAAGCGTTTTATATCTTTAGAATCCCATGCTTGAATATTGACCTGTGGCATCGCTCCCATATCACCTGCATAAGCGGGTTGCTGTGCCATAGAACCATCACTCATCACTGATTTACCTAATGCACGGATCGTATTGGCATGCTGTTTAGGTAAAACCATTTCTTCCTCATGTAACTGAGTCATAGGATTTACACCTGCAGGAATGTCATAACCTCCTCGAGCAGAAGCCACTTTACCCACAATTGCCGAAACTCCAGCAAAAGCAGCAATACCTGCAGCCACACCTAATGCAGGACCAATAATAGGAATTGCTGACATTGCAGCCCAAGCTGCCGCCATCGCCTCCCATGCTGACATCATGATGGACTTTAAAGTTCCTGCGAGTTTGATTCCCAAACGAGTGAGTACACCAGTAGAAGTTGCGGCAGTCTTAACGCCTTCACCTGCAACAACCGCTGTTGTTTGTGCTGCTTGCCCTGAAACCTCAGCAGCAGTTTCCGCCTTAATTAAACCTAATTTCACAGCCAAACGCGGTGCCATACTTGCTACATATTTTTTCATTGGTGCTGTGATCATGTTTTGAATGAACTCAGCTGCTAATTCAGAATAAATTGCATTCATGGCATTTTTCCAAGTCAATGTACCATTCATCATGGCTTGAATACCCTGATCCCATAAACTTGACATGCGTGAAGTCAAACCACCAAACTTTTTCTCAAAGTCAGCCATTTGGGCATCATTCATTAAATTTGGTGCCTGAATATCAGAGATCGTTTTTTGATGGTCTAAATCCACAATGGCATTGTTTGCTGATGCTACGCCACTATCTTTACCTGTTAAATTAGCTTTTTCTGCTTCTAAATCTAGACGTTTTAATAAACCCTCTCGCTTAATTAAATACATCTGATCTTCGAGTTGCTTTTCGAGTTTTAGCTTTTCAACATTTGAAATTCGACCTGCATCAAATGCAGCCTGAATATTTGATTTTTCAATCTCAAATATCCGCTGTGCTGTATCTAATTTAAACTGAATTTCTTGCTCATCAATCGCCTGCTTCTGCTCTAATGCCCTCAGGTTGATTTCAACCATTTGCGCTTGCGCCTCTTGCTCAGCTTTAACTCGATAAGCCTTTTTATCATCAGTTGAAGCTGTTGAGTCATTGATACGCTGAATCGCTCTTGCTAAGTCCTGCTCCACCTTCTCTTGCTCAGTGGCATATTTGTACTTCAACTCAAGTCTTTCTTTTTCAGCCTGTTCAGCTTGACGATTTTGCTCCTCTTGAAATTTAAAATAATCATCATTTTCACCACCAGTTTTACTTTTGTTCGCTGAGCCCGCTGTAGCGCCTTTTGAAACCTTATTCATAACATCTGGGGATTGGTGCAGTAGACTCAACACAACACCATCCGCAAAAGTAACTTTAGAAACGTAACCACCTTTTCCACTGTTAAATGTCTGAACATTTTTAACACTGTGATTAGTCGTAATAGGTGTTCCCACAGGCATTGAAAAATCCATGCCTTTGTGGAAAGTTGAAGCACCTGCTGTCGGCGCTTCTCTAGGACCATAGCCTGATGTCATTTTATAGGCTGAAAGAGGTTTACCACCTGCCTGCAAACGTGCTAAATGTTCTGCACTGACGGGTGCATTTCTCCCAGAATAACGAACATCTAAGTGAGCACCCGTGCCAATACCGGTATTTCCAGAAATGCCGATCAAGCGATTGCTTACAGCTTTTTCAGAATCACTTTTTGCTTTATCACTCGCCTTTTTATCATCATCCTTTGTACCTGTGCCAATCCCCTTATTTGAGTTAAAGGTATTTGGTGGTGGTTTAATGGGTGCAGGTGGCTTGACTTCAGTCGGTTTTTTTAAGAATAAATTGGTAAATTGTTTATTACCATCTTCAGTAACTTGGCCTATTTTATTCCAAGCATTTACTCCTGCATCAACTGACTTTGTTACACCACTATTCCAATCAGACTTTAACCAATCCATGCGAGTACTCATTTTTGATGAGTAACGATCAGTAATATCGCTTAAATCCCTAAAGCCTTGCTCATAAGCTGCTTTCGCACCAGAAAAATCAAAACTCAAAATACGACTGACAATATTGCCAAAAGTTCTAAACTTGGTACCCAAATAGTCCAAGCCAAATTGAATCGTTTCTTTTAATGCACCAAAGCCATTTAAAACGCCTGTAAATGCAATAGAAATTGCCTGACATACAGCAACAATCACTGCGCGTATGATTGCAAAGGCAGATTGAATACCTACTTTTAAACCTACTGCAGCTGCTGCAAATCCCTTGATTGCACCTGAAACCAAGTCCATAAAAGTTATCTGCTGCAGTGATCCATCGCCAATATCTTGCGTGAGGTCTGTCCAAATATCACCAATCACGCCTACTGTTGATTCCACAATTTCAGAGAGACTACTAAAAATGGTAATGATTGCCCCAACCGCATCATCAATTGAATCTTTTGACTCAGACATATAGCGTAAAAAATTATTCGCCATGGTTTTTAAACCAGGTGCAAGATCAGCAACCAAATTTGCAACAACACCTTTAATTGTTGAACCAATCAAACCCAATGCACCTTGAAACTCTTTAGTTGCTTGAATCGCTTCATCATCAAGAATGACACCAAGTTCATGCGCTTGTTTAGACATCTCCTTGAGTTTCTCGCCATTATTGGCAAGCAACGGTGCAAGCAAAGTTGCATCATTGGCAATTGACTCCATGTAGAACGTCATTTCTGCTTGCGATACATTAGCTTTTTGCAAAGTTTGATAATATTTTTCAAGAATTTGAGGACCTGATAATCCCTGAAACTCTTTGGCTGTTACTCCAACCTTAGGTGCAATTTTTTCGAAGAAATCCGCCATTTCCCCGCCACCTGTTTGCATAAAGTCACCAAACTTATCGTTCACATCTTTCATGATGTCACCGAGTTTTTCTTGACTTACACCAACAGAAGATGAAGCAAATGCCCATTCCTGAAATTCTTGTGTGGTTGCGTTAGCAAGGCGTGACATATTTTCAATTTCACGTGCGTTACGAACCACTTCTGCGGTTAGTGCACCTAATTGCGATATGATTTGACTTGTCATATTTGCAAGAAAGTTCCCTGCAAAACTCGTCAAAATACCACCACCTCCACTAGGACCTGATCCACCACCTGATGGGCCACCTCCTCCACCGCCACTCCCAGTACTAAGTTGATGGCGCAGCAGATCCAAAGCCACTTTTACGCGATCAAGTGATGCACGGAGTAAGTTGCTCGTAGCATCAATATTGATAGCTAAGCCAGTACTCAGATTGCTTAACATGGAACGCGCAAGATTGATCTGATGATTCAGATAGGTGAGATCTATACCAAGTTTGACTTTATAAGTTTTATTGGTCAGTCCTTGCAGTTTTGTTTTTAAGTTTGAAATATCTGCCTGTAACAGACTTGGAATAACTTTGACTTTAATCCCTGCAGCAAAAGCAGCATTCAGCCTATTTTTAATCAAAGCAATTTCAGTCGTTAAGGATGGATTATCTAATTTGGGTTTAACCTTAATGATTTGTGCACCAAGTTGATTAAACTTTTGCTGAATCTCATGTGTATCAATATCTAAACGGATATTTTGAATTGGCAAAGATGCTAAACGCGTTTGAATTAAACTTTCTGCTTGTCCGAGTTCGCTACTTAAAGATGTGGTATCTAGTTTTAGTTTTACCTTTGCATCATCGGCAATACCATTGATGCGCGTTCGAATCGTATCTACAGCACTATTTAAACGTTGCTGCATATCACTCATATCAATATTCAAACTGATATCAATATTCTTAAGTGAATCACGTACACCATCAAATGCATTTTTAATGGTATCTGCAATACGATTAATATCGACTGCTGCAGCTTGAACTTTATCAGTTGCCTGATTCATGCCCTGACTTAATGCCTCAGTTGAGGCTGTGATTTTTACTTCAACTTCGTTCGCCATTACTTTTCCTCAGGCAATAAAAAACCACTCTTTCGAGTGGTCTCTAAATTATTCACACTTGCAGTTCGCAGCACATCTTTCTTGAAAACTCAAATTACAAGGATCATAAAATGCAAATTTAAAAATCACCCTTATAGAGTGTCTTCTTATCACATAACAACTAAGTTTGTAATTCCACAGCTAGATGAAGTAGCTTGTGAATGAATAAAACCCATATTGAATTCTTTGAATTTTCTTGTTTCACCAGCCTTGATAATTTCAAAAACTTCTCGCTTATTACTATCAATTTTAGTTCCACTATTCGATGAATGCTCACATTCAACAGTAAAATCCTTGATATCTTTAGAGCCATTATTTTTGACTGTCATATCAATCATCATAATGCTGTCAAATCCACCTTTGCTCCAATCAAACTTAAAATCTAAATCTTTAAGCGCTTGTTCCTTTGGAGATAATATTGGTTCTCCAGATACTGATGAATTTGATTTATCTTCACCAATCATTGCTCCAATGATTCCAAAGATTATCAAACCTAAAAAGACCCAAGTAATTATTGATGTAGGCTTTTTAACCTTAGCCCCACAGCCTGGACAATTTTTAGCTTGTGTGCTTACTTGTGCCCCACACTCTTTACAGTTAATTAAAGCCATTTTTAGACTCATTGTTATCAAGTGATACAAACTTTAACCAACTGTTACACAAAAATCAATCAGGGCAACCAAAGTTACCCTGAAGTGATTGGTTCACACTTACATAGAATTACTTCATCACTACCATTAACCCAGTAACTGCACTAACAATGTTTGAAAATTGCCAAATAAAAATACCCATCAATATAGCGCCAGTTACTTTCCAATAACCATATTTTTCCATTACGACCTCTACTTTTTGTAAAACAACTGTTATAATTTCAACCATAATTTTCTTTTCCTCTTGTTCTCTCTTGTTCGACTGGAAACAAAAAACCCAAGACTGCGAATCTTGGGTTTTTGCTTTTTAAATATTTAATTAATGGCAACCGAAGTTACCCCTGTGGGAACGCGCTCAACATCTCTTCCAAATCATCTTCTTCAGATTCTTCCTGTTGTTGATTTTCTTCAATTCCCATAAATGCCTCTAAAATACGACAAAGTCGCTGTACACCAATATCAGCGGGAGGAAATTTAAGCTGATACTCATTGAGTGCATATAACCTCGGCAGATCCATCTGATCACGTACATAGTCATAATCCTTACCTGTGGTCAGCACCAAATGAGTATAAATTTCCTCCCAGTTTATTCCCCCGATTCACCGCCATTTGAATCTTGCTTATTTTTCAAACCTGAAACTGACATGACTGCGCCCATCACTTCTTCGAGTTGGTCCATATAAATCATATCTGAAACATCATCACGACTAATATCAGGATAATTACGCTTCAATGATTTATGTGCAACATCAATCACAAGCCCTACATCATGTGGTTTAAATTCTTGTAGTGCAGGTAAAAGCTTTTCAACCGCCCCCAAAGACAACGGTGCAAAAACAAAAGACTGCCCATCAATGACAACTGTCGTACCACGTGGGTTTTCAACTTGATTAAATAACATGAATCATTACTCCGAAGTATTCCAACTAAAGACACGGTTAAGATCATCAGCCATCGGCTGAAACTCGAACTCTGGCAGATCATAATCATCTTGTTTTGAGCTAAAGCCGAGCTTATTACTGGTGCAACGGAAGAACTCCATGCCCATAAATTTACCTTTATATTCACGCTGTAAGTTAACTGAGAATTCAGGGGTATAACCCATATCCAAGTTATTGACTAAACCTGACTTAGCACCTGCAACCGTTGCAGAATATTTAAAGCTGATAAATACCACTTTACCGACATCAGCCACAGCAAACGTATATTCACCCGTTGCCTGATCTACACTGTATTGACCTGTTACCGGTGCAGATGCAACTCGCTTTAATGGAATTGCCTTAGCATCCGTTACACCCAAATCTTTCACAAAAGTACCTGCATTCGGTACAACAGGCGTTAACGTTCCACCTGTTTGGATTTTTTCACCATTAATGGTTTGGGTAACAACATCCATTCCACCTTCAGCAACAACACCACCAAAGAAAATCGAGTTCAGTAACGCACCACTGATACGACCAATCGTTGCTTTGCACTTAATTGAACCCTTACCACGTGCAGCATCTACAGCAAACTGCCCACGACCGTAAAGCTCTTTTAAGTCATAAGATAGATCAACGGATACTGACTGCATAACACCAATCTCAACAGGTGTAGGATTAGTAATCGGTTGACCATAAACATCTACAATTGGCGTGGCAAGCAACTTACCTGCACCAAATAAATATTGAGCCATTGATTTAGACCTCTATAAAATGAAAAAACCACCTAAAGAGGTGGTCATAATTTGAATTAAATTATTAGTTGGTGGTTAAGATTCGAATTGGGACAATCGCAATACCTTGTCCATCAATCATCCCATCCACACCTTCAAAAACTTCAATCGTGCCATCAATCCAACAATGCTCAACTAAACCGCCTAAGGTTTGGTATTCACACATTTCAGGATATTCAGGCTTCATTGCTTCTCGAATAGCATCAAGGTAATGATTGATCTGCATTCCTATAGCTTTTTCAGGATCAGCTTCATAGATATACAAATAAACTTCTGCAGCGAGTTCAATCTTGGCATTTAAACCTTTAACTGCATTTTCATCCTGATTGCCCTGAGTAATAAATAACGCAGGACGTTTTTCATTACCCACATGATTAAAATGACGTAATCTGCGGCTGACTGTCACCATGCCTTGGATATTGCTGAGCTGATCAAACAAAGCTTGGTAAATAGCTTCACTATTCATTTTTCAATCCTCGCTCAATCGCTTTCTCAATATTCTTTGGCACGGTTTTACCAATTTCATCTAAAGAATCCCGCATAAAACGGCGTTCCTTAAAATTAACAGTTCGACTGTGTGCTTTTACCAATACATCCTTAGGTGTAATAGGTTTACCAAATGCCTGTTTAATATGACGCAAATGACTTTTGATGTTTACGGCAGCAGCCAAGCCAAACTCATGAATAAAGGCATATTTCACATGAGCACCACCTGCAGATACAATCCCTTCAAACATTTCTGCTGACTCAGAAATACGTGAAACCAATGAACCACGTAAACGATCTGATTGGACATTGAGTCGTTGTCCACTGAGCATATCTTCCTGAATAGTTCGCTGTAGTTTTAAGGTCAATGCTGTGATGGTCTTACGGATTTCTTTCTTAATCCGATTATTTTCTTCATTTAGATGAATTTGTACATCAACCGAATCAACCATACATCACCTAGCTTTTAGTGGTAGCAACTGCTGTGACTTTTTTAGGCTCTTCCACATAACGTGTAAAACCCATTGGCTGCAAGATGTAATAAATATCTTGATCTGACTCAATGATATTTCGTGTATCGAGAAAGTACATCTGCCCAGCTATTTGAATGCTTGTACTTTTAAAATGTAGTGGTGCTTGATATTTAAATGACATGATTTTCTCCTAAACAACAAAGGCACCAGCACGCAGATTATTAGGGTTGATGCCTTGGTTATCGATTGGAATAGAATTTTTTAATGCCAAATAACGTTGGCCATAAATGCTTTGGTCGTAGAACGTTTCTTTTGCAGAACGCGAAAAACCAATGCTTTGTCCTGCAATCGACATATTGCTTGCATTTGAAATGGCGGTACCATTTGGATTAGCTTTTTGAACTTTTAAAATATGTGCCGCATAAAGACCTACAGCGCGTGCTTTTAACTGCCCAAATTCCACGACCGATACCACAAGTTCCGCTTCTTCCAAAGCATCTTGTATTTCTGGCTCACTTGCATTGTAGAGTTGAGAATCTGATTTAAATTTTTCTCGGAAAGTCTGTAAGTCCATGCATCACCTATTATTCTTGAGCTTGAGCGAGTTTAGCTTGCAGCTGCTCTAATGTTTCATCATCCGCATAAGTCACACCCAAAGCTTTTAACTCAGCACGTACTTTATCGAGTTCAGGATCTGACTTGCTTGAACCTTTACGACCTGTAGTTTTACTGTCCTGCGTGTCATCCACTGAAAGATCACCCAATTCAAGCAAAACCTTAAAGACTTTTCCTTTTTGCAACTTGGTCAACTCAGCACCAGTCAGCTCAATAGTTTGACCTTTGCCAATCTGAATCCCATCAAAAGAAAAAGCGGCTTGTAAGCCGCTGTATGTAATTTTTGCCATGGTTTATTTTTCCTTATTCCACATCGTAATAACGTAATGAATCAACACGCTTCAAATATACACCTTCATACATATAGTGACCTGGTGTGCGAATTGCGTAGTTGATTGGCTGTGCTGCTAAAAACTCAAGATCATTACAACGGAAAGTAATACAGTTTGGATCACGGCGGTAAATAATACTGCGGTCTGTACCACCCACACCTTTACCTTCCAAGTAGCTTTCAGAAGTAAAGGTCATGGTTTTACCCTGCATTGCAAAGGTGTTCTTTTCCTTAATATATTCAAGGAAAGTTTTACCTGCCGAATCAGGCACGATACGACTTGCTAAAATCGTGAACTTATTTTCAGGCATCACAAAAGTATCAGGCTGCACACTGGCATCAAACTTCGATGCGTTGGTTGCACCTTTGATGGCTTTGTTAATATCAGCCAAAATAGCTTCAATGGTCGCTGTTGCATAATCCACAGTAGATGCAATCACTTCCACGCCTGTTTGATTATAAAAACCTAGTAAACCTGTATCAGATTCACCAAACCATGCTACATCACTCATATGGTTTTCATATGCCAAACGCGCTGCAGTGATTTTATCTGTCGCCAATGAAATCCCTGCACGTAATGCTGCAGCAGTTTCAAAGATCGTGGTTTCATAACCAATCACACCAACTTGGACAGTCAATTTTACTTCGTCATAAATCACCTCAGCTAAAGGCACATCATTACCTAAACCCGAATGACGTTTACCACGACCCACGCCGCGTTTACGCTGTAACACACTTGCCGAGCCTACTACCGCACCTGTCAGTGACTCAAGCGGTAGGTATTTTGCATAAGCTTGTGCTTCTGCCAATTGTGGTGACATTTCATCAATCGATTCAAGCTTGATGAGTAACTTAGCAAATGTATCTAAGTTAAAGGCATCACCGACTGCTGCTTGCACCCCATGTGCTACCGCCGTTAAACGGATTTTCATTTGTTCTAATTGTTTAGACATCTATTACGCTCCACGTAAACGAAGAATTGCCATACCATCTGCACCTGTGATGGTTTCCCATGCTGCATTGGGTAATTCAGTTGAATCCAAAGCAGCCGATGAAAGAGATCCTAAAGGTGCATCTACTGTTGCATTTGCAGTACGCACATACACCTTGGTATTAATATCTGTAACAGGCGCATTCGGTTTTACCCATACCGAACCAATCTGCATGATCGGTGCGCAGTCTTTGGCTTGGTAGGCTTCAAGACCTTTCGCATTTTTCCCCGACTTGCCAATATGCTGAAATACCACCACACCAAATTTGGTATTGGTCGCATCTACTACAGCCGATACAGTTTTACCATCTGTAGATTGCACCACCACATCACCATCATTGAGTACTGTGCTACCCGAAACAGGTAACGATAAAATTTCTTCAGGCATGTGCAAACGCGCACGCATACCTGGAATTGCTTGAGGTGTTAAAGACATGCTCGATTCCCCTATTAGAATGATTGTTTCCAAGCATCTTGCTTGCTGCTTGGCTTTTGTTGATTGGTATCAGGGTTTTGATCCCCAACATTGGCGGGTTGATGCTGGAACTGATTTAATAGCGTATTGACCGAGTTAGTAGGCGCTACACCTTTCACCGCAGATAAAGCACGAAATACAGTGTCAATCTGATCAGGCTTGGCATCACCTACCGATACACCACCCAATACAGCAGTCACAAGCGTGTCACCTGCTTTGGCGCTAATCACATCACGCTTAATCTGCTCACAGGTACAACCCTCTGTTTTAACATTAGGTACAAGTGCTTTAGCATCAGCAATCACTGTTGCGCGTTCTGCTGCAGCGTGTTCTAACTTTTCAGGGGTCATTTGATTTTTTTCTAAATCACCCACTTGCTGTTTTAACTGTGTGTTTTCAGTTTGTAATGTATCTACAACTGCCTGAACTGCTGCCATTTCATCGCCAATTGAAAATTGCTTATCGCCGACTTTAAGCTTTGCGGCTTTTAAGTTTTCAATTTGGGTTTGTTGGATTTTCAAAGCATCTGCCAATGGTTTGTTATCACCAATGTCAAAACGCATACCATTTACAATAACTTCCATGAAGTTTTCCTCTTGTGGGGTTGGGTTTTGGTCACCGATCCGACAATCACCACCACAGCGACCGTATTTCACCAGTGCCACATGATTGCCAATAAAATTAATAAACTTTGCTTGGTACGGCGTACCATCAGGTGCGGTACCATTTTCTAAAACAAGGAGTGCCGCATAACCGAGCGACATTTCAATGCGCTCATTACTTTGAATGAGATCGATACTGATCTTGTCTTTAATCAGCAAATCACCCACCAAATAATCACCCTCTTGGCGCACGTTCTCACAATAGCCAATGTGATAGTCCTTCCAGTTAGAAGCATTGATTTCATTCTTTGGTGGGTGATAGTCTGTAGCATCTACACCCGAAAAACTCGCTACCGATTCAGGTTTAAAGAGTTCATCTGCAGGTGTGTAGACGTTAATGATTTGATCTGCTGTAAATCCCTCTAATGATGGGAATTCATAGGCGTAGTACTGCCGTACTTGTGGTGCTTTCGCTAAGCGAACATTGACGCACTTCAAATACCCTTCTTTGGTAAATGAGCGTGAAGATTCACTTGGTGCAAAATCACCAATTTTGAGTTGGTATAGGATTTTCATAATGTTATAAGATTCCTAAGAGCAGAAACATTCCAAGCAAGCAAATAAAAATTAGGAATAAATATGGTTCAAAGCTTGGTGAATCAGGTACTTTTTGTAGTGATGGGGTTGGTATATATTTGGGCTTAGATTTCATAAATTGGGCTCAATAAAAAACCCACCGTATGGTGGGTTTAAATTAAAAATGTTTTAGTTACTTTTTATTTCAAAAAATGTTTGCCCCTTATGCTGATATATATCAACTATAAAAGAATGGCTTCCTGATTCACACTTAAAATGAATTGAAACACCTTGTCTTCTTGGGCTTGGATTTCTTGATAAATCCCTATCTACTTGAATGTTATCATCTAATACTTGGACATGATTACCTTGTGTTTCATCCTCACATCTTTCAAATATTTCAACCTTACCTTGATGTGTATAAGGATCACCACATACAGGACATTTAATGAAGTCTTCATTTTGATAGAAAAAGTTTATCAATCCTTGTTGTTTCATACCTATAATCTCATTTTTTAATCATATCCAATTATAAGACTATTCAGTTAATACATTTTATTCAACCCAAATATCATCATAATTAGGCAACGCCACACACCGGCATCGAATAGGCTCACCAGGATGTCCACCACTTGGCGGTTCATCCCAACGAAAAGTTTTACCTTGCTTATGCCGATGATCTGCTCGAACTCGCTCATCTTTGGCGGTCTGCCACGTATAAGACTCAACACCCAAATCCAACTGACGTTGTTTATTGATATTCGAATTGATTTTACCCATCTGATCCGCAGCAATTAAACGCGCTCTAGACTCTGTACTGTGACCAAGCTTATGAATTTCTTGAGCGAGTTCCGCATTGGTCTGCCCTGTCTGTAAGGCATTTAAAACCAAAGCTTCTAACTTCTGTGCGTATTGCTGAGGAATAGACTTAATCAACGCTACGTTTGCATCAATATTATAATCAACCGTACTTTGAATATCTGAAGCTTGATACAGCGGTGTCAGATCCACGCCAATCGCAGACTTGGTATGATTAGCAATCTGACTATCTACCTCATGCATAACATCAATGACAATCTTGGTTGCTAAGGGCTTTGATACCTCAGCAATATAATTATCAAATCGAGCACGCAGCCTGCCAAACATATCACTAAACCAACTATCGCCAATGTTTTCACCTACAGTCGGCAAAACCATATCCTTGGTTTGATCTTGGCAATAACGCGCTATGGCAAGTAATTGGCGAGTGTAATACAGCTCAGTTTTCCGATTGACTTTAATGGGTTTTAGCTTAGGTTTACGTCCTTTCTTACGCTTCCGGATCTGTTGTAGTTGGGGTTTTAACAGTTGAATGATCTTCGCTGTCATCTGTATCCACCATAAGTTCCAATTCTTTAATGTGATCATCATCAATCACAGAGTACACACCATCAATCTGTAACTGCCGTGCAATCTGGGGTTCAGTGATAATGCCCATATTCAAATACTTTTCATCGCGTTCCGCATTTGCCTTTTCCACTTCTGAGCGAATCTTGGCATCAAGCTGCCACAATGGATTAAACACCACATTTAAATCAGGGAACTGCTTACCGAATGTCGACTGACAAATTAATGCCAGAAACTTCATCAAAATAGGTTTCAGCATCCATTCCTGTTTTGTGGCAATTGAATCGTAATAATTACGGGTATCATGTTCCCCTGTGGCATTCATCCCTGCAGGAGACTGACCAAATAAAATGGTATAAGGAATATCGGCTGCACCTGCAGTCTGAATGGAGAACTCGCGCATCAAATCAGGTAAACCACCAAATGTATACGTTTTAGAGTCATATTCCTCATCCTTATCCAGAACAATCATACCGTTTAAGCTTTTTAAAAATCCCACACTCATAAAGCGCTCAACAACAGTCTTCATATCCTCTGTGATTTTTTCAACCAAACTTGGCGTTCGAATAATGTCAATTTTGGATTCATGTACCAAACTCGCTGTACTACGCTTCACACTGGCATGATCTAAGAGATCTTCATACACCTCCTGCAAAATGCTCTGAGGTTCTTCACTGACGACATCAGCATGGCAAATCTTAATCAGGCGACTATGATGAATACGCTTTTCAGGTGTACCATCATTAAACCGTAACTTATAAAATTCAGGCTGTTTGAGTAATCCACAACACGCTGAAGGTGGTAAATAGCTGCGAGTATCTTCCGTTAAGTACTTCTTCTTAATCACCGTAAAAAACTCTAAGCGCCCTACACCAAGTTTATTGATCTCAAAAGGCTGATCTAGATTTTGCCCATCTGCTGAACCAATCAATACATAGACCTTTCCATACAAACGTGACAGGATCAAACTCGAAAGTAATACTTGATTTAAGTGATAATACTTACATGCTTCTTCGAGTTTTTTCAGATTACTCCCTTGAATATTTTCAAAGAACCAACCTGCTCGAAGCATGTCTGAGGAAGGACGATTGACGATACGTTTTGCTAACCAATTTTGATAAACCGCTTCGAGTTGATCATCTGGAATATCATGGCGTACAAATTGCCCATGTGATGCTTTATCTCGTGCGGTACCAATATTAGAGGCAAAGTTGGTATATGCCCCTGCATCGCCTATTGCATCGGGCTTGGTATTTTCAGCCATAATTTTTCCTAATCAAATACTGTTGGTTTTCTTGCCACAGTGTCATTTATTGCATCAATTGTTGGGTCCCATTGGTCATCATGATCATGCGTCATATCAGCAGTTAACCCTTCAACCTCTTCAACATAGTTCAACAACCATGGAGCTGATGCAGGTAAAACCACCATACGATCTTCAACATAAAAAACCACATCCATTGTGCGTGTTAGCTTATCTATGCTTCGTTGGATAGCTCTAATTGGCAATGTAGTTTGCCTTGAAATAGTTTGAATCAATGTGGTCCCTGAGGCTTTATCCTCAATAGCCATATATCTAAGCTTTCCAATTTCTGTGTTGGATTCTTTATGTTTGTTGATGAATAGCTTGGCTTCTTTGATCAACTCAGGTGCTTCCCACTTCCCACGTTTCACATCAATAATGTACAACTTGCCATCATATCCAAGACCACCACACAAAAAGACTGAATAATCATTATGCTCTTTGGTTTTCTGCGCTGTATCAACCCATATTGCCCGCCATTTCAGTACTGGTAATTTAAGATAACGCCCAAACCACTCAGCTTTAACCAGGTCACCACCAAGCTTTTTAGGTCTCTGTTGATATTGACTACTAAATGTATAGCGAGAAACAGCCGCCCCATCTTTATCCTGTCCACCCTGTTCTAGTTGTAATAATGACTGTAATGATTCTTTTAATGGCCAATAACTTTGCCGCCCCTTTTCATCACGTTCAATATTACGCGGGATTTTCGATTGAATATGTTGAGGAAGCGCTTCAATATAAGCATCATCAATCAGCGCAGGGATACTGATTTGTTCCCATTCTCCTGGTACATTACCCGTCATCACAAAATTGGTTGGGTCTTCAACATGTAAACGCTGCATAATCAGAATAATCGGTGTCGATGATTTAGCTTTACGCGAGTTCACTGTATTTAAAATCTTACGATTCGCTTTATTGCGTGCAGTTTTACTAAATGCATCCTCAGGCTTTAAAGGGTCATCAAGTATAATCGCTCCAGTAAATCCATTATTAGCTAATGTACCTGCACGGCGTCCTGTAACCTGACCACCCATTGATGCTGAATAAACATGTCCTGCCTCATAACCATCTACCGTCGTTTTCCAACTCGCTTTTGCATCTGTACTTGTGGAAATTTTGATTGGCCACAAATTTTGGAAATCTTCTGACTTCACGATATTTCGTGCTGTGGCAGATACATCTTCAACGAGCGATTGAGAAAATGATAAATATAAAAAACGTGAACGTGTATTTCGTGCGATTCCTCTTGCAATCAGATTAGTTAAAAGCTCAGTCTTACCACTACCAGGTGGAACATTAATTACAAGGTTTTTTATTTTTCCTGCAATCACTTCATCAATCTTGTCAGCAATATATTCATGATGCCAATTGACTGAGAATTTAAAACCCATGCGAGGCTTAAAGAAACGACGTGTAAAGAACAAGTGCTCATCTTCACATTTGGTGCGCTCAACTTCCAATTTTACGGGATCAGTATTCACTCTCGAGTTCATCAATCGCCCGCCTTACATCTTCTTTGGTTGCTGTCACATAGGTCACATTCTCATTTTGAATAGGTCCACCATTTTCACCCGTCACTTCTGTTCGGTTGGTGTATTGACCACCTATATCTTTAGCTGCTTGTTCTTGAATTTTTAATCGAAGAACATTGTTCTTTGTAGCTAAAAACATATTTTCGTAACGCTGCAGTCGAACAACTAGATTTGCGATTGGAATATGTTCGGGTTTACCTAAAAACTCTGAACGCGTTATTTCAAATTCTTTTTTAAACTCTTCGCTTAAATCTTTACCTGCTCTTTTGGTTGGATCGTAACGCTCACACTGTTGTCGAGAAACATTTAGATTTTTATATTCTTCGTTGACGAGCTTTGCTGTTTCTTCGGGGGTATTAAACTGCGCAAGTGACCGAACAATAAAGAGTTTCACCTCTTTTCTGAGGGCTGCCATAAATATCCACCTGTCAACGTACGTCAACGTAAATAACCAAAAAAAAGAGCCTTTCAGCTCAAATCACACACGTCCCACAACACTTGGAAATATCAACATCAGGAACAAACGGCGCATTCTTTGTGATTTCGACTAAACGCTTAACTGATTCATTGGCACCCCAACGTCTAACAACACCAAAGAACTCTTCAACGTCGTGACCTGCCAAATAATGTTTAGGTAAACCTGTCATATCGCTATACAGCATTTCACCATCTTCATCGCGTTCTACACCAATGTGATAAAGCTCATGATCCAGTAACGCGCAAAAGTTACGGTCATTGCTCTTTTCACAATAACTCGCATCAATCGTAATTAAATAAGTGGGTACAAAACCATACCAGTCCCGCATCTGTTGTTCTTGTCGTGCTTTCTTCCAACCACCAACGTTAAACATCACTTTTTCACATTGACCTAACACCATACGTTTTTTAGATTGAGCCGCAGATGATGCCCAAGCAAAAGCTAAGAACTCGTCATTGTCATGAAGTAGCTCAGCAATGTGGTCATGATCTGGATTATGTAACGCGCCGCCAATGGTAAGAAAGTTTTTAACAACCCAATCTTTTAGATCTGCTGCAGGTGCCAAGCGAATGGTTTCTTCTTCCTCAGCTTGATCAAGCAGTTCTGTTGGTGGAAATGGTCTGATCTGTTTCATCCTCTAATCTCTCCAATTTCCCCTTAATCCAACGAATCACATAACCTGACTCAACTGCATGCGGATCAAATCGTTCAATCGTATAACCCATGTTTTCAGCGAGTTCATATTTATTAAATGCGTTTGCAATCTTCTTACCACCACGACCTACCGACCATGAGCTGCCCACAATTTCAATCAGAAGATTGAGTTTCACAATATAGAAATCGAATCGCCAATTTTTGGTGGGTTCGAATTGAAATTTTCTTCGATAACCAATGTTATTTTCTTCTAATTCTTGGAATAAGGTTTCTTCAGCTTCTAAATATTTTTGTGTTGCTTTGGGTAATGGTCGAGTTTTGGATTTTGGTTTTAATGGTTGCTTCTTGGTGAGTGCGGTGTATTCGGAAGTTTCCATAAATTTTACCCATAAAAAAACCTACAATTTTGCGGAGATCGTAGGTATAAAAGTTACACACATAAGCAATATGGGGAATTACTTATGCAATTCAATATTACTTGAATTTAACTTTATGCCAAGTAATTTTTTTGTAAATTTTACTCAAAAAGAAGCCCTCCATTACTGAAGGGCTTTCCCCTGATCTTTTGCGCTGATTCAGGTTGTTGTTTTGCAAGGTAATATTAACATTAATGGGAAAATATATATTCACATTTTATATCAATAATTGTTGATATAAAAATTTTAAAGGTATCGAATTCGATCTAATTAAACTAGTGCAATCACATCAATAAGCCTTGTAGTTAAATCTTAAAAATTCAAACTAAATTATTTCTAATTATCATTTTGGTAAATATCGTTTATTACCGCCACTTGTGATGCAATAATGCCCACCACGAGGGCCAACACAATAATCTACAACAGCACACGAGCAATCACTGTCGTATGAGTTGCTATAGGATGCACTATTGTTAGATACTGATGGTATTGAATTAGCATTTTTCTGATGAACAAAATTTTGCTGTTTGATTTCAGGTTTAACAACATAACAGTCTTCACCTTTACATAATGATGTAAAGAAAACCCATTCTGGGTCCAAGCTATTTTCTGCGATTCTCGCCCAACCATTCTTAATTTCGTAAATTGAAACTGAATTACCTCGTTGTTTTTTACTCAATATTTTTCCATTAGGCTTATCCCTAACATTAAGAATTGCAGTATTAACAAATCGCTCCTCTATTACTGACTCTTTTGTAGTTTGACTTGTATTAGATGTATCATTACCACCAAATAAAGCACCCAAACCGACCACCCCTGCAAACGCCCACCCAATAGTAGATTTTTTCATATCTTTAAAATCATTATAAAAATTTTAATATAACAAAATTAAATAATTAAATATAACATTAGTTTTATAGTGCACTGTACAGAATTCGAACCTGTGACCATTTACTTAGAAAGCGGATGCTCTATCCACTGAGCTAATAGCGCATTAAAAAGGGCTCCATACGAAACGAAACCCTACCTTTAATTTCGATATTGATCAGCTCGGCAACTGATCTACCGCTACTCACAATCACCCCAACCTAACATGCACGGTTTGCTTTACTTGCTTTCAATCCTCTTTAGTTCGGGGCGCCACTCCCTATTCTAGGTTTTTACTCGAAGGCATGTTCTACTGGTCGGCACCCCAGTAGGAATAGGTTGTCTTTTCATAGACAACAAAATAGCCCATCTTACGATGAGCTTTTATATAGATTAATTTAACCTATTACATTGGTAAATTTCCAATCATGTATACCAATGTTGTAAGCGCTAGGTACATAAAAACAAAAAACAAGAAATTTATAGAATTATTAAGCATTCAATTTCCCCTTTCATTTTGCTGTACTTTTTTATACAAAAATTAGAAAGAAATAACAAACTATTTTTTTGCTATTTTATATCAAGTTGTTACACATGCTAAATCCCACTAAACAAAAAAATACCCGCTATGGGAAGCAGGTATGTAAATCAAATAATTGTTGTGGTCCCGGAAAGCCGTAATACAACCAGTGTAGAAAAATATACCCTGAATTTTGGGACTATGCAATTACAAATCGTATTCTTCTGCAACTTTGAAGAAAAAACCACGTAAATGTGCCTCCAAATCAACCCGCCAATCACCGAGTTTCACCAAAGCATATTGCTCATACTTATCATAAGTTCTTAAGTACGCTTTACGATCTATAGATAACCCTGAAATACGATGACGCTCAGACTGATTATAAGAGTTCTCTTTTTTACCCTCACACTTGCTACATTCAATAT
>NZ_JACANU010000016.1:0-50086 GCF_030329325.1 Acinetobacter sp. 226-1
TTATGGTTTTAATTGCGAATTTGTTGACAGCTCGGAATAGACGAGTGGAGCTCACTTTTTAGTGGGCTTTTTTGTTGTCTGGGATAAAGTGACGACCCTTACATAATATTTAATTGCTTAATTTATTAGTGTTTGATTATAATAATATTGTAATCAAATGTAGTTATAGTTTGGTTTATGTTCAAATAAAAACTTATTTAAAATAAGCTTTTATTCTTGTTTGTTCTATAAGGGGTTATTAATAATGGCTAAATTAAGCTTGGAAGCTTTAAATAATATTGATGGTTTTATGGTTGGTGCGCTTGTTGATAGTGAGAGTGGCTTAACTTTGGCTTCTACAGGTTCAGGCTTGGATTTGGAGCTTGCTGCAGCTGGAAATACAGAAGTAGTTCGTGCTAAGCGCCGAGTAGCAAAATCTTTAGGTTTAAATGATCATATTGATGATATTTTGATTACTTTGGGTAAGCAATACCATCTGATTCGTCCACTTGAAACGAACGATACATTATTTTTATATCTTGTTTTAGATCGTCAAAAGGCAAATTTAGCGATGGCCCGTCATGAGTTAAAGCGTTTTGAAAAAGAATTAGATTTTTCATAAAATTTAGAAATAAAAAACTACCTTCGGGTAGTTTTTTTATTGGATCGACTCTAATTTGATCGATTTCGTGCTATTTAAGGGTTTTGAATTTGACAGCTTTAATTATATTAATGTTGATTTATATTTGATTATAATAATGCTTGACGTACAGGTACGAGACACTTACCATTATTTGCAATAGTGGGCGCATTTATAGTCATCCGCTTAGTACCATCAGTTAAATGATAATGATGCAAGATTGACAGCTCGGAATAGGCGAGTAGTATGTGTACAACGTCACGGGGGCGCTAACCGCCGTAGTCTTCTGTTTGGCCAGGAGCGTTAGTTTACTACTTGTTCTTTGTTTAGTAACTCTGCTCAAGAACAAGTATTTTTATTAGAATTTATGTACCCATATTCCTGATGATATGGGTATTTTTTTATCTGTAATAAACTGATATAAAAGAATATAAATAATAGTTGTTATTTTTCTTTTATTTTTGTATAAAAAAGAAACAACAAAAAAAGGGGGGAGATAAAATGCTTAATAAATCTATAGCTTTCTTGTTTTTTGTGTTTATGTATCTAGCACTTACAACAATGGTGTATATGATCGGGAATTTACCTATGTGGTAAGGTAAATTAATTTACGTACAATAGCTCATCGAAAGGTGGGCTATTTTGTTGTCTATGAAAAGACAACCTATTCCTACTGGGATGCCGACCAGTAGAACATGCCTTCGAGTAAAAACCTAGAATAGGGAGTGGCGTCCCGAACTAAAGAGGATTGAAAGCAAGTAAAGCAAACCGTGCATGTTAGGTTGGTGTGATTGTGAGTAGCGGTAGATCAGTTGCCGAGCTGATTAATATCAAAATCAAAGGCAAGGGTGTGGCAGATTACTACATCCTTTTAACGCGCCATTAGCTCAGTGGATAGAGCATCCGCCTTCTAAGCGGATGGTCACAAGTTCGAAATTCTAACTTAATTTAGTGTGATCGGGATAGGCTTACTACTCCATGATTTATTCAATTTTATATGTATAATTTCTCCCGTTTTTTTTGGATTTTTTATTAAATTTTCTGCTATATATTAAAAAATAATAATACTAATTATGGTGATATATATGAATATATGTATAGGGGGATGCTGGCATGGTAGTAAATTGCTGGTAGATCAAAAAACGAATTATTTTTTAGCAAAAGATAGAGCTACCAGTAAGCCTACAAGATATAGAAGATTTGAGGTCATTTGGATGAATAATCCACAAGTTTTTTGGGTTGCAGATAACTTAAGTCATGTGGAGATCAATCAGAAAATAGAAGTCTATTTAGCTGGGTTAAAAAACTCTACTAACATTTAAAGTTTATAAAGGTTTAGATTCATATATGGTATGTAAAACATTAACATATTATTAAAAAAATTTATTTAAACTAAAGGTTGGTAAAACTTAGGGTTAAGCAATGAAGTATTTGGTAGTCTCTATAATGCTTTTGTCAGGATGTGTAAGTTATCAAAAGCAGGAAATTAAAGAAACATTTGAATGTATGAATTATCGTATGATGATGACTGCACCAATGCCTTTTGATGCTGTAGAAAAATTAAAGCAGAAATGCATTGAATCCAAAAAATAATATACTTTTAACTTAATTTAATCATGTGGTTTTAAAGAGCTTAAATTTGGTGGCTTTATTTTTTTATTGCTGATGATTGATATAAAATGTGAATGTATTTTTTTCTATTAATGGTAATATTGCTTTGCAAAACAACAGCCTGAATCAGCGCAAAAGATCAGGGAGGACAGCCCTTCAGTAATGGAGGGCTTCTTTTTTGGATAAAATTTACAGAAAAATACTTTGCATAGAATTAAATTCAGGTAGCATAGAAATTGCATAAGTAATTCCCCAAATTACTTATGTATGCAGCTTTTATACCTACAATTTTCTACCAAATTGTAGGTTTTTTTATGGGCTAAATTTATGGAAACTTCCGAATACACCTCATTAACCAAGAAGCAACCATTAAAACCTAAATCCAAAACTCGCCCATTACCAAAAGCAACACAAAAATATTTAGAAGCTGAAGAAACCTTATTCCAAGAATTAGAAGAAAATAACATTGGTTATCGAAGAAAATTTCAATTTGAATCTACTAAAAATTGGCGATTCGATTTCTATATTGTGAAGGTCAATCTTCTTATTGAAATTGTGGGTAGCCCATGGTCAGTGGGTCGTGGTGGGAAGAAGATTGCAAACGCAT
This sequence comes from Acinetobacter sp. 226-1, assembly GCF_030329325.1. Lineage (NCBI taxonomy): Bacteria > Pseudomonadati > Pseudomonadota > Gammaproteobacteria > Moraxellales > Moraxellaceae > Acinetobacter > Acinetobacter sp. 226-1. The sequence continues at coordinate 2,838 of NZ_JACANU010000016.1, forward strand.
TTAATAAATATGAACTCGCTGAAAACATGGGTTATACGATTGAACGATTTGATCCACATACAGTTGAATCAGGTTATGTGATTCGTTTGATTAAGATGCAGTTAGAGAGATTGCAATCTTTAGAAATTTAAGTAACTTCTTTGACAATAATAAAATATCGATTCTTTGTATTAACACACTATATAAACCATAGTAAAATGGTCAGGATTGATTGTTAGTACTTTATAATAATTTAATTGAGGGTAGTAAGATGAATATATGCATTGGTGGTTGTTGGCATGGTAGTAAATTACTTAAAAATGAAGAAAGAGGATATTTTCTTGCAAAAGATAAAATTACAGGTAGAGCAACTACATATGCGAGATCTGTATTAAAGGTAGATAAAGAATTATATATATTTTGGATTGCAGATAATTTAAATCATCTAGAAGCAAATGAAAAAATAAAGAATTATCTAGATAGGTTAAAAGGATAGTTTAGTATTGTAAAACACACCTACAAATTCTTTTCCCCAAATTTCCCCCAATAAAAGAATAAGTAGGTGTGCTCATTATTTTTAATAGTTATTGGCATTGAGTATATTCATAATAAATAAAATAGCAACTAAGTGTTTGTTTTATAATATAAAACAGAGTCGTTTGGTTGGTTTTAGCTAGTGAATTGATTTTTAATCAATATCTTAAAGTCAAATAACTATTTATTATAAATTAGTGGTTTACAAATCATTAAAAACAATATGGGATTGTTTGGTTTTAGTTCATCTATTTTCATTTTCTAAATTTTAGATGTTATTTACCCATAGGTATTTAAATGGAACAGATCAGACCATTCCCACCAACAGAACTACTTGATCAAGCTGAGGAAGAAGAAATAATCCGTTTGGCACCTGCACCAGATCTAAAAGATTGGGTTGTTAAAAACTTTCTTACCATTGGCGGCGCGTTACATAATCCTGACCATGATCACATTGCTGAGCTACTTCACGACAATGATGAATTCTTAGCATTTGCTTGGGCATCATCTGCGGCTCAATCTAAAAAACGTATGGTATTGGGTCAATGTGAAAAGGTGATGTTTAATGTTGGTGGATGGAAGAAAGCACGACAAGAACAACAGATGCGGGACTGGTATGGTTTTGTACCGACGTATTTAATTACGATTGATGCGAGTTATTGTGAAAATAGTAATGACCGTAACTTTTGCGCGCTACTGGATCATGAGCTTTATCACATTGGTGTAGAACGCGATGAAGATGGTGAAATGCTCTACAGTGATATAACAGGTTTACCTAAACATTATTTAGCTGGTCACGACGTTGAAGAGTTCTTTGGTGTGGTCAGACGTTGGGGCGCGAATGAATCAGTTAAGCGTTTGGTCGAAATCACCAAGAATGCACCGTTTGTTCCTGATGTTGATATTTCCAAGTGTTGTGGGACATGTGTGATTTGAGCTGAGAGGCTCTTTTTTTTGGCAATCTTGCTTGACGTAGCATGACAAAGGTGAGTTTATGGCAGCACTTAAAGAGCCTGTAAAAATCTTTATAGTTCAGTCTCTTGCTTGCTTTGAAACCCCTCAACAAGTAGCTGATGCTGTCAAGCAAAGATTTGGGTTAGAAATTGAAAGACAGCAATGTGAAAATTACGATCCGACCAAATATGCAGGTCGAAACCTGAGTAAAAAATTAAAGGATCTATTTGAGCGAACTCGAACAGACTTTAGAGAAAATATTGAAGATATTGCGATTGCGAATAAAGCATTCCGACTGAAAGAACTTCAAGGGATGTATGACGACTCTGGTCTGGTAGGAATAAGCGACTTAAGCAGAATTTACTAAAACAAGCTTTTCAAGAAACAGATGGGCGAGTTACACGGCAGGAACATACTGGCGCAAATGGTGGTGCAATAAAAACCGAGACTGAACAAAAACAATCTCTACCAAAATACACACCAGATGAACTCGCCAACATGACACCACAAGAGCTTTCACGTTTAGCGATTACAGGTAAGTTATGACTTATGCATTAGAAGAAATCGCACCACTCATTAAAGATTGGACGATGAACACGCGTTTGCCTGAAGTTGTAGCTGAAATGACACGGCGCTATTACTACAAGGCTTTAATTGAGCAATGCGAGTTGAGCCAAGAGGCTGAGGTGTATAAATGCAAGAATGATCCTGTGCATTGGTTTAATCAGTGGATCTGGACATACGATCCACGTGGTATGGCATTTGGCTTACCTGCAAATATTCCATTTGTACTGCGCCCTAAGCAAGTCGAGTTAGTCGATTGGTTGTTGGAGCGTGAGAACACGCAGACACATGGCTTAATTGAAAAAAGCCGTGATGAGGGAATGTCTTACGTTGTTTTAGGTTTTTTCCTACATCGTTGGTTGTTTGTCGAAGGTTTTGCAGGTGGTGTGGGAAGTCGTAAAGAAGAACTCGTGGATAAGAAGGGAGATCCTAAAACCCTATTTCATAAGTTCCGTGACATGTTCTCAAAAATGCCAGATTGGATAAAGCCTAAAAAGTTTGTCGAAAAAGTTCATGACAACTATATGCGAATCATTAACCCAGACAATGGTGCAACCATCACAGGTGAGGCTGGCGATAACATTGGTCGTGGTGGACGTACCACAATGTACTTCCTTGATGAATGGGCATTCGTAGAACGTCAAGAAGCAGTAGATGCAGCAATATCACAGAATACGAACGTACACATTAAAGGATCTACTCCGAATGGTATTGGTGATCGATTCTATCGAGATCGTTTCAGTGGTCGTTATTCCGTGTTCACAATGCCTTGGCGAGCTAATCCAGATAAAAATTGGACTGTGGAATATAGTGGGAAGGTTATTCATCCGTGGTATGAAAAGCAATTAGCCACATTAGATGATGTGGTTTTAGCGCAAGAAGTTGATATTAACTATGCTGCATCTGTAGAAGGCGTGTTGATTCCAAGTGCTTGGGTTCAAGCCGCAATTGATGCGCATATTAAACTTAAAATTCAACCATCGGGTGAACGTATAGGTGGTCTCGATGTTGCAGATGAAGGTAAAGATAAGAATTCATTTGCTGATCGTCACGGTATTGTCTTGCAGTATTTAGCTACATGGTCAGGTGTTGGGGATGACATATTTGGAACTACGCAAAAAGCGATTGATATTAGTCTTGAGCGTAATTTAGATCATTTTCTTTACGATGCTGATGGGTTGGGTGCTGGATGTCGAGGTGATGCGCGTGTGATCAATGAGCTCAATCAAGAAAAAGGTATTCCTGAGATTGATGTGGATCCATTTAGGGGTTCAGGTTCTGTATTTGAGCCAGATGAGGAAATGGTTGAAGCGCGAAAGAATATTGATTTCTTTGCAAACTTGAAAGCGCAAGCATGGTGGTCACTCCGTTTACGATTCCAGAACACGTATCGTGCGCTTAAGGGAATGGAGTTTGATCCTGATTCGATTATTTCATTGTCCAGTGAAGATTTGCCAAAGGCTGAATTAGAAGCCTTAACAACTGAGCTGTCACAACCTACATACACAAAAAATGGCGCAGGTAAGATTCTAGTCAATAAACAACCTGATGGTGCCTCATCCCCAAACCGAGCAGACAGTGTGATGATCTGTTTTAGTGGGGTTCAAGGGCGTAAGGGTCTTAAACCTGCAGGTGCAGGTAGTCGAGTTTTTTAATTCATAGGTAAATACATGGCAAAGTCAAATAAAGGCAAAGCGTCAAAAAAGGCTTTGTCGAGTGGAAGTTTATATTCTCAAGAAGCTGTAACGCGTTTTTTAGTTAATTTTGGTCGTCAAAGGGAGCTTGTAACGCACAGCAATATAGCTATCAATTTCTTCTGATGCATCTTGCAAAGCTTCTTCAATGGAATTGCTCACTGTTTGCATTATTTCTAATTGCTGCATTTCCCCTTCCCCGAAACGTGTTTCTAAATCACTTCGGGTGGCGTACATAGATCACCTATTTTTAAGATGCTGCTGTCTTTTTAATTTCAGCAGCGAGTTTCTTTTCAGATGCAGCAAGCGACTTTTCAAGCTCTGTCACTTTGGCTTTTAGCTCAGCATTCTCAGTGGTTATTGGTTTAGCAGGCTTAATTATTAGCTTCATGAACTTCCTATCAAATCGCCAATTTCAAAAACGTAAAGACAAGCGTGAACAAGAGCTACATGAAATTGAAATGTGTGAAGCTAAATACAAACAACGAATGAAGAATTTAAAAAGTGAGTTAAAACATGAAATTAATCAATGAAAACCCATGGCAATATTTGTCAGTGAAGCTCCCAATGTTGGGAGCTTTTTTTATGCTTGTACTAATTCCATTGTTGCAATGGGCATTAGATTTTCAGCTCATTCCAAAACAGCATGAAGCCGTAGTTGTTGGAATTGTAATTCCATTGCTTGGCTTGATCGGCAAGAAGATCTATCAACCAGAGCTACATGCACCGCAGCTAAATGGCGTTAATAGCCTTTTAGCCACACCGCAAAATTCAAATGATTTGGCGTGGATGATTGAAGCGAAAAAACATGTTGGTTTACGTGAAATTGTAGGTAAGCAACATAACAAAACTATTTTGGGATGGATTAAAAGCTTAGGCGGTTGGTTCACTGATGATGAAACGCCATGGTGTGGAACATTTGTTGCTCATTGCTTAAAAGTGGCAGGTGTAAAATATCCAAAGCATTGGTACCGCGCACTTGATTATGTGAACTACGGATTTAAACTCGCAAAGCCTGCCTACGGATGTGTTGCAATTAAAACTCGCAAGGGCGGTGGTCATGTTTGCTTTGTTGTAGGTCGTGATCAAAAAACTAAAAAATTAGTCTGCCTAGGTGGGAATCAAGGCAATGCTGTCTCTTATGCCTTATACAGTGATTCAGATTTTCAAGAATTTCGTTGGTATGGTAAAACGAGCCGACCTGCTGAGTCTCGTTATGATTTGGCGGTACTAAGTGGAGTGAGTGCAATTAAGGTGAGTGAATTATGATGTAAATTGACAACCATTATATGTGCACCTTTAAATAAGCCTTAACTTAGCCCCATTTAAAAACAAGTGGGGACTAAATTTATGACAACAAACAGGCATAATAGCTAGAAGGAAATCCTTCGGAGTAATACAAAAAACGCTCTTATGCTACGCTCACATTGAATAATGATCCAATCCAAGAACTAAGTAGCATCGCGATAATACCCCAAAGCATCACTCGGATTGAGCCTCTCCAAATGCTAGCTCCCCCTGCATAACTGGCCAGTGCACCCATAATGCCAAGACTTAATACTCCAATCACCATCACGCCTTTCTCTAAGTATTGCTCAGGCAGTAATATAATGGAAACTAAAGGAAAGAGTGAGCCGACTGTAAAAGCAGTGGCTGAAGAAAAAGCAGCGCGAAAAGGCTGGGCAGAGGTATGATCTAAAATACCAATTTCATCACGAGCATGGGCATCTAAAGCATTATGTGCGGTGAGCTGACGGGCAACTTCTTCAGCTAAAGTGGGTTGCAATCCGCGTTGTATATAAATATTTTTTAATTCATTTAATTCATGTTCGGGATGGCGTTGCAGTTCACGTTGTTCCATCTCCAGATCATTCTGCTCAATGTCTTGCTGGGATTTAACCGAAATATATTCACCCGCAGCCATTGATATAGCTCCAGAAATCAATCCAGCGATACAGGTCACTAGTAGGGTATGGGTAGATGCACCACTGGCTGCAATGCCTACCACTAGACTGGTCACTGAAATAATTCCGTCATTTGCCCCCAGTACTGCTGCACGTAACCATCCAGCACGTTCAATATAATGTTTTTCGATATGATAAGAATGGTGCACAATAAACTCTCTTGCTGTTATCCACATGATTGTAGTCAATATAGGATGACAAAACCTTAATTGAGCGGTAAGCATCCGACTATTAAACTGTGTTTTTTTTAAATTTTATGATGATTTTTAGAACAATAGATAGTTGTTATAGTTGTGTGTTTTGACGTTTTCATCAATCATTAACAAAGTTAGTCCTAACTTTTATAACTAATTTGAGTGAAAAATAGTCAGGAATAATTTTGGAATGACTAATAATCTAAATGTAGTAGTTTTGCAAAAAACAGCAATAAAAATTAATTTTGAGATAAGAATTAAAAACTTTCACTATCTCGTAATACTTAATATTAGAGGGAGTGTACTGTGATCAACCTTTAATTTTAAATGCAAAAAAGCTATTTACCAGTCTTTCCTAGCTTGTCTGAAAATTATAGACCATATGGAAAGACATATAGAAAAATTCACGAATAAGAAGATTATTTTGTAATAAATTATTGTCATTTTGTTTTAAGTGTTAATATAATTAATAATGATTATTATTAACATTGGTGTTTGTGTGTTTTACGCAAAGAAAAAACTACCTTTAATGATGCTTTCTACGGGCTTTCTTTTTGTTTCTTCAGCAAAAGCTAATTCTGAAGTAAATGAGGATGCAATATATGCAACACTTCCAACTATTGTAATGCAGGCAATGGCTGAAGGTGACCCAGTCAAAACCTATGTAGATTATAAACAAGCAAATGTTACTCGAAATGGTCTAGATAAAAAGGATATCCCCCAAACGATTGATACAATCGATGTATCAAAATATAAGCTCTATGGAGCAAATGATTTAAGTGTAATGTTACAAGGCACACCAGGCGTATCAACATCTTATGATATGAGGGGGGATGGGATTATGCTGCGTGGATTTAGTGCCGATTCTGGTGATATTTATCGAGATGGTATTCGTGAAAGTGGTCAAGTAAGACGTAGTACTGCTAACGTAGAGCGCATCGAAATTTTAAAAGGTCCAGCCTCTGTTTTATATGGTCGTAGTGGTGGTGGTGGTGTTATAAACATGGTCACTAAATTCGCTAACTTTGAATCACCTAGTACGATGGGGGTATATGCCGGCTCTTATGAAAATGTTGGCAGCACAGTTGATATTAATAAAGTTCTAAATGATAACTGGGCAGTACGATTAGTTGGTGAAAAATCAGATACAAATAGCTTTCGTGACGGTATTGGCACAAAAGAAGAAATGATATCACCAAGTTTTACTTATCGAAGTGATGATGAGAAACTGTTATGGACAACAGAATTTGCTTATGATGATTTAAACCGTATTCCTGATCGTGGTCCGTCTTATGAAAATTTACCTAAAGGGACCTCCACTAAAATGGGGTTTGCACAATCTGGGGATTATGTTGAGGATATTTTAAAAACAGCGAGAACAGATGTTAAATATGAATTCGCACCAGATTGGAAGTTTCATTGGGCTTTAAGTCATCGTGAAGCGGAACAAAATTTTGATCATTTTTATGCTGGATCAATGTGTACTTCTGATAAGACACCAACCTCTACAGACAAAGGGTGTTATAAAGGGTATGTCAACCAAATTTATTATTGGCAACAAACAACAAATAAGACCACTTCCAATACGTGGGATGTTACTGGTGAATTTAACACAGGATCAATTAGACATAATATTTTAATTGGTACGGATTGGACTTACGAACAGCGCGAGCCACTATTATCTAATAAAAATCAAGATGGATCTCTTATTTATGGTTTTGTTAATCCATTAACAGGTGATCGTTTTAGTAACCGCGGCAATGGACACGTTATTACGTCTCATAACTATAATGAGGGTACAAACTACGGGATATTCCTACAAGATCTCATTAGTTTTAATGATCAAATAAAAATGATGATCGGTGGAAGGTATGATTACTATGAAGCAAAAACAACCAATAAGCTTGCAAGCTCATCTGCTTATGGGCAATCTAAAACTGTAGAAAATGAGACATTCAGTCCAAATATAGGTTTTGTTTGGCAACCAGTTCCTGCTCACAGCTTATATGCTTCTTATAGCAAAAGTTTTGCCCCTTTTGGTGGAAGCATGGGAGTGAGTGCTGTATCAGCAACAGCAGACTTAGCTGCTTTCAACTATGAGCCACAATATAATGATCAATATGAAGTTGGTATAAAAAGTGATTGGCTTAATAAAAGATTGAATACGCAATTGTCTGCTTTTCATATTAAAAAACATAATATACGTGATCATGAAGATCCGGATGATGATAACTCTCCTTATGTTGTTGTGGGTGAGCATGAGTCTAAGGGAGCAGAGTTTAGTTTCATTGGTAGGTTGGTCAATAATATTTATGTGCGCGGTGGATATGGGTATACAGATGCGAAAATTAACGAAGATAAAGTAGAGCCTAAACTTGTTGGAAATTATTTACGCAATGTTTCAAAACATACAGGAAACCTATTTGTTCGTTACTTACCGACCAAAAAAATATATGGTGAAATTGGCGCAACTTATATGGGGTCATATTACACTTCAGATGAAAACACAACAGAAATGCCAGATTGGACACGTATAGATGCTGCATTAGGTTACAAAGATAAAGCATGGGGTGCTACTGTTGCTGTAAATAATTTAACCGATAAGGAGTACTGGCGGTCAGGTTCGATGCCAGGTACCCCAAGGAATTACTTATTTAAGCTAAATTATTATTTTTAAAATTAAAGTTAAGTGCCTAGATAATTGATTATCTGAAAATAAAAACCGCTTTTTGCGGTTTTTATTATTTTCTTTCTTTTGTTTTCATTAATTGACAACATGACCCCAATTTATTATTGACACTTCTCTCAGTTTCACTGTCTGAGATAGGGTTATAGCAAGTCGGTTGTGACTTAGATTTGATTTTGAATAAAAGCAAAAATCAGTAAATATTTTAACTATAATAAGCTCGCTATCCAAAAGTGATTGTTTTTGTATGCTTATTGAGCAATCTACAAAAAATAAATAATTTTATTATTTTCTAATTTGTAGACTGATTTGTAGATTGTTGAATTGCAATCCACTACATTTAAATGCATACATATGCAACTATTACTTTTTATAACTAATTGTAAATACAAAGGTTTACAACTGAATGCAACCAATTCCAATCCAACACAAACTAGGTGCTTTTTATTTTTTCTATTATTCAATTGTTGGAACATTCATGCCTTATTGGAGCTTATACCTGCAAAATCAGGGTTTTAGCTTTAATGAAATTGGTCTTCTGTCCTCTATTGCAATTATTACTCGTTTTTTTGCCCCATTTATTTGGGGGTGGATTGCTGATAAGTCAGGCAAAAGGATGTTATTGGTTAGACTAGCAACATGGATGGAAGCTGTTATTTGGTTACTAATTTTTATTATTCCTAATAACTTTCAGTCTGTTGCGTTATTGATGCTTATTTTTAGTTTTTTCCAAAATGCTATTTTAGCTCAATTTGAAGGTGTGACATTATTTTGGTTGGGAGAGCGTAGAGCTGAGCTGTATGGCAAAGTCAGAAAATGGGGATCGGTGGGTTTTATCGTTGGTGTATTTAGTATTGGTGCATTACTTGAAATAGTCACAATTTCAATGTTACCCATCATGTTGTTATGTATAGCATTTACTGCATTTCTGTGGTCTTTTACCATTCATGAGCCAAAACATGCACCACAAGCGCAAAAAAAGTTAGAACCTTTATTGCCTATTTTAAAGCGTCCTATCGTTTGGGCTTTTTTTAGCATCGAATTCGTTATGCTTTTTGCTCAAGCGCCATTTTATAGTTTTTATAGTAATTATTTAAAACAAGCTGGTTTTAGTACAACTGAAATTGGATTTTTATGGTCAGTTGGGGTAATTGCTGAAATCATAATGTTTGCATATGCCACATTTTTTCTTAAACGGTTTTCTTGGCGCGTTTTGGTCAGTTTATGTTTGTTAATGACAGGAATTCGTTTTGTATTGGTAGGTACATTTCCTGAAAGTTTTTTGATGCAATTTCTTCCACAAACATTACATGCTTTTAGTTTTGGTTTATTTCATGTATTGGCAATGCGTATTATTTTTCAAAATTTTAGCCTAGGACAACAAGGGCGAGGGCAGGCATTATATAGCACCATGTGGGGACTTGGTGTTGCTAGCGGTAGTATTTTAGCAGGACATTATTGGCAGCAATTTTCTGGAGAATGGATTTTTATTTTTGCAGGATGTATAACGCTATTCGGTTTCATTTTTGTTCATTGGTTACCGAGTAAAGTACAAGAAATATGAAAATATGATTATAAATTAATAGTCTATGAAGGAATGTGGATTGAGGGGATGATTATTTCTGATTAGATTTTTAATAGACCCAGTATGAGAATATATACTGGGTCTATGTTTAGAGATAACTAGATTTGAATCGCTTGATACAAGTCAATTTAAGTCATTAAACTCAGTATAAACATGATTAAAAAATATAAAATTTTTAATCACTGCCATATTTGTATGAGAACTTTAATGAAGAATTGACACACCTGTGACTTTTTGCACGTCTTCAAAATTGATACCTTCAGCCAGCTCAACCAATTTAATTCCTTGTTCTGTCACATCAAAAACGCCTAAATCAGAAATAATACGGTCAACTACGCCTTTTCCAGTCAAAGGTAACTCGCAGTTTTTAACGATTTTAGGCGAGCCATCTTTGGCGCAGTGCTCCATTAACACCACAACTTTTTGGACACCTGCAACCAAGTCCATAGCCCCGCCCATACCTTTGACTTTTTTGCCGGGAATCATCCAGTTGGCAAGGTCACCTGTTTCAGAAACTTCCATTGCACCCAAAATCGCAATATTGACTTTGCCACCACGAATCATGGCAAATGATTCTGAACTCGCAAAAAATGCTGCGCCAGAACGTGCCGTGACGGTTTGCTTACCTGCATTGATGAGATCTGCATCCACAGTTTCTTCTGTTGGAAACTCGCCGATACCGAGTAAACCATTTTCAGACTGTAGCCAAACATCCATATTTTCAGGAATATAGTTTGCAACAAGGGTTGGTAATCCAATCCCTAAATTGACATAAAAACCATTTTCAAGTTCTTGTGCAGCACGTTGTGCCATTTCATTGCGTGTCCAAGCCATGACCTTATCCCTCTGATTTTAATGTCAATTGTTCAATACGCTTTTCAGGCTGTGCATTGACAATAATACGATGTACATAAATTCCCGGCAGATGCACATGATCTGGATCAAGCTCACCGACTTCAACTAAATGTTCCACTTCAACCACGGTGATTTTCCCTGCGGTGGCACAGTCAGGATTAAAATTACGCGCTGTTTTACGGAAAATTAAATTACCTGCTTTATCCGTTTTATAGGCTTTGACAAGAGCAATATCCGCAGTGAGGGATTCTTCTAAAATATGATCTTTACCCTTAAAATTACGGACTTCTTTGCCTTCAGCAACCAAAGTGCCAACACCTGCTTGGGTGTAAAAAGCAGGAATACCTGCACCACCTGCACGGAGTTTTTCTGCCAATGTTCCTTGAGGTGTTAGTTCAACTTCTAATTCACCATTTAAAAACTGACGTTCAAACTCTTTGTTTTCACCAACATAAGATGCAATCATTTTTTTGATTTGTTTAGTTTCTAACAATAAACCAAGACCAAAACCATCCACACCTGCGTTATTGGAAATACATGTCAGGTCTTTGACACCTGTTGCCTTTAATGCTGAAATTAAAGCTTCAGGCAGACCACAGAGACCAAAACCGCCAACGGCTAAAGTTTGTCCATCTTGGACAATGTCTTGTAATGCATCCGTTGCATTTGCATAAACTTTACTAAGCATATTTCACCTTGTTATTACGATCTTATTCCATTAATTTTTCTTGCACTTATGTATGGTTTATATCATGAAGCACATTGGGTTTGCCAATAGGCATTGGCATAGTTTGAAGGATTTTGTCGATTTAAAACTTGGCTGATATTTCGACTTGCTTGCATGAGTGCATCAAGATTGATTCCTGTTTCAAAGCCCATTTTCGACAGTAAATAATATAGGTCTTCAGTTGACACATTGCCTGACGCACCTTTGGCATAAGGGCAACCCCCTAAACCTGCGATTGAGGAGTCAAAAACTCGAATGCCTTGTTCAAGAGACTGATAAATATTGGCAATCGCCATGCCATAGGTATTGTGGAAATGTCCTGCAAGTACTTTTGCGTCTAACTCAGCAAGACACGCGCCCCAGACTTTTTTAACACGATCAGGTGTGGCTGTGCCGATGGTTTCACCTAAGGAAACTTCATAACAACCCATGTCATACAAACGTTTACTGACATAAGCCACTTGTTTCGGGTCTATCGTACCTTCATAAGGGCAGTCAACGATACATGATACATAGCCACGAACTTTGACGTTGTTGGCTTTGGCTGCGGCTAAAACATCAGCAAATTTTTCAAAGCTTTCATCAATTGAGCAGTTGATATTTTTACGGGTAAAACTTTCAGAAGCCGCAGTAAAGACAGCAACTTCTTGGCAGCCAACCGCAAGCGCAGCTTCAAAACCTTTAAGATTAGGCGTGAGTAAGCTAAAGCCAATATTAGGATCTTTCGGCAAGTCGGCAAAGAGCTGGTCGCTATTTGCCATTTGCGGGACCCATTTTGCTGAGACACAAGAGCCGACTTCAATTGAAGTCAGTCCTGTTTGCATTAAGTTTAAAATTAAGGCTTTACGTTGTTCAAGTGTCAAAGGTGTTTTTTCGTTTTGTAGTCCGTCACGAGGACCGACTTCAACGATTTTCACGAAGTTGTCGTGTGCTAAAGTCATGCAACATTCTCCGTGAGTAATTCAAATTCAACCAATTCATCACCCGCTTTGACTTGATCGCCCGCTTGGAAATAGGCTGCTGCAATCACGCCGTCTTGTGGTGCACGAATGGTATATTCGATTTTCATCGCTTCAAGTGTCAGTAAAATATCATCCTTTTTCACTTGATCTTTCGCAGACACTAAGACTTTGGTAATCACCCCCGGCATCGGTGCTTTTAAATTACTTTCATTGCTTGAGCTGTCTTCATTGCTGATTTTTGGCTGAATATGTTCAAAAATATAATTTTGTGCATTTGAAAATACCGTCAAAGCTTGTTCATTACGGCTAAAAGCAATTTTTTGCTTCAGACCATTGAGGTCGATGTGTACTGTATTTTCATTGAGTAATTGACCCGAGATTTGTAGTTGTAAATCTTGATATTCTGCAATGAATTGATCAGCGACGGGGCGGAAATGGATCACAATTTCATGCCCAGCCAAGTTAAATTTGACAGGGTAGCGGTTGGCTTGGTTCAAACGCCAAATGGATTGATTTTGCCAAACAGGATTATTTGCGGTTTTATTGGCTTTAAATCGGTTTAAAAGCTCGGTAAATGCTGCGATGATGATTAAATTGGTATCCGCAGTGCGAATATTTTTAAACAAAAATTCATCTTCACGTTGAATTAAGTTGGTGTCTAAGTCTGCATTTTTAAATGAATCGCAACGAATGATGCGATCTAAAAATGCAATGTTATTGCCCAAACCTTCAACATGGAAATGCCCAAGTGCATGATGCATTTGGACTAAGGCTTCATCACGGTTTTTACCCCATACGATCAGTTTAGAAATCATCGGGTCATAATAAGTGGTGATTTCATCACCTTGCACAATGCCGCTATCAACACGAACATGTTCATTTTGTGCGGGATAATGTAGGTAGCGGATTTTTCCAATCGCAGGGAGATAACCTTTTTCAGGTTCTTCGGCATAGATTCGCGCTTCGATGGCATGACCGTTGATGCTGAGTTCATGTTGTAATTTGGGTAATGGTTCACCACTAGCAACACGCAGTTGCCACTCAACCAAGTCTTGCCCTGTGATCATTTCAGTAACAGGATGTTCAACTTGAAGACGGGTATTCATTTCCATGAAATAGGCTGTACCATCTTGTTCAACGATGAATTCAACTGTTCCTGCACCAACATAATTTACTGCACTTGCTGCATCAATCGCAGCTTTACGCATTGCTTCCAGTTTTTCTTCAGCAATATTTGGTGCAGGGGCTTCTTCAAGTACTTTTTGGTGACGACGTTGTACAGAACAATCACGTTCAAATAAATGCACATAGTTGCCGTGTGAGTCGCCAAAGACTTGCACTTCGACGTGACGCGGATTTACTACATAACGTTCCACTAAAACTTCATCATTACCAAAGCTCGATTTTGCTTCATTTTTACACGAAGACAGCGCATCTAAAAAGTCAGCTTCACGCTCAACTAAACGCATGCCTTTACCACCACCACCTGCACTGGCTTTAATCAAAACAGGGTAGCCAATACCATCGGCTTGTTGTTTTAAAAATGCTGCATCTTGGTTGCTGCCATGATAGCCCGGTGTTAAAGGCACACCTGCTTTTTCCATCAAGGCTTTTGAAGTCGCTTTAAGCCCCATTGCCAAAATTGCAGCAACAGGTGGTCCAATAAACACAATATTATTTTTTTCACAGGCAAGGGCAAATTGATCATTTTCAGACAAGAAACCATAACCGGGATGGATCGCTTGCGCACCCGTATCTAACGCCGCTTGAATGATCCGATCGACTTGTAAATAACTTTGTGAAGCAGGGGATTCACCAATATAAACTGCTTCATCTGCTTGTTTGACATGCTGTGAGTTGGCATCTGCATCTGAATATACCGCTACCGTTGCAATGCCTAATTTTTTTGCAGTACGAATGACACGGCAAGCAATTTCGCCACGATTGGCAATTAAAATCTTTTCAAACATGGTATTGTCCTTATTCTGTACTGTTTGTAATCCATTCAGGGCTTTGTTTATTTAAAAACGCCTGTAATCCATTTTTCGCTTCAGCACCCTGACGTACATGTGCGATATGCTGAGCAGTTTGAACGAGTAAATCTTCGGTTAAACTTTCTTGGCTGACCATTTGAATCAGTTGCTTTGAAGCAGCTTGAGCTTGTGGTCCACCCAACAATAATGTGCCTACAATTTCATTTATTTTTTCATCTAAAGTTTCAGGTGTGGTCACTTCATGCACTAAACCAATCGCTTTGCCTTGCTCCGCAGTAATACGTTCAGCGGTGAGGAAATAGCGTGATGCTTGACGTGCGCCAATGGCACGAATCACATAAGGGCTAATGGTGGAAGGCGCTAGACCCAAGCGCACTTCTGAGGTTGCAAATTTTGCATCAGTACTGGCGATACACATATCACACGCAGAGGCTAAGCCCATGCCACCACCAAACGCGACACCTTGTACACGTGCAATGGTCGGTTGTTTTAACGTCGCTAAGCTTTGTAGCATTTTTGCCAATTTTAAAGCATCAGCTTCATTGTCCGCTTGTGAGGCTTCACCTGCTTGTTTCATCCAATTCAGATCAGCACCCGCAGAAAAGCTTTTACCACGACCTGCTAAAACCACCACGCGAATGTCATCACGTGTATTTAAATGCTGAAAACATTGGTTTAATTCTTCAATGACTTGGGTATTAAAAGCATTGTGGAGTTCAGCACGATTGATCCAAACCGTTGCAACTTGCTGTTGTTGTTCGAGTTGTAAATATTGAAAATACATTTTGCACCCCTTACATGCGGAACACGCCGAACTTGGTTGGTACAATCGGCGCATTGAGTGCAGCCGCTAAACTTAAGCCTAAAACATGACGAGCTTGTGCAGGGTCAACCACGCCGTCATCCCATAAACGTGCAGACGCATAATATGGGTGACCTTGATGCTCATACTGATCACGAATCGGTTGTTTAAATTGATCTTCTTGTTCAGCGCTCCAGCTTTCACCTTTAGATTCAATTTGGTCACGTTTTAAAGTAGAGAGTACGCTTGCTGCTTGCTCGCCACCCATCACCGAAATACGTGAGTTTGGCCAAGTCCAGAGGAAACGAGGCGAGTAGGCACGACCACACATGCCATAGTTCCCTGCACCAAATGACCCCCCGATCACCATAGTGATTTTTGGTACATTTGCTGTTGCAACCGCCATGACCAGTTTTGCACCATGTTTGGCAATACCTTCATTTTCATACTGGCGACCAACCATAAATCCTGTGATATTTTGTAGGAATAACAATGGAATATTGCGCTGGGTACACAGTTCAATAAAGTGCGCGCCTTTTTGTGCTGACTCTGAAAATAGAATCCCGTTATTGGCAATGATGCCGACTTTCATGCCATAAATTGAAGCAAAACCAGTGATTAAAGTCGTACCAAAACGCGCTTTAAACTCGTCTAAACGTGAACCATCCACAATACGAGCGATGACTTCACGAATATCAAAAGGTTTACGTGTATCGGTTGGGATGATGCCGTAGAGTTCTTCCGCTGCATAAAGTGGTTCTTCGATTTCAACATTATTTTGATTTGGCGTTTTATTTAAATTTTTAACAATATTTCGTGCAATTAAGATTGCGTGTTCATCATTTTCAGCCAAATGATCGGCAACACCTGAAAGACGTGTATGGACATCACCGCCACCGAGGTCTTCTGAAGTCACGACTTCACCCGTTGCAGCTTTCACCAGTGGGGGACCACCTAAGAAAATCGTACCTTGGTTACGGACAATAATGGTTTCATCTGACATGGCAGGGACATAAGCACCACCTGCGGTACAACTCCCCATGACAATGGCAATTTGAGCGATACCCATACTCGACATACGCGCTTGATTGTAGAAGATACGTCCAAAGTGGTCGCGGTCAGGAAAAACTTCATCTTGCATCGGCAAGAACGCACCACCTGAGTCCACCATATAAATACACGGTAAATGGTTTTGTTCAGCGATTTCTTGCGCACGTAAATGCTTTTTCACTGTGAGTGGATAATACGTTCCACCTTTCACCGTTGCATCATTTGCCACGATCATACAGCTTACGCCTTGTACTTGCCCGATGCCTGCCACTACTCCTGCAGCAGGGACATCATCAGCGTAGACATTGAAACCTGCAATTTGACCGATTTCTAAAAAAGCTGTACCTGCATCAATCAGTTGGTCAATACGATCTCGTGCTAAAAGTTTTCCTCGGGCAATATGTTTTTCACGTGCTTTTTCACCGCCACCCAAAGCAATGGTTGCGACTTTTTGTTTAAGATCATCGACCAGTTGCTGCATCGCCGCTTGATTGGCTTTAAAATCCTCACTTCGAATATTAATTTTGCTTTGTATTTGGTTCATCTGAAACATCCTTGTCTTTTTTATATTCGATTATTGCTACATCAGTGTTGGTGTTTAAATGATCCTGAAATTTATTATCACGCCAAGATCATTAAAAAACAGTGTTTAATTATTTGGTTTCATTGAATAATTCACGACCAATCAACATACGACGGATTTCTGATGTACCCGCGCCGATTTCATAGAGTTTTGCATCACGCCATAGACGACCTGTGTCATATTCATTGATATAACCATTGCCACCTAAAGTTTGGATCGCTTCACCTGCCATCCATGTCGCTTTTTCAGCAGAATACAAAATTGCACTTGCTGCATCTTTACGTAAACCACGATCATGATCCGCTTTGTCACATGCAGCACCAACGGCATAAACTAAGGCTTTAGACGCTAACCATGTTGAATACATATCGGCAATTTTGCCTTGCATAAGTTGGAACTCACCCAAAGCTTGTCCAAATTGTTTACGGTCATGAATGTAAGGAATCACCACATCTAAACAAGCATCCATAATGCCAAGAGGTCCACCACTGAGAACAGCGCGTTCGTAGTCCAAGCCACTCATCAGGACTTTCGTGCCATTACCGACACCACCTAAGACATTTTCTTTCGGTACTTTGACATTATCAAAGAATAGCGGGTAGGTGTTTGAGCCACGCATACCGAGTTTGTCGAGATGAGAGCCATGACTAAAGCCTTCCATATTTTTTTCAACAAGGAATGCAGTCATGCCTTTTGCACCTGCGGCAAGATCAGTTTTGGCATACACCACTAAAACATCAGCATCGCCACCATTGGTGATCCACATTTTTGAACCATTTAAGATAAAATGATCGCCAGCATCTTCGGCTTTGAGTTTCATACTGACCACATCAGAACCTGCATTCGGTTCAGACATTGCGAGTGCGCCTACATATTCACCTGAAATCAATTTTGGTAAATAACGTTGCTTTTGATCTGCGTTGCCATTACGGTTAATTTGGTTGACACATAGGTTAGAATGCGCACCATAAGACAAACCGATAGCGGCTGAAGCACGAGAAATTTCTTGCATGACAATGATATGCGCGAGATAACCGAGGTTAGTACCACCGTATTCTTCACTCACTGTTAAACCCATTAAGCCCATATCACCAAACTTTTTCCAAAGATGGTGGGGGAATAAATTATCTTGATCGACTTGTTTGGCAATGGGCGCGATTTCCTTTGCACAAAACGCAGCCACTGAATCACGGAGCGCAATTAATGTTTCATCAAGTCCAAAATCAATACTTTGTAGGTTCATCGTCCTGTCATCCTAACGGTTTTAGTTGTTGTTCCAAAAAACACTTTTTCTTGTTGCTAAATTTACAATACATGTTTTTTTTGAAAAAGTGAATATAAATTCAAAAATTGATTTACAATTCACTTTAATTGATTGAGAATACAAAATATGAGCTATAAACGATCATCTTTAATGCAAGAACGAATGGAACAAAATCGCAAAACGATTTTGCAGTCTGCACGTGAGTTAATTGCTGAAGGTGGATTTAAAGATGCACAGATACAAGCGATTGCTGACCGAGCAGGGGTATCAAGCGGCTTGGTCTATCGTTATTTCACCAACAAAAGCCAAGTGCTGATAGAGGTGTTAGATGACGCGATCCATGTCGAAGTTGATATTTTGAATCATATTGCAGCAGGTGAGCTTACTGCGACGCAAAAGTTACATAAAGCAGTCACGACTTTTGTCAAACGTGCAATGAATAGCCCACAACTGGCATATTCACTGATGTTTGAACCCGTTGACCCAGAGTTAGAGCATGGTCGTTTTCGTAGTAAACAATTGATCAAACAAAGCATGAAGGGAATTTTGGCTCAAGGAAAAACCACAGGTGAATTCGGTTTTGAAGATTTAAATACAGCTGCACTTTGTGTAGTGGGTGCAATGACATTTGTGGTGATTGAACCGTTAAACCCTTCAAGAAATGTGATGTTTGATGAGTCCTATAAAGATTATTTTGTGAAACAGATTGCCGATTTTTGTGTAAATGCGGTACAAAGCAAGGAGGATTAATATTTATTTAACGGTTTGAATACACATAAAATCTGTTTCGACAAGTGATCATGGAAAACAATTAGATTAGAGATTAGAAAAGCAAAATCACAAAGAATCAAGGAGTATGATTCAATGTCGCAAGTACGGTTAAGTTACGCATATGGAACAAGTCAAGAACCTTTAATTGGGATGACGATTGGTGATAAATTTGATGAAGCTTGTCAGATATATGCTGATCAGGATGCGGTGGTCAGTCTTCATCAAAATATCAGGCTCAGTTATCAAGAGCTGCAAGATCAGGTCAATGCCTTTGCCTGTAGTTTATTGCGTTTAGGGCTTAAAAAAGGTGATCGTCTTGCGATCTGGTCACCGAACTGTGTGGAATGGACAATTGCGCAGTTTGCTGCTTTTAAAGCAGGCATTGTTTTGGTCAATCTCAATCCTGCTTATAAAAAAAATGAGTTGGAATATGTATTGAATAAAGTGTCTTGTAAGGGATTAATCATTGCTTCAGTTTTTAAAAGTTCTGATTATCAGCAAATATTGACCCAAATTGCCCCTGAAATTCAGACTGCGCATGATAAAGTTTTAAATGCTGAAAAAGTGCCACATTTAAAATATGTGATTAAAATTGATGAGCAACAACATGAAGGCATTCATCGTTTTTCAGACTTGTTGAGTCCGCCTAGCAAAAAAGAACAAGCGCAATTACAAACCATTGCCCAAGATTTACAGTTTGATGAAACCATTAATATTCAATTCACTTCGGGTACAACAGGTAATCCGAAAGGGACGATGCTGACTCACAATAATATTTTAAATAATGGTTATTTTGTGGGTGAAGGGATTCATTTAACACCGCAAGATCGAGTCTGTATTTCTGTGCCATTGTTTCATTGCTTTGGTATGGTAATGGGAAATCTCGCATGTATCACCCATGGTTCAACCATGGTTTATCCATCTGCTGTGTTTAATCCATTGGCAAGTTTAAAAGCCATTGAACAAGAAAAATGTACAGCAGCTTATGGTGTACCCACCATGTTTATTGCCATGCTCGAAGAAGAAATATTTGATCAGTTTGATTTAAGTAGTTTACGTACGGGTATCATGGCAGGTAGTCCATGTCCACGTGAGATCATGCAACGTGTGATTGATCGTATGCATATGAGTGAAATTACCATTTGTTATGGTATGACTGAAACTGCACCTGTCAGTATGCAGACGTCAACCACAGACCCAATTGAGTGTCGTGTGGGTACTGTTGGACGAGTCAAACCCCACCTTGAAGTTAAAATTATTGATGAACAGGGCAAAGTTGTACCACGTGGCAAACTCGGTGAGCTTTGTGTGCGTGGCTATTCTGTGATGTTGGGGTATTGGGAAGATGAGGAAAAAACCAAAGAAGTGATTGATGTAGCAAAATGGATGCACACAGGCGATATTGCTGAAATGGATGAAGACGGTTTTGTCAAAATCAAGGGACGTATCAAAGACGTTGTGATTCGTGGTGGTGAAAACTTATTCCCGAAAGAAATCGAAGACTTCTTATATACTCATCCAGATGTCTCTGATGTGCAAGTGATTGGTCTACCTGACCCACGTTATGGTGAGGAGCTATGTGCGTGTATTATTTTACATGAGCATCATCAAGTGACAGAAGAATGCATTCGTCAGTATTGTAAGGAACATATTTCACATAATAAAGTGCCGAAATATGTGCGATTCTTTACTGAGTTTCCGATGACTGCTTCTGGAAAAGCGCAAAAATTTAAACTTCAAGAATTTATGCGCAGCGAGTTAAATTTAAAAGAAATTGCTTAAACGTTAAGTGATCCAAAGTCGCACTAAGTTCTATTTCAAGTGACATTGTTTTGGCTTAGAGCGTTTCATTTATTTTCAATAAAATAGTAATAAGACGATGGCGAAAGATTTTAATCATCCTCAAGTGGTTGATGGATATGATGATCATATTCGAAAACTGATTCCAGGTTATGAGCTGATCCATTTGCAGGTTCATGCTTTACTCAAAGCGCGCTTACCTGAGCGAGCTGAAGTTCTAGTGGTGGGCTGTGGTACAGGGCATGAACTGTGTTATTTGGCAGCTCAATTTCCACATTGGAGATTTACTGCAATTGATCCTGCTCAAAATATGCTTGAAAAAGCCAAAGCACGGCTTGAGTCTGAAAACTTAGCGACACATGTACAGTTTTTGCATAGTGATACCTCTGGGCTGAGCCATACAGCACAAAAATTTGATGCTGCATTGTCTATTTTGGTTTCACATTTTATTCCTGAAACTGAAAAAATGGTTTATTTTCAAGATATTTATCATGCTTTAAAAGATCAGGCTGTGTGTTTGAGTTATGACTTGATGCAAATTGAAAATGTACAACAATTGAAAACTTTACAGCATTTATCCGAATTGACAGGGCTTTCAGAAAAACAAAGCCAAGCCATGATTGAGCGTTTACAAGATGATTTTTGCTTAATTTCGAATCAAGCATTGCATCAGTTATTAAGGCATATAGGCTTTAAGTCTGTGGAAAACTTTGCGCAAGTTTTAAATTATTTTGGTACGTTTGCAGTGAAATAAAAAACCGAAGCAGCAACTTCGGTTTCTAATGGTTTATACCATTCTTGAAAATTAACATAATATAAGAGGTTCGTTTTTGACGGAGTCTTACATCTAAAGTTTGTATTTAGGGAATAGCCTTCGGCTCGACCTACTTTTGTTTTGGCAAAAGTAGGCAAAACCATTGTCATCCACAGAACTCGTTCACTAGCGTCAAAAAATCTAATGTTTCGCAGAAACTTTATTTATACGAAGGAGTCCTGCCTCAAACAACTGTGGATGACGTTTCCGCGTCTTAATTTATAATTAGAAGCAGAGAAAATCATTCCAAAAATACATTATAAAACTTTTATTGATTGGTATTAGTTTAAAATCGCTTAAAATTAATGCGTTGAGTTCACCGTGTACAAATGAGCAAAAGCTTTTAATAAGCGCAAAGTATCATCCGCTTGATCAATTAAAATCGTTTGATTATCAATTTGAATCAATTTTTCAGTCACAAAATAATCTAAAATATGCTTGATTTCTACACTGATTTCATCGGCTTGCCATTTTAAGAAGTACATTTTCTGTAGTTCTGGATATTGTTGTAAAGCAGCATTGAACAATTCGTCTTTACTGATTTTTTCAATTTGTGGCTCACTTTGTGCCGTTAAAATATGAGCAATCAGTGCAGGTAAGATCAAGGTATGCAGAATATTATTGCTAAAATATTTAAGCAAAGCCTCTTGTTGGTTACATACTTTAAGCCAACGTTCATTATCATGTTCAATAAATTCAACTTGTTTAAGTTTAATTGCATACTGAATAATTTCATGGTTTGAAAGTGCTGTAATTTGTATTCTTTCATCATATACATGATATTTAAGTAAATTTCTAAACTGTTCTAGTCGTAATAAAACATCACGTTCAGCCAAAGCATGTGTGGGTGCATTTAACAAAATAGTCGCAATTAAGTTTACAGGGTTAATGACTGCGGCTTTATTAATATTTTTTAAAATATCATTGGCAACTTCATTCACTGTTAATTTGACAGGATCAGGAAGTTCTTCTTCAGAGCTGACATGTCCAGGCACATGATTTTTCTCTAAAATTTCTTTGAGAAAAACAGGCTCACCAAAATTAACATGCACCATTCCAAAGACTTTTTCAATTTTTTGAATAGATTTGAGTAAACCAAATAAAGATTCAGCTTGTTTTTTCTGACCACCGAGTTCTTTAATATAAGAAGAACCTTCGATCAGTTTTTCATAACCAAAATAGGTTGGAATAAAGGCGATTGGTTTGCTGTTGCCACGCAAATGACTCTGAATGGTCATTGCCAACATGCCTTTTTTAGCAGGAAGTAACAAACCTGTACGAGAGCGTCCACCTTCAACGAAATATTCTAAGGGAGTATTACGGCTGAGTAGGCTATGCACATATTCTTTAAAAACAGCCGTATAAAGCGCATTTCCACTAAAGCTACGACGAATAAAATAAGCACCAGCACCACGCATGAGCTGACCCACAACAGGCATATTGAGATTAATTCCTGCGGCAATATGCGGTACCATCAAGCCACGTTTATAGATCACATAGGACAAGAGTAAATAGTCAATATGGCTACGGTGGCATGGTGTATAAACAATTTCATAATCTTTAGCTAGCTCACGAACGACTTCAAAATTATGTACTTGAATACCATCGTAAAGCTGAGTCCAGAGTTTAGTGAGCGCAATTTCAGCAAAACGCAAAGTAGAATAAGAAAAATCAGAAACAATCTCATCTAAATACTTTTTCGCTAAATCTTCAGCGTGTTGCACACTTATTTTTTTATGAATACTTTCAGTTAAAACAGCTTCTTTAATCACATCTGAAATTAGTAAAGTATTAATCACATTACGACGGTCAGAAATATCAGGACCTAAAATGGCTTCTTTATATTGATTAAAAGATTGGTTAAGTTGTTTAACGACATAGTGTGCTGGTGCAAAGTTTGGTGCGACTTCCAAAGCACTATTGATTAATGCGCGTAGTGAAATCGCTTGATGAAACTCAATATAATTTTCACGACCATATAAGGTGATATTTAACGCTTGCTTAATCCCTGTCGGTTTAGTCCAAGCATCTGCCATTAAAGCTTTGTACCAACTGTCTTCATTTTCGGGCGCACGTCCCCATAAAATAGTGACAGGAACAAATAAAATATCTTCTTCTGGGTGCTTTAATAAATATTCAACTAAACGTATTAATTTATCTGGATAATAAGCAGATGCATTGGTTTTAGAGGCTTCCAATACTAAAAAAGAATCGTCTTCTTGGTGTTCTTTGAGCTTTAGTGTAGAAAAAGCCGAATGTAAGCCGCGTTTCTCTGTTTCATTATCAATCAGAACTTTATTTGAAGTAGAATTGTCTTGAATGACATAGCAAATTGGAAGTTGTTTCGCATTTTGTTCTTTTATTGTATTTTCAAGTGCTTGAGTATCACCAAGAACTTGTGGGCTGACAATTTTATCTAAAACTTTCTTGGTAAATTGACGATAAAATTTTTGATAAGCATTGTTTGCCATGTGTATCTCAATACTATTTTTAATGTGGTCTATTATGGGCTAAATTTATGAAAAATGTATAAGACTATTTGGATATTCCTGCAACAAACTCAACTAAAATTTAACGAAATGTAGCTAAATTACGCATTTTTAAGACCACAAAAATATATTCAATTGAAAAAACACTTTTCTGGTCAAATCGCATGATTCGTCTGCGTCACTTTAACCTTACACATTTTTTATCAATAAATCTCTGTGTTGAATGTCAACGTGACAATAAAAGACGATATGATAGTTAAATATGCAATCATTTTAAAATTAAGGAAATTTTATGACAACTGATGCTAACTTTCCAAAAACAGAAAATTTAGGCATTGCCGTTTATAGTAACAATGCAGATGCGGTAGGAAATACGCCTTTGGTTCGTATCAATCGTTTGATTTCAGGTGCTGCTACTGTTTTGGCAAAAGTAGAAAGCCGTAATCCTGCATTTTCAGTCAAAGATCGAATTGGTGCAGCACTTATTGCAGATGCAGAAAAAAAAGGTTTACTCAAAGCAGGTATGCATATTGTAGAGCCAACCAGTGGTAATACAGGAATTGCATTAGCCTTTGTTGCAGCCGCAAAAGGTTATGACATTACCTTAACGATGCCTGCAAGTATGAGTATCGAGCGCCGTAAAGTACTGAAAGCATTAGGTGCAAATCTAGTCCTCACTGAACCTGCAAAAGGCATGAAAGGTGCTATTGATGAAGCTGTACGTTTAGTGACAGAACATCCTGAACAATATTATTTGCCACAACAATTTGAAAATCCTGCAAATCCTGAAATTCATGAAAAAACGACAGGACCTGAAATTTTTGCAGCAACGGGTGGTAAAGTTGATATTTTAGTGGCAGGTGTGGGGACTGGTGGAACCATTACAGGTATTTCACGTTATTTTGAGCAAGTGAAAAATCAACCGATTTACTCTGTTGCTGTTGAACCAGCAGACTCGCCTATTATCGGTCAAGCAAAACGCGGAGAAGCATTAACACCTGGACCACATAAAATTCAGGGGATTGGTGCAAACTTTATTCCTAAAAACTTAGACTTAGACTTAGTCGATGAAGTTATTGCCATTGAAAATCAAGAAGCCATTGATTTTGCGCGTCAGTCAGCAACACAAGAAGGCATTTTTGTGGGAATCTCAAGTGGTGCGGCATTGGCAGCAGCAGCAAAATTGGCTGAACGTCCTGAAAATGCAGGAAAAACGATTGTTGTCATTTTACCCGATGCAGGTGAACGTTATTTATCTTCTGTACTCTTTGAAGATATTTCTGCAGATTAAATATAAAAAGAGCTTGCACCCAAGTTGTGTGCAAGCTCTCTTTAAATCACTTTAAATTATTTTGCAGCAGCAACGGAAGCTTCAGTTGTAATATTTACAGTGATTTTATCGCCAACATTCGGAACAAAGCCACCTACACCAAATGCAGAACGATCAAAAGAAGTCGTTGCATTAAAGCCGATCGACTGCGCTTTAGTCATTGGATGTTCACCTTGTTTATTTAAAACAGCATCTAAAACAACAGGTTTTGTCACATCTTTGACAGTCAAATTACTTGTGATTTTGTACTTGTTTTTACCTAAAGATTGTACTTTAGTACTTTTGAATGTGATGTTTGGATATTTTTCAGCATCAAAAAAGTCAGCTTTTTTCAAATGCTCATCCAAAGCTTTTACGTTTGTGTTTAGGCTTTCAAGAGGAATAGTCACATCAACAGAAGAGTTTGCTGGTTTGGCATTGTCAACGTTAATTGTACCTTGGATATCGCTAAAATTTGCTGATGGTGTAGAGAAACCAAAGTGATTCCATGTAAATACAGTTGCTGTATGTGTTGGATCAATCTGATAGGCAACAGGTTTTGCTACAGTGAATGTTGCAATTGAAGCAACTGCTAAACCAAGTGTTAATGCTTTAAAGTTCATCTTTTTTATCTCACATTTGAATAGGGCTAAGTCTACGTCATTTTCATTTTAATACAGCATTATGGATAAAACGATATG
Organism: Acinetobacter sp. 226-1; assembly: GCF_030329325.1. Lineage (NCBI taxonomy): Bacteria > Pseudomonadati > Pseudomonadota > Gammaproteobacteria > Moraxellales > Moraxellaceae > Acinetobacter > Acinetobacter sp. 226-1. Next base: position 29,113 of record NZ_JACANU010000016.1, read on the forward strand.
TTGCATGAATAGAACAATTCAAAGTATTACCTATAAAAAAGATTAAAAATAAGAGAAAATTGTTATTTTTGGCAATCATGTAGCATATTGAATATCAGCGTATTATATTGATTTTCTTGTTGTCATAAGATTCTATCTAAAATAAAACAAGAAAATTTTGATGAAATGCACTTTAAAAATATTTAAATGCCCATATAGACATTTAAGTGTATAAAGAACCTGATATACACTCTTTTTATTTATGTTGAGAATAGATTAATTTTCATGAAATTAGCACTTGTGGTATTGGTTGGTTTAATCCTCGAAATATTTGTATGGATTGGTGTCGGTGATCTAGTCGGAAGCATGTGGTATGTATTCTTCTGGTTTATTGCTGCCTTTTTCATTGGTTTGAACTTAGTCCGTGCCAATGCAGCAGGTTTAATGCCGCAGATGCAGCAAATGCAAATGGGGCAGATGAGTGCTGACCCACAATTAGCGAACAATTTACCTAAAATTTTAGCAGGAATTTTATTAATTATTCCTGGTCTGATTACAGATGTGCTTGCTATCTTAATTCTTATTCCACCTGTGCAAAAAGCTTTTAAAAACATGATGATGAAAACCATGATGAAGCGTCAGCAAGCCATGATGGAAAAAATGATGGGTGGAATGATGGGCGATATGGGCGCAGACTCAGCACAGAATCCTTTCGCAGATTTAATGCGTCAAATGCAAAATCAACAACAGGGTGGACAATATAACGACTCTTCAATTATTGATGGTGAAGCTCGTGAAATTGAACCTGAGCGTAAGCAAATTGATTTCAAAGATGTAAAAAAATAAAAAACTAAAATTTAAAAATGTCAAAAAAAGCTAGATGATGATCTAGCTTTTTTTATATGTGAGCTTTAATGCACATTAAAATAGCGAAAACACAGCGTATAATATGACATCTTTCAAGTATTTAATGCAGAGTAATATGTCATTACTATTGACGATTTGTTCTTTACATTTTATTGCACAACTCAGTCCTGGACCAGATGTTTTATTGGTTGCTAAAAGTTCAGCTTCGACTACACGACAAAATACTTTAAAAATTGTTCTGGGTATTTCTGTTGGGATTATTGTTTGGGTGGTATTAACTTTATTGGGTTTTACCGTATTAATCGAACAATGGCCTTGGATTCAACAAGTTTTAATGTTCATTGGTGGGTTTTTCTTAGCAAAAATGGGTTATGCCATGTTGAAGGGTGGAATCTTACATTTAAAACAAGAAACGTCGTTACAAGGTGTGATGTCAGAACAACCTAAAAACTATTTTATTATGGGATTGTTGACCAATTTATCTAATCCTAAAACCTTGATTTATTTTAGTAGTGTATTTTCTTTGGCTTTAAGTTCTTCGGCAAATAGTCATTTAAAATCACAATTAGCAGTGATTATTCCGATACAAACTTTTTTAGTTTTCAGTTTATTTATGCTTATCATGTCAATGCCTAAAGTAAAATCCATTTATCAAAAATCAGGCAGTTATATTGACATTGTCTCAGGTGCACTATTTCTTATTTTTGCGTTGTGGTTATGGTTGGATGCAATTCAACTTCTTTAACGTGCTGTTCACGTTTATTTTCATCGCTAAAGTCAGAAACTTGGCTCGTTTTTTTTAATCCCGAGTAACTATTTGGAATAAGTCGAGTTTCTGTATTTTCTGAGCCTTGATATTTACGACTACGATTTGCTCTTTCACGTAAACCACCTTTTTTGATCAATGTTGTCATCATGTCTTCCTCAACTTATAAATGAATATTTTAATCAATCTTATCCTTAGAGTAAAAGATTGATTGGCTTAAATGTCATTTTGCTAAAAATATCATAAATTTTTAGATGAATTTAATTGTCTGAAATTTAAGAAAAACTTTAAAAAAACTTGACTTTTTGCTGATTTATACACAAAAAATATTGTACAAATTATTTTAATTTGGTTACTTTAATCATAGTGACATTTTTAAATATTAAGATGTTCATGTTTTAGAAAAACAATAAATGTAATCGTATAGTAGGAGGATACCTATGCTATATCAATACCAATGCGCTTGTTGTAACAAGGCTGTTACTGCAAATGATAGAGAATGTTTACACTGTGGTTCACAGCATATTCGAAGTCCTTATAGTATTTGGATTTTATGTGTGCTTGCGTGTTTAGCTGTTGTTGTAACGGTTAAAATTATGCATATTTATGTGAAAAATCATTCAGAGGCACCACATCAGATGAGTTTGGTAGAGGTATTAAATAAAGAAAATTTACGCTCTGAATCTAAGTAAATATTTTGGTTTTGGCTTAGGGTTTCTTAAGGTAAATTAACCAATTAGGATAGGGAATAAAAAAGCTCGCATTTGCGAGCTTTTTTTGTTAGATCAAATAAGATCTAAAATTATAAGTTTGCAGATGCTTTTAATGCTTCAACTTTATCTGTTTTTTCCCATGTAAATGCAGTATCAGAGCCTTCACGACCAAAATGACCATACGCTGCTGTTTGCTTATACATTGGTTGAATTAAGTTCAACATACGAGTAATACCGTATGGACGTAAATCAAAATGTTCACGGACTAATTGAATAATCAATTCATCTGATACTTTGCCTGTATTAAATGTATTGATTGAGATCGAAGTTGGCTCAGCTACACCAATCGCATATGACACTTGAATTTCACATTTGTCAGCGAGACCAGCGGCAACAATATTTTTTGCAACATAACGACCTGCATAAGCAGCAGAACGGTCAACTTTAGATGGGTCTTTACCAGAGAAAGCACCACCACCATGACGCGCCATACCACCGTAGGTATCCACAATAATTTTACGACCTGTTAAACCACAGTCACCTACAGGACCACCAATGACAAATAAGCCTGTTGGGTTAATATGGAATTTAGTCTCTGCATGGAACATATCCGCAGGAATAATTTTTTTCACGATTTCTTCAATCACAGCTTCTTTTAAGTTCGCTTGTGAAATATCAGGATCGTGTTGAGTTGAAAGTACAACTGCATCTAAACGTACAGGTTTACCATTTTCATATGCAAAAGTCACTTGGCTTTTAGCATCAGGACGTAACCATGGTAATGAACCATTACGACGCAATTCTGCTTGCTTTTCCATTAAGCGATGTGCATATGAAATAGGTGCAGGCATAAGTACATCAGTTTCACGGCTTGCATAACCAAACATTAAACCTTGGTCACCAGCGCCTTGATCTTCTGGTTTTTGACGGTCTACACCTTGTGCAATTTCAGGTGATTGTTTACCAATCATGTTGATCACTGCGCACGTTGAACCATCAAAACCTAAGTCAGTATGATGATAACCAATACCTTTTACGGTATGGCGTACAACTGCTTCAAAATCAATATTGGCAGTTGTGGTAATTTCACCCGCAAGAACGACAGCACCTGTTTTTACTAACGTTTCACAGGCAACGCGTGCATATGGGTCTTCTTTTAAGATGGCATCCAAAATAGCATCGCTAATTTGGTCCGCCATTTTGTCTGGATGGCCTTCGCTTACTGATTCAGAAGTAAAAACACTGTATTCGCGCATGAAAATCCTACGGCTATTATTTTTTAGATGCGTTATGTTACATCTTGTTGCCCATAATCACTAGGCTATTATCATGAAAAAAATGAATTAGATATATAAAATAATTCATTTAACCCTATAAAAACATTCAATTTCAATATGCTAAAGTCGTTAAGCATGTCATTTTTTTTGCTTATTAAATAGCTGAATGATTAAAATTATTAATATATATCATGTATATATTTATAGATGAAGTGGGTGTGATTAAAATTTTATGTATAAATGAACATTGTGAGCTTTGAAAAAGGTGTGATTGAGGTATTTTCAGACAAAGGCTTTGAGAATGTCACTAAATAAAAAGAAAACCGAGTGAAATAGTTTAGAAAAGGAAAACTTCCTGTCATACTACAGGGTGATAAAATGGATACTTTAAAATTGAGGTAATAAACGTGATTTCAGTTGGTATTGTCGGGGGCACAGGTTATACGGGCGTTGAATTGTTGCGTCTTTTACTACGACACCCAAATGCACAGGTAAATGTACTGACTTCGCGTACTGAAGATGGTCGCCGTGTAGATGATATGTTTCCAAGTCTACGTGGGCATACTGACCTAAAATATTCAGACTTGAATATTGATGAATTAAAAAAATGTGATGTGGTCTTTTTTGCAACGCCACATGGTGTTGCGATGAAACATGCAGCCGAACTGGTGGCTGCTAACACTAAAATAATTGATTTAGCTGCTGATTTTCGTTTACAAGATTTAGTTCAATTTGAAAAATGGTATGCTTTAGAACATGCTTGCCCAGATATTTTAAAAGACTCAGTCTATGGGTTGTCTGAACTCAATCGTGACAAGATTAAACAAGCACAAGTTGTAGGTAATCCTGGCTGTTATCCAACCACAGTACAACTAGGACTTGCGCCTTTATTTAAACAGCAAGACATTTTAATTAAACCTGAAAGTATTATTATTGATGCAAAATCTGGGGTTTCTGGTGCAGGTCGTAAAGCAAGCTTAGGCATGATTTATTCTGAAAATGCAGATAACTTTAAGGCTTATGGCGTTGCAGGTCACCGTCACCATCCTGAAATTGTAGAAGCACTCGAAAATATTTCAGGTCAAAAAGGTGTATTTGATCATATCGTATTTGTGCCGCATTTAGTGCCAATGATTCGTGGTATGTTAAGCACGATTTATGTCGATTTAACAGATGCAGGCGATGCTTTAGATTTACAAAGTTTATATGAAACATTCTATGCGCATGAACAATTTGTTGATGTAATGCCTGCAAATAGTTCACCTGAAACACGCTCAGTACGCGGTGCAAATCAGTTGCGTATTGCTTTGTATAAGCCACAACCGAAAAAACTGGTTATTTTATCTGTACAAGATAACTTAGTAAAAGGTGCGGCAGGGCAAGCTGTACAAAATATGAACTTAATGTTTGGTTTTGATGAAGATGCAGGTCTACAAGGCATCGGATTATTACCATAAAAAACGCTTTTCAACTTCACACACATTTAACTTTGCGGTTAAATGTGTGGTTTGATGCAACTACTGATCAGAGATGACGATGCCAAATACACAAACAAATACCGCGTCACAGCCGAGCCCAAAGTCTAAAAAAACATTAATGAATGGCAACTTGCCACTTCTGGCAGGTGGTGTCGTTTTATGTGCAGGTAGTATGCTTTTGGGCTACACCGTTGGACATCGTCAGGGTTTAACAGTGGTCGGGTATGATGCAGATGCCGAACAACTTGTTGAAGTTGTTGAGAAGCAAAAAGCGACTTTAACAACTTTAAATAAAAGCCTAAATGCTGCGGTACAAGAGCGAGATGTTGCAGTAGGCAATACCAAAGATCTTTTTGATGCGTTAAATCAAGCGAAGTCCGATAAAGAACAAGTCGATGGTAAAAATGCTGTCTACCGAGATGTATTAAAACAGCGAGGTGGACTAAGTTTAACTGTACAAAATTTAGCAGTAAAAGCTTTACCTGAAAATGCGTATGAATATCAAATTGATTTAGTTCAAGTCAGTCCAAATAATCGTCGTGCAACAGGATCGGCTGAAATACGTTTAATTAGTGGTACAGAAGTTCTAACTGTGCCTATGGAAGATGGCAGTTATAACTTTGAAGATTTTGAACGTTTGACAGGACGTTGGACAATGCCAAAAGGTTTTAGTCCACAGTACATTGAAATACGTCTCAATGGTGCAACACCTGTCGTTAAACGTTTTAGTTGGTCTAGAGGCAAGGCAGTAGAAAGTTCAGCAGCATTTGCTTCTGAAGTTCCACAAGCTGAGGCAAATGCTCAATAACTTATGAATTTAAAATATATGCGAACCCTTAAACGTCAAATTAGTTTAAATGCGATGAAATCTTCTTTTGACCAGACTGGATATGTTGACTGGCATTTTAATCCACGTTTAAGCGAATCCCAGCAAAATGAAGACCATGAAGGGGATACTGCTGTACAAACAGCACCTCCTCAGTTGAAGCGTCCTCCAATGTATGCTGTTGTTTTATTGAACGATGATTACACGCCAATGGACTTTGTAATCGAAATTTTACAACAATACTTTGCATTGAATCTTGACCAAGCCACTCAAGTAATGTTAACAGTACATTATGAAGGAAAAGGTGAAGCTGGCGTCTATCCGCGAGACATTGCGGAAACAAAAGCTAACCAAGTAAATAATTACGCTCGGTCTCAAGGTCATCCGTTACTTTGCCAGATTGAGCCAAAAGAATAAGGGGGTTACATGCTCAGTCGTCAATTGGAAGTTTCTTTACGTTTGGCTGTTAGCATGGCTCGTCAAAAGAGACATGAGTTTCTTACGGTTGAACATTTGCTATTGGCTTTATTAGATAATGACTCTGCTGTTAATGCTTTAAAGGCATGTGGAGCAGAAATTGTCAGTCTACGTAAAGAATTAGAAGAATATGTAGAACAACATACGCCAAAACTTGGTGAAAATAGCGATCAAGCACCACATCCAACAGAGAGCTTTGATCGTATTTTGCAACGTGCGATATTCCATGTGCAATCAAGTGGTGGAGATCGTACGGTTGAGGGTGCGGATGTTCTCGTTGCAATGTATTCAGAACGTGATTCTTTTGCAGTTTACTTGCTCAAACGTCATCAAATTAATCGTTTGACTTTAACTCAATATCTATCGCATGGTGGACGTAAAGAAGAAATTCAAGTTGAAGAAGAATCTGATGATTTAGAAGGCGAATCACATGCCTCTGCAAATGCTGGACCATTAGAGCTTTATACATTGAATTTGAATGTCGAAGCACAAAAAGGCAAAACAGATCCATTGATTGGTCGTGAAAAAGAAATTGAGCGTACAGCACAAATTCTTTGTCGTCGTCGTAAAAACAATCCATTGTTAGTAGGTGATCCAGGCGTTGGTAAAACTTCTATTGCTGAAGGTTTGGCTTGGCTCATTGTGAATGGTAAAGCGCCGAAGCCGCTTGCAAATGCAGAAGTGTTTAGCTTAGATATTGGTGCTTTAGTTGCAGGAACGAAGTATCGTGGTGACTTTGAGAAACGTTTAAAACAACTTTTAAATGCTTTAAAGAAAAAGCCAGAAGCGATTTTATTTATTGATGAAATCCACATGATCATTGGTGCAGGTTCGAGTATGGGCAGTACAATGGATGCCTCGAATTTGATTAAACCTGCTTTGGCAAATGGTACTTTGCGTTGCATTGGTTCAACAACGTTCCAAGAATATCGTCAAGTCTTTGAAAAAGATCATGCTTTATCACGCCGTTTCCAAAAAATCGATGTGAATGAGCCATCTATTTCAGAAACAATTGATATTTTGCGTGGTTTAAAATCTAAATTTGAAGAATTTCATCATGTTGAATATGATGATGCTTCTTTAGTTTCAGCGGCTGAGTTATCTGCTAAGTTTATTAATGATCGTTTCTTACCTGACAAAGCCATTGATGTGATTGATGAAGCAGGTGCGCAGCGTCGTTTAAAAGCTGAAAAAGATGGTACGCTCATTACTGTTGAAAATATTGAAGATATTGTTTCAAAAATTGCACGTATTCCACCAAAAACTGTTTCTAAAGATGATAAGTCTGTACTTGAACATTTAGAGCGTGATTTAAAACGTGTGGTCTTTGGACAAGATGAAGCAATTATTGCACTTTCATCAGCGATTAAGCTCTCTCGTGCAGGGTTAAAATCTCCAGATAAACCAGTGGGTAGTTTTGTATTTGCAGGTCCAACAGGTGTAGGTAAAACAGAAGTCACCAAACAATTAGCAAAATTGTTAGGAGTTGAGTTTGTCCGTTTTGATATGTCTGAATATATGGAGCGCCATGCAGTTTCACGTTTGATTGGTGCACCTCCAGGTTATGTAGGCTATGATCAAGGTGGTTTACTCACTGATGCGATTCATAAAAACCCACACTGTGTTTTATTGCTTGATGAAATTGAAAAAGCACATCCAGATGTCTTTAATTTATTACTTCAAGTGATGGATCATGGTGCATTAACTGATAATAATGGGCGTAAGTCAGACTTCCGTAACGTGATTATTGTATTAACGACAAATATTGGTGCAGAAAGTATTTCACGTACCAGTATTGGTTTTACTGAGCAAGACAATAGTAACGACAACCAAGAAGCAATGAAACGTGCTTTTGCTCCAGAATTCCGCAATCGTTTGGATGGTGTCATTCAGTTTAAAGCACTTCCAACCACAGTGATTGGTTCTGTTGTTGATAAGTTCTTAACAGAATTACAAGCACAGCTTGATGAGAAGAAAGTTGTACTTGATGTGGATCAATCCGCTCGTGATTGGATGGCTGAAAATGGCTATGATCGTCAAATGGGTGCACGTCCAATGCAACGCCTAATTCAAGAACATTTGAAAAAACCGCTTGCGGAAATGATTCTTTTTGGTGAGCTTGCAGATCATGGTGGTAATGTTGCTGTTTCTGCGAAGAAAGAAGATGGTAAGGCAGTTGGTTTAAAACTTGAAGTTTTTGAAGATGAAACTGCTGAACCTGCCTAATTTTATTTGAAATAAAAACCCGTGTCATAAACACGGGTTTTTTATTTTTAGCATTTTTTATTTTAGGATTGAACTTATGGATGTGCAGTTTTCTAAAGTCATCATGACATTTTTTTTATTTGTAGTGACTGCGATTGCTGAAATCTTGGGATGTTATTTTCCATATCTGATTTTAAATCAAAATAAAAGCCATTGGTTATGGATTCCTACGGCATTGAGTTTAGCTGTATTTGTATGGTTATTAACTTTACATCCTGCTGCATCGGGTCGAATTTATGCAGCTTATGGCGGAATTTATGTTTTTACTGCACTGATTTGGCTCAGATATGTTGACCAAATGAGTTTAACGCGTTGGGATCTAATGGGTGGAGCAGTCGTTTTATGTGGTGCTGCATTAATTATTTTACAGCCAAATGGTTTAGTCCGATAAATTTGAGTATAAAGAGAAATAAGAGGGTATTTTTAGTCTGATGTTGCTGATGGTTGTATTAAATTTGCACATCACTACAAATATCATCTTATTCGTATGCAATATATCATTGTAATTTTTAAAAAATACTTTCAAAATCTTGACTTCTATTTTTTAGTCATCGGTTAGATTTATATGAAAAAATTAGGTGAACTCACCTTCAAACTTGCTGGTGTAAAGTATCATGTTGAACCCAATGTATTAGAAAAAAAACAAGTGATTATTGGTTTTGAACATACTTCAATGATGGATGCTGTTTTATCATTGGCACTTTTTCAGATTTATCATATAAAAATTCATACGTTGATTAAAAAAGAGCTATTTAAAGGTCCATTTAAACCTGTCTTAGAAGCATTGGGTGGTATTGCTGTTGACCGTAAAGCCAATCAAGATATCGTTGCACAAATGGTCAAACATTTTCAAGAAAATGAAGAATTTAACTTGGTCATTGCACCTGAAGCAACACGTGCAAAAGATGGTGAAACACGTAAACCGATTCGTACAGGTTTTTGGCATATTGCAAAAGCTGCCAATGTTCCGATTGTATTGATGTATATCAATAATAAAAATAAACAAGGTGGCATTTTTGGAAAAATTTATCCAACTGATTTAGATCATGATTTGGCTTTACTGAAAGAAATGTATAAACAGTATGCTGATTTAGATATCGAAATTCCAAAGCCGAAATCTTAAGGTCATGAATAATTTTTTATTTTTATAGTTCAACGTTGGTTTTAATTTTATAAGACAATGAGATTGTGTTAAATGTAATGCAATATACAAGTTAAACTTAACAAAATTTAGGCATTCATACTTTTGTATGTAAAATCAAAAATCAAAGGCTTTCTCATAAAAAAGCGCTTATGGTAGAATTACCAACAATTTGATTTGGCATCAAGCCAATCTATAAGGAGCATATTTCGCATGGCGGGTCATTCCAAGTGGGCCAATATTAAGCATCGTAAAGCAAAACAAGATGCGAGTCGCGGTAAAGTTTTTACCAAATATATTCGTGAAATTGTAACGGCTGCTAAACTTGGCGGTGCAGATGCAGCAAGTAACCCACGTCTACGTGCAGTCGTAGAAAAAGCACTTTCAGTCAATATGACACGTGATGTCATCAACCGTGCAATCCAACGTGGTGCGGGTGGTGAAGATAACGACGATTTAAAAGAAATTACCTATGAAGGTTATGGTGTAGGCGGTGTTGCTGTTATTGTTGAAACAATGACTGATAACCTAAACCGTACTGTTCCTGATGTTCGTCACTGTTTTTCTAAAACAGATGGTAACTTGGGCACAAATGGTTCAGTTGCATTCTTGTTCACAAAACGTGGCGAAATTACTTTTGAAGATGTTTCTTTAGAAGATCAAGTGATGGAAATTGCGCTTGAAGCTGGTGCTGAAGATATTGAAATTGATGAAGATGAAATCTTAGTCATCACAACACCTGAAGCATTTGGTGATGTGCAAGATGCTTTAACTGCAGCAGGTTTGAAATCTGATAATGCAGAAGTAGTGATGAGCCCATCAACGAAAGCTGAAATCACAGATATTGATCAAGCGAAAAAAATCATGAAAATGATTGATATGCTTGAAGATTTAGACGATGTTCAAAACGTGTATACCAACGTTGAATTCTCTGATGCAGTTTTAGCTGAATTAGATGCTTAATGCTAAATTGGTGAAAATAGGGTTTTGATTGAGTTTAAAATCGTATTTTAAAAACGCCGAATGTGATGACATTGGGCGTTTTTTATTGATAAAAATTTAAATGTGTGACGATATTGATATCAAAATATAATTTCAGATTTGATATGCTGCTTATAAAACTAAAAATAGCCTAAGTATTTTTTAAGGGACAAAAATAATTTCATAAACATCCCCTATAAAATAGGTATTATCATAAGTATTGCATTTTATGGTGATTTTTTGATTTTGTATAAAGCTTATAGAGAGATAGTTATTATCATGTAGAATTTCCTGAAATTCCCATGCCGCATCAAATTGTTTTTCTCAATTTATTTTGACTAAATATACGTCATATCAATCTTATTTCACATTGAATAGATTGAAAATAAGATCACAAAGACCCATATAAAAAGACAAAGCAATACACAGACAAATTGTGCAATTTGACCTATGATCAAATGACTTTACACATATAAATCTGAGTAATACAACAGAATTAGGACATCATATGAATATCGCAGCTAATCCAGTGATTGAAGCAGATCAAACTGTTTATTTAAAAGATTATCAAAAACCTTCTTATCTTGTTGATTCTATACATCTAGATATTCAAGTCTATGATGATCATACCCTTGTTAAAAGTAAGCTCGTGATGCAGCGTCAAGCTGCTGGTGATTTGGTGTTATTGGGTCGTGATCTTGAGCTTCAATCCATTATGCTAAATGGCAAAACGCTGACCAATGAGCAATATCAACTTGATGCTGAACAATTGGTCATTGCCAATACGCCTGATTTAGCCGAACTGAATATCGAAGTATTGATTCATCCTGAGTCAAATACTCAGTTAGAAGGACTTTATCAAGCTGCGGATAATCTGTATGTAACGCAAAATGAACCTGAAGGTTTCCGTAAAATTACCTTCTATCCTGATCGCCCCGATTTACTTTCAGTCTTTACCACACGTGTTGAAGCGGACAAAAAATTTCCTGTACTCTTAGCCAATGGTAATTTGATTGAGGCAGGTGAAGCAGGTGAAGGTCGTCATTATACCGTTTGGCAAGATCCAACCAAAAAGCCAAGTTATTTATTTGCATGTGTGATTGGCGATTTGGCAGTACTAAAAGATCGCTATACCACTTCTGAAGGTCGTGATGTCGCTTTGGAAATTTATGCTGAAGCCAAAGATATTCCAAAATGTCATATTGCGATGGAAGCATTAAAACATTCGATGCGTTGGGATGAAGAGCATTACGGTCGTCCATATGATTTAGACAATTATATGATCGTGGCGACAAGTGCATTCAATATGGGTGCAATGGAAAATAAAGGTTTAAATATCTTTAATACTTCATGTGTACTTGCAGATGAAGAATTTACCACTGATGCAGCAATCATGCGGGTGCAATCCGTCATTGCCCATGAATATTTCCATAACTGGACAGGTAATCGCATTACTTGTCGTGATTGGTTCCAATTGTGTCTAAAAGAAGGCTTAACAGTTTTCCGTGATCAATCATTCTCAGAAGATTTACAATCGGCTGCGGTACAACGTATTGATGATGTTGCTGTTTTAAAATCACATCAATTCCCTGAAGATTCAGGTCCATTGTCTCATCCACCACGTCCTGACCATTTTGTGGAAATTAATAATTTCTATACTGCCACTGTTTATGAAAAAGGTGCGGAAATTAACCACATGATGGCGACATTGCTCGGCAAAGAAAAATTCCGCCAAGGGACAGATGAATATTTCAAACGTCATGATGGTCAAGCGGTGACGGTTGAAGATTGGGTTGCAGCATTAAGCGCAGGTTCAGGTGTAGATTTATCAGCATTTCTCATTTGGTATAACCAACCGGGTACGCCAAAACTGCAAGCGCAAGGTGAGTATGATGCTGCCAATCAGACCTATCGTTTAAGTCTAAAACAAAGCTTAAAAGCACATGCAAAATATCCAAACCTCAAAGCTGTTCCGATTCCTGTAGCATTGGCTTTATTTGACGCTGAAACAGGTGAGCAACTGGTATTAAATGCTGAAGCTTTGTTTGAAAATGGCGTGAAAGATGGTGTGTATTTATTTGATCAAAATGAAGCAAGCATTGAATTTACAGGCTTAAAAGCTGCACCTGTGGTGTCGTTATTGCGTAGTTTCTCTGCACCTGTAAACCTTGAATTTAACTATTCAGATGAACAGCTTGCATTCTTATTGCAGTATGAAACCAACGGCTTTAACCAATGGCAGGCTGCTCAGACTTTGCTTGAACGTATTTTGTTGAATGGTCATGATGCACAAACTTATCTGGATGCAATTCAGAAAACCTTACCTTTCGTTATTGCCAAAGACCCACTATTGGCTTCGCGTTTATTTGATGTGCCGACAGAGGGTTATTTAGGTAGCCGTATTGATCAAGATTACAATCCTACGGTGATCAATGAAGCGCGTGAAGCTTTGCTGAATACTTTGGCACGTGAATTGGGCGGTTTTGTTAAAGAAACTTATCTGAGCCTTGACCCAATTGCACAAAAAGAGTTTTCTCAGGCAATGGGGGTTCGTGCGCTGAAAAATATCATGCTGAGTCTGCTTGCACGTCAGGGGGATAGCGAAGTCTTTGATTTGGCATACGAACAGTACCAAAATACCGGCAATATGTCTGAGCGTTTAGGTGCTTTAAAAGTCTTGGTCTGGAATGATGCACCTCAGGCACAGGAAGTTTTACAAGACTTCTATACACGCTTTAAAGATGAAGCTTTGTCATTGGATCAATGGTTTATGATTCAGGCAGCACATCCAAAAGCAACCGCAGAAAGCATTGCTTATTTAACCTCCCATGCTGATTATGATTTGGCTGTGCCGAACCGAATCCGTTCAGTATCAGGTGGTTTAAATGCTAATCCTGTCAATACTTGGAGTTTTGGGGTTCAGCATTTTATTGATCTGGCAAAATATTTGGATGAGAAAAATCCGATTGTGGGTTCTCGCTTATTGCAAGTCTTGTCACGTTGGTACACTTTGGCAGAGCCACAGCGCAGTCAAGTGAAAGCTGAGCTTGAAGCGTTGAAATCTCAAGTGAAATCTAAAAATGTCAGTGAAACCCTAAATAGTATGTTAAGCATTTAATTTTAATTAAGTATTTGATATATAATAATTTATTAAGCTATTTGCCTTGTTTTTTATAGGGCAAATAGCAAATATGATTTGATTGATAAATTCACAATATTTAATTGCTTTCTATGGTATGTATTCTGCTAAAAACTAAATATCACCTAGATACATTTTAAGTTTATCGATGAGTATTTTAAAAAATGAAAGCTAGTTTTATTCAAGTTTCTTTATTTATTTTAATATCTTTACCAGCATTAGTTTTAGCGAATAAACAAAATTTACCTACATTAAGTCATCCAACTCTTGCAAACTCTCAAGCTCAATTTGAACAGGGAAGAAAATATTATTTTGGTGAGGGTGTGGAGAAAAACTATAAACAAGCTTTTGAATTATTTAAAAAATCTGCTGAGAAAGATAATATGCTTGCACAGCACTCACTTGGATTTATGTATTTTAAAGGCGATGGCGTCGAACAAAATAATCAACAAGCACTCAAATATTTTCTGCAAGCTGCAAATCAAGGCTATGCAGAATCACAATTTAATGTAGGTCTAATCTATGTAAATGGTTTAGGTGTTGCTCAAGATTACAGTCAAGCTTTTGATTGGTTTTTAAAAGCAGCTCATCAGGAATTGCCTAAAGCAATGAAAAATATTGGTCAGATGTATGAATCAGGTTTAGGTGTTCATAAAGATTTAGAGTTAGCAAAAAAGTGGTATCAAAAAGCAGCCGAAAAAGGTGATGCAGATTCACAAAAAAAGCTTTTGAACTTTTAATCGCTTAACTTCTATATTTAGGTAGAAGTTAGAAGCATCACCTTCGGCTTGATATGAGTTTATTGGAATTAACCTGATAAATTTAAATTCATATTTCTTTTTGATTGACTCGTTTCGATAATGCCTCGGCACTTTCCACCCGTTCCGAATAACGATCGGTCAGATAGGCAGTTTGCCCACGGGTGAGCAAGGTAAATTTAAACAACTCCTCCATGACATCCACAATACGATGATAATAAGCAGAAGGTTTCATCCGATCATTTTCATCAAACTCCAGAAATGTCTTGGGAATAGAAGATTGATTTGGGATGGTGATCATGCGCATCCAACGTCCTAAAATACGCAGTTGATTGACTGTATTGAATGACTGTGAACCACCACAGACCTGCATGAGGGCTAAAGTTTTACCTTGCGTTGCCCGAATTGCACCCGCAGCAAGTGGAATCCAGTCAATCTGCGCTTTGAAAATTGAACTCATGGCGCCATGACGTTCAGGTGAACACCACACCATTCCCTCAGACCATGCCAACAGTTCATGTAACTCCTTGACTTTGGTATGGCTTGCATCGCCATCTTCAGGCAATGGCAAACCTTTAGGGTGAAATATTTTGACTTCAGCTCCGAAATATTCAAGAATTCGTCCAGCTTCCTGAACAGCAAGGCGGCTGAATGAACGCTCTCGATTGGAGCCATACAACAATAATATTCGTGGTGGATGTGGCAGTTCCTGAGCCTGTACGTTTGCCAGAGTCGGTTGTTTGAGTAGATTTAGATCCAGATGAGGGAGTGTCATATATCATTTAACCCTTTAAAAATATTTCTTTTTTAACCACAGTGACACACCCACCAGACTGATGAGCACGGGCACTTCGACCAAGGGACCAATCACAGTGGTAAATGCCACAGGGGATGCCAAACCAAAGGTGGCAATGGCGACGGCAAGTGCCAATTCAAAATTATTGCCGGCTGCGGTAAAGGAAATGGCGGTGGTTTTGGCATAGTCATTGCCCATCCATTTGCTCATAAAAAAGCTGATGAAAAACATCACCACAAAATAAAGTGTCAATGGAATAGCAATACGCAGAACATCCAGAGGCAGGCGAACTACATCGGCACCTTTCAGGCTGAACATCGCCACAATGGTTAACAGTAAGGCAATTAAGCTGATCGGGCTGATTTTAGGAATGAAGCTGTTTTGATACCATGCCAATCCCTTTTGTTTGACCAAGATCCATCGGGTCAGAAAACCCAATAAAAATGGAATACCCAAATAAATCAGCACCGCATGGGTAATAGTCCAGAAACTGACCTGAATGATTTGCGCTTCCACCCCAAAAAATGGCGGTAAAAAGCTCAGGAATAACCATGCATAAGTACTGAAAAACAGGATCTGAAAAATACTGTTAAATGCGACCAGCGCAGCAACATATTGATTATCACCGCAGGCGAGATTATTCCACACCAAAACCATGGCAATACACCGTGCCAGTCCGATCAAAATCAATCCTGTCATGTATTCAGGATAACTTTGCAAAAAGATGATCGCCAATGCAAACATTAAACATGGTGCAATCAACCAGTTTTGCAACAAGGATAAAGTCAGAGTTCGCTTGTCTTTAAAGACCTGTGGCAGGGTGGCATAGTCAACTTTGGCAAGCGGAGGATACATCATCAAAATCAAGCCAATTGCAATGGGAATATTGACTGAGTCGATGCTGAGTTGGTTCAATGCAACCGATGCCTGTGGAAACCACACCCCAATGGCAACCCCGAAAGCCATGGCAATAAAAATCCATAGCGTTAAGTTACGGTCTAAAAACGAAAGTTTTGCAGCCATGTATTACTCGCAATGGATGGATACAGAATGTTGACGGTTTTTCAGGATGGTGGATGGATGCTCGTGTGCCATGATGCTTAAAACAGACTGCGCCCATTCGGGAAGATCAGGATGTAAAGCGTAATATACCCATTGTCCACGACGTTCATCCTGTAAAATGGCAAGATTCCTGAGCAGTGCCAGATGTCTGGAAATTTTCGGTTGGCTGATTTCAAGTTGTTCTGTGAGCTCACAGACACAGACATTTTGTTTTTCAATCACCAGTTTCAAAATATCTAAACGCGTTGGGTCTGAAAGACATTTAAAAAAATCGACTTGGTTCATGTCGGTATTTTCCAATATATTTACTATTGCGAATATACGTATATCCATATATAAATGCAATATCCATTTCGATTGAGCAATCTCATGTCACAAAACATTAAGATTTACCATAATCCAGCCTGTGGCACATCACGCAATACTTTGGCACTGATTCGAAATTCAGGACAGGAACCTGAGATTATTGAATATCTGCAAAATCCGCCAAGTAAGGCAGAGCTGATTGATTTAATTCAGCAATCAGGGTTAAGTGTTCGTGCAGCCATACGTCAGCATGTCGAGTCTTATGAAACATTAAACTTGGCACAATCCAATTGGAGCGATGAGCAATTGTTGGATTTTATGCTGAAATATCCAATTTTGATTAATCGTCCTTTTGTCCGTACAGCACTTGGTACTCGATTGTGTCGACCGTCAGAACTTGTTCTTGATCTTCTGTCCGCACCGCAATTAAAGCCATTCAGCAAAGAAGATGGTGAAGTGATTATTGATGAGCATTTACAACGTGTGAAATAATAAAGCAATTTCAATTGCTCTAAAAAGTATCTAGGATGAATCTCCTGCGCGTTTTCAGATTTACTGTGTTGAGTTTTGAAATGACTTTTGAAAGGCTATTAACATTGAATAAACTGTCAAAATTGTTAAAATGCCTTTCTTTTCTGTTTTCATTTTGCTTTATTTTTTTGATTAAGTGCAAAATGATAAAAAACAGTATCTTACTTAAGGATTTTCTTAATGCTCTCTATCTATTTATTATATGCCCTAAAGTAACTTAAGTATATGTTTTTAATAGTTTATATATTGAGTTTGAATAGTAAAAATATAGCAAAAATAGCAATTATAGATATTATAGAAAACAAAGAGTTAGTATGTAGTTTTGCATCTCATTATTTTGGCAATTTAGTCAATAATAAAAAAGCCACTATTTGTGGCTTTTTTATTATTGACTAATCCATCTTAAATGGGAGATCAATACCCACATCTGCATCATTCCAAATAATTTCATGTCCTGATGCATAGACTTCAGTCATTTTTTCGGTTGCATGGCCAGCTAAAGTTTGAGCTGATTTACCAGCCTTTTTATGCAAGTGAATAGATAAGGCTCGAATTTCATGAAAGCTTGGTAGCTGTCGACCATTTAATTCTGGATAAGCATTAGAGAGCTTAACTGCTTTTAAAAATTCTCTAGAAACATATTGAGCTTCTACTTGAGTCCAATGCTCTTTTGTTTGATCTCGATTTTTAGTCTTTCCTTTAGGTACTCTATGGATAATGTAAGGACTGACAACATTATCTTTACAGCGATTTAAGACGCGTTGCAATTCATCATTAATTTTAATTCTTACATAGCCAGCACCTTCTAAAATATCAAAACTATCTTCAGGATCATCAGTTGTTTTTTCTTGCGCAACATGTAAGAAACCTTCTTTGATATCAGACCACTTCATATTGATAATATCTATACGTCGTTGGGTGGTTAGCATCGCAATATCAATTGCATTTTTTAGCCATTGTGGCGATACATTCCGAATAGCATCTAATCCCTCCAAAGTGTGACGCTTCCTTTGCTTTATTCGATGGCGTTTAATAGTTTGAGCCGCTGGATTATCCACTACAAGACCTTTACTTATTGCTAAGTCAAATATTTGTCGCAATAGGCTGCGTGTTTCAATACTTGTTGATGCAGGTAAGCTATCTAATAATTTATTAACCATGAGTAAGTTAATTGAAGAGAGTGCTAATTGGTCCCAAGCGGCACAGCGATTTAAGCTATGCCTGTATGTTCTTAATGAGTTTTCAGAGAGAGGACGCCCATCTTTTCGACGCTTTTCAGCTAAAAACTTTTGTGAAAATTCGCCAAAATTAACTTCCCCTATAACAATTGATACAAGATCAGTTGCTGGAATTAAGAGATCATTGAGCTTTCGTGCTGCATTTATAGCTTTAGCTTTATCTGGTCCCATACCATGATACTTGCCAGTTAAAGGGTGGCGATAGCGCCAAGTATTATTGCCACCACGATATAGGTTTGGTGGCAAATCTTTATTTTTTCTCGTGCGTGGTCGTGCCATATCAAGTTTCAGCCTTCAAGTACTCGATCAACAAGATCATCACCAGTTCTTTTTTGGTAAATATGCCACTCAATGTACCAAAGTTTACCAATTTGTGTTGCAGGCAGTGTACCAAGTCGACACTGTCTTGTGATGGTTTGTGGTGTTGGAGGTGTTGAATTTTCATCTCCATAAACACGTTTGATAAATTCAGAAACCTTAATTAAACAAGTCATCTTCACCAACTCCAAGCATCAAAATTAATAAATACAAATCCATTCACGACTAATAAAATTTCAAGCAACAAAAGACAAAACTCCATTTTTATCCCCTTTGACCAGTTGCAGGATTTCCGTTCCCGCTTTTTCTGTACAAGTCTGCTCAGGTGAACGAAGATGATCCTCAAATTCAATCCCAAGCTCAAAAGCTGCCTGATTACCGCCCAAAGAATCTGTTACCAAAATATATTGATAGCGTTTTTTAACATTTCGATCATTAGTGCGAGCTGTAAAGCCCTGACCATTCAGACACTTAACTTGATATCCAAGCTTGTCGAACCAGATGCGAAATGCATCTAGGTTCTTTGATTTAATAACTCGTTTCATTGAGCATCTCCATCAGGTCCATTCTCCAACTCAAATCGACGTGCACGAATACAACCCATGAGTTTCGGTTGAATATCTGGATGACGACTACCCACATCAATCTCTAGTACGTCTAATGTTGTGAGGTCTGGAGCGTTTTGAATCTGTACCATTAATGATGGTGGTTGCCCTATGGGTTGAGCGTCAACATTCAACTCACTTAAACGTTTACTAATTGCATTAATTAATGGTTTACGCTGTTCTTCAGTCCATTGGGTCGTATATCGGACTAAAGCATTGGCTTCAGCGGGACTTTGTGCTTGACTTGCTCTATTGAATTAAGTCAGTTAGATTTTCTTGATATTCCCGTTCAGCTTCTGCATTTTTAGGTGAATCAATCTCAGCTAATCTCGCATTAAAACAAGTATTAAGATCTTCATGTTGTTCATCACTTAAAGTTCCGTTTGAAGCAAAAGTGGTGCGGATCTTAATTAACTCTTGCGCTGTTTGAGCTGCTGTAATTTGTCCTTTAAATTGAACAATCAGCGCGTTAATTTCCTCAGCTTCAATTTGTTTAAATTTGGCATATAGCTGTTCAATCATTGATTTTAGCGAGTTCAAGTCTCTTTTATTCAAATCACTGTTGATCGTAATTTGAGTTTCAATAGCAAAGACTTCACGCTCTCTAGTTGTTTTGTTCAATGCCTCGATGTAGCGTTTTTTTACTTCTGCTGAAGTTGTTTTTTTCGGTTTTTCTTCAACAATCTTAGTAGGTGCAGGATCAGAAACTTCTTCCTTAGCATGAAATGCATCCATTATTTTGAATAAATCTTTACGATCTTCATCATTTAATTTTGGATCGGTATTAATTTCATCACTGATTTTTTGAATATCTTCAGGTGACTTTGTTTTAAAGATTTTAGATTCAATGCAAGCAAAATAGTCATCTGGCGTACCAATGATAATAGTAGGTGTTGACTTAGGCTCAACAACAGTTTCAACTTCGATAGGATCTAATGAACCGCCGTTTAACGTGATGAATGCACGTGCATGAGCAATAGCATCATCTGAAGTTTTATGTAAAAGCTTTGAAGCAATTAGACGTTTTAAATAGTTGGCATTGTCAGCTGTGCTTAAAATCTCAATAGGATGATCCACATCTAAAAGATTAGGTGCGTAGTAATACATTGCAGCATCAATTAAGTCATCGAAGCCTTGAATACACTCAGGTACTTCTAGATCCAATTGACCGATTGTCATAAAACGAGGTGCAAGGCAAAACTCGTAATCAGTACCGAAGAAGACCGTAGCAGGGAATTGACTCAACTCGCCAAAGTCGAGCAGTTGCCCGACTGCACGACACAACACTGCTTGACCAGATGACATTGCTTCAAAAGCTTGTTTAGCGTTTAAAATATCCATTTGTTATCCCTCAATGATGCATCGGTTGCTGTTGCGAGTTTTGGTTTCGTTGGGTTTGTTTGGTTGGCCAACCCATTTGATCTGAACGAGCTCGACAAGCATTATTAATA
>NZ_JACANU010000017.1:0-48651 GCF_030329325.1 Acinetobacter sp. 226-1
ATTTTAAATAGAGAACCCAAAGATATTCTATACGACACTTCATGTCGTATGACTTACGCCAGTCGCTTATATCCTCGTCCTGAACGGCGAGGTTTTACGCTCCAATAGATAAAAACTTATCCTATTGTTAAAGGACGATGCTAATATATTGCACAATTTTTAAGAGCGAATATAGGGAATTTATGAGTATACCTCAGTCTTTGCTTGATCAATCGATCCACATCAATATACAACAAGCATTACAAGAAGATGTGGGCGATGCAGACATCACTGCCCTACTCACACCTGAAGATGAGCAAGCGACTGCAACGATCATCACACGTGAAACGATGGTTTTAGCGGGTCAACCTTGGGTAAATGCTCTGATTCAAGCTTATGATCCAAATGTACAAATTACATGGCTTAAAAATGATGGTGATCTCGTCCAAGCCAATGAAATATTATTTAAACTGGCAGGTTCAGCACGTAGCCTACTTACTGTAGAACGTCCAGCGCTCAACTTTGTACAAACATTATCGGCGGTAGCCACCAAAACTGCCGAGTATGTCAAACAACTTGAAGGCTTAAACACTCAATTACTCGATACACGTAAAACCTTACCGGGTCTTCGTATTGCACAAAAATATGCCGTTGCAGTGGGTGGTGGGAAAAATCATCGTTTGGGTTTATTTGATGCCTTTTTAATTAAAGAAAATCACATCATGGCAGCAGGTGGCATTGCACAAGCGATTGCTAAAGCACATCAAATTGCACCGAATAAACCAGTCGAAGTCGAAGTTGAAACATGGGAAGAACTCAATCAAGCACTTGAAGCCAAAGCCGATATTGTCATGTTAGATAATTTTAGCCAACAGCAAATGATTGATGCCGTTAAACATGTTGCAGGACGCTGTAAATTAGAAGCATCGGGTAATATTACCATTGAAAATTTACGTGAAGTTGCAACTTCAGGTGTAGATTATATTTCAATGGGCGTACTCACCAAAGATGTTAAAGCCGTTGATTTATCTATGCGTTTTAATGATTAACAGACAATAATTCGAACATATTCCCTCTTTTAGTTATTTAAAGTAAAAGAGGGAATAAAATAGTATTTTGATTACAATTTAAGCGCCTTAAAACTTTCAAAACCTATCCCTCAAGCCTATAATTGCAAGCCTTCTCTTATCAAGCTTAATCTCTGCAAATGAAGACTTTAAGACAACAAGTCCTTTTTTTAATTGTGGCTTTTGTATCTGTATTGGCTTTTTTTCTCTATCAAGAAAATATTCAAAGGTTTTGGGCTTTACCCGAAGCTTATCGAGAATTACGCCTTTATAAATATGGTTTTTCTGTTTTTTTAAATTACGCACTGATTAGCCTGATTTATCTGGTTTTTAGACGAACTTTTGCCACAATTTTAGTCAGTCAGTTTTTAATTTTTATGCTGACCTTTATCAATGTGAAAAAAGAACAGTACTTGTCAGCAAGTCTTATTCCTAGCGATTTTTTATTAGCAAAAGAAACATTAATTGCTTCGCCTTTTTTATTAAAAATTACTTTTTTTACAGGTTTACTGCTTTTTATTGCCTTAATGTTTTGGCTATATCGTAAAGAGCAAACTGAAAAAAATACCCTACTTTGGGCAAATGCAGTTTTATCTATTTCAATTCTGAGCTTTTTTATTACGGCAAATTTTAGTAATAATTTTAGTCAGGTATGCTCAGGCGAGCAAAAACCAAGTTTATGTAAATATCGTATGTACTTACCCAATACACGTGGAGATTGGGTAGGCGATCATATGAATATTAAACAATTAGGTTTTAGTGCTTTTTTCTTTTCAAAAACAGTTGATGATATTAAAGCCAAAGTTTCAAATACTGCGACAATTCCTGAAGCTAGAATTCAAAATATCTTAGCAACATCAGAAGCTTTAGCTGAAAATAAACCTCAACACCAAGCAGACCCAGAAAAATTATTACCGAATATTATTTTTGTCATGAGTGAATCTCACTGGGATGCAACTCAGCTCGACAAGAGTATTCCTAAAAATATTACCCCCACCATTCAAAAAAATCAGGTCAGCAAACTACTCTCCCCTAGTTTTGGTGGTGGTACAGCCAATGTCGAATTTGAAGTCTTAACCAGTTTAAATACTTATTTAAATCAGAATCAGTTGGCTTATGTTGCAAAACTAAAACGTCCAATGTATTCATTACCGATGTATTTAAATAGCTTGGGTTATAACACGACAGCCATGCATAATAATGGTAAATATTTTTATAACCGTAGCAGTGTTTATCAAAATTTAGGTTTTAACCAATTTACTTCAATTGAAAATATGGTGAGTGCTGCTGATCGTGGTAAATATATTAATCAAGCAGGTTGGGCAAATGACGATTTAATTTACAACAGTATTCAACAACAACTCAAACAACAAGATCGACCACAATTTATTTATGCAATTAGTGTTGAAAATCATCCGATGTATAATGATGATCGTTTTGGAGCCAATAATTTTAATATTAGCAAATCTGGTATTTCAGATGCTTCCAAACGTGCTTTAAATACCTATTTGTCTGGTATGCAACGTGCCGATCAACATTTAAAAACTTTGCTTGAATATACCAAACAATTAGAACGCCCAAGTATTGTAATTTTCTTTGGTGATCACTTGCCTAACTTACAAAATGTTTATGATGAATATAGCTTTTGGGGTTCAGAACAAGCCAAAACCGAGAAAAATGATGTGCGTTTTTATGAAACACCTTTAGCCATTTGGAGCAGTTTTCCAATCAACAAAAAACAATGGGCAGAACCGTTTATTCCTGCACATTTTCTTGCACCACGTGTTTTAGCAGCAGCGAATATTCCGCTGTCACCCTATTATAAATTTATCCAAAAAGTGAATACTTGCTATAGTGCTATCCATAAAACAGGCAATTACACCACTCAACATTGTGATAATGCTGTACAGCAATTGCAAGATTATAAAGATTTAAACCTAGATATTTTAGATGGTAAAAACTTTAGTTATGAAAGTTTAAAATCAAGCCTACAACAGCAAGATTAAAATGAATTTATGCAAAGTGCACTTTTCTACTCAGCCCTCTAAATCAGTCTGCTTGCTTTTGTTGGGTTGAGTCGATTGGGTTTTTTGGGTTTGTAATGTCTCATCTGAGTTTTCTGCCTGTGGTGCAATTGTCATCAACACAAAAGTAACGACCATCAAAGCAATAATTAATAAACTCATAAAACCTCAAAACTTTATCTTTTATGATCTACAACACTAAAAGATAAACATGACATTTTTTTAAAGATTTGGTTGTATCTTCAAGGTGGTCTATAAGGAAAAATGTAAATTTAAGTTTTTATTTTATAGTGAAGTTAAAAATAAGGCATTTTTCAACCATGTAATGCCTTATTTTTAAATATAAAACTACCCATTAAACCCCATATAAGGATCAGAGATAGAATCTTTGTTATTTTCAATACGTCCCGCAAAACGACGACTATAACGAGAATCTGTTGGCATACTTACCGTAAAATCATACCATCCGCCAAATTCTGTCATATCCAAAATTAACTCTTGCTCTGTCGCATTTGTTTCAATTTCCCATGTTTTATTGGGCAAATAGGCATTGGCTGTGACGCGCAATTTTGTTGCTTTAGCAGCGTCATTTCTGACTTTTAAATAGAGCTTATAGCTACATTCTTCTACGCATACACGTATTTCAGGCAAACTTTCTGTTTGAGCATTTTCAGTTAAATCGCCAATAAAAGCACGATGAAAACCATTTGCTCCCAACACCCACAAATCATATTGTCCATTTAGAGTATGCCAAACATCTTCTAACTGTTTGCCTGCTTCTACCATATAACGCTTTGGAATTGCAGTTAAATTTAATTTGTCATAAACATGGAATACTGCTGCTTGCGTACCTGTGTTAGAGAACATTAATTTTACAGTTTGTCCTAACACATCTACTTTTGCACTGGTATGTAAAATATAAGGTAAAGCTTTAGAAGGACGAATGCCTTGTTCTTGCACAGGAAATAATGCATCAATTGGGCGTACCACTTGAGGCAATGCAGCTTGTGTCTGACGAATCGCATCAGCTTGCTCTTTACTCTTTTTGCCTGCTAACTCAGGTAGAGCAGAGATATTTGGTGTTTTAAAATTAAATGCACTAGTTAAATCGCCACAGACTGCGCGACGATATGGGCTGATATTTGGTTCTTTGACGGCAAAACGTTCCTCTAAGAAACGAATCACAGAAGTATGGTCAAAGACTTGAGAATTCACCCATCCACCACGACTCCATGGAGAAATGACATACATAGGGACGCGAACACCTGGTCCATAAACACGACCATCAGGTTGAGGTTGTGATTTTGAATCCGCAATTGCTTTATGGTCAAAATACTCATACGAAAGCTGAGCATTGGTCAGAGTCGTTTTACCCTGTAATTGTCCTGTTTCATTACGAGAAGGCGCACTTGGTGATGGCATATGATCGAAGTAACCATCATTTTCATCAAAATTCACCAAGAGTACAGTTTGGCTCCAGACGTCTGGATTCTCAGTTAATGCATTTAATAGCTCTTGAATATACCATGCACCTTGTACAGGGCTTGAAGGTCCAGGGTGTTCACTATATGTCGCTGGTGCAACAACCCAACTGACTTGTGGTAATTTCTTTTGTGCAATATCGTCTTTTAATGCCGCAAAAAAACCACCATCTGGCATTGTATTGGCAATGCCTTTATATAAAGGCTGTGTTGCATCAATTTTTTCATCATAAGCTGGGCTAATGACATCACTATTACTGACAGGTTGCCCTGACAATTCATTCGCACGACGATATTGTTTAAAACCCGCCAGTGGATTATCGGTAAAATTATCTGGCATGCCTTGATAAACTTTCCATGACACACCTGCCTGTTGCAAACGTTCAGGATAAGTTACCCAATCATAACCTGCACTTGAAGGACCAAGACCATCAAATTCATTGACCACACTCGCAACATTTGCACCTGTAGGTCCATTGGTTCCTGTCCAAATAAATTTTCGATTTGGGTTTGTTCCTGCATGCATCGCACAATGATACGCATCACACAAAGTAAAAGCATTTGCTAAAGCAAACTGAAACTCGACTTCAGCTTTTTTAAAATATCCCATCGATTGAGGTTGTTTATGCTTCACCCAATCGCCCATACGTCCAGCGTCCCACGCATCTTGTCCATCTTTCCATGAATGTGGTGTGCCACTGACACGTTGAGCATTGCCTAAACGACTATCTAAATGATAAGGCAATACTTTATTCTGATCTTTATCATATTGCTGCCAAACTTTACGCTCATTTGACAGTGGAATAGTAAAGCGATCACCAAAGCCACGTACACCTTTTAAGGTACCAAAATAGTTATCAAATGAACGATTTTCTTGCGTTAAAATAACGACATGTTTGACATCTTGAATTGTACCTGTTTCTACCTTGGCATCAATTGCGAGCGCCTTTTGAATACTCATTGGGAAACTTGCTAAAGCTGCCGCACCAAACATTGTTTTACTTGTATTTATTAAAAAATCACGACGATTCATCTTCAATATCCTTAATTTTTATTATGGTGCACAGTGCATTTTACAATTTGACACAGGTGGATTTGGCGTTTGGCTTGAATCACTGTCATTATCGTCGTTACATCCACTGAGCATTAAACAGCAGCTTGTGGCTAAAATTAAAAATAAACTTTTCATTGACCATTTCCGTATTTCAAAGAAGCTGTTAGTCAATACAAAGCCCATGACAGTTTGGTGATGCTTTGGTTTCAATTCCATTAAGCTTTTGAATGGACAATAAAAAACGCATCCGAAGATGCGTTATATATTCAGGCTAAAAAGTGCTTACCAACCCAAAGCTTCTTGTTGTTTTTTCACTAACTCTTGGATACCTTTTTCAGCCATTTCTAGCATTGCATTACACTGTACACGTGTAAATGGTTTGTCTTCGGCTGTACCTTGAATTTCAATAAATTCACCAGCTTGGGTCATCACAACATTTAAGTCGGTTTGACAGTTTGAATCTTCTTCATAGCAAAGATCGAGTAAAACTTCATCTTTATAAATACCAACAGAAATTGCAGCAACAAGCCCTTTTAATGGATCTTGTTTAATTTTTTTCTGTTCAAGTAGAATATTCATCGCATCAATAAGTGCAACTGCTGCGCCAGTAATCGATGCTGTACGTGTGCCGCCATCCGCTTGGATCACATCACAGTCAATCGTAATGGTATTTTCACCCAGTTTTTTCAAATCCACCATCGCACGTAGGCTACGACCAATTAAACGTTGAATTTCTTGAGTACGACCACTTTGTTTACCACGTGCTGCTTCACGATCACTACGTGTATGTGTAGAGCGCGGCAACATACCATACTCAGCAGTCACCCAGCCTTGCCCTTTTCCTTTTAAGAAACGTGGTACTGAGTTATCAATACTTGCAGTACACAACACTTTTGTATGACCAAATTCAACCAATACAGAACCTTCTGCATAACGCGTATAATTACGGGTAATTTTCACATCACGTAATTGATCTAATGTACGTTGGTCGATACGCATAATTCGTCCTAATGTTGACTAAAATAATTGTGCATAAGTATAGCAGATGCAATCAAGATGGTTTTGTTACAAGTAAGTGTTTTTCAACGAAACAAGATGTTATAGTGCCAGTTTGTTGTGATGTAAATCAACCAAATTTGCTGTTTTTATTTTACCTTTTTTATTATTTTTCATGAATAATCATTATTTTTAAAATAATAAAATGTTAAATACATCACATTTTAATTTAAAATAAAAAATATTAAAAAAATTCAGAAAACTCAAATATATTTATACAAAAAATTATATTTAAATTTAACAAAATTCAGGTTTAAGACATTTTAAATTGAATATTATTTTTTACAAATATTTATATATTTTTGATATAGAAGTCGTTGTTTTAAAAAAATCAATCTTTTATTTTAAGTTTAAATACATTAAATTTTCAAACAATTAAATATAACCAATAGTTGAAATGATTATTTTTGAAATGAGCTTAATTCAAGGAATAGATGAGCCTATTAAACATCTCTATTTTCAGAATAATGAACATACACGAAAGAGTTTTATTGAAAAAATCGAAATCATGATTTTTGAAGAACTCAAGTCAAGTTTGAAAAATCTTAAAAACCAAGATTTAATTAATTTCTATAATGATATTTATTGCGAAAGCTATAATTTATTATTAAAAATGCAAAATAGTTTTATTTCTTCTGGTACTGCCGAATATGAATTAAACTATTTACATGTTGAAGAAAGATATATCGAAACAGTTTAAATAACGATGGAATAGTTTTTTACACTATTCCATAAAAGTAGCGCCAACATGCAAATGTTTAAGCAAAAATTCCTTTCACCTTTGCCAAAGATTGTGTGATTTTAGTGGTCATATTATTCGGTAGAGAACATTTGGTTAAACGTACCCACACACTACCAAACTGCTGAAAAAAATTCGCTTCATTGTAGTTAATGCCATACTCAGTACATAAAGCCTGAATTTTCGGTGCCACTTCTGCATAACGATTGGCAGGCATATCTGGGAATAAATGATGCTCAATTTGATGGCTCAAATTACCACTTAAAATATGTAGCCATTCTGCTCCAGTAAAGTTACTTGAGCCACGAATCTGACGTAAATACCATTCAGCACGCGTTTCATTTTCAGTATTGTCTACTTCAAACGTTTCTGCATCTTCAGTAAAGTGACCATTAAAAATCACCGCTGAAGACCACAAACTACGGATCACATTAGCAATCGCATTGCCCGCAAAAACAGGCAAAGCATTTGGACCTGCAATCACAGGAAAAAATACATAATCTTTTAAAATCTGACGACGCGCTTTCTTACGAAATTTGCTTGCATCTACCCAAACTTGCTGCCAAGTCTTGGTTTTATAAATCAAAGCATCTTCCAAATGCAGATTTTGCACACCGACATACCATTCAAAAAACACCATCAACTGAATTGCCAACGGAATATTGAACAAGAAACGAGGTTCCCACTTTTGCGACTCACTCACACGAAGCAAACCATAACCGACATCATGGTCTTTACCGACAATATTGGTATAGGTGTGATGCACATAATTATGGGTATATTTCCAATCATCGCCTGTCGCCATGGTGTCCCAGTCATAATTTGCACCATTCAAACTTGGATCATTTAACCAGTCAAACTGACCGTGCATCACGTTATGACCGAGTTCCATATTTTCCACAATTTTGGAAATACCCAATAAACCTGTACCCATCACCCAAACAGGTGGAATCCAACCGCCAAACATCAACATAGCACGAGAAGCGATCTCGCTATAACGCACAAAGTTACGGATTTTATAAATATATTTAGCATCTTGCTCGCCCAAATTTTCCATCACTTCACGACGGATTTCATCCACACGGCGACCAAATTCTGCTGTTTGTTCAGGGTTTAAATGTTTTGATTTACTGTTTGAAAAATTCACTGACATATTCATTATTTTTACTCCTGAACAGTCCAATTTTTAAGGACTGTTACTAAATTTTGGCAACAATTTCCCTTTAGCAAGATTGGGTCTGCCGAAAAATTGTTTACATCTTTTAAATGGGTTTAAAGATATTGATGATTTAGAAATATCTGCAACTTAGAGATTGATCACCACAGGACTCACTGCTTGGCTGATACATAACTTAATTTGTGTATTGGCATCATGATTGATCTCACCTGTCAGCATATTTTGGGTTGAACCACTGACTTTCGTACAGGTACAGGTATTGCACATGCCCATACGACAGCCATGTGTCGGTCTTAAACCTGCTTTTTCGGCACTTTCAAGCAAATTTGATTTCGCTTCAAACTCTTGCTGAGAACGTATAAAAGTCACAGGTTGCGCTTCCAAACTTTCATCTACAGCAATCTGAAAATACTCTTGCTTTAAACGCTCACTGATATTCAAATCTTGAAAAATATCATTGGCACTTTGCATCATGGTTGTAGAACCACAGACATAGCTTTGACGTTGTTGAAAGTCAGGTACTAAACTATCCAATAGCTCTACGGTTAAATGCTTTTTCTGCTGTAGAGTATTGATATAGTGATAATTAAACTGTGAATTTTGTTGATAAAGCTGTTCTAAATCTGCATGAAATGCTTCATCACGACTAAAATAAATCACATCTACAGCACGATTTTCGTCTTTTAAAGCCGCCAATAAAAGTGAGTAAATTGCCGTGATGCCACTGCCTGATGCGATCAATAACAATGGCGAAGTATGATTTTCTAAAACAAAATCACCTTGGGTTTGTGATAATTCTACAATGCTACCAAACGCTAACTGTGTCAGGACATTTGACACTTTGCCTTGTTGTTTCACTGCAATGATAATGTCACCATTTTCAAGTAACTTCACTATAGAATAGCTACGCTGTTCTCGTACTCCTGCAATTTCCACAGTCACCAATATGCTTTGTCCTGCCTTAAATTGTCGATGCTTAAAATTACGATTTGGGCGTAATTGGATTTGATAAAAACCAATACTTAAGACACGAATTTTAATGATCGTCGCTTTGATCTTTTTCCATGCCCAAACAGGATTAATTTTTTCGGCGATAAAATCGACAAAATCCTCACGGATCCATTCAGGATGATACTGCTCGTCTTGCACTGTTGCGATATAACTCATAAACGTTCCTCTTTGTGCTTGCTATTTATTGAGTGAACAAGTGTTCTTTTAGTGAACGTTTGTAAGCTATACTTATTTTTAATTTCAGTCAACAAGTGTTTACTGACATTCGTCGTTTAATTTCCCTTTATTTTTGATAAACTCATCACAATCAATTTCTTCGGATAACAGCATGTCGATACGGGATGAGCGCAAACAACAAAGTCGTCAGGCTTTACTTGATGCTGCCTTGACACTCAGCACATCAGGTCGTTCATTTTCGAGTATTAGTTTGCGTGAAGTTGCACGAGAAGTAGGTTTAGTTCCAACCGCTTTTTATCGACATTTCCAAGATATGGAAGAGTTAGGCAAAGAGTTAGTTGATCAAGTTGCTCTTTACCTTAAAAATGTTCTCCATCAACTCGGACAAGGTCTGGCTTTGCCTGAAGCGAAAACTCAAACAACAATGGACTCTTTTTTCGAAGCTGTAGAGCAAAATCCACAACAATGGATTTTCATGATCGCTGAACGATGGGGAGGATCAAAAGCTGTACGCCTTGCCATTAATCGCGAAATTAATTATTTAACTGAAGATTTAACCAGCGAATTAAAAAAATTAGAATTTTTTGAACATTTTCAAAATAGTCAGGACTTACATGTTTTAACAAGTTTATTGATTAACTCATCATTTACTTGGGCAATGTCATGGCTTAGCCTGAGCCGCCAATACTCAGATCTTGAATTAGAGTCACAAAAAATGATGTTTAAAAAACAATCCGTGACACAAATTCGTTTAATTTTTAGAGGCATTTTAAACTGGGAAAGTAGCCGTATTTAAAAACTTAAATTTGCATTGTTTTCTGAAAAATTCTGACAAAAAAAACCTACATAATGTAGGTCTTTTTTTGTCATGTTAAATTATTTACGTTCTTTATTAATTAAGTATTCAACAACTTGAACTACTTTTTGATCTTCACCTTGTACAACATATTTGCCATTTACCACAACTGCTGGAACACCACTTAATTGATATTGTTGAGCAAGTTTATTGGCTTGTGAAACTTTGGCAGTAATTGCAAATGAATTATACATGCTATTAAATTTTGCTTCAGGTACACCATATTTAGTAAAGAACTTAGCAAATTCATCTTTTTGTAAAATTTGCTGACCAGTACCATTCGCATGGAATAACGGTAAATGTGTACGTTTACGTACGCCTAATGCTTCAGATACATAATATGCACGTGCACCTTGTTCCCAAAGTTTATTCATTGCTGCTGGTGTACGAATAAAATTCACATCACTTGGAATTTTTCTTAGCCATGCTTGCATATGAGGTTCTAACTTAAAGCAGTGTGGACACCCATACCAAAAAAATTCACGTACTTCAATTTTACCTGCAACTTCAGGTTTACCAGGGTTTTGTACTACGGTGTAATCTTTACCTGCAACAAAATCAGCCGCCATTGCATTTGCAGAAAATGCCATAACCATTGCAGTCATGCCACCTAAAATAAATTTTTTCATTGACTTTATTGTCCTCGAACTCGTTTTGTATAGCTTATGCACTCACTATAAAACAATTATGGGAAAATCGTTTTCCTTCTGTGAAGTTTTTTACACGATTCATCGCTTTTTTCATAATTAACGGTACACTAGCATAATTGAACTTAATTTTTGATTAAAACAATTTATTCAGAGGTGACGAATATGTCGCAACTTAATGTTGATCCACAGGAAATTGCTAAATTTGAAGCGCTTGCTGCATTATGGTGGGATCAGCACTCTGAGTTCAGACCCTTACATCAAATCAATCCACTTCGTTTAAACTGGATCGATGAACGTGTAGGCGGTTTATCAGGTAAAAAAGTACTTGATGTTGGCTGTGGTGGTGGAATTTTAGCTGAAAGCATGGCGCGTCGTGGTGCAGATGTACTCGGTATTGATATGGGTGCTGCGCCTTTAAATGTGGCACGTCTACATGCTGAGCAAGAAAATGTTCAAAATATTGAATATAAACAAATCCCTGTGGAACAACTCGCAGAAGAACAAGCAGGTCAATATGACGTTGTGACTTGTATGGAAATGCTGGAACATGTACCTAACCCTGCATCTATTATTCAAGCCTGCCAAAAATTAGTTAAACCCAATGGGCAAGTATTTTTCTCAACCATTAACCGCAATCCAAAAGCCTATTTATTTGCCATCATTGGTGCGGAATATGTACTTCGTCTTTTGAAAAAAGGCACGCATGATTATCATAAATTTATTAAGCCTTCTGAACTTGCACATGACATCCGTACCTCAGGTTTAAAACTCAAAGATATGACAGGCTTACATTATAATCCATTGACTAAACACTACTGGCTTGCACCAAATGTCGATGTGAATTATATGGTTTATACAGTCAATGAAGGTGTCTAATGCAAGCAGTTCTATTTGATTTAGATGGTACATTGATTGATACAGCAGCAGACTTTATTCGCATCATTCAAGAGATGTGCCGTGCAGAAGGACGTGCCGTTGTTGATGCAGATCTGATTCGTACTCAAGTATCTGAAGGCGCTCGTGCCATGGTGAAATTGGTTTATCCTGAACTTGAAGTGGATGATCCCATTTTTTTAGCGCATCGCCAACGATTTTTAGATTTATATGGCGCTGATATTGCAGTAGATACAGATTTATTTACAGGCATGTATCCACTTTTGGCAGATTTAGAAAGTCACCATATTCCATGGGGTATTGTCACCAATAAACCACGTGGATTAAGCGAAGCTTTACTCAAAGCACTTGATTTAACTGAGCGCTGTGCAGTTCTCGTTTGTCCTGAAGATGTCAAACAAACAAAACCTGATCCTGAACCGATGTATCTTGCTGCAAAACACTTGAAGATTGATGAAAAACAGATTATTTATGTAGGTGATCATCCAAGAGATATTGACGCAGGTCGCAATGCAAAAATGTATACCATTTTAGCAGCGTATGGTTATCTACCCTTGCAACACAAAGATAATTTAGCAGCATGGCAAGCAGACCATATTGTCAGCAATGTTTCTGAATTACATCAAGTGCTCAATAAACTGGTGGGTATTAAACAACACAGCGTAACTTAAAAATCATCATAAATAACAAAGATTAGGAGGTCTCCCATGAAATATTCAGAATATCAACCTCGTTCAGACTTACTCAAAGACAAAATCATTTTGATCACAGGTGCAGGGGACGGAATTGGGCGTGCTGCTGCAATCAGTTATGCACTGCATGGTGCTACAGTGGTTTTACATGGTCGTACGCTGAATAAGCTTGAGGTCATCTATGATGAAATTGAAGCTTTAGGAGCACCACAACCTGCAATTTTACCCTTACAACTTTCTTCAGCTTCAGCACGTGACTATGAGCTTTTAGTAGATACACTGGAACAGCAATTTGGTCGTTTGGATGGGATTTTGCATAATGCAGGTATCTTAGGGGAGCGTGTTGAATTGGCACATTATCCTGAAGAAGTTTGGGATGATGTCATGGCTGTTAATTTACGTGCGCCATTTATATTAACTCAAGAGTTATTACCTCTATTACAAAAATCTGAACATGCTTCTGTGGTATTTGCAAGCTCAGGTGTTGGTCGTGAAGCACGTGCAGAATGGGGCGCTTATTCTGTTTCTAAAATTGCCATAGAAGCTGTCAGCCAAATTTTTGCTAAAGAACGTACTTATCCAAATATTCGTTTTAACTGCATTAATCCAGGTGGAACACGTACAGCAATGCGTGCCAAAGCCTACCCTGCTGAAGATCCAAAAACTTTACCTACACCAGAAGCGATTCTTCCTGCATATCTTTATTTAATGGGAGATGACAGTCTTGATATGAATGGTCAAAGTATTGATGCACAAGACTAAAATTTAGTATTAAGTTTTGAATGAGTTGCTAAAACTCATTCAAATACGTCTTTCTACAGCACATTATTTAAAATCGCTTTACCCAATCAATATTACAATAATATTCAGTTTTCCAAATCAAAAGATCTGATTTATCCTTTTTCCAAGCTCAATTTTATGGCAAGGAACTACACATGACAGATCAAAAACTTAAAGTTGAAATGATTCGTTCTATTGAAGAATTGCAACTTCCAAATGAACTCATTGATGCTTTAGATGATGTAAAACTGGCTGAAAATGTCAGCACTGCCTTAACTTATTTAAAAAATATAACGCAACAGTGGCATTAATTTTTCTGTCATTTAAAAGATAAGCAATGATAATTTAGTGTGATCAATTCACTTATTTTCATAATTTCTTACATCTTTATTGAACTCCGTCACAAATTTTAAATTTGCTTTTAACCCTTATTTAACAAGTCTTTCCAATTTGAGCTTTTATCATTAACAGAAATATGTTCTTATTATGTCTGCATTTTTAAATGAAAAACTGAACTTTCTTCACAGTTTCTCTGCAATTTGACAGTACATTAGTGATGTGAAAAACAACACTTCAAAAAAGCGAGGGCTCCTATGAAAAAGATTTTAGCGATCATCGCCATTTCTTTATCAACACTGATGAACATGCAAATCGCCAGTGCAGGACCTCATTTTGACAATGATCGTGGTTATGAACGTGGTGAAAAAGGCGACCGTGGAAATCGTGGGCGTAATGCACGTGACTATGATGACGATGATATTCAAGAAAAGCGTCGTGAACGTGAAGAACGTGGTGTAAAACGTTTGCAACAACACAAATGGCAAACAGGTTATGTCATGCCGCAACATTATCGTGGTAATAGTTATAAAGTCGATTATAAAGACTCGAATCTTCCAAAACCGTCTCGTAATCAACAATGGTACAAAATTAATAACGACTATATTTTAGTTGATTCAGACAGTAATAATATCGTGAATATTCGTGGGATGTGATCAACATCTATTGACCATCTCGCAATGCTTATCATAATAAAACAGCGTACACTTTGCATGTACGCTGTTGCTCAATGCCATAGATGTGACTCAGTGCCTCTGCGGTTTATGCAAGTCAATCCAATACATTAATGGATGCTGTTCAATAAAAGCGAAAGGAATATCAATCTTCCAACCTTGCTGATTATATATTCGCACATGGGGTTTTCCTAAAATATCTAAATGACGATATTTCGTAATCTCATGAAAATAAATCGTCCGATCCCTTCCAACACCTCGATTATAAACAACACAATTTTCATGCAATTCGATATACCAATTACGTGCCAAAAATAAGAAAGTATTGGCAAGAAAAGCAAATAGCCCACAGATGACCCATGCAGCAATCTGCTGATTTTTTTCCACATGCCCTGTTAAAATCCAAATTGCAATTGCGCCTGCAGCTATTACCAATAGGATGAAAAAAACTTTTGTGTGTTGACTTATTTCTAGGCGGTTATGACTGGGCGTTTGATAACGGAACAAGTGACGCATGATTTGAAAGAAATAAATACTGATGAGACTGGTGAAAAAAGTAATCAAAAAAAATTTTATCGTCATAATGATCTTCTCTTTATTTTTTTATCTGTCTTAAATTTTACATCAAGCGTTGAAAATACTGATCTTATTTTTAACATAAAACAATATTTGCTTTTTATTCTCCATCAAGTCTTCATACATTTCACAATTCAACTCAATAGCACTCACCATTTATCTCAAATTGTTGAGTAAATTGATTCTATCGAAGGAAATCAGCTCTATTCAGGTGAATCAAATGAAAAGTGTACTCACAGCAATCGCATTATCTTTAAGCGCACTCGTTGCAACATCTGCAATGGCTGCACCAAATGACTATCATCGTGACCATAACAATCGTTACCAACAAAATCATTGGGATCATAAAAATGATCACCGTTGGAACAACGATAATCGTCATAACAATCAACATAACAGTCAATATAACAACCAGCATAATAATCGTGTAAATCCAAGTCGTGAATGGCGTTCTGGGCAGTATTTACCAAGCCAATTTAGCTCATCACGTTATCAGGTAAATTATAAAAATTATCGCCAATTGCCAAAACCGAGCAAATACCAACAATGGTATAAAGTAAATGGTGACTATGTATTAGTGAATGAACGAAATAATCGTATTATTCGCATTATCGGTTAAAAATTAGAATTTCTAGAAAACCCCATACAGCCCAATTTATATTGGGCTTTTTCTTATTTTGATAATTTAAATATATTTATGGATAAATATAACGTTTTTTAAATACATATTTTCAAATTTACTTCATTGTTTCTCTATATTTTTCACGTAAATTTAACTCATCGAAAGGCACAAACATAAGGTTAGGCAGAGTCAATGAAAAGTTTAGTTAGCGCAATTACATTATCATTAAGCGCACTTGTTGCAACATCTGCAATGGCTGCACCACAAGATCATTCACATGCTACACATACATCTCACAGCAGCCAAACGCATCAACAAACTGTAAAACATAATACCCATACACAGCATGCACAATCACAACAACAATCGTGGAAAACAGGCAATGCCTTCCCAAGTCAATATCGTAGTGCTGGCTATAAAATTGATTATAAACAACATAAAAACTTGAACAAACCGACCAAACATCAGCAATGGTATAAAGTGAATGGTCAATATGTATTAATGAATACGACAAATCATAAAATTGTCAAAGTTGTTCGTTAAACTCAAAAATCTCTCCCAACACCTTATATTTTTAAAAGACATAAGGTGTTTTTTTATGGTTCATATACCGAAGTGATTTTTTTTGTTTAGAATTGCAAATTGAATATGACCTATTGAGATGGCTTACATGCAAACTGACATTTTAGAAACTTCACAAAGCACCACCCAACAATATGTGCATTGGTTTCGTCATTCTGCGCCTTATATCAATGCACATCGTGGCAAAACATTTGTGCTCATGTTTGCTGGTGAAGCGGTTCTACATGAGAATTTTCAGCATATTATTCATGATATTGCGCTCTTACATTCACTTGGAATTCGCCTGATTCTTGTTTATGGTGCACGTCCACAAATTAATGCAAATTTAAAAGAAAAGCATATTCAAAGCCCAATTCATATCAATCGACGTGTGACGACACGCGAGTCTTTACCTGCGGTGATGAACGCTGTTGGTTCTATTCGTTTGCAAATCGAAGCGCTACTTTCAATGGGTTTAGCCAACTCTCCGATGTTTGGTGCACGCATAGATGTGGTTTCTGGTAACTTCGTAACAGCAAAGCCGTATGGCATTCGTGATGGTGTGGACTTTCAACTGACTGGTGAAGTCCGCAGCCTAGATACCGAAGCTATCCAACGGCATTTAGACAGCCAAAACATTGTTTTACTGGGTCCTACGGGCTACTCCACTACAGGTGAAGTCTTTAACTTGTTAGCAGAAGAAGTCGCAACCAAAACAGCGATTCATATCAAAGCCGATAAATTGATTTTTTTAGGCAATCAACAAGGTTTATTAGATGAACACGGACAATTATTAAGAGAGATCACACCGCATCAACTCGATCAACATATTGAAAAATTCCAAGATTCTAATTTTGAAATCGCACTCCATTTACATAATGCCAAGGAAGCTTCGCTCAAAGGCGTACATCGCGTTCACTTACTGTCTTATGCCTATGATGGTGCGTTAATTGAGGAATTATTCACCCGTGATGGTCACGGCACCATGATCACTGATGCACATTATGAAGAAGTGCGCATGGCAAATATTGGTGATGTTGGTGGCTTAATCAACCTCTTGCGTCCACTCGAAGAAGAAGGCATTTTGGTCTATCGTTCACGTGAACTTTTAGAAAATGAAATTGATCAATTTGCTGTGATTGAACGCGATGGTACGATTCTCGCTTGTGCTGCGCTCTATCCAATTCCTGCAACAGAAAATGAAATTCAATCTGCTGAAATAGCTTGTGTTGCTGTGCATCCAAGTTATCGCAAGTCCAATCGTGGCAGTCAAATTCTGCATTTTCTTGAAGAAAAAGCACAACAACTTGGAATTCAACAACTGTTTGTACTCACTACGCGTACTGCACATTGGTTTATTGAGCATGGTTTCTCTAAAGCCAGCGTTGACGACCTCCCTTCAGCACGCCAAGCTTTGTATAACTATCAACGTAACTCTATGGTTTTTAAAAAGCGTATTTCTTAATTCCGTTTGGTATGACATCTGAATGAGCATTAGCACAATTCTCACTAAGCTTATATCAATAGATTGCATCAAATCCTATATTCATTTTGATGCAATCTATATCTATAAAAATAACTAAAAAATAAATTATATTTTTCAAATATTTAATTAACCTTCCTTTCTAGTGAATACATTTTAAATTGCTTATTTTTTGCTAAGTTTAGCTTTTATTTTTTTATCTTTTTTTTTCATTAGCAATCATATAAAACTTATTTTTTGGAAAATACAAAGCTCTCTAAGCTGTTGCTCATTCACTTTATTTTTAACGTAGGGGCAACATAACTCATGACTCGTTCATTTCAACCGACATGGAAAAAAATTACCATTCTCAGTGCGAGTCTTGTTACCGTTATGATGCTATCTGCATGTTCAAAAAAAACCGAAAGCACCACTTTAAATATTGGTTATCAAAAATATGGTCTACTCCCCATTATTAAAGCGCGTGGCGATCTGGACAAAGCGTTAAAACAAAAAGGCATCAATATCAAATGGGTAGAATTCCCTGCTGGTCCACAGCTTTTAGAAGGTCTCAATGTCGGCAGTGTAGTGTTTGGCGAAGCAGGTGAAGCACCGCCTATTTTTGCACAAGCGGCGAACTCGAAACTGGTCTATATCGCCAATCAGCCTGCTGCACCGAAAGCTGAAGCTTTAATTGTACCGAAAGATTCGAACATTCGATCTATCCAAGAACTCAAAGGTAAACGTGTTGTTTTAAATAAAGGTTCAAATGTCCATTATTTATTGCTCAAACTGCTTGAAGCCAACCATTTAAAACTTTCTGACATTGATGTGGTGTATTTACCTCCAGCCGATGCCCGTGCAGCATTTGAAAAAGGCGCTGTGGATGCATGGGTCATTTGGGATCCGTTCTTTGCTGCAGCAGAACAACAACTTGGTGCCAAAGTTCTGGCAACAGGAGAAAACCTCGTCAGTAATCACCAATTTTATTTGGCAGATCGTGAGTTTGCAGAACAACATCCTGATGTCCTAAAAACCGTCGTGAATGAACTTAACACCACAACACAATGGGTCTCACAGCATCAAACAGATGCAGCAAAGCTTTTAGAACAACAAACAGGGTTATCGACAGAGATACTCAGCACGTCTATCTCTCGTATGGGATTTGGGGTGAAACCTATTTCAAATGAAGTGGCGAAAGAACAGCAATATGTCGCAGATGCTTTTTATCAGCAAAAACTTATTCCAAACAAAATCAATATTCAAGCGGCTATTTTAGCCCATTAATTTGAGGAAAATAATATGACTCAACAGCAAAACAAGACACCAAAACCATTACAGCCTCAGTTCACACAGCATGGCATGACTGCAATGTTGGTGGCTTGTGCGATGTTGGGTTCACCTGTAGTTTGGGCAGTAGACCCAAGCGTCAAAGAGTTACGCATTGGCTTCCAAAAAAGCTCAATTAATTTGGCAATCGCGAAGCAACAACAATTGTATGAAAAAGAATTTCCCAATGCCAAAATCTCTTGGAATGAATTTCCTGCTGGTCCACAAATTTTAGAAGCACTTGCAGTGGGTTCAATTGATGTCGGCGTAACTGGCGATACACCGCCTGTTTATGCTCAAGCAGCCAATAAACCGTTGTATTACATCGCCTATGAAGCAGCAAAACCCTTGGCATCAGCGATTTTAGTGCCTAAGGATTCAAAATTGACGCAACTCAGTCAACTCAAAGGGAAACGCATCGCGCTACAAAAAGGCTCTAGTGCACATTATTTATTGGTACAGGCGGTGCGTAAAGCAGGTTTGCAATGGTCTGACATTCAACCCATTTGGCTTACGCCTGCGGATGCTCGTGCAGCATTTCAAAAAGGTGCGGTCGATGCATGGGCAATTTGGGATCCTTATTTTGCTTCTGCACAAATTGAAGACCAAGCACGTGTACTGGCTTCAGGTAAAGGTTTAAGTCCTAATTACACATTTTATTTAGCTTCACCAAATTTTGTAAAACAACATCCTCAAGCAGTGACTGGTTTTATTCAACAAATCAATCTGGCTGATCAATGGGTACAAACACATCAAAAAGAGACGGCGCAAAGTATTGCTCAAAGCACAGGTTTAAAACCAAACATCAGTACGGTATTTATTCAACGTCGCCCAAAACCTTCTTTTGCAGCACCACTCAACGCCAAAGTCATTGCAGATCAGCAACAACTGGCAAATCGTTTTGCTGAACTGAACATTATTCCTAAACCGATCAATATCAAGCTAGCCGTTTGGACTGGCAAATAATTTAAAAGGACGCAAGTGATGAAAATTTTCTGGTTTATTCCAACACACGGTGATAGTCGTTATTTGGGTACGAGTAAAGGCGCTCGTCAAGTCGATCATGCTTATATGAAGCAAATTGCGGTTGCAGTTGATAACTTAGGTTATGAAGGTGTTCTTATTCCAACAGGGCGTTCATGTGAAGATCCGTGGATTACAGCGGCAAGCTTAATTGATGCGACACAAAACTTAAAATTTCTGGTAGCTTTACGTCCAGGTGTGACCACTCCTGCCCTTGCTGCACGTATGGCAGCAACCTTTGACCGTTTATCGAATGGTCGCGTGTTACTCAACCTTGTGACAGGTGGCGATGAGCAAGAGTTAAAAGGCGACGGTGTCTATGAAGACCATGCAACACGTTATAAAACTGCCGCAGAATACACCACCATTTGGCGTGAAATTTTAAAGCGCTCACACACAGGTGAACCTTTTAGTTTTCAAGGTGAACGTTTAAGCGTAGAAGATGCCAAGTTGCTCTATCCACCAATTCAGCAGCCTTATCCGCCGCTTTGGTTTGGCGGTTCTTCTGAAGACGCCATTGAATTGGCAGCCGATCAGGTCGATACCTATTTAACTTGGGGCGAACCACCTGCCGCAGTCAAAGAAAAAATAGCTGTCGTCAAAGCCAAAGCTGAAGCCAAAGGTCGTCAGTTAAATTATGGCATTCGTTTACATGTCATTGTGCGTGAAACCAATGAACAAGCATGGCAAGCAGCCAATGAGCTGATCCAATACGTCGATGATGCAACGATTGCCGCAGCGCAAAAGAAATTTAAACAAATGGACTCTGTTGGTCAGCGCCGTATGGCTGAACTGCATAATGGAGACCGAAGTAAACTTGAAGTGTCACCTAACCTTTGGGCAGGTGTCGGTTTAGTACGTGGTGGTGCGGGTACAGCTTTGGTTGGTGATGCACAAACAGTTGCTGACCGTATTCAAGAATATGCTGATTTGGGTATTAGCACATTTATTTTCTCAGGCTATCCACACTTAGAAGAATCAATCCGTTTTGCTGAATTGGTCTTCCCTTTACTGCCGATTGAAACACGCCAAAAACTTACACAACCGAATTTAACAGGTCCATTTGGTGAAATCGTTGCCAATAACTATACCGCAGAGGAACATAAAACTCCTTTAAAGGAGTCAGCATGAATGCAGCGACCAAACCAAATCATCAAGTAAAAAATCGTTCCGTTTCACGTGGAACGAAAAAAATTGGACAACGCCTGTTACCTTGGATCGTACCTATTTTATTGGTTCTGATTTGGCAAATTTCCTCTCAAACAGGTTTACTTGAAAGTCGTGTATTGCCTGCACCTACTGCAGTCGTTTCGGCATTTTGGACGTTATTGCTCAGTGGTGAACTTTGGCAACATGTCAAAGTCAGTGCAGGACGTGCTTTGATGGGGTTATTAGTCGGGGGTGGTTTAGGTCTATTTTTAGGCTTACTCAATGGTTCGTCAAAAGTTGCCTCAAATTTACTCGATACCACTTTACAAATGATCCGTAATATTCCAGCGCTCGCTTTGATTCCACTGGTCATTTTATGGTTTGGTATTGATGAATCAGCCAAGTTGTTTTTGGTTGCTGTGGGCGTATTTTTCCCGATGTATATCAATACTTATCATGGTATCCGCTCTGTAGATCCACAATTGATTGAGATGGGTAAAAGCTATGGTTTAAGCCGTTGGCAACTGTACAAAGACATTATTTTACCAGGGGCAATGCCTTCAATTTTGGTCGGTTTACGTTTTTCACTTGGACTAGTTTGGGTCTTACTGATTGTTGCTGAAACCATTTCAGCACAATCAGGTATTGGTTATATGACCATGAATGCCCGAGAGTTCTTACAAACGGATATCGTACTGGTGGGGATTTTACTCTATGCCCTATTAGGTAAATTTGCCGATGTTTTTGCACAATATTTAGAAAAATATCTATTGCGTTGGCATTCAGGCTATCAAAAATAGGAGCGAGATTATGACGGATTTAAGCATCAGCCAATATGCTCACGAGTTTGTTGCAACGCCTGAAAATGTTACAGCAGATAATGAAAAAATTGGTGCAGAAATCGATATCACCGAATTACACAAATATTATGGTGATGTAAAAGTTCTAGAAGATCTTGATTTAAACATCAAAGCAGGAGAATTTATTGCCATTGTAGGACGCAGTGGTTGTGGTAAAAGCACCCTATTGCGTTTAATTGCCGACTTAGAACAACCCAGTTATGGTGAAATTAAGTTTAAATCGCAAATTAATTTTCGTGAAGGCATTACCGCAGATGATATTCGCGTCATGTTCCAAGATCCACGTTTATTGCCTTGGAAAAGTATTCTTAAAAATGTTCAATTGGGTTTAGATAAAGCCCAATATCCAAAAGCTGAACAATTACTGGAAAAAGTCGGATTAAAAGAAAAGTCGGAACTCTGGCCCTCTCAACTTTCAGGTGGGCAACGCCAACGTACAGCTTTAGCACGTGCCTTATCTCACACACCACGTGTTCTGCTCTTGGATGAACCATTAGGTGCTTTAGATGCCTTAACACGACTAGAAATGCAAAGTTTGATTGAAAAATTATGGCTAGAACAAGGTTTTACCACGATTTTGGTCACTCACGATGTCAGTGAGGCAGTACAACTTGCCGATCGCATAATTTTGTTAGACAAGGGACATATTGCTCAACAATTTAATATTGATTTGGCACGACCTCGTCAGAAAGGCATCGCTTTTGCCGAGTTTGAACAACAAATTTTACAAGCAGTATTGTCTACTTAATTCATAGTATAAAATTCAAACAACAACTTTAAAGTTAATTTAGAGTTGTTGTCATTTTATTTTAACGTGATCACAAATTTATTAAAATTTCTTAACAAATTTACTTTTTATATTATGTT
Source organism: Acinetobacter sp. 226-1 (assembly GCF_030329325.1). Lineage (NCBI taxonomy): Bacteria > Pseudomonadati > Pseudomonadota > Gammaproteobacteria > Moraxellales > Moraxellaceae > Acinetobacter > Acinetobacter sp. 226-1. Next base: position 23,097 of record NZ_JACANU010000017.1, read on the forward strand.
CAATATTAAAATAAGCTTAAAAAAAACCATTTATTTTTTCTTATATTTTTATAATTATTGCATTATTTTTGTGCATATAAACTAAATAAATGCATATTCGACATTAAATAATAAAACTTCATAATAAAACTCAATAATATTTTAAAATAGTCGAGCAGACCTGTGCACAAATCAAACGTTTTACCGTACAATTTAAATGTTATTTTTTAGACCCAGTGATGCGATGGAACAAAAAAAGAGTGCTCAGAAAAGACAGCAGTTACTCAATGCAGCCTTAGACGTATTTTCAATCTACGGATTTAATGGCGCGAGTTTAGAGGAAATTGCTCAGCTTGCCGAAATGCACAAATCAAATATTTTCTATTATTATGAAAATAAAGAAGCCTTGTATGTCGAAGTGCTAACAACAGTCATGCAAAAATGGTTAGCGCCTTTACAAATGCTTGAATCAGAATTAGAGCCTGTTGAAGCGTTAAGTCATTATTTAATGACAAAAATTGAAATTTCTAGAACGCAACCAAAAGCCTCTAAGCTGTTTGCTTTAGAAATTATTCAGGGTGCGCCTCATATTTTACCGATCTTAAAAGGTCCATTAAAAAAATTATTTAAGCGTAAAGCAAAAGTGATTTTAAACTGGCAAGAGCAAGGTAAAATTTCAACGCAAATTGACCCTGAACTTCTGATTATTAATATCTGGGGCTTAACACAAAATTATGCCGATTTTAGTACACAGATGGAAATGGTTACAGGCAAGACTTTAAGAAATAAAAGTATGTATCAACGTGCAATTGAACACACGATTCATATGATTTTATATGGTGTAATTCCAAGATAAATCGATCATTCTTAAAGCTCAAACATTGTTTTGGCATACGACCATAGTTTGCTATGGTCGCCAGATTTTATTTTAAAAATTTAAAACCGCTTATATAAATCTAATAATTTTTGCGCGCCTAATAATAAATTTTCTTCCCAATCTAAATGTGCGGTTTCATTTGCACCATCGGTAATATACTTTACTGAAATTAAACGCACACCCAATTTTTTACAGACTTTTGCTAATGCATAGCCTTCCATATCGACTAAATTACATTTTACTTTAGGTAAACTAATTTCGAAATTATCACCTGTACCACAAATCCCCTTCGGCAAGTCTTGAAAATAAGGCTCTATTTCAATAGCACTTGGAAAATGCTCATCCATTGGGGTAATTCCAACCTCAAACCCTAAAGGTGATACATCCATATCACGCTGTACAAATGTCGTAACCTCAACCAACTCATGCGCATTAAACGTTGAGCTTCCCGCAGTACCTAAATTTAATAAAGTTTTACACTGCGTTTTCTGGATAATTTCAAATGCTTTAAATGCAGCATTCACTTTTCCGATACCACTATAATGCACAGCAATACTTTCTTGTTCAAATAAGCCTTTTGACTCACTTGGCAATGCCATCACTAAAGCTAAATCCTGTTTCATAAAAGCACTTTCATCTCATGTTTTTGATTTGAATAAGGTTGTTTATTTTCAATAAAAAAGCCAACTTCTGCATCAAAGTTGGCTTTTCATTTCATCATACGATCAGTTAGTCAAATAAACGATCGAAGAATGATTTTTTCTTTGGTGATGATGTACTGTCATCACCATCCATTGTTGCTTGCAATTCTTTTAACAATTCACGTTGACGTGCTGTTAAGTTGACTGGTGTCTCTACCACAATACGACACAGCAAATCACCTTGCATACTGTTACGTACAGGGGTTACACCTTTACCACGTAAGCGGAACATTTTTCCTGTTTGAGTACCTTCAGGAATTTTTAAGCTCACACGACCTTCTAAAGTCGGGATTTCTATTTCTTTACCTAAAGCAGCATCAGCGATACTGACAGGAACATCCATATAAAGGTCTGCACCATCACGTTGGAAGATTTCATGTTCACGTACAACAACTTCAACGTATAAATCACCTGCTTGACCATCACGAATTGCTTCGCCTTTACCAGTCAAACGCACGCGATCGCCATTGTCCACACCCGCAGGAATAGTCACTTCAAGTGTTTGCTGACGGTCTTTTACACCTGTACCATGACAGGTGTTACATGGGTTCTTAATGATTTTCCCTTGTCCACGGCACGTACTACATGTCTGCTGTACCGAGAAAAAGCCTTGTTGCATACGCACTTGACCTGCACCATGACAAGTCTTACACGTTTCTACATCATTTGGATTTTTAGAACCTTTACCATCACATACATCACATGGTGCTGGTGCAGTAAAAGTCACCGTTTTTTTAACGCCTTTAACTGCTTCTTCTAAGGTTAATTCCATGACGTAACGTAGGTCTGAGCCACGACGGGTTCGTTGTTGGCTACGACCGCCACCACCGAACGCACCACCAAAGATATCACCAAATTGGCTGAAAATATCTTCTGCGCTAAAGCCACCACCGCCAAAGCCGCCACCACCGCCCATGCCACCTTCAAACGCTTGATGTCCCATACGGTCATACATACTGCGTTTTTCGCTGTCAGATAAAACTTCATAAGCTTCAGCAGCTTCCTTAAATTTATCTTCAGCTTCAGGGTTGTCAGGGTTACGGTCTGGATGATATTTCATCGCCAACTTACGGTAGGCTTTTTTAATTTCATCATCACTAGCGGTTTTAGCAACACCTAAAACCTCATAATAATCACGTTTAGCCATGATTGGCGATGCTCCACAAAATTTTGATCAATTCTTACTGTCAACTAAAATGGGGACGACCCGTCGCTTTTACAAGCGTTCACAGTAAAAAAATTAAAATACAGCTTTACTAATAAGATATTTATTGAAACCTTTAAACCATGCATTTAAGAGGTATAACCATGAAATTGCACTAAAAATTACACCAATCACAGTACATGCCTTAACCCAAAGCATCGAATCCCAATAAAAGAAAATGAGCGGAATAAACCACAATGCAGCAAATGCTGCCAAAACTAAGAAAATGACCACACTACGCATCACCCATAATGCTTGAGCATGAATCCATACTTCTGCATGTTCGGACATCGCAACTTTACGTGCTAAAAAGTACGAAATAAGAGCACTGATAATCGTAAATAATGCGAGAAATAGGAAAATATACGAGATCGTCATATAACGACGATGTACTTTGAGATTGTCTTGCCCCATAGGTGATTTTTATACCTCAATCCATCACATCATTTTACATATTTTGTGTGGAAACTTCTAATGCGACTAGCTGTAAAATATGAGGTGCTACTATATTGAATTTTTCAAAATTTCGCACCTACAATTCATATATTTCTAGGAAGTTTTTACTTGTTTTTTAACTTTAAACCACGCGGCATAAAGTGCAGGTAGAAAAAATAGTGTTAAAAGTGTTGCAATAATTAAACCACCCATGATGGCAACTGCCATTGGTCCAAAGAAAATACTACGTGATAATGGAATCATTGCAAGTACCGCAGCCAGTGCAGTTAAAATAATCGGTCTAAAACGACGAACGGTTGCATCTAAAATTGCATTCCATTGATCTTGTCCAGACTGAATATCTTGCTCAATTTGATCAATCAAAATCAGTGAATTACGCATAATCATGCCTGATAATGCAATTGTACCGAGCATAGCAACAAAACCAAATGGCTTATTAAAGATTAATAAAAATAAAACAACACCAATTAAACCCAAAGGTGCTGTTAAAAATACAATAAAGGAGCGTGAAATACTTTTTAATTGAATCATTAGGAGTGTAAACACGACAGCTAAAAACAATGGCATTCCTGCATTAACAGAGCTTTGTCCTCTGGCTGACTCTTCTACTGTGCCACCGACTTCAATTAAATAACCATTTGGTAATTCAGTACGTAATTGCTCAATACTGTCTGCTAACTCGCCCACTACAGTTGCTGGTTGTAAAGCACTACGAATATCTGCACGTACTGTGATTGTTGGTAAACGATTACGATGCCAAATTAAACCATCTTCAAATTTATATTGAATATTGGCAATTTGAGATAATGGCACTGAACCGCCTTGACTCGTTGGCACAGCCAAATTTTCTAAAGATCCGACTTCAAGCCGTTCAGCCTGCTCACCACGTAAACGAATATCAATAAGCTCTCTTTTTTCACGGTACTGATTAATCATTGCCCCTGAAATTGAACTATTTAAAAAATTGGCAACATCTAGACTACTCACGCCCATTTGGCGTGCACGATCTTGATCAATTTCTAAAGAAATAATTTTGCTTGGTTCACCCCAGTCTAAATGCACGTTAGTCGTATTCGAATTTTGACTGACCAAAGCTGAAACTTTATGTGCTAACTGACGGACTGTATTTAAATCTTCTCCCGATATACGATATTGAATTGGATAACCTACAGGTGGACCATTTTCTAGTAACGCCACACGAGTACGCACCTCAGGCAATAGTTGGCGAATTTGCGTATCTAAAGATTTACGAATTTCATCACGATCATCTAAAGAAGATGCCAAAACAACAAACTGGGCAAAACTTGCTTGTGGTAACTGCTGATCAAGCGGTAAATAAAAGCGAGGAGAACCTGTACCGACATAAGCAACATAATTATCAATCCCTTTTTGTTTAGATAAAAATGCCTCGACTTTTTTGACTGCTTTTTCAGTTGCAGCCAGAGAAGCACCTTCTTCGAGCTTAAGATCAACTAAAATTTCAGCTCGATTGGAAGGTGGAAAAAACTGTTGTGGTACTAACTTGAACATCATCACTGATAAAATAAATATACCTACAGTCAGCGTGATCACGGTCTTACGATAATTTACACACCAGTTGACCAACTTTCGAAAGCTTTGATAAAACTTAGTTTGATATGGATCATAATGTTCACCCGTATGATGCACGATAGGGGTTGGTTCAGGTTGTTTACGTAAACGCGCCCATAGACGTTGATACCATGGTGCTTTTTGGGCTGTTTGATTAAAATCTGGTAAAAGTTTATCGCCTAAATAAGGCACAAAAACCACGGCTGCCACCCAAGACACCACCAAAGCAATGGTTACGACTTGGAAAATAGAACGTGTATATTCACCCGTGCTCGATGCTGCGGTTGCAATCGGTAAAAAACCTGCTGCGGTAATCAATGTCCCAGTCAGCATAGGAAAAGCCGTGCTTGTCCATGCATAACCTGCGGCTTTCATACGGCTATAGCCTTGCTCCATTTTGATTGCCATCATTTCAACAGCAATAATGGCGTCATCGACCAAAAGACCGAGTGCTAAAATTAAAGCACCTAAGGAAATTTTATGTAGCCCAACATCAAATAAATTCATTCCTGCAAAAGTCATTGCTAAAACTAAAGGAATCGAAAATGCGACGACTAAACCTGTACGAAACCCGAGTGAGAAGAAACTCACTAATAAAACAATAATGACAGCTTCTGCTAAAACCTGAATAAACTCATGAATACTACGTTGCACTGCAACAGGCTGATCAGAAACTTTTTGTAGCTGCATACCCAGTGGCAAAGTTTTTTGTAGGTGGGTAAATTCGGTTTCTAAGTTTTTGCCCAAGGCAATAATGTCGCCTCCTTTACGCATAGATACTGAAATACCAATACCATTATCACCATTAAAACGCATACGTGGTTGCGCAGGCTCACTAAAGCCTCGATAAACCTCAGCAACATCAACCAGTTGAATGGTTTTATCGCCCACTAACAAAGGCATTTTTTTAAGGTCATCGACAGACTGTAACTGCCCTCCTACACGAACTTGAATACGGTCTGTTGTTGTTTCAAAAAAACCTGCACTTGCGACACTATTTTGCTGACTTAAGGCTTCTTGAATTGCTGTTACAGGAATTCCTAATTGAGCAGCTTTGGTATTTGAAAGTTCAATCCAAATTTTTTGGTCTTGTAAGCCAACTAACTCAACTTTCCCTACATCTTTAACACGCTGTAACTGGAGCTGTAAGCGGTCAGCGTATTCTTTTAAAGTGGCGTAATCGAAATCTTTGCCTGTTAAAACATAAATATTTCCAAAAGTATCACCAAACTCATCATTGAAAAATGGTCCTTGCACACCGCTGGGTAATTGGTGCTGAATATCCCCAATTTTTTTACGAACTTGATACCAAACATCAGGAATTTGATTAGATTTTAAAGAGTCTTTGGCAACAAATGTCACCAATGATTCACCTGGGCGTGAATAGGCTGCGATCCGATCATATAAGCCCGTACTCATCAATTGTTTTTCAATACGATCTGTGACTTGTAAAGAAACTTCTTCTGCGGTTGCACCCGGCCAATAGGTCTGTACTACCATCACTTTAAAGGTAAATGGTGGGTCTTCGCTTTGTGATAATTTTGAATAGGAAAATATCCCCACAATACCGAGTAAAATCATAAAATAAAGCACTAAACCTTTATTTTTGAGTGCCCATTCTGACAAGTTAAACTTCATGTCATGACTCATGGTTTTACTCCTGCTGATAAAGTGACTGCTCTATTTTCACGGTCTACAGGTTTGATTTTTTGTTTTTCTCGCAATAAATGCACACCACCAATCACCACCCAATCCGTTGCATTTAAACCATTTAAGATAGGCACACTATCACGACCATAAGCACCTAAACTGACAGGAACTTTTCGAATCGTCTGATTTTGATTAACCACCCAAACATAAGCTTGATGATTATTTGCTGAAACACTGGATAAAGGCACACTTAAAACATTGTCAATATTTTGGCTAAAAAACACGCGAGCACTTTGCCCCAACTGAATCACAGACTGCCCTTCTCTTAATGTAACTTTCACACTAAAAGTACGGGATTGATCTGCCGCAGGTGAGATTTCACGTACATAAGCCGCAAATTTGTCCTGTGGTTTTGACCACAATGTGACCCATGCATTTTGCCCTACTTTAATCTGACCAATGGCTTGCTCAGGAACACCGATGACGACTTCTCGTTCACCATCAATAGCCAATTGATATGCTGCTTGCCCTGCTGAGATGACTTGCCCAACTTCAATATTACGTTGTGTAACTACCCCATTTTTATTGGCAATGAGTTGATTATAGATTGTTTGATTGGTTGTTATTTCATAATGAGCTTGTGCTTGTTTTAAGGTCGAGGCTGCTGCTTCATATTGATTTTTGACAGCATCATACTGTGAACGGCTCACCGCATGGCTTGGTAAAAGTTGTTGAAAACGCTTAAATTCATCTTCTGCAATTTTTAATGCAGATTGTGCATTTTCCAGTTGGGCTTTGGCTGAATTTAATTGTAACTGAGCATCTTTGATGTCTAGCTTTGCAAGAGTTTGCCCAACTTTGACCCGATCCCCAACATCCACATAACGTTCCGTAATTTGTCCACCCACACGAAAAGCCAAAGCTGTCGTTTGTCGTGCTTGTACATCACCAGCATAACTTTTTTGTTCTTCATGCGACATTGTAGGTTGCGTTACCATAACAAAAGGAATTTCTTCTGCTTCTGGCGCTTGTTTTTGACACCCCACTAAAATCACACCACATACCATCATTAAACTGATCACAGTTGATTTTAAAATACTCATACACAATGCTCTTATTGAAACGTTTTTTTTCGGGCAGAATAGCAGTTAGGTGAATGAATATTTTATCCATCATGTGATTCCTCACATATGTTCATCCATGTTCAATCACTTTAACAAAGGTTCAACTTTTAATTAATATACCGCAAGGTACATTAATTAAAAATGACCATAAAAGTAAATGACCTATTTGACTTTTTTTTGGAAAATTTAGTGCAAGCACATGTTGGTCGTCCTAAGGACTTAGAAAAGCGAAAGCAGATTTTAGAAGCTGCTAAAGCCTTATTTTTATTACATGGCTATCATGGTTCAAGCATGAATCAAATTGCTAAAGCAGCAGGTGTAACCAAACTGACGGTCTATAACCATTTTCAAGATAAAGAAAATTTATTTACCTGTGCAATTGAACAAACCTGTGAAGCTTCAATTAATGCTAGACCATTAGGTTTGACTGCTGAAAGTAATTTTCAAATTTGTTTTTATCAAGTATGTGAACTTGCACTGAATATTATTTCTTTGCCTGAAGCCATTAAGCTTGAGCATTTACTTTTAGAACTTGCTGCTGAAAAGAACCCTTTAGCACTACAGTTTTATAATGTTTCACACCAAAAAATGTGTACAGTCTGGCAAGATTTCTTTGAACAAGCCATCGCATTAAAATTCATTCAAGCTGATGATATTGAAAAACAAACAAATTTAATTTTGTCATTGTTATTGGGCATTCGTCATCATGAAGTTCTGCTTGGTATTCGTCAACCACCCGATGAACAAGAAAAATATCAAATTATTCAGGATAGTATTCATCTATTTCTTTTACGTTATAGCCTATAGTCAATGTATTAAGTTTCTAAATAAAGATTATGCAGATTTTACGGCATACTATTTTTTAAAAGCACAATTGTTGTTGAAATAACCGACTGCTTTTCTACTTTTGTAGGGGTGTACTTGGAATCTCAACATAGCGAGTTATAGTCAAAAGGATAAGAACTGGAGAATAGCAATGATTCAACAAATTAATGCTCCACTACGTGAGGATGTACGTTTGCTCGGAAATCTTTTAGGGGAAACTTTAAAAGAACAAGCTGGACAAGATTTGTTTAATCAAATTGAACAAATTCGTGCTTTAGCCAAAGGTGCACGTGATGGTCAAATCGAAGCAGAAAAACAACTCGAACAATTGTTTCTTCATTTAAAAGATGATGAAATTTTGCCACTAACCCGTGCATTTTCACATTTTTTGAATTTTTCTAATATTGCTGAACAATACCATGTGGTGCGTAGTCGTCGCCAAAGTGAATTTGATGAAACGCAGCCCTCACCCAATGTTCTTGTACCATTGTTTGAACAATTTAAAACTCAAGAAATTAGTACACAGCAGCTTTACCAACAAATTTGTCAACTCAGTATTGAGTTGGTACTAACTGCGCACCCGACTGAAGTAAGCCGCCGTACGCTGATTCAAAAATATGATGGCATTAATGATTGCCTATCAAAATTTGATCAACAAAAACTGACCCCTAAACAACGTGCTGAAGTTTTAGCAGATTTAAAACAATTAATTTGTTCAGCATGGCAAACGGATGAAATTCGTCAACACCGACCTACACCTGTAGACGAAGCAAAATGGGGCTTTACTACCATTGAACAAACATTATGGAATGCTGTTCCTAAGTTTATTCGTGAACTAGACCACTTGGTTCAAGAACATTGTGAAAAACCATTGCCTTTAGATATTTCCCCAATTCGTTTTGCATCATGGATGGGTGGAGATCGTGATGGTAATCCAAATGTTACGCATAATATTACCCAAGAAGTCTTATGGTTATCACGCTGGAAGGCAGCAGATTTATATGTTCGTGATATTGAAGATCTGCGCTGGGAACTTTCTATCGAAGCATGTTCAAATGAACTCAAACAAGCTTTAGGTGGGCAACATCCTGAACCTTATCGTGAATATCTACGCACAACACGCACTCGCTTAAAAGCAACTCGCCAATGGCTTGCGAGCAAATTACAAGGACAACATTCCGATGTTGACCGCAGTCTGATCATTCGTCATAAAGATGAGTTATTACAGCCACTTCTTCTGTGCTATCGCTCGCTGATCGACAGTAATTTACCTGAAATTGCCAATGGCAAATTGCTCGACTTTATTTATCGGGTCAACTGTTTTGGCATCGAATTACTCAAACTTGATATTCGTCAAGAATCAGGTCGTCATCGTCAAGCCATTTCAGCAATTACTGAATATTTAGGTTTGGGAAATTTTGAAACTTGGACGGAACAAGCACGTCAAAACTTCCTCATTCAAGAGTTACAAAGTAAACGTCCGCTCTTGCCTAAACATTTAAATGAACCTGCCAATAGCCTGATTGAGCATCCTGATGTACAAGAAGTGTTTGCCACTATGCGTACTTTGGCAGAACAGCCAAAAGAAAGTTTAGGGGCTTATATCATCTCTATGGCGGAATACCCAAGTGATGTTTTAGCTGTTTTACTCTTGCAAAAAGAAGCAGGCATTGAACACTTTTTACGCGTCGTTCCACTGTTTGAAACGCTGAAAGATTTAGATGGTGCAGCAGCAACCATGAACACGCTGTTCAATATGCATTGGTATAAACAGCATATTCAGGGCAAACACGAAGTCATGATCGGCTACTCAGACTCAGCCAAAGATGCAGGTTTTATGTCTGCTAACTGGGCGCAGTATCGTGCGCAAGAAGAATTGACTGCTGTAGCAAAACAACATGGCGTACAACTGACATTGTTCCATGGTCGTGGTGGCTCTATCAGTCGTGGTGGTGCACCAACGCAACAAGCTCTATTTTCACAACCACCAGGGTCAATTTCAGGTGCGATTCGCGTGACTGAACAAGGCGAAATGATTCGCTTTAAATTTGGTTTGGAAGAAATCGCACTACAAAATCTGGAAATTTATACCGCAGCGACGCTTGAAGCAACGCTACTGCCACCGCCTGAACCGAAACAGGAATGGCGTGATTTGATGCACACCATGACCGATTTATCGGTTCAGGTATATCGTCAGACCGTACGTGAAAACCCACATTTTGTGAAATATTTACGTACCGTAACGCCTGAACTTGAATTACAAATGCTGCCGCTCGGTTCACGCCCTGCAAAGCGTAAAGTCAGTGGTGGGATCGAATCATTACGTGCGATTCCGTGGGTATTTGCATGGACACAAATTCGTTTGATGCTGCCTGCATGGCTCGGTACAGGCGCTGCAATCAATCAAGTGATTGATCAAGGTCAGAAAGCCTTACTAGATGAAATGCTTGCCGAATGGCCTTATTTCCAAACCCTCATTGATATGCTGGAAATGGTCTTATCCAAAGCCGATTCCAACATTGCACTATATTATGAATCACATCTAACCGATGATGAAGACTTGAAAGTTTTAGGTGCTGAACTACGTCAACGCTTGCATGATGCAGTACAAACATTGTTGGCAATGAAAGGTGAATCTCAGCTTTTAAGTTCAAATGAAGTCCTTGATCAAGCCATGAAAGTACGAAAGCCGTATTTGCTCCCTTTGCATTTATTACAAGCGGAGTTAATGAAACGTCGTCGTGCTTATTTGGCTGAACGTCAGGCTGAGCATACTCCTGTCGATCATGCACTCATGGTCAGTATTGCTGGGATTGCCGCAGGTTTACGCAATACAGGTTAAATAAAACGTTGAAACACAATAGAAGAGAAAGCTAAATTTTCTCTTCTATTGATAAAAAATGCCAATCCGATCAAGCATTTTATATTTCTAATAAATAATAAATAAATTTTTTTAATCAGTAATTCAATATTTAATTATGCATTTTTTTTATTTGTATTATTTTTAATACTTTGATTTTATTTGGTTAGATCTATCAATAGTTTTACCGTATGGTAAAAATAATAAATTATTTCTAATAAATGCAATCCTTTAGTTTGACTAAAATGATTAAAACTCAAAACAAGAAAGAGTATCATGTGCGCAATTTGTTTTTTGAGCGCTCAATTTATGTCCAACTGGTTCCCCAAATGGCGTCCCTATACAGGTGATATTAACTCGCAACCTGTCGGTACCAATGAGTATTTACCTCCTGCTCAAAGTGCCGTTTTAGGCATACAACATACTTTTGCGATGTTTGGCTCAACCGTACTTGCACCCTTCCTCATGGGGTTTGAGCCCAATCTGGCTATTTTAATGTCTGGTATCTGTACCATCCTGTTCTTTCTTATGACAGGTGGTCGCGTTCCAAGCTATCTTGGTTCAAGTTTTGGTTTTATTGGCGTGGTGATTGCTGCAACAGGTTATGCAGCCTCTGGCACAGGTGCTGCCAATCCCAATATTGCTGCGGCTGCTAGTGGCATCATGGCATGCGGCATTATCTATGCCATTTTTGGTCTATTGGTCATGGTAACGGGCACTCGTTGGATTGAGAAACTCATGCCACCTGTCGTCACAGGTGCGGTAGTCATGATCATCGGTTTAAACCTTGCTCCTGTCACAGTCAAAAGTGTAGCAGGCAATAACTTTAATATGTGGATGGCATTGGTCACTGTGCTTTGTATGGGTGTCGTTGCCGTCTTTACACGTGGTTTAATGCAACGTCTATTATTGCTGCTTGGTTTAGTCTCATCTTATTTTATTTATTTCATTGTTTCCAATGTCATGGGTTATGGCACAGCAATTGATTTTAAACCGATTCAAGATGCTGCATGGTTTGGTCTGCCAAGCTTTCATTCACCAACATTTGATATGAATGCAATTTTAATCATTGCACCGATTGCTTTAATTTTAGTCGCTGAAAATTTAGGTCATATCAAAGCAGTTGGGGCGATGACAGGCGAAAACCTCGATCCACAAATTGGTAAAGCCTTTTTTGCTGATGGTGTTGCGACGACGCTTTCTGGTGGCGTGGGCGCACCTGGTATGACCACTTATGGTGAAAATATCGGGGTGATGGCGGTGACTCGTGTCTATTCAACCGTAGTTTTCGTCATTGCAGGTGTATTTGCTATTTTCTTAGGTTTTTCACCTAAGTTTGGTGCTGTCATTCACACCATTCCTACGGCTATTTTAACAGGTGCTTCCATTGTGGTTTTTGGTTTAATTACCATTGCAGGAGCAAAAATCTGGATTGAAAATAAAGTTGATTTTTCCAAAAATAAAAATCTGATGGTTGCATCAGTCACCATTATTTTAGGTACAGGTGATTTTGCACTGCAATTTGGTGACTTTAACTTAGGCGGAATTGGTACTGCAACATTTGCAGCGTTGATTTTAAACTGGTTCTTTAGTTTAAAAGATCAATCAGAATAAACATTTAAAAAATAATAAATTAATCATTTTAAGCAGCTTAAAAGGCTGCTTTTTTTCTGGAATCATCTTGATTTAATCTGTTCTTACAAGGGCAATATGCTTCAACTTTAATACCTTTATCACATAAAAACATACCAAGTAAGTTTTTGACTTCATGAGAACAGCTGATTACCTTAATTTAAGTCAATATATTGGCTAAAAGCACTTTGCACATGGATCGCAAGTCAATAATCATCTAAAGAACAAGGATTAAATTCGCATGAAGCAACTTTTGCAAGGATTCGCTGTACCTGTTTTTAAATCACCGACTTTTAAAAAAATATGTCTAAGCTCAATCGCTGCAACGCTTGCACTTTCAATGAGTGCTTGTAGTGATGATGACGATGATGATCAAACTTCAACAACGCAAAAAGCTGACCTTATCTTTGAAAATGGTACTGTCTATACAGTAGATGCCAAACATTCTGAGGCTGAAGCAGTTGCGGTGAAAGATGGAAAAATTGTTTATGTCGGTACGAGTGCTGGACTTAAAGATTGGCGTGGTGATAAAACTCAGGTTGTCGATTTAAACGGGAAAATGCTTCTACCAGGTTTTATTGATACTCATAACCATGCTTATTTACGTGCTGAGTCTATGTATTGGGTCAACCTTGATACACAAAGTTTAGATGGCTACAAACAGGCAACTCAAGATTTCCTTTCTAAACATGCTGATGCAAAACAAGTCCGTGGTGTGGGTTGGAATCTGAAATATGTTTTAGAACAAGCAGAAAATACAGGTAAATCTCCTGCTCAACTACTTGATGAAATTGTTGGCAAAGATATTCCTGCGGTCTTTATTACGCATGGTCATCATGAAGTTTGGGCAAATACTCGTGCTTTAAAAAATGCAGGAATTACCGCTCAGACACCAGACCCAGCAGGCGGCTTTATTGACCGTGATAAAAATGGTCAACCTACAGGTATTTTACGTGAATTTGGTGCACAAAATTTAGTGATTCAAGTCTTACCACAGCCTGATTTTACTGTTGATGAATATAAAAATGCTGTGCTCTCTTTCCAACAAGATCTTGCTCCACAGCGTGGTGTTACTTCTGTTTTAGTGCCAATACATTATCCAACAGATTCTTTCTTAGATGCAATGAAAGCTTTGGATAGTGAATCTAAACTCACTGTACGTTATGACCTTTTACAATGGACAGACGAAACACGAGGTACAGAACAAATTGCTGGGTTTATTGAGCGTCGTGCGAAATATAAAGGACAGTTCTTTAAGACAGATTCCATCAAAATTTTTGGTACAGGTGCAAGCAGTACTTATGGTTCGGTCGTTTGGGATCAAGAAGTTTTAAAGAAAACGGTTGCTGCATTGGATAAAGAAAAATTCCGTATCTATATTCATGATATTGGTCCAACAAGTACTTATAATCTAATGCTAGATGCTTATGAATATGCACAACAACAAAATGGTCAACGTGATGCGCGCCATATGATTACCCATGTGAGTGACGAGGCGATTCCAACGATTCCACGCTTCCTGAAACTCGGTGTACGCGCTGATGGTCATCCTCTACCAAAAGCATTTTTTGATGCGGGCGTAGCGCTGACATCATCAAGCGACTACCCTGTGCGTGAGTTTTTCCCAATGACACGTATTGCCCAAGGTGTGCAATCGGGTATTCCACTTGCAGACATGATTCAGAGCCATACCATCAATGGTGCTGAAGCCATTTTTGCTGAAAAAGAAACGGGTTCTATCGAAAAAGGTAAAGCTGCTGACTTAGTCATTATGGATCAAAATCTATTTAAAGTTGCACCGACTGCTTTGGAAAATGCACAAGTTGTCATGACAGTTTTCAACGGTAAAGTTGTTTATGACCGAAGCAAAGTCACCACAAAAAATGAAAAAGTTACAGAAGTTGCAGATGGGCATGATCACTGATTTTGCTGTTTAATTTTTGATGCAGTGAGATAAATTTTTTCTCACTTTCAAATAGCTTCTACAATAAAGCCCCTAACTCAACTCGGTTAAGGGCTTTTATTTCTATCATTGAAAAAATTAATAGTGTTCTAATATGTAATATGTTCAATCATTCATATTTTTCAAACTGTTTAATGTAACTTTCTTTATGCTTCTTTTTTAATTCTTCAATGTACAAACTTCCTCCAAAAACTACACATAAATAATGAATTTGTAAAGCAATCAATTCTTTTTCAATTGGAATAGTATTAGGCTTAACTTCTATTGGATTCTTTATATCAGGGTCAAAGCTAAAGGAATAAAAACCACGATCAATAATTTTTTCAGATAGAGTCTTTGATGGGTAAGCAGTAAAAACAGATGGTTTACCATTCGTAATTTGTGTAAAGGTAGTTGGTCTCTCAGCAACACTTTTTGTCTCTGTAATAGGACATTGTGCATATAAATAATTATGGTTAGATCGAAGATCATTTTTAAAATACAGATCAAATCCAATTAATGCTTTAATTTTATTGATTCCATCTTTACTGTCCTTAAAAACAGTTATATCCATGTCATTTTTATTAAGTAGGATTTTTTCGTTACTATTTAAATCTATTGTTAATGTTTCAGGTGTTAGTTTATCTATCTTAGAAGCATCAATTTTGATACCTAGAAGCCTATCATCAGGTGAATTCATCTTAGTTTGTACATTTTGATCTGCTACACAATTAGCAGAAATAATTGATAATGCTAATCCAAATAATTTTAGAGGTTTCATATCATTCCTTATTTTCTGCATTATTCAGTCAGTTAGTATAATTTAACACTATGATAGCATTAACTATTATATTTTTTTGATCTATCCGAAGTGAAAAGATTAACTAACATCTAATGATTATTTTCATCTCATGCTCTTGTCTCCATGTATAGAAATAAAAAGCCCCTAACTCAACTCGGTTAAGGGCTTTTATTTCTATCGCTGAAAAATTAACGTTGTTGACTGTCTAATAACGCCTTTAGACAAGGAGAAAAGAATAAATGCCCCTGATACATGCCTTTTAAAGTTTTCGCCATTACCATGACCCAAAGCATCATCAAAATTGCTGCAAATGCTAGACCTATATTCACAATAAAACTCACATGCAACTGATGCCCCAGATTTAACACCGCCAAAGTAAATACACCCAATGGAAATGTCAGTCCCCACCAACCGAGATTAAACGGTAAGTCTGTGGCTGCATGTTTCAATGTGGTCAATACAGCTATGGCAAACCACCACACTCCAAAGCCAAGCAGAATAAAACTCGCTACGATGCCTGCATTTTGAAAGAACACACCCAATTGTTCTAACTGAATATAAGCCAAGACTTGTGGTGCTTGTGCACCTAACACCAATAGAGCCAACGCACCTGTACCAATCGGTCCCAAAGCCAACCAACCACTGATAGCCAATTCTTTACTTGGTAGTTTATGCAGTGCTAGACGTAACATTAAAATAGTCAGAATTCCGAAAGCAGGCAATACAGACATACCCCACAGCATATAACTTGCAAATAAAATCCCGACCGCCTGTTGCCCTGTTGCCAAATGCGCCAACAATAAACCACCAGAAGTTGCTGTGACTTCACATGCCACGATTGGCAGTAACCACATTGCAGTCATGGTATGTAACTGATGCTCTTGCTTATAGAACATACAAAATGGAACCAATACCCCAATGCCCATTGCTAAAATCGCATCTACAAACCACAGGACTTGCGCGATCTGAATCGCGATATCGTCATACAATGCAACGCCATATTTTAAAAAGCCATTGAGTACTGTTGCTAAACCCATCGGGATTGCACCTAAAAACAATGCCATGCTTGGATGGGAAAAAATCTGCTTTGCTTCTTGAGGATAGATCAACCAACGTAATGCATAAACTAAGCTAAATACAATGAATAAAAGTGTGTTGAATTGCCATAAAGCTGTTGCCACTTGCCATAAAATCTCTTGTGCAAATGGAAATTCGGGTAAAATCAATGCCACCACACCTGTTCCCATGGTCATGGTGAACCAGTTCGGGGTAAACTGTCGAATCACATCGCGGCTGTGTTGTAGTTGATAAAATGGCTTTTTCATGGCTTTTTCCTCATTTCAGCAGATAAATTGATTATAAAAGCTCTTATTAATAAATAAAATTGATTTGTTTTTATAAAATGAATCAATTTTATTGATATATATTTACATGCACATTAAAAAATTCTGGATAAAAACACAACAACAAAGACGAAACTGTGAGAATATGGCAATATATATCCTTTCAAATTTTAAGTTTATTTTGAAATCATGCAGCTGTTACGTCTAAATGCCTTAGCACCGAATTTACAATTGCCCCAAACCGCAGTGACGATTGGCAATTTTGATGGTGTCCATTTGGGACATCAAGCCATGGTTTCTCAACTTCAAGAAGTTGCCAAAACCAAAAACCTCAAAACATTGGTGATGATTTTTGAGCCACAGCCTTTAGAATTTTTTAAAGCTTATGAGGCTCCGCCACGCATTACCTCACTCAGAGAAAAAGTAGAATACTTAACTGAATTGGGTGTGGACTACATTGCGATTGCTAAATTTGATAACCAATTCCGTAGTCTGAGCGCTGAAAATTTTGCTGATGTTTTAAAAGATAAACTCAATGCACAAAGCCTGATTTTAGGTGATGACTTTCACTTTGGTAAAGACCGTCAGGGCAACAGCGAATTTTTAAAAAAATATGGCTTTGATGTCACCAATCTGACCACCATCGAATTTGATGGTGAGCGTGTCAGTTCAACCCGTATTCGTCAGGTGCTGCAAGCGGGTGATTTGGCTTTGGCTGCCAAATTATTGGGACGTCCTTATAGCATGATTGGACGAGTTCAATATGGTGACCAGATTGGACGCACCATCAATTTCCCGACCATCAATGTTCGTATGGGGCGCCATCGACCATGTTTAAATGGTATTTATGGGGTTGAAGTGGTATGTGAAACCACTTCTTTAACTGAAAAAGTCAAAGCCGACAATCCAGATAAAACAGGCATTTTAGGCTACCAAGAAAATGCCTTATATGGTGCGGGTCATGTTGGTACCCGTCCTGCCATCAAACAGGATCATCCAGAATGGCGATTGGAGGTACATTTCCCCGATGTTTCTGCTAATCTGTATGGTCTGTTAATGCGGGTGACCTTCCTCGACTATTTACATGGCGAGCTGAATTACCCTTCGCTTGAAGCACTTCAGGCAGGAATTGACAATGATGTTGAGCGATTACTTGAATTTCGCAAAAATACACCCCATTTTCCGTTCTAAACCCAAATTTTTTATTGTAAAACGCGTCAGCAATCAGGCTGATAATATTGGATGACAACTTGCATGAGCGATAAGCAAACTCCTGAAAATGCTGTGGATTATAAATCTACGCTGAATCTACCAGGTACTGAATTTGCAATGAAAGCAAATCTCGCAGTACGTGAAGCGAAATGGTTGGAAGAGTGGTATGCCGACAACATTTATCAGCAGATTCGTGCATCGCGTATTGGCAAGAAAAAATATGTGCTTCATGATGGTCCTCCATATGCCAATGGTCAAATCCATTTAGGTCATGCTGTAAACAAAGTCCTAAAAGACATCATCATTAAAAGCCGTGTCATGGACGGTTTTGATGCGCCTTATGTGCCAGGCTGGGACTGTCACGGTCTGCCGATCGAACTCAAAGTCGAAGAAAAAGTTGGTAAAGTTGGGCAAAAAGTTGATGCTCCGACTTTCCGTAAAGCATGCCGTGAATATGCCTACACGCAAATCGAACTGCAAAAGAAAGATTTCGTGCGTATGGGTGTGTTTGGCGATTGGGACAATCCTTACTTAACCATGAACTTCAAACAAGAAGCCGACATCGTACGTTCATTGGGTGAAATTGCCAAAGCGGGTCATATTGAACCAGGACTTAAACCAGTGAACTGGTGTTTGGACTGTGGTTCTTCACTTGCCGAAGCTGAAGTCGACTATAAAGATAAAAAATCTGACGCCATTGATGTCGGTTTTGGTGTGGTTGATCTTGCTGATTTATCTACAAAAGTGGGTGTTACTGTTTCCAATCCTACGGATATCGTGATCTGGACAACCACCCCTTGGACGTTGCCTGCTAACCAAGCTGTTGCGCTACATGCTGAAATTGAATATCAATTGGTCGAAGTTCAATCTGAACGTGGCACACAAAACCTCATCTTGGCAAAAGATTTAGTTGAGTCTGCATGTGAACGTTACAAGCTTGAAAATCCAAAAGTTTTAGCTGATTTTACAGGTAGCAAACTTGAAAATTTACAGCTTCAACATCCACTTATTACAGATCGCCAAGTGCCTGTAATTTTAGGTGAACACGTCATCGCAACAAGTGGTACAGGTGCAGTACATACTGCGCCGGGTCATGGTGTAGACGACTATAAAGTTGGCTTACAGTACAACTTAAAAGTTGAAAATCCTGTCGGTGGTAATGGGGTGTATTTGCCAACATCTGCACTGTTTGCAGGTGAGCACATCTATAAAGCCAACCCACAAATCATTGAAGCACTCGGTACAGCAGGCAAACTTTGGGCACACGTGCCAATCGTACACAGCTATCCACATTGCTGGCGCCATAAAACGCCGATTGTCTTCCGTGCAACACCACAATGGTTTATTAGCATGGACAATAAAGGCTTACGTCAAGATGCCTTGAATGCCATTGAAAATGACATCAGCTTTGTGCCTGACTGGGGTAAAAACCGTATTGAGTCGATGATCGAAGGTCGCCCTGACTGGTGTATCTCTCGTCAACGTACTTGGGGTGTGCCAATCCCATTCTTCGTGCATAAAGATACCAATGAATTACACCCTCGCACACCTGAATTGATCGAAGAAGTTGCCAAACTGATCGAAAAAGAAGGCATTGATGGTTGGTATAACCGTGATGCAGTTGAGTTCATCGGTGATGATGCTGAACAGTACAACGCTGTTCGTGACACTTTAGATGTATGGTTCGACTCAGGTACAACACACTATGCAGTGCTTCGTGAACGTGAAGAACTGAACGACCCTGCTGACTTGTATCTTGAAGGTTCAGACCAACATCGTGGTTGGTTCCAATCGTCTTTGTTGACTTCGATTGCCATCAACAAACGTGCACCATACAAAGGCTTGCTCACTCACGGTTTCGTTGTGGATGAGAAAGGTCGTAAGATGTCAAAATCGATTGGGAATATCATTACCCCTCAAGAAATTATCAAAGATATGGGTGCAGATGGTTTACGTTTCTGGATCGCATCTGCCGACTACCGTTATGAAATGACGGCAGGTAAAGAAATCTTTAGCCGTGCGTCAGACGGTTACCGTCGTATCCGTAATACTTTACGTTTCTTATTGGCAAACTTGAATGGTTTCAAACCTTCAACAGATGCACTGCCTGTAGATCAATTGATCGCATTGGATCAATACATTTTGCAACGTGCAGCAGAAGTACAGAAAACCATTCAACAAGCTTATGAGGATATGAACTTCCATATCGTCACCAATGCTTTAACCAATTTCTGTATTAATGACTTAGGTGGTTTCTACTTAGACATCATCAAAGACCGTCAATATACGACTAAAGCAGACTCACAGGCACGTCATTCTGCACAAACTGCTTTATATCACTTGGTACAAGCATTTGTACGTTGGATGTCTCCAATCTTAAGCTTCACAGCACAAGAAGCTTGGCCACTGATTCCTGAACAGTCTGAAAAATATGTCTTTACGGCTGAATGGTATGACATTCCTGTTGCATCAACTGCAAACCTGATTTCAGAAGCAGATTGGCAAACCTTAATCACCGTAAAATCTGCGGTGAATAAGCAAATTGAAGCGGCACGTAATGCCAAACTGATTGGTTCAAACTTGTCAGCAAAAGTTGAACTTTGGGCAAATACTGAACTCAAAACAGTTCTGGATCGTCTAGGTGATGAGCTTCGTTTTGTCTTGCTTACCTCTCAAGTTATCGTCAATGCATTTGATGAAACACAAGGTGAGACAACTGATCTGGACGGTTTACGTGTCAAAGTTTCAGCCGCAGATGGTGAAAAATGTGCACGTTGCTGGCATGTGCTTCCTGATGTAAATACACATCATGAACATCCTGGTCTTTGTTCACGTTGTATTATTAACCTTCCTACAGGTCAGGGCGAAGAGAGAAAATATGCCTAATCCACAAAATAAAAAGGGCTTATTGCAGTTTTATCCTCACAATATCATTTGGCTTGGACTTTCAGTCCTTGCCATTGTATTGGATCAATGGACCAAATGGATTGCAGTTAGCCATTTAAAATATGGTGAACAAAATCCTGTAATGCCCTTTTTAAATTGGACATTAGCACATAACTATGGCGCAGCCTTTAGTTTCTTGTCCGATGCCGGTGGATGGCAAAAATATTTCTTTACAGGTTTAGCAGGCATTGTTTCGATTGTCTTTATTTTTTGGCTCATGCGTATGCCCAAAAAATTGATCATCCTACCTGCTGCCATTGCCCTGATTTTAGGTGGAGCTGTCGGTAATCTGATTGATCGGGTTTCATTAGGTTATGTTGTTGATTTTATACATGTATATTATAACAACAGCCATTTCCCAATCTTTAATATTGCAGACAGTGCCATCACTTTAGGCACTATTTTATTATTAATTGATACCTTCTTTTTAGAAAAGCAACGTATCCAGCGTGCGGAAGCGCAAAATGATTGATGAAATTATTAACCCAAATGAAGAAACCCGTATCGCAGAAGGTTCTAAAGTTGACCTGCACTTTTCTGTTGCTATTGAAAATGGCGTAGAAATTGACAATACCCGCAGTCGTGAAGAGCCTGTTAGTCTTGTGATGGGTGATGGTAGTTTATTACCTGGTTTTGAAAAAGCACTTTTTGGATTACGTGCAGGTGACCGTCGTACGGTTAGCCTTCCTCCTGAAGATGCTTTCGGTCCGTGGAATGCTGAAAATGTTCAAAAATTTGACACTATTAAGTTTGAACAACGCCCTGTCGAAGGTCACATGATCGAGTTTGAAGACAAAGCCAAACAAAGCCTCTTTGGCGTAGTTAAAACTGTTGGTGATGACATTACCGAAGTTGATTTTAACCACCCTTTAGCAGGTAAAAATATTACCTTTGAAGTGGAAATTTTCAAGGTGACACCTGCAGGTCAGCAAGGCATAAAATTGATGTAATATCATCGACCTATAAAAGCTCCTTCGGGAGCTTTTTTATTCGCAGCTTAATTTTTTGATCTGCGATAAAGATACAAATTGCCCCTATGCAAAAAGACAGAGAAGCTTTAACTTAATAAAATTAAAAAACAAAGGCTTAATTATGAAACTCTATATTGTAGTCGGTAGTGTCCGTGAAGGGCGCACAGCGATTAAAGTCGCGCGTTGGGCAGAAAAAACCATCAAAAGTTTTGAATACAGCACTGTTCAAACTGAAATTATTGACTTAAAAGAATGGAATTTACCTATTTTTGCAGGTGCACATCCACCACTTTCAGGTATTTATGATCAACCCAAACAACAAGAATGGGCGGATAAAATTAGCCAAGCAGATGCTTTCATTTTTATCAGTCCAGAATACAACCATGGTTATAGCCCTGCCCTGAAAAACGCTTTGGATTATCTAGGTAAAGAATGGCAAGCTAAATCAGCAGCTTATATCGGTTATGGTTCAACCAATGGTTCTCGAGCTGTTGATCAACTTCGACAAGTCGGTACTCAACTTGGCTTAATTGATAGCAATGCCGTCATTGAAATCCGTGATATTTTCTCACGTAATCAAACTGAGGAATTTGAAGGTAATTCTTTTGATGAGAAAGCGTTAAAAGCTGCTTTTGATAAATTAATTCAGTATGGCAATGTCTAGTTGTACGCTATAACGTACAAAAAATGTGGCTATTTGCGAATATACTTAATGGGAACTTTCACCTATTCTATAGTCATAGGGAACAGGAAGTTTCCAGAACACAAAACAAAAATAATCAAGTTCTAGCATCAGGATGTGAGGTAGGACAGGAGTTATACCTAATAAACCGATACAAAACAGCTCAATCAGGATGATTGGGCTGTTTTTTATTAAACACTCACATTCCTTTGCAAATCTTAAAAAATTCATCATTGACTGAGCGATCATAGCTACCTAATATTCCGCATAAATATTTTTTCTTTTGGTTGTATTTTGTCAATTTATTGTTATTTTTCCAAATTTTATCATTCTTTTTCGAAGACTTTCTTAGAAAGTACAAAACTTTTTTTCATTGGCACAAGCCTTGTTGTTACTGGTTGTGCTTCCGTTGATAATGGATCACTTGAAAAACGCTCACTCTTACTCGCAACGGGTATCCAAAAAGCCTATTCTGTAGAAACAACAACGGCTCAACGTATTGCACCTATGATTTTGCAACATGCTGAACAATATGATGTAGATCCATTGCTACTTGCTGCGATGATCCGACAAGAATCTAGCTATCGCAGTGGAGTTATTTCACCTGCAGGCGCTGTCGGTTTAACCCAAGTTATTCCGCGTTATTGGCAGCAAACTTGCCAAGGTGACTTATTTGATGAAAATACCAATATTCAATGTGGTACTTTTATTTTAGCCAAGTACAACAAATCTGCAGGTAGTTGGAAAAAAGCCCTTGCTTATTATAATGTTGGACCTACAGGCTACCACTCAAGTTGGAAAATGAAAAGACAAGGTAATCGTTATGCAGAGCAAGTAGAGGAACATCAAAAACAATTGAAAAATGAGTTATAAAGCAAATATTTTCAATAAAAAACCTTGGACAGTGCCAAGGTTTTTTATTACACATGAATAAATTAATTTGTTGAAATTGCGGCTGCTTTTACTTCAATTTTACGCTCAGCTTTCTGTAAACGAATACATGAAATTGCTAAAACACCAATTACGCCGGGAATAGCCACTGCAATAAAATTCCATTTATGTGGTAATTCCATACCTAAAAGCATACCAATCACAATTGGACCAACAATCGCACCTGTACGACCAATTGCAGATGCCCAGCCAATGCCAGTCGAACGAATAGCTACAGGATAATATTGTGCAACATAACTATAAAGTAAAATACTTGTTCCAATTGAAGAGGCACCAGCTAAACTCACCAATAAATAAATCACTGGCTGAGGTGAGTTGAAGCCCAAACCGACTAAAGATAAAATACCGACGATCAACATGCTAATTAAAACTGGTTTAAAATCAAAGCGATCTGCTAGAATCCCTCCACCAATAGTACCAATTACAGCACCAATATTAAGTGCAAGTAAGAACATCAAGCTACTTCCTAAAGAGTAACCTGCTGCCATCATTAATTTTGGTAACCAACTGCCTAACGCATAAAGCATTAATAAACACATGAAAAAAGCAACCCAAAATAATAAAGTTCCTTTAGCACGGTTTTCTGTAAATAATGCTTTAACAGACGCACTTTGAGTTTGGTCATCTGCAGATAATACGAGTTTTGTATTCTCTGTAAGCTGTATATTTGGTTCAATTTTCTTTAAAAAATAACGAGCTTGATCATTTTTTTGAGCTTTAACTAAATAAGTTAAAGATTCAGGCAAAAATTTTATAAAGAAAGGTACAAATAATAGAGGAATACCTGCTATATAAAACATGATTTGCCAACCAAAACTTGGGGTAAACCATGAACCACATAATGCAGCCATAATTCCACCAACAGCATAACCACTAAACATTGTTGTAACTAAAGTACTTTTTAAACGCTGAGGTGCATATTCTGCTGTTAAAGCAACTAAATTTGGTAAAACACCACCAATACCTAAACCTGCAATAAAACGTAAAATTGCAAATTCGGTTGGATTTGAAGCAAATCCACCTGCAAAAGTAAATACACTAAATAATGAAACACAGATTAAGATCACTTTTTTACGTCCAATCTTATCTGCTAACATCCCAAATGACATTGCACCAAACATCATTCCTGCTAATGCAGTACTCGCAAGCATTCCTGCTTGCACGGCTGTCATGCCCCATTCTTTCATTAATAAAGGCAAAACTACCCCATTAATTGCTAAGTCATAACCATCAAATAAGACGATAAATAAACACCAAAGAATAATATTTATGTGGAATGACTTTAACTTTGCATGATCCACTACAGCATTTACATTCATTGTTTGCGCTGTCATTTTTACTCACCTCCAATTGTGAGACTTAATTTCAACATACAATGAATGGCTGTTCATTTTTTGTCTAAAACCTTATAAACATAAATATATACCTAAATAGTATTAAATTTATTTTTTGGTATAAAATGCCACCACTAACTTATATTCATTATCAATAAAAATGATGTTTTATATGAAAAGTGTAACTAAGTGATTTTTAAAAGATAATAGAAACAATATGTTAGATTTAAATAGCTTATCAATTCGACTATAGTTAGCTTGCTCTATCAAAAATTCAAATTTATAAGACAGTTTTTAAAAAAAATATTAAGATTTTATTTCCAATTCACATGAATTAATTTATTCATCATTTTGAATTTTTGCTTTCCTTCTCTCATAAAAAAAGCCCCCTCGATTATGAGGGGGCTTTTTAGATTTAAAAGCTGGCGATGACTTACTCTCACATGGGTAACCCCACACTACCATCAGCGCAAA
>NZ_JACANU010000018.1:0-41980 GCF_030329325.1 Acinetobacter sp. 226-1
TCTGAAACGTTGCCTGCTTCATCTTTGGCAGTCACGTCAACTTTTTCACCATTAGTTAATGGTGTATCCAAACCAACCGTGAAGTCACCATTTTCATCTGCTGTACCTGAACCTAAAAGGTTGCCATCTGTATCTTTGATTTCAACCGTTGAACCCGGTTCTGCTTTACCTGTAACCGTTGTTCCATCTTCACTGATTACAACATCACTTGGTGCATCTGGTGCTGTGCTGTCTGGTGCAGTCACTTCGGTTTTGTCTGAAATGTTACCTGCTTCATCTTTCGCAGTCACGTCAACTTTTTCACCATTGGTTAATGGATTATCCAAACCAACCGTGAAATCACCATTTTCGTCTGCTGTACCTGAACCTAAGATGTTGCCATCTTTGTCTTTGATTTCAACCGTTGAACCCGGTTCTGCTTTACCTGTAACTGTTGAACCATCTTCACTGATCACAACATCACTTGGTGCATCTGGTGCTGTGCTGTCTGGCGCAGTCACTTCAGTTTTGTCTGAAACGTTGCCTGCTGCATCTTTGGCAGTCACGTCAACTTTTTCACCATTGGTTAATGGTGTATCCAAACCAACCGTGAAGTCACCATTTTCGTCTGCTGTACCTGAACCTAAGATGTTGCCATCTTTGTCTTTGATTTCAACTGTTGAACCTGGTTCTGCTTTACCTGTAACCGTTGAACCATCTTCACTGATTACAACATCACTTGGTGCATCTGGTGCTGTTGTATCTTCGCCTGTGCCACCAGTTTCGCCTGTACCGCCAGTTTCGCCTGTACCGCCAGTTTCGCCTGTACCGCCAGTTTCGCCTGTGCCACCAGTTTCACCTGTACCGCCAGTTTCGCCTGTACCGCCAGTTTCGCCTGTGCCACCAGTTTCGCCCGTGCCACCAGTTTCGCCCGTGCCACCAGTTTCGCCTGTACCGCCAGTTTCACCTGTGCCGCCAGTTTCGCCTGTGCCGCCAGTTTCGCCTGTGCCACCAGTTTCGCCTGTGCCACCAGTTTCGCCTGTGCCACCAGTTTCGCCTGTGCCACCAGTTTCGCCTGTACCGCCAGTTTCGCCTGTACCGCCAGTTTCGCCTGTGCCACCAGTTTCGCCTGTGCCACCAGTTTCGCCTGTGCCACCAGTTTCACCTGTACCGCCAGTTTCGCCTGTACCGCCAGTTTCGCCTGTACCGCCAGTTTCGCCCGTGCCACCAGTTTCACCTGTGCCACCAGTTTCGCCTGTACCGCCAGTTTCGCCTGTACCACCAGTTTCGCCTGTGCCGCCAGTTTCGCCCGTGCCACCAGTTTCGCCTGTACCACCAGTTTCGCCTGTGCCACCAGTTTCGCCTGTGCCACCAGTTTCGCCTGTGCCGCCAGTTTCACCTGTAGCACCATTATTAGAATCATTATCGTCAAGCGATCTATTTAAAAGATAAGCCATTGTGCCGACAGCACCCAGCACTCCAGCCGCAAATGGTACACTGCCATCTGACTCATATAATAAAGGCTGAATATTATCTAACCCAGCATAATTAATAGTGTCTAATGAAACATTATTTAAATCATTAAACTTAACCCAAAGCAATTCATTATTATTTTCTAAAACCAAACTATTATCTAAAGCAAAAAAGTTTTCAATGCGAATCGTTTCGCCATTATCAAGAGTAATGATTAAGTGATCACCCTCTCTAGCAATATTTTTTATCTGATCCTTACGATATTTAAGTACAACAACAGACGGGGCTTTTATTGCAAAACTAGGATTAGTAACCTGAAATGAATTTCCAGTATCCTTAGATACTACTGATATATTTTCCATCTTTTCCACCGTTATCAGATAAATACTGATTTAAAAAAATAATATTATTAAAATCCTACCATGCCACTATGATTTTAGAATCACATAATAATTTTAAGTGTTAAATATATTCTTAATAGTCTATTAAATTAAATTAAATATTTAAGATGTCTAAAGCAGATCGGTTCAACATTAAAATATATGTTACATTTATTTTTTACCATTATTTTTATTTTTATTTTAAATCAATAATTTACAAAATATAAAAACCTTATTAAAAATAGTACTTTTAGTTTATCTAAATGTGTATTTAATATTTATTTATATATATTTTTTTTAATATTTATGTTATTTTTTATTAACCAAAGTAGTGATGAATATCACAATAAAAATATATTTATAATAAAAAATCACATTAATTAAAATAAATGTATAATGTATTAAAAATATCGAAATTTTAAACAATTTATAACCTAAAATTTATATTTTAACTTATACCATCATATTTCTTATTACCTTATATATTTTTGCTCACAAAAAAGCCAGTATAAATACTGGCTTTTTAATAAATTAATTATCTTTCTCTTAATGCTTCTTGTGCTTTATTAAATGGTTTAAGTAAATATTCCATAATCGTTTTTTGCCCTGTTCTAATATCTACTGTCGCAACCATACCAGGTGTAATGGCAAATGATTGCCCAGATTTATTGACCAGTTTATCAACATCAGTTCGAATATAAACACGATAATAAAATTGATCTTGTTTGACTTCATCTCGAATTGTATCTGGTGAAATCACGACAACTTTACCATCTAAGCCGCCATAGATTGAATAATCATAGGCTGTTATTTTCACAAGTGCTGCTTGTCCAGGATGAATAAAAGCGATATCTCTTGGTGAAATACGTGCTTCAATTAATAACTTTTCATCCAATGGAACTAAAGTCATTAATTTTCCATTTTGTGGAATAACCCCACCAATCGTGGTAATTGCGAGTTCTTTCACTACGCCACGCACAGGTGCATAGAAAGTCGAACGTTTTACAGAATCATTACGTCCTGTTACGACTTGTTGTAAAGATTTAATATCTGCGTTGGCTTTGGCTAATTCTTCACGAGCTTTCACATAGTAATCATTACGCTTGTCATTAATCTGATTTTCAAAGTTATTAATATCACGCTTTAAACGTAATACTTCAACTTCTGAAGCAGCTCCTTTTGCAACCAAAGGTTGTGTCATTTGTAATTCGTTTTGCACCAAAGACAATGCGTGTTGTAAACCTTTGATCGACTCTTCTAAATTCCAACGTCTAGAGGTATAAAGTGCTGTTTCTTCTGAAACTAAACTTGGAATCTCATGGACTTCTTTAGGAAAGCTCAACTGAGTACCATTTACTTCAGCTTGTAAACGTGCTGCAGTTGCCTGCATCGCACGTAATTTACTTAAACTTTCACCAACTTGTGATTCAAAACGAGTGGGGTCAATTTGCGCTAAAATTTGCCCTTTTTCAACAATATCACCTTCTTTTACTTCTAGCTTAGTCACGACACCACCATCTAAAGACTGGATGGTTTGTTCTTTAGATGAAGGAATGACTTTACCAGTTCCTGTCGATACTTCTTCTAGTTTGAATATACACGCCCAAACAATAAAAGCAATTAAGCCTAAAGCAACGATCCAAATCACCAAGCTTGATTTGGGTAAAGGTGGCTCAGAAAATTTGAGTGCCGAAGGATTACTTGGACGCTTTAATGTGTCTAAGCCATTTTCTGGTTTTGTTTTATTTTCAGGTAATTGTGCTGAACTCATGCTGAAGTACCTCGTGCATTGGCTTGACTCGAATTCAAGATTTCATTACGAGGACCATCTTTTACGATTTTTCCTTCATGAACCACAATGATACGGTCTACCAATTGCAATACTGCGGGACGATGTGTTGCCACAATCAAAGTTCGATGTGCTGACCATTCTTTTAAGTTATTAATTAAAGTACGTTCAGAAACATCATCTAATGCTGCTGTTGGCTCATCTAATAACAGAATACTTGGATTGCGTAATATAGAACGTGCTAATAATAAAGATTGTTTCTGACCACCAGAAAAACCTGTACCACCTTCAAGCACAACGTGATCTAAGCCTTCTTTTTTCTGCTCTACAATTTCAAGTGCATTTGCCAGTTTTAAAGCATTGATAATGTCATGATCTGTTGCTAATGGTGCACCTAAAGTCAAATTTTCACGAATCGTACCGTAAAAAAGTTGAGCATTTTGATTCAACAAAGTCATATCTCGACGAATATCATCAGGATCAATTAAATTTTGGTCAACGCCATCTAAACTGATTTTGCCTTGAATTGGTGTCTGCATTCCTGCCAATAATTGCAGTAAAGTTGATTTACCTGCGCCATTACGACCTAAAATTGCAATTTTTTCGCCAGCTTTAATTTTTAACTGTGGAATAACTACGGATGGACGAGGATCATCTTCACTATATTTAAATAAAACGCCTTTAAATTCGTAGTGACCTAAAATCGTTGGACGATGAATCAGTTGTGCGCGATCAGGACGATCTACAGGTTTTTTCATTAACTCATCTAAACCTTGCTTCGCCACTTTTGCTTGTTGCCAGCGCCCTAAAACACCCGTAATTTGTGAAATAGGTCCTAACATTCTTGAAGATAAAATCGAACATGCAACCAGCGCACCAGTCGTCATATCCCCTTTCATCACTGCAAAACAGCCCACCAATACGACAACCGCATAAGTCAAACCCTGAATTTTTTGAGTCCATGCATTTAACCAACCAGTAATTTTACGTTGGCGCATACTGACATCGGCTGAAACCTCATTCATGTGATTCCATTGGTTTTGAAATCTGGCTTCTGCACGTAATAATTTAATATCTTCAATGCCTTGAACAGCTTCAACTAAAATCGCATTACGAATAGCACCTTCACGCATGCCTTCTTGTGCGAGCTGTGCAAGCTTCTTTTGCGCCAAAATACTTGGAATAATCATCAATGGCACAACGATGAGCATCACCCAAAATAGGTTGCCACCAATCACCCAAAAAATTGCAAGGAATAATAGGAAGAATGGTAAATCTGCAATTGCACTGATCGTGGTTGAGGTAACAAGTTCACGCACCCCTTCTAACTCACGAATTTGTGAAATAAATGATCCTGTAGATTTAGAACGATCTTTATTACGAATACGTAATGCATGACCAAACACACGATCAGATATTTTCAAATCAGCACGTTTACCGATAATGTCAGACAAATACACCCGTGCCACACGCAAAGTAAATTCAAAAATAGCTGCGATCAGCACCCCACCTGCCAGAACCCACAACGTAGGGACGGATTGTGATGGTACAACACGGTCATACACTTGCATGGAGAAAATAATGGTTGCCAACGCTAAAATATTGGCAATCATGGACGCAACCATAATATCGGTATAGCGTTTCCAATCTTTTAGAACAATGCTCCAAAACCAACTTTGCTCATAGGGCTTAATATATTCATCAACACGCGCATCAGGAATAGATGTTTCTGGTCGGAAAATAAAAACTTGTTTAGCATTGGCTTGTAAGGCTTTTAAATCAAAAGTTTGTGATAAACCTTGATCCCCACTCAGCTGTAGACTTGCGTTACCTTGTTGGTCTACTTTTTCAATAACTGCAACTTGCCCATCTTTAAATTCGATGACTACAGGTAAACGCCAAGGGTTCAGTACATCTTTTGAAAAATCTGCACGACGATAATTTAATCCCAATTGTTTGGTGACAATCTGTAATAAATCATCAATATTCTGATATTTATTCCAATCTAGCTGTAAACGTATTTGCTCTTCTGAGGGCTGAATACGATAATGCTGAGCAACCGTTAAAATGGCTTGCAGCCAAGGTTGATAATTGAGTGTTTGGTTCATTACTGTACTTCAAACCCTTGAATTTTCGTATTATTAAGTTGATAAATATCTCTACTTTTACCAATTACATTGATATAAATCGCAAGTGTGTCATAAATATCGTAACGGGCAGATTCTCGTTCTGCACGAGAACTATGAAAAGACTGTTCAGAACTCAGTAAATCTAAAATAGACCGTTTTCCTAACTTGTATTGTTCTTCGTAAAGTTCACGTGTTTTTGCAGTAGAACGCTCTCGTTCAATTAACACCCAAATTTGCTTGTCCATATTTTCAATATTTTCACGGGCGATTTGCGTAGAATCCATGATATTTAAATAAGTGGCATTCAACTTTGAACGTGCAGCTTGTTCTGCATAACCTGCAGAGCGAATTTGTGAACTGACTGCACCACCCTGATAAAAATTACTACTCATAGAGATACCAATTGAGCTATCAGTATCATCTTCTTTACCTGTATTTGGGTTTTTACCATTCAGTGCTTGATTGAGTGAACCAACCAAAGACACTGTTGGATAACGACTTAACTCCGTTTGTTTCTTTTGACTACGTGCCACTTCTATTTCAGCTTGGGCTGCAATCATGCTCGGAATCGTATTCATTTTTGGAGAGGTATAAAGTTCTGATTTTTTTAAGAAATCATCATGAATAATAAAATCAGTGCGACTAACATCAAAGCCCAATAATGTGCGAAGTTTTTGCTCTTCTTGACGCAATTTATTTTGTTGTGTCAATAAATACGTTTTGGCATATTCTACATAGCTTTGAGCTTGCACAGGATCTGCATAACTACTAATCCCTGCATCGGAACGTAATCGAGCAATTTCATGTAAACGACTCACACCTTTGACTTGATCTTGTGCAATATTAAGTAAAACTCGATATCGCAAAACAGCAATAATGGCACGTGAAGTTTCTGTTGAAATTTCATCAATGCTCACTAAAACATTGGCTTGTTCTGCTTCTAATTTATTTTTTTGCGTATCAACACTGGATTTTACTTTACCAAAATCATAGAGCATCTGATTTGCTTCAATTGTATAGACCTGACGCCCACGATCACTCGAAGTAAAATCACCTGTGTTTAAACCTGCTTTTAACTGCGGATAATATTGTGCTTTTGCCACATCAATATTGGCATTTTGTGCAGCTAAATTTGCCAAAGATTGTGAAATATTTGGATTACGTTTTACTGCAATTTGCACTGCATTTTGTAAACTCAAACGACTTTGTATTTCAGCATTATTATACAAAGGGGCATTATTATCATCTGTCATTGGACGACCAACCACAGGCAATTGTTGATAAATTGGATCTGTTTCAACTTGAAAGTTTGACAACTGACTCAGTTGTACTGTGCTATAAGATTCATCCGCTTGAGGACGAATTAAACTTCCAATATTTTGTTTAATCTCTTGAAAATACCCTTGCCGAGTTTCTGCATAAACCATGCTGTTTAAACATAAACTCAGCGCGATAAAAGTATTTAATTTTTGAATAGAAAATGTGAGATATTTCACTTTACACATGTGTAAACTGTACCTAGAAATAATATTGAATTCTCTGTAATCATTAAATCATTTACATGTTTTGACATTATTTCCCATATATCAAAAATGAAAGACTTTGCTATATCACCGTTTCATTTTTCAACGGTTTAACTGAGAACAACCGACATCTAAATCAAAATTTTGATTATTAATTTTCAAATTGAATAAACAAAACACCAGTGATTAAACCATAAAACTAATAAAATAAAACCTATAACCTGAATATTTTTCAAAATTCATAATCATTATTTTTAGATTACACAACACTTATTATAAAAAATGTGACAAACACCCAATAAAAAAATATTTATCAAAATTAATAAAACTATATTTTAATAAATATTAAAATATAAAGAATGGTATAATCTAATAATTAAATCTATGATTTTAATATATTTGAAATAAACCATATTTAAAATAAGGATTATAATCAAAAGTTACTATATATTTTTATTTAATTTTTCTTTTTATTTATCCACTTATTTAAACAAGATGAAATATTTAATTAGTGCCTGCCTTGTGGGTGAAAATGTTCGTTATGACGGTCAAAACTGTTTACACACTCAACTTAAATCTTTGCTTAAAACAGGTCAAGCCATCATGATTTGCCCCGAAGTTTCAGGTGGACTCAGCACACCTCGCGCTGCTGCTGAAATTGTCGGTGGTGATGGGCATGCAGTACTCAAAGGACAAGCCAAAGTCATTGATACACAAGGTAATGATGTGACTCAGGCTTTTATTCAAGGTGCAGAAAAAACATTAAAACTCGCCCAACATCATCAGGTCACACATGTCATTCTCAAGGCAAATAGCCCTTCCTGTGGTTCTACATGGATTTATGATGGTTCATTTTCAGGAAACAAAATTCACGGTAAAGGTGTTACGACAGCCTTACTTGAACAATATGGTTTTAAAGTCATGACCGAAGATGAGTTTTTAAACCCATTAAAAAGTCTATAAAAAAGAGCGCATAGGCGCTCTTCAATGCTGTAGCCTCAAGGCGTTAATGTCTATACTGATCTTCTGATGGATTTTCTAAATCATTTTCTATGGTATTTTGTGCCATTTTATCTGCCTTAGATGCCCAATAAGTCGCCAATGCAGGTCCAGAAATATTGTGCCATAGACTAAATATTGCGCTAGGTACCGCGGTTATAGGTGAAGCTGCAAAATGAATCGCTGCTAAAGTCACACCTAAACCAGAGTTTTGCATACCGACTTCAATCGAGACAGCTTTGGCATCTGGATAAGGTAATTTCAATAAGCGACTTGCCCAATAACCTAGTAAAAAACCCAAACTGTTATGTAAGATCACCACAACCAAAATCAGCAAACCCGATTGCAAAATAGATGCCTTACTGGCTGCAATAATCGCCGCCACAATCACCACGATGGCAATCACCGATACCAAAGGCATGATTTGAATATATTGTTCAGTTTTTTGTTTGAAGAAAGTTCTCAGTGTCACCCCTAAAATAATGGGGAAAATCACCACTTTCAGAATATCAATAAACATTGAACCAGCATCGATCGGAATCCATTGACTCGCCAACAAATAAAAAATCGTGGGGGTTAAAATCGGGGCTAAAAATGTTGAAATAGAAGTACAAGCAACCGATAAAGCGGTATTGGCTTTAGCCATATAAGCAATGACATTGGAGGCTGTACCACCAGGACAGCAACCCACCAAAATAACACCTACTGCAATTTCAGCAGGCAACTGCAATAACTTGCAAAGCAGATAAGCCAAGCTTGGCATAATCACAAACTGAGCAACTACACCAATCAGCACAGCTTTGGGATTTTGCAACACACCTTTGAAATCATCTACGGTCATGGTCATGCCCATTCCGAGCATGATAATGCCTAACACCCACGGAATATAGGCTTTTAACCATACAAATGCGGCAGGAAAACACAGCGCAATCAATGCAAAGACCACCACCCAAAGCGCGAAGGTCTTTTGCACAAACTGACTAAAACGTAAAATGGCTGCCATAAAGTCCGTCCTGAATCTTTTTTAATTGTCCCAGATTTGTCAGATTTTAATAGAACTTTATACCACTCAGTATTTTTTTCTGGATTATCACAAATTTTCTGTCTCTAAAATCTGCTTTGCCACAACACGTTTTACGCCTGCTGCCAGCATTTCTTGCCATGCATGTTGTAAAGAACCTTGCCAATCAATCGCTTTGGTCGCATCAGAAATCACAAAAGTTTTAAAACCTAGTTTCGCAGCATCCATTGCTGTCCATGCCACACAAAAATCTGTGGCAATCCCAACAATATAAACTGTATCTATACCACGCTCTTTCAAATAACCCGCCAGTCCTGTTGTCGTTTTATGATCCGCTTCCATAAATGCTGAATAACTATCAATCTGAGCATTAAAGCCTTTACGAATCACCAACTGTGCCTGTGGAATATTTAAATCAGGATGAAATTCAGCATCATGCGTACCTTGCACACAATGAGTAGCCCATAGCACCTGTGTACCATATGCCAGTTGAATCGTATCGTAAGCTTTTTTATTCGGATGATTTTCTGCAAAAGAAATATGATTGGCAGGATGCCAGTCTTGAGTCAAAACAATATTATTAAAATGTTGTGCCAGTTGATTAATGGTTGGAATAATCTGTTCTGCATGGGCAACGGCTAAATTTCCCCCAGACGTAAAACCATTTTGCACATCCACCACAATGAGTACCGAATTATGCTGCATATCCATCTTTCTTAACTTAATATTTTACTTCACTTTAGCATATTACAAAAAATTCAGTACATTGCCTCAATTGATCATTTTTATAAAAATGAAGTCTATAAAAAATCCACATCATTGTGGGCTTAAATATATTTTGCATTCTCTAAAGCAAAGTGCTCTTAAATACTTAATCCTTCAATCAATCTTTTTGCCATGATCAAAATTTTAGCTAAAAAAAGTAAAAAATCTAAGAATAATTGTGTCTTTGATCATCTTTAAAAACTCTAAATCTTCATGATTGACTTTTTGTTAAGATAGTTGAGCTAAAAGTTTGATTTAGCGCATTTTGAATCTCTCTAATTTTACTTAGACCTAAGAAGTCGCTGATAAAAGTAGAATATGAAGCTTAAACTGTGAGTTATTTGTTGCTTTTTTTAAAGAATTTCCATGCTTTGAATAAAGTATATTGTTCTCAATCGCTGAATCAGTCATAATTTGCGTAAGCAATATGCAATTATTAAAGTGATTGTTTTTGCTCAAATCAAAATACTGCAACCATCCCAATCTTATTTTTAAATCAGTATATGCGGATGGACACATAGGATATTTTTTCAAAATGACTCAGCAAGCACAGATTCAAGGCTCAATTGTCGCAATCGTCACCCCAATGTTAGAAGATGGCAGCGTAGATTGGAAGGGTCTCGAGAAGCTGGTTGAGTGGCACATAGAACAAGGCACTAATAGCATTGTTGCCGTCGGTACAACTGGCGAAGCATCAACGCTTAGCATGGCAGAACACACAGAAGTAATTAAAGAAATTATCCGTGTTGCCAATAAACGTATTCCAATTATTGCCGGTACTGGTGCAAACTCAACACATGAAGCTATTGAGCTCACCAAAGAAGCAAAAGAACTCGGCGCAGATGCCGCTCTTTTAGTGACACCTTATTATAATAAACCAACTCAGGAAGGTTTATACCAACATTATAAAGCAGTGGCAGCAGCTGTAGATTTACCAATCATTCTTTATAACGTACCAGGTCGTACAGGTGTAGATTTACAAAACGAAACAGCGATTCGTTTAGCTGATCTTCCTCAAATTGTTGGCATTAAAGACGCTACAGGTGATGTACCACGTGGTACAGAACTGATTAATGCGCTAAAAGGTAAAAATATGGCAGTGTATTCAGGTGATGATGCAACTGCATGTGACCTAATCGCTGCAGGCGCGCAAGGAAATATTTCTGTTACAGCAAATATTGCACCTAAAATTATGAGCGAACTTTG
Source organism: Acinetobacter sp. 226-1 (assembly GCF_030329325.1). Classification (NCBI taxonomy): domain Bacteria; kingdom Pseudomonadati; phylum Pseudomonadota; class Gammaproteobacteria; order Moraxellales; family Moraxellaceae; genus Acinetobacter; species Acinetobacter sp. 226-1. Next base: position 11,265 of record NZ_JACANU010000018.1, read on the forward strand.
TGCTGCTGCAATCGCAGGTGAAATGGATACAGCAAAAGCAAAAGATGCTCAAGTTGCAAAATTAAACAATATTCTATTTTGTGAATCGAACCCAATTCCAGTGAAATGGGCACTACATGAAATGGGATTAATTGGTACAGGTATCCGCCTACCATTAACTCCGCTTGCAGAACAATACCGCACTCCTCTGCGTGACGAACTCAAAGCAGCGGGTGTCATTTAATAAGAGCTTAGTATTATGCAATTACGTTTTGGTTTAACCCTTGCCCTGTTAACTTTAAGTTTAGCGGGTTGTAGTTCTTTAGGAATCAAAAATGGTTCTTTAGACTATAAAAATACAACTGATGTGCAACTGCTTAAATACCCTCAAGGCACAACGATTAGACCATCAACGCCATTGTATCCAGCTCCAGTGGTTGACCCGCTTGCGATTCAACATGCTCCTAAGTTTGAAAACAAGCGCGGCAATCGCTATGACGTACCTCGTCCAGAGTTTACGCAAACAAATTCCGTAACACAAAGCAATAATGATACTGCGACAGCGGTAAGTCGCCCACAACTTTTAACTGATGGAAATGCGAATCCACTGCTTAAAGTTGATGGAGATTCTGCTATAATTTGGCGGTATGCATTAGCAACCCTCAATAGTCTAAATTACAACATCATTGGGCAAAGTAAAAATGTGACTGAAGTTACATTTAAACTTGATAATACCAGTTATGTTTTAAAAATGACTTCTGTAGGCTCAAGTAATACCATTGCTTTGTTTAATGCGAACAACTCTTTTGCAGATAAAGACCAAGCTGCGGAAGTGTTGACCCAGATATACCAAAACTGGCCAGCCTAGTCGTTCTAGGCAATTTTTTTTTGCAAAAGGTTCCCCCATGTTAAAACAAACCTTGCTCTATACTGGTAAAGCGAAATCCGTTTATGAAACAGATAGCGCAGATCATCTAATTCTAGTTTTCCGTGACGATGCTTCAGCATTTAATGGCGAAAAAATAGAGCAACTAGATCGTAAAGGTAAGGTGAATAACCGTTTTAATGCCTTTATCATGGAAAAATTGGCTGCGGCTGGTATCGAAACTCACTTTGAAAAACTTCTTTCTCCAACTGAAGTTTTAGTGAAAAAATTACAAATGATCCCTGTAGAATGCGTAATGCGTAACTATGCTGCAGGTTCATTATGCCGTCGTTTAGGTGTTGAAGAAGGTTTAGAACTGACTCCTCCTACATTTGAATTGTTCTTCAAAGATGACGCTTTAGGCGATCCAATGGTGAACGAGTCTCAAGCGATTGCTTTAGGTTGGGCGAATGCTGAACAATTGGCACAAATGAAAGAACTCACTCAAAAAGTGAATGTTGTACTTAAAGATTTGTTCGCTCAAGGCAACATGCTTCTTGTTGACTTCAAACTCGAATTTGGTGTGTTCCATGACCGTATCGTTTTAGGTGATGAGTTCTCTCCAGATGGTTGCCGTCTATGGGATAAAGACACTAAGAAAAAACTCGACAAAGACCGTTTCCGTCAAGGTTTAGGTGGTGTTGTTGAAGCTTATGAAGAAGTTGCTGCACGTATTGGTGTAGATCTTTCAGACATTTAATCTTAGATTCTGATTATTCAAAAAACCGAGCTTTTTAGCTCGGTTTTTTATGTTCAGTGTTATAAATTTTTATATTTCTCTAAAAGAAAATCATGCAAATTGTCACCTTTTTTCTGTTTAAAACGCTGAGAAAATAATGAAATATATTCAGAAGGATTAATCTGTGCAAAACTAATTTCTTCAAAATCTTCATCAAAAGCATCTGCATATTGAAGGATAAAAATCATTTCATCGCCTTGTTGATTTTGTAGTTTTCCTTCTTTTCTTAAATCTTGTAATACTTGAATAATTGTATTTTGGTAATGTTGTCGAAGCTCAATATACTGTTCTTCCGTGTATTCCTCACCCAATTGTTCATATAATCTTTGAATTTGTTGATGGACATGATTATTGTGACTCGCCTCAATGCTCCATTCAGAAATAAACCAAACCAGTTCTTGATCAAATTGACTAAATTCTTCGAGCGTCATCCCCACCACAAAATAACCGCATAAATCCTCAACTAATCCTAACCCAATTATCTGTAAATGCTGTCCTAATGTCTCTTGTTTGAGTTCTGCACAAGCATCTTGAATATCTTGGTAAATCGTTAAATACAAATTTGTTTTTTCAGTCATTTTTCATTATTCCTATTTTTATTGATCAAAATAAATACTTTACTATCTGCATTTAAAATCTGTGTATTATTTTTTAAAGTGACAACTTGTGAAGTGTCCCAATGTGAATGCCCACAAAATAATAAATTTTCAGCGTACTTTTCAAGTAAATGAAGCAATTGTGGTTCACCTAAAAAATTCATTTCTTGAATATGAGGTGAAAGGTGAGTCAATAAAATATCAGGCTGTTTTTTCAAAAGTTTTTTAAGTGATGAATAATATTCATCTTCTGGCAATCTAAAATTTTTATCTACACGTCCAATGATTCCGCTCAGCCCTGCGATTTTTAAATGATTTATTTCAATAAAATCATTGTCTAAAAAATGAATATTTTCAAATTCTGCAAGTTGATATAAATCTTTTCCAAAATCATCATGATTGCCTGCAATGCCAATCACTTGCCGAAAAACCTGTGCAAAAGCTTGCCAGACGTTGATCGGATTGCCACTGCTGCCACGCTTTTCTAAATTGGCATATAAATCGCCACATAAAAAAGCCCATGACTTTTCAAGTTTCAACTGAGGAAAATAGATCTCATAAATCAGTGCTAAACTTTCAGCTAAAACTTCTCCTAATAGCAAATTCTGATCATTGTCAAAGTTGCATACGCCTTGTAAATCTGAAGTCACCACGATTGAATCAATAGATTGCGGTAAACCTTCAATTTCACCCCGATAAATCGGAAGCTGAAATTTTTGTGCCGTCAAAGCGCCATGAGGAATAGTGAAATATTCAATATATTCGATTGGATTTGAATCAATTATTTTTATACTCAGACGACTCATCAAGCACACCTAATTTACAATGATTTTCATGGGCTTAGATATAATATGATAATAGTTTTGTTGATCAATCTGATATTTATAAACCACTAAAACATCAGCCTTCCCTTTCTCTAGGAAAATCAACTGACCATTGACCATCTCATATTTGAGTGAGCCTGCTAATACGATGAAATCATTAATATTTTTCGATATTTTTATGCCATCTTGCTGAGTCAATTGCGCTTTAACTTGCACAGCTTGGTTCAGTTTAGCTTTGATGCTTTCAGCCGTCTGAATATCCACAATATACTTGGAATAAAGCTGTGCTGAATTGGTCGTAATGCCACTTGTTCCCGCAATATACAACTGTTTAAATGTTTCATCATTGAGTGCCCATGGCCAAAAACTGATACCACGATGTTTTGAAGCTTCTAAAATACTGCTCAAATCTGCACGATAAGCAGGGTTATAACTTGAATTAAACTTTTGTACATCAGTATTAATTTGCTTACTACTCACTAAAACATTGGCACTATTTGGCATCTTCCCAACCAATAAACCACGTGGAATCTCCGACATTTGTGACTGAGCACGTGCCACTTGATCGGTATTAAAGGACGTCGTGACAACCTGATTTTCAACTTGATATTTTTTTATTTCCTCTTGCATTTTAGCGACCAATTGAGGATTTTTGCTTTTCATTTCAATCATCAAAACAAAATTAGGATTGTTTTTAAATGCAGTGAAATATTCCGCTAAAGTTGGAATTTTATAATTTTTATTTTTTGAACGAAGTTGTTGAACTTGCGCTAAAGTCATCTCCTCAATTTTACCTGTGGAGGTTGTGGTTCGATCTACCGTCGCATCATGCATCACCACAATCTGCTGGTCTTTAGTCAGATAAATATCATTTTCGACAATATCTGCTCCTAGTGCTACCGCATGTTTCGCACTCTCTAAGGTATTTTCATCTTCTAAACTGGGTACACCACGATGCCCAATAATCAAAGGTTTGCGCAATAATGTATTTTTTGGAAATTGCTTCAATACACTATTGAATAACGAACTTTGTGTAGTGATCACGCCATTCGTCCCTGAAGTTAAAATGGCTGCAACTTCATTCGGCTGTGTCGCTGTTGAATCAATCCAAACCGTCATCAAGTGGCGTTGAATAAAACTCACATTGGCTTTATTGGCTAAATACTCTGGCAGTACCACAATTCGTGCATGCGCTTGATTGGTACGACGCATAATTTCTGAAAGACTTTGTCGATTATCTTTCAATTTTTCGGCACTTAAGTCCAAAGCTGTGCGTAGCATCGGGACAACTTGATGTGCAGTTTTTAACAGAACATCGCTTTTAGACAATAAGGTGATATCACTGATATCTTGTTTTTTTGAAAGTAATTTTAATTGCTCAAGGGTTTGTGGGGTTTTAATTTCTAAAACAGGAATAGTCTTACGTTGTGGATTTGCTAAATAATGTTCTAACAAACCTAGCTTATTTCCTTTTTGATCTAACAAATTTAACTCACGATCCAATTGGTAATATGCCTGATTGGCTGAGCTCAAAGCTGTGTCACTATTTTCAATCTTTTGGATAATCGTTGGTGCTAGAGCAACATTACTTTGAATTTCTTGCACTTGAGTCACTTTATTTTGTAAATCAGGCAATGCTTGTCGCTGTTCACTTACCTGAATATTTTTAACTTTGAGGATAATACCTGTCGCTGATAACCCAATACCACCTTTGGTAGAAAGCTGATCAAGCTCAACATCTTGCATCAACTGATGATTTAGATAATGTTGTACGCGTTGCCCAGAAACCACGATGCTGGCTTTATACCATTGATTTGGTTTTAAGTTTTCTGAAAAAGCTTTACTGGTCATGACTTCCCACTGACCATTGCTTTTACGACGACCAAACTCTGTGCCATTTTTTGCAGTAGTATCTGCACGTAAAGTAAATTGATAATAACTGTTGGGAATTACACCTTGAGTCTCATTAACATCATAAATCACACTGCCCCAACGTGAAGAATTCACAGCTTGATCTAAACTAAACTCTACATCGATTCGATAGTTCTGTTGTTTTTCTAAGCTTTGTGGCAATAAAACTGAGGTCGGTTGTCCAGCATTAGCTCGACCATCCAGAATCAATACACCATTTTCAATATAGATATGACCTGCATTATTTCCAGGGATACGCCAACCGTGGGGAATGGTTTTTTGTTGTGCAAAATTTTGTTGATAAAACACTTTAAGCTCAGAAGAAACAGGCGCAGTGCTTTGTACTTTTGTGGTGGTTTTGGCAGAAATTTCAGCATAACTTTGTAATGGAAGTAACATGAAAACAGCAAGAGAAAGTATTGAATTTTTCATAATATTTTTTGATTCATTGAAAATATTGACATTTTTCAATGATAAAAGCCCAAACTAGTTATGATCTATTCTAAATCTTTCTCTACTTTAGAACAGTATTTTAGTTTGGGCTTTTTCTATTTTTACTATTTTTTTCTACTTTTCACTATTGCTGTTGCTGCTCTTGTTGCCAACGGCGTTGCTGTAAACGTTCGCCTTCCACTTCACGCTTATTACGTGCAGATTCATACAGTTTTGTCCCTTTGAGCTCAGGTGGCAAATATTCCTGTAAAACAAAATGTTCGGGATAATTGTGCGGATAGAGATAATCTACACCATAGCCCTGTTCTTTCATCAGCTTGGTGGGTGCATTTCGTAAATGTAAAGGCACAGGCAGATTTGAGGTTTTTTCTGCGAGTTCAAGGGCTTTATTAATGGCTAAATAAGTGCTGTTACTCTTGGCACTGGTCGCCAAATAGACCGCACATTGTCCCAAAATAATCCGACATTCAGGCATACCGACAGCTTGTACCGAACGAAAACATTCACCTGCCAACAACAAAGCATTCGGATTTGAATTGCCAATGTCTTCCGAAGCGGCGATCAACATCCGACGTGCGATAAAGACAGGATCTTCACCACCTTTTAGCATACGTGCCATCCAATACAAGGTCGCATCTGGATCACTGCCCCGAATGGACTTAATAAATGCCGACACTAAGTCATAATGTTGCTCACCTGATTTGTCATAGCGTGCAATATTTTGCTGTGCTACTTTAACAACAATGGCATTGGTGACAATATTTTCGACTTCAGCTTCAAACGTACTTGCAACCAAATCAATCAAATTCAGTGCCTTACGTGCATCACCTGCGGCAAATTGCACCAATGCATCAAACTCTTCAATTTGAATATATCTTTCTTTTAAAAAGCGATCTTGCTGAATTGCACGTAAAATCAAGTCCTGAATTGCCTCATTACTTAAAGCATTTAAAGTGTAAACCTGACAACGAGACAACAATGCACTATTCACCTCAAAAGATGGATTTTCTGTGGTTGCCCCTATCAGCGTAATCTTGCCTTTTTCTACTGCATTTAACAGCGCATCTTGTTGTGACTTGTTAAAGCGATGAATTTCATCAATAAAAACCACAGGTGTCAGCAAATCACCGCTTTCCGCAATCACTTCCCGCAGTTCTTTTACCCCAGTATTGAGCGCAGATAAACTGACAAATGGTCGATCAACCGCTTGAGCCAAAAGCAAGGCAATTGTGGTTTTCCCTACCCCCGGTGGTCCCCAAAAAATAATCGAGGGTAAATGTCCTTGATCAATCATTTGACGCAGTGGCGCACCAGCCCCCAACAGATGATCTTGCCCAATAATTTCAGACAAATCGCGTGGGCGTAATCGTTCAGGAAGAGGGATTTGAGTGTCGGACATATGACTTTTCGATTGGTGAATGCTGTTCTTAGTCTACTATGGAAAGTCCATCAGATGACATGTCCCGTTTTAAAATAATTGATTGTTCAATACATCCATCAATGCTGCCTGAAAAACCTGTCCATGACTTAGAAGTGGATACAAAATTAGCTTTGCATCAACACCTTTATGCGCCAGATCTTGCACCAATTGACGATTATTTTGAATCATATCACGATCAGCATTGATACTGACCCGAGCTTGTGACTGCACCTGATCACCTTCCATTACCACCAGTTTTTTATGCTGTAACTGTGCTGCATCTGTTTTGGCAACTGCATTTAAAATACGTGTATCTGCCCAACTCAGTGAAGGACTTGCCGAGAAATAGTGTGAAAATGGCTGATCTTTTGTATTCAGTAAAGTGTCAAGGACAAATAATCCACCATAAGAATGTCCCCATAGTGCTGTTCGCTGCGGATCAAGTGCCACCTGCTGACGTACCCATGGCTGAATCTGATGTATGATCAACTCACGAAACTGCACACTGCCACCTGTCATGCGCTCGGGATTTCGTGGATCAGGCATTATTTTTCCTGTCTCATCTGCGGGCGTATAATCGACAGAACGTGCTGCTGATTCAAAAGGTAAATTGCTCTGATAACCGATTGCCACCAAAACAGGCGCATCCCGTTCAGATAGTTTTTTTAGCATAGTGTCATTTAAGCGTGACATGACAGAATTACCATCGAGCATAAAAATGGCAGCGGATTGTTGATTTTGTTTGTGATTTTTAGGAATACCCAACCAGACCTGATAATTTCTTTGCTGATCGGCTGACTGAAATTTTTGCGTTTTGAACTGATAATAGGCTGAGCCTTCATATGCAATATTGGCACCTAAAGGTCTTAAATCAGGCTTGGCATATACCGCTATGCTTGTCGTGCTTAAGCTGAGCGCCAACACATAGCACATGATGAGTTGATACCATAAGCCACTTTCAACATTATTGATTCACTCCATTTTAATGGAATGATCATACTTTTAATTGATAATGATTATCAATTATTTTATGAGGATTATCGAACCCAACGCACAATATAATCTTCGATTTGTTCTTCATCGACCTGTTCTTCAGAAATACAACGCCCTGCTGCAGATTTTCTCGCATCAATCACACTTTGACGTGATCCCGTATTTAAATAATGCCACGTTGGCAAATTTTTGCCTTCATTTAAACGACGATAAGCACAGCTCGAAGGCAACCAATGAATTTGTTGTAATTTTTCTGGGGTCAGTTGAATGCAATCAGGAACATACTGCATCCGATTGGGATAGTCAGAACATTGAGCAGTCTGGCAGTCAAGTAACTTGCAGGAAACTTTGGTATATGCAACTTCATTGCTCTCTTCATCTTCTAATTTAACCAAACAGCATAACCCACAACCATCACATAAGGCTTCCCATTCTGCTTGATTAAGCTCAGTCAAGGTCAAGGTTTTCCAAAATTGTGGTCGAATCTCAGCAGACATATCCCAAATAATCCTTAACTCATTTACAAAATGATTATAACAGTATTCATAAATGATATTCACTCTTACATTTGCTCACAAAACAAGCGTTTTTTGTTTGGCATTTCACATGAATTGCACAGAACTATACATGTTGCGGATGAGGCTTTTTATATACTGAAAAAGATAACAACAACTTGGAGAAAAACTATGTTTCGTTGGGCAATAATCTTTGCAGTGATTGCATTAGTTGCGAGTCTATTTGGTTTTGGTGGCGTCGCAGGTATGTCAAAAGACTTCGCGGTCATTCTCTTGGTCGTCGCAGTAATTCTTGCGATTGTGGGTTTCATCTCTAGGGGAAAAGTTTAAATTTACTTATTAAATAAATAAAAAAAGAAGGATAGATATCCTTCTTTTTTTATCGATGTTTTACCCACTAAATTTATAATTTCTCACATTTATTTACGACTAATGATGCAATTAGTCATTTGAATTTGTCATATTTATGCTTTAATCAATGTCATTCTTGCCGATCTTAATCAGGATTTAATAATGACATTTGCAATAACAACACGTGAAATTCAATACCAAGCACAAGACGGTACGACACTTATTGGCTATTTTGCTGCCCCTGAATCCACACAAGCTGTTGCAGGTGTGATCGTTGCTCCTGAATGGTGGGGACGTACTGAATACACTGAACAACGCGCACGCGAGTTGGCAGAACATGGTTTTGCAGCTCTTGCCATTGATATGTATGGCGACAAAAAAGTCACAACAAATGTACCTCAAGCCAGTGAATGGATGACACAAACTTTCCAAAATGCCAATACGATTGTTGACCGTGCAACTGCGGGCTTAGCCACTTTGGCAGCTCAACCAGAAGTCGATGCAACACGTTTAGCTGCCATTGGTTTTTGTTATGGTGGTAAAGTGGTGTTAGACCTTGCACGTACTGGTGCGGATTTAAAAGCAGTTGTGACTTTCCACGCTGCTAATGTTTCACCACGTCAAGAAGGTGATGCTCAAAATATCAAAGCTGAACTTTTAGTTTTACATGGTGAACTTGACAGCATGCTTTCACTTGAAGCGATTGAAAGCTTTGAACAAGAAATGACTGCTGCACAAGTGAAATATGAAGTGATTGTATTTAAAGGTGCAAAACATGGCTTTAGTAATACTCTTGCAGATGAACGTGCAAAAGCAAATAATGTCGACTTAGGATATAACGTTGAAGCAGAGCAAAAAGGCTTAGCTGCAATGTATCAACTTCTAGACCGTACACTCGCTTAATTCAAAGTCTATAGCGAATGTCTTGATTTAAATAAAATTGAAAGAGGAAGATAAAATGACTGATAAAAAATGCCCATATTGTGAATTTGACGAATTTGACATTATTGATAAAAATGATTTTGGGGTGATTTTACCTGAAACAAATCCCTTATCTAAAGGTCATTCAGTCATTATTCCTCTGCGCCATACCGACTCATTTTTTGAGCTGACTGAAAAAGAACGTAATAGTTTATCAACTTTACTTGAACTTGCACGTAATGAACTAAAAATCCGTCATCATGCTGAAGGTTTTCATGTCGCATTTAATGACGGTAATGTCTTTGGTGATGATCAACTCGAACATTTTCATATTCATATCATCCCACGCTATAAAAATGAAAATTTAAAATTAGATAAACGTTGGGGCGTAGTCAGTGATCAATAACTGATGATTCCCATCTAAAGTAGAAAAGGCGCTAAAGCGTCTTTTTTATAGTCTGATTTTCGTCCTCTATTCTGTTAAAAATTGTGCATTATTCGCTATACTGATGACCTATTTTTCCATTATTTTTCATGATTTTTATGTCGCAATTCTCCTTTTCAGATGCCCTGCTCACTTGGTTCGATCAACACGGACGTCATGATTTGCCATGGCAAGTTGCAGATGATCCCTACAAAGTATGGGTCTCTGAAATCATGTTGCAACAGACGCAGGTCAAAACGGTCTTACAATATTTTGAGCGTTTTATGAGCCGCTTTCCGACTGTGGATGACTTAGGACAAGCCACTTGGGATGATGTTGCTCCGTATTGGGCAGGTCTGGGTTATTACGCCCGTGCCCGTAATCTACATAAAGCGGCGGGAATTGTGAGTCGACAAGGACATTTTCCTGCAACGCTTGAACAATGGGTTGAGCTACCTGGGATCGGACCTTCTACTGGTGGCGCACTGATGTCGCTCGGTTTACGTCAGTATGGCGTGATTATGGATGGCAATGTCAAACGTGTATTGGCACGTTTTTTTGCCATTGAAGATGATTTGAGTAAACCCATTCATGAACGGGAAATGTGGCAACGTGCAGAAATGCTGTGTCCAACTGAACGTAATCATGACTATACTCAAGCCATTATGGATTTGGGTGCAACCATCTGCACGCCGAAAAAACCATTATGTTTGTATTGTCCAATGCAACAGCACTGTCAGGCACATCAACAAGGTTTAGAAACTGAACTGCCTTATAAGAAACCGAAAAAACCTGTCCCTGTAAAAACAGCCAAAGTTTTACTGATTCAATCCAATCAGCAATGGTTATGGCAACAACGTCCAAACAGTGGTTTATGGGGTGGTTTATGGAGTTTGCCCATTTTTGAAGATGATGTTGAATTTGAAAATATCTGTAAGCGTTTTAAATTGATTTCCAAAGTTGAACCCGTACAAATTTCGCATAGCTTTACCCATTTCACATGGATTTTAAATGCTCATATTTTCCAGATTGAGTCTGATCAACAGGAATATCTGCAAGCTGAACTGACAGGTGAATGGCTTTCGCCACAAAAAGCTACACAAATGGGCATCCCAACTGCTATGAAAAAATTGATCTCAGCCATTGAGATATGACATATTCAGACATAGGTCTTCACAACTTATTTTCAATTTTTATTTGTATTTTTAAAACTTGAATAATGAATAATTAGGATTTCTTGTGTCATTTTATTTTCGTTATAGTTTGATTGCATGTTTTGCTATTTTAATCAGTGCATGTACCACTACGCCTAAAAAACCAAGTCCTTTACCGCAAAATACGATTTTAAAACTAAAATCCATGTCGATGCCAAATCGTTTGCCCATTCCTGTAGAAGGGATTAAAGCAAAAAATTTGACTGACACTTGGGGAGCATCTCGTAGTGCAGGGCGCAGTCACGAGGGCATTGATATTATGGCTCCACGTGGAACAAAGGTTTATAGTACAACTGAAGGCTTAGTGACTAGCCTCAAAGGGAATAACTTAGGTGGCACTGTCATTTGGATCATGGGTCCTAGTGGTGCTTATCATTATTATGCACATTTAAATGGACATAAACGTGGCTTAAAAGAAGGTGACTATATCAAAAAAGGCACTTTAATTGGCTATGTCGGCAATACAGGAAATGCACGACACACTGCCCCTCATTTGCACTATGGATTATACTTAAACGGTAAAGGTCGTGGCGCAGTCAACCCTTACCCTTATTTAAGATAGTTTTGTTGAAAAAATCAGTTAGGAATATTCCATGTCAGAAGCAGTACTTGAGCGTTTAGTTGAATTTGCAGAATCAGGTAATCAACAAAAAATTGTCTTTAATGGACAAAGCCATCAAGGCTGGATTATGGAAATCACCGATGAAGCTTTACTGATCAGTACAGGTTTTGCAGATAAGACAGGCAAAGATTTGTGGCTAAATTTCAACGAGATGCAACAGTCTGAATTATTTTATTGGGACAATAAAACCGATCAATGGGTCGAATTTAAACTTTAAAAAAATAAAATTCAGGAGCACTTAAAAATGACAAATAAGCGTTGTGGCTGGTGCTCCAATGACCCGATTTATATCCATTACCATGATCATGAATGGGGCAAGTCCAATCGCAATGAACAGCATTTATTTGAAATGCTGTGTCTGGAAGGTCAGCAAGCAGGTCTGTCATGGATTACCGTCCTGAAAAAACGCGAAGCTTATCGGACGCACTTTTTTCATCGTCCTATTACTGAAATTGCACAACTGACCGATCAGCATCTTGAATATAAATTACAGGATGCAGGTCTAATTCGTCATATCGGAAAATTAAAAGCAATCCGCGACAATGCAATCGCTTGGCAAAACATGAAAGCCGAAGGTTTAGATCCTGTCCAATGGCTATGGGATTTTGTCGATCAGAAACAACAGATCAATGATGTACCTGACTACAAACACGCCCCTGCTCAGACTGAAATCAGTCAACAGTTATCGAAAACCTTAAAGAAAAAAGGCTTTAAATTTGTTGGACCGACCACGATCTATGCTTTTATGCAGGCTGTCGGTATGGTCAATGACCATGAAAATGATTGTTCATTTCGTTGATATTTTTTATTAAAAACTGAAAATAACAGGAAGGATTCACATGACTGATAATACCATCCATGCTTATGCTGCCTTAGAGGCAGGTGCTGCACTTGTACCTTTTGACTTTGATGCAGGCGAATTACAAGCACATCAAGTTGAAGTCAAAGTCGAATATTGCGGACTTTGTCACTCCGATGTTTCCGTGATCAACAATGAATGGGGCAATGCAGTTTATCCTGTAGTGGGTGGTCATGAAATTATTGGCACGATTACTCAACTTGGTTCAGAAGCCAAAGGCTTAAAAGTCGGACAGCGTGTTGGAATTGGTTGGACTGCGGAAAGTTGCCAATACTGTGATCCTTGTGTCAGTGGTCAACAAGTCCTTTGTACAGGTGAAAAGAAAGCGACCATAGTCGGGCATGCAGGTGGTTTTGCCGATAAAGTCCGTGCAGGTTGGCAATGGATTATTCCCCTACCTGAAGACTTAGATCCTGAAAGTGCAGGACCCTTACTGTGTGGTGGTATCACGGTATTTGACCCAATTTTAAAACATCAGATTCAAGCCATTCACCATGTTGGTGTCATTGGCATTGGTGGTTTAGGTCATATGGCGATTAAACTGCTGAAAGCTTGGGGCTGTGAAATTACAGCTTTTACCTCAAGTCTGGATAAGACCGATGAACTCAAAGCCATGGGCGCAGATCATGTGGTCAATAGCCGTGATGCCAATGCTTTAAAAACACAGCGTGGCAAATTTGATCTTTTACTGTGTACGGTGAATGTCAGCCTAGATTGGAAAGCCTATCTGAATACACTTGCACCCAATGGTACGATTCACATGCTCGGTATGGTTCTTGACCCAATGCCAATTCCTGCGGGAACTTTAATCAGTGGCGCAAAATCAGTGACAGGCTCGCCAACGGGTTCGCCTTTTGCTCTACGTCAGCTTCTACAATTTGCAGCACGTAAAAATATTGCCCCACAAATCGAACTGTATCCAATGTCGAAAATTAATGAGGCTTTGGAGCGACTACACTCAGGACAGGCACGTTATCGCATTGTGTTAAAGGCGGATTTTTAATAAACCGTACTAACCTCTTTAATTGCTATCGGACGTGATAATTTTTGACTTACTTTTTCTGTTCAATAGAATCCCTCCCAACCTCCCTTTAAAAAAGGGAGGAGATGTTCGAATCTAATATTAAGCAGATTCGTAATATCCCCCTCTTTTTAAAGATGAGTAGCAAAGCTACGCAAGAGGGGAGATTTTAAGCTACATCCTCAGCAGATAACTCCCCTCTCACCCAATCTGCCAACAACACAATCGCCGCTCGAATCTCATCCGATAACTGATGCCCTGCATTTAACCGAATACAATTGTTATAACGATTATCTTCACCAAAAATTAAACCGGGAACAATATTAATACTGTGTTTTTGCGCATGATAATACAGCGCCAAACTATCCACCTGTTCAGGAAACTGTAGCCACAATGCATAACTGCCCTGTGGTTGATTCAATCGAATTTCCACACCCTGAAAAGCCTGCGAAATAAACTGACGATATTGCTCCACCTGTGCCATCAATTTAGGTCTCAATTCACTTAAATGCTGACGATACGCCCGACTAAAAATCAAATCGGCAAGTCCCAACTGCAACGGCGTATTCACTGACACATTTTGTAAAATCAACTTGGCATGTAAATGCTTCAAGCGCTGTGGCAAACAAAACCAACCCAAACGATAAGACGGCGATAAAGACTTGGAAATCGAACTGCAATAAATCACATAGCCTGCACGATCCCAATATTTGATCGGTAAAGGACGTTTGGCATTGAAACTACATTCGGCATAAATGTCATCTTCAATTACATAACACTGATATTTTTCAGCAAGTTGAGCAATTTTTTCTTTTTCAGCATTACTCAGACAAAAACCCAAAGGATTTTGAAAATTTGCGGTCAATAAGCAGACTTTTGCACCTGATTTTTGCATGGCTTGTTCTAAACGCGCTAAGTCAAAACCCTCGGTATTGGCAGGAATTTCAATGATCTTGCGCTTTAACAATGCCAACAATTGCAATTGCCCATTATAGTTGGGGGTGGGCACGATAATACTGTCACCTTCATGGCTAACACTCTGAATCATCATTGACAATGCAGGCATGCAACCATTGCTGATATAAATATCCTCTTTGGCAATATAAAAACCATCTTCTGCCCAATGCGCGGACAACGCTTCCCGTAAAGTGGGATGACCTTGCCGATTATTATATAAAAAATCCTCAGGTTTACAGTGTTTTAGTGCACGTTGAATCGAACGTCTCAACGCTTCTACAGGCACAAAATCAGGTGATAACTGGATCGAACCTAAATGTACCAAACGGTTATTGGCAGAGGCTTCATGAATTTGTATTTGTAATTCTAAATTTGACACTTCACGTGGTCGGGATGGAAAACTCGGATGATCAGGCACAGCGATGCGTTGTGCATCCTGTTGTGATTGCACAAAATAACCTGACTTTTCCTTCACATAAATCAAGCCTTGTGCTTCAAGCAATTCATAACAACTTTTTGCAGTATTCAGACTAATGCTTTGCTGCTCGGCAAATTGACGCAATGAACTCAAACGCTGCCCGACTGTCAATTCGCCACAATAAATTTTCTGTGCAAGTTGCTGTGCCAAACTTTGGTATTGAAATGCCATATCTGTACCCAAATTTTAGTATTTGTTGTATCTGTACCTATAAAACTATCAGATTTATGCTTCTTTCACAGCCCCATCTTGCAACTGAAATGATTTGAAAGGAGAAAATAATGAGAATATTCACATTGCTAACGACAGCTTTATTGCTCAGTGCCTGCCAACCCCAAGCCACCAATCAAATCGCACAGCAACAGCATTTTATTTGTAAATCATTGATTGAAGGCTTTCTAAAAACGCAACGATTGGGCGAATATCAACTTGATCATCTGCAACCGAGTTTACAACATGCAGCACCGATCAGAGCGTACACCTATCGTGTTAGCAACGACATCAACATGCGCCTTAACATGCCGACACAGCAGAATTTAAATTTTGAATGTCAGCAGGATGCTGCTCAACATTTCGAAGTACGTTTGGTCAATCAAGCACAAAACAGCAAACAAAATCTGCTCAGTTTGGATTTACCGCCACAAAAAACTATCGATACTTTGACAGCTTTTGCGCTAAAAACTCAATGAATAAACGGACACGCTTCGGCAAGTGCTCTTGCTGATAGTACACGGCATGGATGCTCTGCTCATATAGCTCGATTTGATCTTCAAATAAAGCCACCAATCGCCCTTGCTTTAAATCTTGGATAATTTCAAATGCAGATAAGCGTGCGATCCCAAATCCACCTACGCATAATTGTCTTACGGTTTCTCCACTTGATGCTTTAATTTGAGGCTGAATCGTCAAATACTGACCATCAACCTGAATCGGCCAAGTATTGAGATGTGCCACTTTACTGAAGCCAATTTGTTGATGGTTGAGAATGTCCTTTGGCGTTTGCGGCTTGCCATTTTTTTCTAAATATTCAGGACTTGCCACAATATATAAACGACTCTTACACAACAAGCGAGCATGTAGACTTGAATCGGTTAATTGTCCAAAACGAATGGCGACATCTGTTTTATGTTCAAGCAGATCAATAATTTGGTCATTACTGTTTAGTTCAATCTGAATATTGGGATATAGCGCGAGAAACTCAGGAATCAACGGCGTAATCACATGCAATACAAAAGGCGTTGCGGAGTCAACCCGTACAATGCCTGAAGTATCGTTGTCTGATTTGAGTAAGGCATCTTCTGCTTCATTCAGGTCATGAACGATTTTTCGGGCTTTTTCTAAAAATATTTGCCCTTCCTGCGTCAATTTTAATTTGCGTGTGGTGCGTTCAAGCAAAGTTACATTGAGTTTGGTTTCAAGACGCTGTAAAGCTCGACTCACGCCCGAAGTAGTTTGGTGCAACTGCTCTGCTGCCCCAACAATGGAGCCACTATCAACAATAGAGATAAATGCCTGTAATTCTTCTAAGGTGGATTTCATTTTTATCACAGTTTATTGTTGACTAAAAATCAATAATATTTTGCAGAATATTGTATTTGTCCGCAACAATAAATCTTGCACAATACAGATAATCTCAAAAACAATGTGAAATATCCATGAATACGATCATTCCGCAATTCGGTGTCGGAACTTTCCGTTTAACAGGTCAAACCGTCATTGATTCGGTAAAAACGGCTTTGGATGTTGGTTATCGTTCTATTGATACGGCACAAATCTATGGCAATGAAGCAGAAGTGGGGCAAGCCATTGCTGAAAGCCAAATCAACCGAAATGAGTTATTTATCACCACAAAAATTTGGACAGAATATTATTCAGCAGACAAACTGATTCCAAGTTTAAAAGACAGCTTACATAAACTCAGAACAGATGCTGTGGATTTAACGCTGATCCATTGGCCTGCGCCAAGTAAAGGTATTTCCGTGGCTGAAATGATGCAAAACCTGTTACAGGCAAAACAGCAAGGTCTGACCAAACATATTGGTATTTCAAATTTCAATATTGATTTGACCCAACAAGCGATTGCTGCGGTGGGTGTGGAAAATATTGCCACCAATCAGATTGAACTCAGTCCGTATTTACAAAACCGTAAAGTTGTTGAGTTTTTACAAGCGCAAAATATTGATGTGACTTCATATATGACGTTGGCATATGGCAAAGTCTTGCAAGATCCTGTTTTGGCTAAAATTGCTCAACATCATCAAGCGTCAACTGCACAAATTGCCTTGGCTTGGGCATTGCAAAAAGGCTTCTCTGTGATTCCATCATCAACCAAACGTGAAAATCTGATCGCCAATCTAAAAGCACAGGACATCCAACTGACTGCTGAAGAAATGCAGATGATTGCAGAGTTGGAACGCAACGGACGAGAAGTTGATCCTGAAGGCTTAGCGCCGATTTGGGACTAAAGCAAAATAAAAATTAATTTCCCTTTATTTGCGCTTGCCATTGGGGCTTTTGCCATTGGCACCACAGAATTTTCCCCCATGGGCTTCTTGCCACAAATTGCGGAAAACCTGAATATTTCCATTCCCACCGCAGGTATGCTGATCACTGCCTATGCCTTGGGTGTGATGATTGGTGCACCGATCATGACGCTATGGTTTGGACATTTTTCCAAACGTAAAGCCCTGATCCTTGCCATGAGTATTTTCACGGTCGGAAATATTTTAGCCGCCATAGCACCCAATTATTGGGGACTGATGGGCGCACGGATCCTGACCAGTTTAAATCATGGCGTGTTTTTTGGGATAGGTTCGATTGTTGCAACCAGTGTTGTGCCTAAAGAAAAACAAGCCAGTGCCGTTGCCACTATGTTTATGGGGCTGACCATTGCCAATATTGGCGGTGTTCCGCTTGCCACATGGGTCGGACAAAATATTGGTTGGCGCATGTCCTTTGCCGCTATTGCTGTTTTGGGTGTCGTTACCATGCTGTGCTTATGGAAGGCATTGCCTGAGGGAACTGCGGGACAACGTCCCAATGTCAAAGCTGAATTAAAGGTGCTGACCCGTCTGCCTGTCGTGCTTGCCTTACTTACCACTGTGATGAGCGCAGGTGCAATGTTTACCCTGTACACCTATATTGCCCCAACACTGCAAAATATTACCCATGCAAGTCCAAGCTTTATTACGCTCATGCTGGTGCTGATCGGGGTGGGTTTTTCGATTGGAAATCATTTAGGCGGTAAATTTGCAGACAAATCCTTAACCAAAACCCTGACTGGTTTTTTGTTGTTGCTGATGCTGTCAATGTTGCTCTTCCCTATTTTGGCAACCACGCCAATTGGTGCTGCTTTGGCATTGGTGGTTTGGGGAACAGCCGCTTTTGCTGTGGTTCCTCCCTTACAAATGCGCGTCATGTCTGTGGCACATGAAGCGCCTGGTTTGGCATCATCTGTCAATATTGGGGCATTTAACTTAGGAAATGCTGTGGGTGCAGCAGCAGGCGGTGCCGTACTCAGTCTGGGCATGAGCTATGTCATGGTATCGATTACAGGTGCATTACTCACCGCTTTGGGTCTGCTCTTGGTTTGGCTGCAAATGCGCTTATCTCAGCCAAAACTTGCGTATTCTTCTGAATCCTGAATAAAAAAATCCCACCATCAAACAGGTGGGATTTTTTAAATCTTCACTTTTGCACGATTTATTTTAAAATTTCAGGTAATGCAGGCAATGTCTTATTTTTAGCCAACTCCGCTTTCATTTTTTGCAACATCTGATAAGGCTGCTGTTCGACTAGCATATTGGTAACACTGGCTGGGATTGCACCTTCAGGATTAGCATGACCGTTGGTGGTGACTTTGACTTGGTTTGCTCCTAGTTTCTGAAATGTCCAATCTCCTGAATAATCTTTTAAACGAATATAATCCGTATTGAGTGCCTTACCTTGTTGAATTGCGCTATTTTTAATCGTAATTGTGCCATTACTGTCTTTTGACATTTTGCCTTTAACCACCATATCGCGGTCTTTCAGTGGAAATGGAAAATCTAAAACCATATAGAGCGTAAATTCACCCTTTTTATCATCACGTGAAAGGATTTCGGCTTTTGCGACATTGGGAACCCATTTTGGACTGTTATTAACATCTAACACTAAAGCCACAGCTTTTTCTATTGGCACATCAATCACGGTTTCAGCCTTATAAGATAAAACGGGATTATTTGCGTCCTTATATGTCCAGACCTTAATATTATTTTTATTAAGGCTAAGTTTAGCATTACTTGGCAAAGTTGCTTGCGCAGACAGACTCAAAGCACTGGCTACACAAGCAATTAACATCACTGTCTTATTCATTTTATTTATTCAAAATCGTTTTCTTGTTTTTATATTAACCGATCATAAGAAAAGCTTAAATATCATTTAAACCTAAAACATCTTTCATGTCATATTTTTTAGCATCTTTGCCCACAACCCATGCCGCTGCACGCACCGCACCTGAAGCAAAGTTCATACGACTGGTGGCTTTATGGGTCACTTCAACACGCTCACCTTCACCAATAAACATGACCGTATGTTCACCGACAATATCACCACCACGAATGGTTTCAAAACCAATGGTTTCACGCTCACGTGGACCTGTATGCCCTTCACGACCATACACTGCTACTTTCTTCAAATCACGACCTAAAGTATCGGCAACTGCTTCACCCATCATGAGTGCTGTACCTGATGGTGCATCTACTTTATGACGGTGATGTGCTTCAATGATTTCGATATCGACAGTGTCGCCAAAAACTTTTGCTGCGAGTTCTAAGAGTTTAATTGAAACATTCACACCCACTGAATAGTTCGCTGCATAGACCACAGGAGTTTGAGTTGCAGATTCATTTAAAACTTGTTTTTGTTCTTCTGAAAAGCCCGTGGTACCAATCACCATCGCCACGCCTGCTTCACGGCAGAGTTTTAAGTTATTTTCAGTTGCCGCAGGTGCAGTAAAATCAATCACCACATCTACATCTTTTAAAATTTCTTCTAAACTGCCAACAACTTTAATACCAACAGCACCGATGCCTGCAAGTTCACCTGCATCAGCACCAATTAAAGTGCTTTCTGGACGCTCAACTGCTGCTGCAAGTTGATAACCTGCTTGTTGTACAGCTTGAATTAATGTGCGACCCATACGTCCGCCTGCGCCTAAAATACCAATACGTGGAGCTGTTGACATGAGTTCTTCCTAAATCTAGATTTAAAATTTGATCTACTATAGCAAAACTCTGTGTATAGGCTAAGTTTCGCTAGAACATTTCCTCAAAATAATTCTATTTTCATTTGCATGCTACATGTTAAAAAATGTGCGCTTTGACCTACTGAGATAAAATTCAGTTTAAGATAATCAAAAGTACAACTTAGCTATTCATTATGCGTTTTGATTTTTTTGATTTGAGACTCTTCTTAAATATTGTGGCAAATGGCAGTCTAACCAAAGGTGCAGAATGCTCAGCGATTTCCTTACAAGCAGCAA
This sequence comes from Acinetobacter sp. 226-1, assembly GCF_030329325.1. Taxonomy (NCBI): domain Bacteria; kingdom Pseudomonadati; phylum Pseudomonadota; class Gammaproteobacteria; order Moraxellales; family Moraxellaceae; genus Acinetobacter; species Acinetobacter sp. 226-1. Next base: position 31,988 of record NZ_JACANU010000018.1, read on the forward strand.
GTGAGAGAGTAAAAAAACTAGAACAACATTTCCATACTTCGTTATTTACTCGCCATAGCTCTGGTATAAAACTGACTATTGCAGGTCAAGTATTTGCAGAACACGCACAGCAAGTACTTCAACAAGCCCAACAATTACAAAATGCGATGCTTCCCTTTTCACAAGGCTTAATCACAGAAATCACGTTATGGTGTAATTCTTCTGCGCAAAGTGAATATTTACCCTTATTGCTGCCTCAATATTTAGTGGAAAATTCACATTTACACATCGAACTCAAAGAGGCTGAAAGCCAAGACATCATCCAAGCGCTTGAAAAAGGCATCGCACAGCTTGGTTTAATTTCAAGTTTTTTTAATTCAAAACATTTACATACTTTAGATTTTGCTGATGATCCTTTAGTGCTTATTTGCCCTCAAGATCATGATTTAGCAAAAGAAAAAATACTTAATTTAGCCGATATTTTACATTATCCTTTTGTTGGGCTAATACAACATCACTCACTACAACAATCGATCGAAGCTCAAGCAAAACAACTGCATTGTACGATTCAATATCGTTTACGTTTACCCAACTTCACCGCAATTGCACAAGTTGTTGCCAATAGTGTAGGTATTGCGATTATTCCTAAACGTGCTGCACAACATTTAAATAAAATATATAAATTTCATCAAGTTAAACTAAGTGGAACTTGGGCAAATCGTAAATTACTTCTGGCAGCACAAAATTTCGATATTTTAAATACGTCTTATCAACACTTTGCACAATTTTTAATTTCTCAAAAAAATCAATTGGATGTTGACTAAAATTAAACAACACCCAGTTGGTGTAAAACAGAATACACACCAAAAACCACTAAACCACAAAAAAAGACTTTACGAAATTTTTGTTCAGGAATGCGATAACGAATTTTTGTTCCTAACCACATCCCCATTAAAGCAGGAATTAAGGCGATCAATGATAATTGATAATTAATGGGTGTATTTTCTACAGGATTTAAATGTAAAAAAACGGCTAGACAACATGTTGATACAGTAAAAGCCAGACCTAAAGTTTGAACTAAATCATCACGTTTTAACTGTAAAGACTGAACATAAGGCACCACAGGAATGAGCACCACACCTGTTGCAACGGTTAATGCACCACCCAAATAACCCACAATCGGCGATAAATATTTTTCATAAGGCGCAAGATTTGGCATATTTTTGGCAAATAAACCATACGCACCATACAAAGCTAACATGGCGCCTAGTAATGCTTCACTCTGAAAATGAGTTGTCGAATGACCTAAAGTTGGAAAAATACTCCAAACTGAGCCAACAATAATACCCAGTAATAACATCCAAAAACGGCGAATTAAACGAATGACATGACCTTCAGCAAAAAGTTGCCAAATATTCGTCACCATTGAAGGAATAATCAATAAAGCTGCTGCCTGAAAAGGACTGATGACCAGCGTCAAAAGTCCCATAGATACCGCAGGTAAACCTAAGCCAATTGTACCTTTAATCATTCCTGCTACTGCAAAGACAGCAATCACAAAACCTATCAAGACACGCCCCTCGTCATATTTTAGGTCATGCTACAGAAATTTTTTAAGATGAAATATCACGTTTTTCAGAAGTGAACCTCAATAAAATATTGAGGCTAAATGAAAAATTAGAATTAAAACCCTTTATAAAATAGTGGCTATAAAACAGGAATGCTCTTAGTCAAAAATAAAGACTCGAATAGATCCAACTTCGTCATATTTCATCGCGCGTTATGATTGCATTTTTAATGCACTTGACTACATCTATATAAGGAAAAATCTTTTATTTACGATTATCCTAATGATTCATTCACCATTCATTTTATGTCTGGCATTTAAAAAATTCATATGATAAATCTAATATTTTAGGGTCTAATTTCTTTAAGTTCTCGTTGAATAAAATGTTGAATCATCTCGCGATAAATCTTTTCAACTAAGTCAGGATCTGTATGTAATACTTTGGCTTTTTCACGAACTTTATGAATCACTTGTTGTACACGTTCAGGCGACTGTACATCTTCAGCAGTACGTTTAAAGCGTACCGCTTGATCAACATAAAATTGGCGTGTGGCAATAATTTCGATTAAGGCTTGATCAAGTTCATCAATATAAGCACGTGCTTGTTCAAGTGATTCACATTTCTCTTTTTTCATCGCTAAGTTGTTTGGCATATTTTAGCTCGGCAGCATTATCACTTTTATACTTCTGTTCTAACACATTACTGAAAATACTTTCAATCATCCATACACGATATAAGCTATTAAATACGTAACGTTTTCCTTCAATATCTAACTCAAGCACAGGAAAATCAGGTTGATGCTTCTCAGCACAATGTTGGTCATTTATTTTTAATAACTCACTGACATCCAAATCTACTAATTTTTCAATACCTAATTCTTGTTGTAGTTCTTGCAAATGTGCCTTATAAGACAAATCTTTTCCTTTTGCCCACACTGCTTCCAAAATAGTATAGATGGCATCAACACGTTGCTCTTGTTCAACACTATAAAATAACTGTGCCATATGCAAAATACTGTCTGCGGTTGGACGACAAAATGGGGTAAATTTTACCTCAGTACGTTTTGATAAACGTGTTGCTAAACTCCAATCAAAAAAGTCTCGTCCATGATAACTTAACGGAAAAACATTCAATTGAATATTATAATAATTTGCCAACTCTTCTTTGATATAAGCCAATAACAACCAACTAATCGGATCTTCGAGCGCAATATATAAATTTAACTCAGGATGCATTGCCTGAATTTCAGCAAGTTCTTCTGCATCACTCATTAAATGTTCGCGCCATTCAATATGATTAATGAGGAAAATAGGGTTATCAATCAATAACTTTTGCTGTTTTAAACGGCGTGTTAAACGTAGCAAATCATCGACTGCATGGTATTTACGTCCACCTAGCTCAAAATAACTTTCTAGAACAGGTGTATGATCAAAGATACGCTCTGGAAAATGTTGTTCTTTTTGTTGTTTACTTGCCATCACAAATAACATGCGTAATTTTCCATATTGTTGCTGCCACAACATATGAAAAACGTCTTCAAGTAAATATAAAAAATTTTGACCTGTTAATGGCGTATTACGAAGGATGGTTTCTGCTTGTTTTAATGCTTCTTGAGTGGGTTGTTCTGGTTTTTCTTCATCATAACTAAAACGGTGCTGATTCGCTAAAATCTTGGCGTCATTCAAACTATATTTACGCCATTCTTCAATCGTCATGCCATTGGGGGGTTCTGCGGCAGTATCTGAAATAATAATTTTCAACGGTTTTAATTCAGCACTTAAAATATCATCGAGTTGTATCAACTGCTGCACAGCGAGATAACTATAAACATCATCTAAACGCAAATAGATATGTAGACCATGTTCCGTGGATAACACCTCTTGACGTATTGGCTTTTCATAAAACCAACTCGATCTAATGGGATCAAACCAACGGCGTAACAGTGACATGAGTATAGCCTCGAAAAAGCACTGAATAATGTGATGAAAAAATTTGATTGAAACTCATTCAAGCATACCATTCATTGCAATATGATGCTTAAAAAATTTATTTTACATTGAAAATTTTTTCACCATGCTGCATAAAACAGCCCATCACTAAAAATTTAATTCTAATCATTCAATCATATAAAAAGCACCCAATCTATGGATGCTTTTTAAATATTAAATCATTCAGCGTGAAAATTAAATTTCGCGTACAGCACCTTTTGAAGCACTCGTGGTATGCATTGCATAAGCTTTAAGTGCTTTAGAGACTTTACGTGGGCGCTCTTCGGCAGGATGCCAGCCTTTAGCTTCTTGTACTTCACGACGTGCAGCCATAGTTGCTTCATCTACAGCAAGATGAATAGTACGGTTTGGAATATCAATTTCGATACGGTCGCCATCTTCAACCAAACCAATTGCACCACCTTCAGCCGCTTCTGGTGAAACGTGACCAATAGACAGCCCTGATGAACCGCCAGAGAAACGACCATCAGTTAACAAGGCACAGTCTTTGCCCAAACCTTTGGATTTTAAATAACTGGTTGGGTAAAGCATTTCTTGCATACCTGGACCACCACGTGGACCTTCGTAGCGAATCACCACTACATCACCCGCTGTAATTTTTCCACCCAAAATAGCTTCTACAGCAGCATCCTGACTTTCAAAAACACGTGCTGTGCCGTTGAATTTCAAAATCGAGTCATCTACACCCGCAGTTTTTACAATACAGCCTTCCAAAGCAATGTTTCCGTAAAGTACTGCCAAACCACCATCTTGAGAGAATGCATTGGCAACATTACGAATCACACCACCCTCACGGTCACCATCCAAACGTGAATAATAACGATCTTGTGAGAATGCAGTTTGCGTTGGAACACCGCCCGGTGCTGAACGGAAGAATTGATAAACATCTTCGTCTTCAGTACGGATAATGTCCCATTTATCCAAAGCATCTTTTAAGGTTTTTTCATGTACAGTTGGAACCGAAGTATCGAGTAAACCTGCACGATCCAACTCACCAAGAATCGACATGATCCCACCCGCACGGTGCACATCTTCCATATGAACGTCTTGTTTTGCTGGCGCAACTTTACATAGGACTGGGACGTTACGAGATAAACGGTCAATATCCGTCATGGTAAAGTCCACTTCTGCTTCATGTGCCGCAGCCAATAAATGCAGAACTGTATTGGTTGAACCACCCATCGAAATATCAAGGGTCATTGCATTTTCAAAAGCCGCTTTGGTTGCAATTGAACGTGGCAATAAACTATAGTCATTTTGTTCATAATGACGTTTGGTAATTTCAACAATTAACTGACCTGCTTTTTCAAACAGCTTTTTACGGTTAGCATGCGTTGCCAAAGTTGAACCATTACCCGGTAATGATAAACCTAAAGCTTCAGTCAAACAGTTCATTGAGTTTGCAGTGAACATCCCTGAACATGAACCACAGGTTGGACATGCTGAACGTTCGTATTCAGCCACTTCTTCATCAGTAAAGTTGTCATCTGCTGCAACAATCATAGCATCGACAAGGTCAATGGCTTTTTCATTGCCACGGATTTTGACTTTACCCGCTTCCATTGGACCACCAGACACAAATACCACTGGAATGTTCAAGCGCATAGATGCCATCAACATTCCCGGAGTGATTTTGTCACAGTTGGAAATACATACCATCGCATCTGCACAGTGTGCATTGACCATGTATTCTACTGAGTCTGCAATCAAATCACGTGAAGGCAATGAATAGAGCATGCCGTCATGCCCCATGGCAATGCCGTCATCAACCGCAATGGTATTGAATTCTTTAGCTACACCGCCTGCTTGTTCAATTTGACGAGCAACCAACTGTCCTAAATCTTTAAGGTGTACATGACCTGGTACAAATTGGGTAAATGAGTTGACCACCGCAATAATCGGTTTACCAAAGTCCTCATCTTTCATTCCTGTCGCGCGCCATAAGCCACGCGCACCAGCCATGTTTCTTCCGTGTGTCGATGTTTTTGAACGATAGTCAGGCATGTGTATTTCCAACATTATTTGAGCTGAAATGAATGTCATTATTCATTCTGGCAGACTAAAACTGATAATCAGGCGAAATATTTTTACATCATACTATAAGATGCTGCATAACAGATGATCAAGGCATGGATCATTTTTATACAATTTTGATGGATGACAAATTCAATGACGAATAGCCATAAGCCTTGAGTAATGAAAACTAATATAAACCTATCTTGAAGAGATTCAATACAAAACTTATATGAATATTTTTTCAAAATTACATAAATAAAACTTATTAATAATAGTTCCACTTTAGCTTTTATTAAAAAGGCTTCCAAAGAAGCCAAGTTTTGATTCACAATCTCATTATTTCTGTTTAATCAAATATAAACCGCTACATAATTTAGCTTCATGATCACTGCATAACTCTGCCGATGTTGCAGAAATCCACTTCAGATTTAGTTGTAACTTACCATTAGTCATATCTATAGCAGGTCCACCACAACTAGCAGCTTTATTGTCAGACTTCACTTGCACTGACAATAAGTCGAGATCTTGATTAAGCATACTTCTCCAGATAGCAAAATCACCTGTGATTCGTTTTTCATTACTTGTATAAGTTAACTGACTTGGTTTAGAAAACTGGTAAACTTCAGAACAATTCAATTTTTCATTATGAATCGTCCAAGTTCCCCAAATGTCCTGCTCAGGGTTGATCTGTTTTTTGTCAAAAGCCTGAACATTACAAGCCATTAAAATACCCACAGACATCCAGATTATTTTCTTTAACATTCTATTTCCTTACTCATCTATTACTGACTTAAACAATCAACATGATCAACTAAATTAAAGTATCTTTACAAACTCAATTCACTCTAAAATAACAAAATTATGAGTTCTTGAATAAATGAATGACCGATTTATTTTCGGTCATTACAAATATCTATACTTAGATAAAATTAATATACTTAAGTTCTAAAAACTCACGGTATCACAACTTTACCACTGTACATTTACACGACGGTTTGGCGCTAAACACTGGATCAAACCTGCTGTTTTAGCACCTGCTTGGCATTGTTGATAAGCTGTTGTTGAACCATTTCCTTGTAAAGAAATAATATTAGGATTTACACCTTGTTGTACTAATAATTGAGCCACTGTATTCGCACGATTTGCAGATAAACGTTGATTATAAGCATATTGTCCTAAACGGTCTGCAAAGCCCGATATTTCGATACGCTCAGGATTATCTACCTTAATCTGTTCAACAATAGTTGATACTGAACTATAGTTTTGGTCAATGGCTTGTGGATCATAACGATCAAATGCAAATAAGACATTTGCATTTTTACGTTGTTTATCTACAGGATAAACTACCTGTGGAGGAACTTGGTTATTTGCACCATAGACCATTAAGCCTTGGCACTCTTCACCTTTCCAATATAAATTTTCAGATAGTTTATCTTTATTAAAATCTACACGTAACTGACAACGCTTGTATTGGTTAGTATTTGGTTGGCGGATATCTAAAACATAGTTCCATGTTTTAACAAAAAATAAGCCTTCATTAAATTGGGGATTACCCAAAATAAAACGGATCTGATCTTTTGTTAAGCCTTTATCCAAACGTGCAACTTCGTCATATTCATAACGATGAACTTGTTTTAAATAGCTGTCTTTAACTTCAGGAAAATTAATTTCTTCTGGTGTATTTTGTGGATCAATTTCAGCAGCAGAACTCATTGTTGTCACTAGACCGCTGAGCACACTGAACAGCAAAATTGTGTTTAATGTTTTCATTAATTTATCTCTCTTAAAATAGGGAAAAACCAAGGAAGATCCGAAGATCTTCCTAGTCTAGTGAATTAGTCAATTACACCACTGATACCGATACGTACACTTGGATCACCTTCGCTCGCCGCCGCAATACCACCAGTCAATGACCAGCGACCATTATCGGCAGTTTTACGTAAAGTCACACCGATAGCACTTTCACCACCGTGATATGACGCACCCGCTGCGTAAGTATATTTACCTGGAATGTACGGTGCATTTTCAAGCGCCATTGCCGCTGCAATACCTGCATTTGCACGTTTTTCAACATCATCAATACGTTGGTTAGTCGATTGGAATGCTTGCTCTAAACGGTTACTTACATTATTAATCTTATTACCAAGCTCTTGATCTGCTTTATTCAACGCATCAATAGCACCACCAACATTATTGTATTTACTGTCTCCGACTGTATAAGACGGTGCGGTTGTAAAGCTGCCAGTAATATTGTCAATCGCAGCACCACCACCTAAGTACTCAACAACTTTTTGATTCGTTTCAACTTTCTGTGCATGTAGTTGAGAACCATTAATTGCATCTTTAGAGTCTTTGTTGACTGCACCATCTTTAACACCAGTAACGACACGATCACCATCTTTACCAGCCATATTCACTGTTGTACCACCTGTATTTTTACCTACAGTGATATCAGCTTTTGAACCTCCAGTTTGTTGAACTAAGCCAATTGAACCATTGTTAATCTCATTTTTGATATTGTTAATATCACTGGTATTTTGATTAACTTTTTGTTCAACATTCCATAATTGACCGCCATTGACTGCGTCTTTAGAACCCTGCGTCACTTTACCGTCAGCAACATTGGTAATTGTTGTACCTTTATCGCCACCACCTAAAGTTACGCTGTCTTTATTTACAGTACCGTCAGCATTTTTGTCATATTGAACAACATTGTTATTTGCTTGATCAACCTTATTGCTAATATTGTTAATCGCGCTATCCAACTGACCTTTGTTCACAGCATCAGTATCTTTCTGACCTGCTGCAACATTGGTAATCACTTTATTACCTGCGCTAATTCCTGCAGTTGTTACACTTGGACCATTTTGAATAATTAGACCTGTTCCGCCTAACTGTACAACTTGCCCAATTGACACTCCACCAGTATTAATCACAGTATCGCCAGCTTTTAACTGTTCAACATCAAGCTTTTTATTCAACTCGACAGCAAGTTTTGCATTACCCTCTTTGTCGTTTTCTTGAGTTACAGTGATATTGTTATCACCAACAAACTCAACTGTTGCTTTTGGCTTAATGGTTTGTGATTTATCACCAGCTTTCACTGTCCAACCAGCATTTGCAGTACCGTCTACATTATTCACCTTACTATTTAAAGCGTCTAATGCATCACCAACATTGGTTTGTGTACCACCACCAACATTGTAAGTTGGACCTGTGATTGAGCCATCTTGGTTAACTTTAGAACCACCACCAAGGCTGTTTACTAAAGTATTTTGTGTGTTGGTAACTTGATGATCAACCGCCTTCAACTGTGCAACGTTTACAGCATCAGAATCTGCTGTACCTGCTGCTACACCTGTCACTTGACGATAAATGCCATTCGTTGCATCACCTACAGCAACGGCACCAGTTGTACTGGTCGTCTTGTTAATGGCATCACGGTCTTTCGCTGTTGACTGAGCAAATGTATAACCTGCAACACCAGCACCTGTTGTTGCTGCTGATTTATTACCTAATACCACTGAGCCTTCAACGGTTTGAGTAACATCATTACCCAGTACAAAAGTATTATCTGTAACAACTTTATTGTTATTACCAACAGAATAACTGCTATTTCCATCAACAATACTTGGATCACCTAAAGCACCAGAATTATTACCTTTGACAATATTTCCAGTACCAATACTAATTGCTTGATCACCTAATGCTTGTGCACCATGACCAATTGCAATCGTTGATGCTCCACCAACTTTAGAACCTGAACCAACAACGACTGAGTGAGTTGCTTCATCTGTTGCTGAAGTATTATGACCTAGTGCCGTAGTACTTGTTGCTCCATCTGCAACAATTGCATTGACACCAATTGCTGTAGAGTTTTTGCCTCCTGCACTAGAGTCATTTGTCTCTCCAATCACACCACTTTCTAATGTTTCATCTACAGCATTCGTATGGAAATATTTTGCACCCTTCGTATTAATGCTTGTTACAGTTTCTAGAATGTTACGACGATCTGTAGTTTTTTGACCAGAGACATTATAGGTTTCAAATAGCTCACTTGCTTTACCATCAGTAGTACCAATAATCTTCGTTACATCATTTTCAATAGTCTGATTAACGACTTTATTCAACTGACTAACGTTAACTGCATCACTATCTGCTGTACCTGCTGCAATATTCTTAATTTGCGTATTGCCAGCATCAACACCATTTTTGGAAATTGAAATAGGACCGACAGTCACATTATCAAACTTCACATCTTTCGCAGTCGCCACTTCATAGTTCACTGAACCATCAGCGTTAGTACCTGAAGTCACCGTGATGTTGTTACCTTGTGTCACAGTCGTTTTCGATTTCTTCGCTTGATCTGCAATCGCATCAGAAATGTTGTTATAGCTGCTGCCATTGGTTGTGAATGGACC